>NZ_JABSUT010000008.1:0-337419 GCF_013284285.1 Brevibacillus sp. HB1.4B
CAAGTGCACACCAGTCTTTGCTTACAATACCACTCGATTCTTAGCTGCGTGGTGAACGAGATTCGCCACCGCGTGGACGGGAGTCACCGCTGCGTGGACGAGAGTCACCGCTGCGTGGACGAGAGTCACCACTGCGCGGACGAGATTCGCCACTGCGTGGACGAGATTCGCCGCCGCGTGGACGATATTCGCCATTGCGTGGGCGAGATGGGCGCTTTCCGCCAAAACCGGAACCGGAACCGAAGCCACCTTTTCCTTTTGGAGGCAGCTTTTTCTTCCCTACACGAAGAGGAGCCTCTTCTGTCAGGCGAACAGGAGTCATATCTGGTTCTTTAGTCAACAGCTTGAGTGCTGCGGATACGAGTGTTACGGAATCGACATCCTCCAGCAATTGCTCTGCCAGTGTTTTATAAGCAGACAGATCGTCTCTTCCAGATGCTTCGAGAATTTTGTCTACCGTCATCTTTTGTTGACCTTCCAAAGCCTCAGCCATCGAAGGAACCGCACGGCGCTCCATGCGACGGTTTGTTGTACGCTCAATCAGACGCAGATGGTCGATTTCACGGGAAGTCACAAACGTGATTGCCAGACCTGTTTTACCAGCACGTCCCGTTCTACCGATACGGTGAACGTAGCTCTCGGAGTCTTGTGGAATATCAAAGTTAAATACATGCGTTACACCGCTGATGTCCAAGCCACGTGCAGCCACGTCAGTCGCTACCAGTACTTCGATCGTACCTTCCTTGAACTTGCGGAGCACGCTGTCGCGTTTCGCTTGGTTCAAGTCACCATGGATACCTTCTGCACCATAACCGCGCTTGGTCAGGGCTTCGGACAGCTCATCAACTCTGCGCTTGGTTCTACCAAAAATGATAGCCAACTCAGGGGAGTGAATATCCAGCAAACGGCACAGTACATCGAACTTCTGCTTTTCAGCTACTTCCATGTATTCCTGTGCAATGTTTGGCACGGTTACTTCTTTTGCTTTCACTTGAATAATGGTTGGTTCGTTCATGAACTGTTGTGCAATTTCTTGGATCGCTCTCGGCATCGTAGCAGAGAACAACAGGGTTTGACGATTGTCTGGAACCTCTTTCAAGATTTCCTTGATGTCGTCGATGAAACCCATGTTCAGCATTTCATCTGCTTCGTCCAAAATAACAACCTCAATGGCATCCAGACGAATGGTTTTTCTTCTCATGTGGTCCATGAAACGACCAGGTGTTGCTACGATGATTTGTGGACGTTTTTTCAACGCTTTGATTTGACGAGTGATGTCTTGACCACCATAGATTGGCAGTGCAGAGATGTTTTTAAATTGGGCAATTTTATTAATCTCTTCTGCAACCTGAACAGCCAGCTCACGTGTTGGAGTCAAAACAACCCCTTGAATATTTCCGCTTGTTTCATCCAAGCGTTCAATCAATGGAATACCGAATGCAGCTGTTTTACCAGTACCTGTTTGTGCCTGACCGATCAGGTCACGACCTTGCAGTGCTACAGGAACCGTTTGATCCTGAATCGCTGTAGCCTCTTCGAAGCCCATGTTGCTCAACGCTCTAACAATGGAGTGATGTAAGCCAAAATCATTAAAAGTCGCCAATGAATGTCAGTCTCCTTTATCAATACCTTCATCTATAAAATTCTCAAAAAAAAGGGCACTATTCCTTACGATCCGGAACATGCCCTTTTATCCCCGATTGTACGTAGCACCCTAAAGAACATAGCTGTAATCGTACCATGCAATGACTGAAAAAGCAAACTGCATATATACCCAAATTGCCTGATTTTGTGATGCTACCGTTTTTAAAAATAACAAAGCAGCCTAAGATCAGGCTGCTTGTCTGTTATCGGATTATTTTACCCATTTGTTGTAAAGCTCATCGAACTTGCCTTGCAGTTTCATCTCGTCCATCCACAGATCCAGGTAGTTAGCGAAGATGGTGTCTCCACGATGGATCATGTACGCTTTTTCACTCTTCGTGAACGGGTTGTCGGTCAGAGCTGGATACAGGCGGGAATCTGCTTTAGAATACACAATTGCTTCCAGCGTATCTGTGATCATCACATCGTACTTACCACTTGCTACCAGACCAGGAATGTCGAGGTTGTTTTGTTCAACTGTTACAGTTGCTTTTGTCAGATGCTCACGAACGAATTTTTCGTTGGTGCCACCTGGATTCACACCAATGCGCACCTCTGGCTTGTTGATGTCTGCTACACTCTTGTACTTGTCCTTGTCTTCTTTGCGGATGAGTGGAGCTTTACCGAACTGAATGTAAGGATCGCTCATGTGCGCTTTTTTCTGACGGTCTGTGTTGCGCGTAACGCCTCCGACAGCAATATCGAATTTATTTGCCAAGAGATCGTTCATCAGTGTTGGCCAAGATGTTTGGACAAAACGCGCCTCTACTCCCAGGCTTTTTGCGAATTCTTTCATCGCATCGATATCGTAACCTTCGAATTCGTTCGTTTTTGGATTCAAATATGTAAATGGTTTGTAGTCACCTGGAGTACCTACGAGGATATAGCCTCTCGCAATGATTTCGTCCAAACGAGACTCAAACTTCTTCGTTTGCGGTTTTTTAGCAGCTTCAGCAGCTACGGTTGGCACAGGCTTAACCGCCGTTGCGGCAAAAGCACCTGTTCCACCTGTCATGAGCATAGTTGCAGCGAGTGTGCTCGCCAAGATTGTTTTTGTAAATTTTTTCATCTGGTTTCTCCTCCTGTTAAACGGTATGAATTTAGTTATCAGAAACAAACTCCATCATCCCCTAATGGCATCCCCCCTTTCAAAGAAGAGGACTTACAACCTGTCGAGCTGCCTCTTACACAGTAAACCTACCAATTCCTTGCTGTAATTCTTCTGCCACTGCGTTCAAACGCTCGACAGACTGGCCAATTTCCTGGATGGCTTGAAGTTGCTCTTCGGTCGCCCTTGCCACTGTTTGCGCGTCGAGTGAAGCATGTTTTGCAATGTTATGCATTTCATCTACAGAAGCACTCACCTGTTGGGAGCCTGCTGACATTTGCTCAGATGCTGCGGATACTTCCAAAATGTGCGCAGCAACGTTACGGGAAGATTCCAAAATATGCCCGAAGATTTCGCGAACCTCTTCGACCAGTTGAATACCTTGCTGAGCGTTTTGATTGCCCGCGGTCATGACTTCTACCGCGTGACGAGTATCCTGCTGGATTTCTCCGATCAGCATTGCGATTTTGGATGCGGATTCTTCGGATTGATTCGCCAGTTTTTTCACCTCTCCGGCAACCACGGCAAACCCACGTCCATGCTCGCCGGCACGTGCTGCCTCAATCGAAGCGTTCAAGGCAAGCAAATTGATTTGCGAGGTTAACTGACTGATCGTATCGAGAATGCCTTCGATTTCTTTGGAACGATTGTTGAGCTGCTCGATGGCTACTGTCGCCTTCGATGTTCCCTCGCCAATGCTTCCCATCTGGCGAACTGCCTGCTCTACCACAGCAGTTCCTTGCTCTGCCTGCTCTGTTGCTACCTGGGCAGCCTCTGAAACATGTGCAGACGTCTCCGCGATTTTCACGATGCCTGCTGCCATATCATTCATTGACAACGCGACATCCTGCGAGCTGGTGGCCTGCGCCTCTGCTCCCTCAGAAATCTGTGCAATAGACAAACCGATTTGGTTGATGTTTTCCGTCGCTTGTTTAATACCTTCAGATACTTCCTGACTAAAACGCTGTACTTGATCAGACGACAGAGATACGTCTTCGATCAAATTTTTCAAGTGCGATACCGTCTGGTTAAAGTCACGTGACAGAACTGCAATCTCGTCTTTTCCCTCAACCGTTACTGTCTCTTTCAAGTTCCCCTGCGCCACTACATTTACTGCGTGATTCAGACGCTCAATTGGTTTCACCATGCGTACAGCCAAGAAATAAACGAGGACAACCCCAATCGCCAACACGATGAGGGAAATCACCATCAATCGGACTGACAATTGATCGACAGGCGCATGCAGCTCCGCTACGGGTGCAGTGATGTATAGGCCCCAGTTCAAACTGGTAGGAGCATAGGAAGCAAATCGCTCTACATTCTCGTATTTATATTGGGCGATTCCATGATTCCCTTGTTTGATATCTTCAAAAGCTGTCTGAAGCTCAAGAATACCCATGTCGAGAATCGATTCCTTCAGAATGTACTCGCTTTTCGGATGATAAATAAATGTTCCTGTTTTGCTTACTAAAAAGGCGTAACCAGCTTGGCCAAATTTCTCTTCGGACACCTTTTTTTGGATTTCATTGATAGGAATAGTAGAACCGATATAACCGTATTGACGATTGTCCTTCATCAATGGAACGACAAGAGTCACGATGTTATTCCCTGTTCGCTTTGAAATGACTGGCTCGGAGACAACAACCTTCCCTTCCCCTTTGCTGGCTTCCTTAATATGCGGACGATCCGAGATGTCAGTCACTTCTCCCTTGAAATTGATTACTTTCTTACCGCTTAAGTCATGCGAAAAGAAGAACGTCTCAAACTCGGGATTTTCCTTTTGAGCTTCTTGAATAAGTTTCAGGTCCTGTTCGACATTTTGATCAGCCGACATCAGCCCTCCCACCGCATCTACAATACTAATTTTTTCTTGAAAGAAACCATCGATACGTATCGAGAGATTGCTAGCTGACAACTCAGCTTCTTTGTCCAGACTGTCTGCCAAAAGATTGGAAGCACTCCAATAGCTTGCACCGCAAACCGTACCCAAACTAATAACCAACAGCAGGCACAAAACGATAATTAGCTTATTCTTCAAACTATTTTTCATACCGATTCACTTCTCCCTTCTGTTTTTTCAACAAAAAAAAGACTGCCCACCGACAGCCCATCATGACTACGGTATGGCAACCCGGCTGTCCTAGCTGCGAAAGTCATTTGACTTTCGTCCTTAGACCCGTGGCTTTGCGTCCCTGCCTTTCAACAGGTTTGCCTTTGTCATTCCTTGTTGTTTTTTCAGTTAAAGTCCACTTTTTTTCAATCTCACCTTTCATTTCCCATAACTTTTCGCTAATAAACCTCAAAATGGAAAAAAAGCTGACAACCTTTTACAGTTGTCAGCTTTTTGTCAAACTTTTTGATTAGCTTAATCCGATCACTTGCCCATCCTCGTCTACATATAACGATTCCGCAGCCGGCTTTTTCGGGAGGCCTGGCATTGTAACCAAGCTTCCGGTCAATGCGACGATAAAACCAGCTCCTGCTGATATGCGCACTTCGCTCACTTGGATTGTGAAGTCAACAGGTGCCCCCAATAGATCAGCACGATCCGTAAAGGAGTACGGTGTTTTTGCCATGCACACAGGCAGATGGGACATGCCCATTTCTTCTACCTTTTGCATTGTTTTCAATGCCAGCGGCGAAAAGACAACCCCTGATCCACGGTATACTTCTTTCACGACAGTCTCAATCTTGTCTTTAATGCTGAGGTCTTCCTCATACAAGAATCGGAAGGACGAAGGTCGCTCTGCTGCACGCGTCACTTTTTCAGCCAGCTCGACACCGCCAGCTCCTCCTTCTGCCCATACTTTGGAGAGTGCTGCTTCAGCTCCGGCGGCTTGGCATAGCGCAATGACGGCATCAATCTCTGCTTGGGTATCTGTCGCAAAATGATTGATGGCCACCACTGCTGGCACACCGAACTTCTGGAGGTTTTCCAGATGGCGCTTGACGTTTTCGAAGCCTTTTTCCAGAGCAGACAAATTCTCCACTGCCAGGTCAGGTACTTTTACCCCGCCGTTGAATTTCAAGGAGCGAACCGTAATGACCACGACAGCAGCCGATGGAGTCAGGCCTGCCTTTCTGCACTTGATGTCAAAAAACTTCTCCGCTCCCAGATCAGCACCAAAGCCCGCCTCTGTTACGACGTAATCCGCCAGCTTCAAGGCCATCTTGGTTCCGATCACGCTGCTACACCCATGCGCGATATTGGCAAAAGGTCCGCCGTGAATAATGACCGGAGTTCCCTCGATTGTCTGTACGAGATTGGGCTTAATCGCTTCCTTCAAGAGAACGCACATCGCATCGACCGCGTTGATTTCTTCTGCCCGTACAGGCTGATCATCGAAATCGTAGCCAATAATGATATGGT
This sequence comes from Brevibacillus sp. HB1.4B, assembly GCF_013284285.1. NCBI lineage: Bacteria > Bacillati > Bacillota > Bacilli > Caryophanales > Paenibacillaceae > Brevibacillus > Brevibacillus sp. HB1.4B. The sequence continues at coordinate 6,123 of NZ_JABSUT010000008.1, forward strand.
TCAACCGCTCGCGCAAGTCTGCCAGATTCTCACTCAAGCATAAAATCGCCATGATTTCTGACGCGGTCGTAATCATGAAGCCATCCTCACGCGTCATCCCATTGCCGTCACCCAGACCAACAACGATGTTACGCAATGCGCGGTCGTTCATGTCCATTGCCCGTTTCCATACGATTTTCTTTGGATTGAGCCCGCGCGGATTGCCATGGAAAATATGATTGTCGATCATCGCTGCCAACAAGTTATGTGCAGCTGTAATCGCATGAATGTCCCCTGTAAAATGCAGGTTAATTTCATCAGCCGGGAGAATTTGTGCTTGGCCACTTCCCGTTGCGCCTCCTTTGATCCCCATGCAAGGACCCAAGGACGGCTCGCGAAGCGCTGCCATTGTTTTCTTCCCGAGATAATTTAATGATTGTGACAGACCAATCGTCGTGAGCGTCTTCCCTGCTCCCGCCGGATTTGGGTTCATCGCTGTAACAAGAATCAGTTTGCCATCAGGGCGATCCTTCACTTGCTCCCATAGCTCATCTGATAGTTTGGCTTTATACTTTCCGTATAGCTCCAAATGCTGTTCTTCGATACCTGCACTCTTGGCAATTTCAACAATAGACTTCATACTTGCCTCCCTGCCACACCAGAATGTAATGCACCAGTTACCAATCTTCTACATTCTGCATTTTTCCTTTTTCTCCTCTCCTCTTCGACACATTACGCAAAAGAAAAAGCCCACATTCCGACAAACGTTCAGAATGCAGGCTCTCTGTTATTTCCCGAAAATTTTTCCCGGATTCAAAATACCGTTCGGGTCCATCACTTGTTTCATAGCTTGCATGACGTCCAGTGCTTCTCCGTGTTCCTTGCGCTGGTATTTGATTTTCCCGACACCCACACCATGTTCTCCGGTGCAGGCTCCTAGAATAAAAAAAGCGAGAAACCAATTTATGGAATCTAACGTCATACAGTTAATGACAGGATAGCCACTAGGATGTCCTGAAAAATGGGGGATGAATTTGAAAAAGCTTATAACTCTTTTGATCATTTTAGGTGTACTAACTGGATGCGAAGCCAACGAAACGAATTTGAATGAATTGCCGAAAGAACAATCCCAAGCGGAGAGTGTCTCCCCGTTATTATTAGAATCTTTATCTAAATCACTGAATAAGCAAAAGCAGGACATCAAAATGGAGGATTTATTCAATATCGAAGAACTCACATTAGATATAGATAATGTTCCTCTGGAACAAAGAGATGCACCGATTGATTTATCTGTCCTATCTAAAATGAAAAACCTTAAAACGCTATCTTTGAATAGAATCAATGTTAAAGATTATCTATTTCTAAAGGATTTAAGTGAACTAGAATATCTTTCAATCGCTGGTTTTCAGGAAGCTCAGTTACCTGTTTTAAATAACAGTAAACTAATAAGCCTCTCACTGAATGAGGGAGATTTATCAGATTTGAAAATGCTTGAGAATAGTAAATCTCTTCAGCACTTAACCATTCGAAATAATAAAATAACAGCTTTATCATCAATTAAACTACCCCATCTTACTTTCTTAGATGTATCAAATAATCCTATTAATTCGATGAATTTTGTAAAAGAACTACCGAATTTGGAACGTTTACAAATGATGAATGCTCCCATCACAGACATTACATCTATACAGTCTGTAACTAAATTAAATTATTTAGATATAAGAGGCACAAAGGTAACTTCTATAAAACCGTTACTCAGTCTTGATGAATTATCAATTCTGCTAGTTGATCGAAAAAGCATTAGCGACTTAGCTTTGCTGAAAAAAGAAATCAAAGTCGCTGAAAATGGCAATGAAATTAATGATGGAAATTAAGTTTTAAAAAGAGGCTGCCGAGGAAGTCGGCAGCCTCAACCTCTCTTAGACAAGGGAGGTTTCTTTATTTCGTGTAATAGTTGTAGTATTCAAATTCGCCACGTTGATCGATTACATCTTGAAGGTTTTTATTCTTTGAATTACCAGGATCATGAACGAGGAACATAGATGGTGTAATCAGCTCGAATCTCGGGAAGCCATCTACAACTTCTATAAGACCCGAAAATCCTCTGATTGCAACTGTATGATTAGGAACACGTACCATAAGCGGAATATCTTTGTTAATCACACAATCCATCATATCCTTTTTCAACTTTTCGAAGGTTCCGGTGAATTTCCCGCTGTATTTGTGACCATATTTTTTTTGTGCTACAGCCCAATCAAATGGACAATCAGCTCTTCCATTCACTGCTTTTAGCTGTTGCTGCAAGATCTCGGGATCGACTTTATTACCATAGAAAGCGAAAATCATAGCGGCGGATGTAATTACACACCCTTCAACTCTCATCGTATTACCGCAAGAAGTGTAGTTAGAACTCCATTTTTCATCAGCTTGACTCCAATACTGCATATCAAATACTTTTGAATATTGCTTAACTGCCATTTCATTTCCCCCTAATTTTTTGTAAGCAACTATGAATTTGAGTGTCATTGTTGCTTTCATCAATAAAGGAGAAAAATAGAGACCAAATACAACCAGTCTTTGAAAATTATTATAGAGCGGTGTACATGAAAAAGATCTAGTTAGACTTGCTCTAACTGGATATGCGAAATGTCATGAAGAAACCCTATCTGAGACTATCTTTTTCTGAAGAACTTCCAAATACTTTCGCTTATATTTATTTACCCCTTGTTGTGAAATGCCTAATTGCTGTGAACTCTATTATTAATTCATCATTCATAATTTTCACCGTCCCAACATACTAGGTAAATACAACAGGGAAAAAGCAACTATATTTCCATAAAAAATTACATTTTTAATCTCATTCTGGAAAAACGAGGAACGATAGTACGATTGATTGACCTGATTTTTTTGATTTGTGTTATAGAAGCCATCACTTTTCCAACTTATGGATTATATAAATTATGGTAAATTTGGCGTATGGTGGTTATGCATTTGGGTTCATCTTCTCTTCAATAACATAGATGGAATCATTGGAGGTTTAGAAATGAAAAAGAGATTAGTTCTGAGCATGTTTATCCTAATGGCTTTAGGAATGGTAGCTTGTTCTAATGACAGTAACGTAAAAACGTCTCAAGCTGAGATTGAAAAGTTACAAGCTGAAATAGCCCAATTAAAAAACACAAATAAAGAACTTGAAGCCTCTTTGGTTAAGGAAAAACAAAAAAACGAAACTAACGCTCAAATCTACCAAATTCGAGATATCGTTGATCTACAGATAAGAGAAATGTTTCGAGCCATGATGAAAGGTGAGACTGAAAAAGTTAAACAGTTTATTTCCAAAGAAGCTGCTGTAGAAGGAAAGCAATTTGTTTATAAAGCGAATAACGAGGTTATAAGTATTCCGTTCGTAACCGAAGGAAGCACTTTTCGTCAAAGGTCATTCGATATATATAAGGATGGACGCTTTATTACAAATTACGAAGTTTGGATAAACGATGAGACGTACTCTGGAACGCTGGAACTAATGTTCACAAAAGAAGATAAAGAATGGAAACTGAGTAGCCTGCAAGGGGATAGATAAATAATTTTTTTGAATTGAAGTTTTTGGTCGACCCAGGTCATGGCGGTTCAGACGTTGGAGCAATCGGCACTTTGAATGGCGAAGATGTTTACGAGAAAGACTTAGCCCTGTTGTTTGGACAGGCTGTTGCTGAGACCCTCGAAGATTTCGGCGCAACGGTTTACTTGACGCGGGATGATGATAGCAAGGTATCAATTGATGATCGCTGGAAACTGGGACAACAGAAAGATGTGGATGGTGTCATTAGCGTTCACTTTAATTCAGCAGGTTCCACAGCTAAGGGAACAGAATCCATCTATGCTGGAAACCGTTCGCAAGACAAAGGCTTTGCGCAAACCATTCAGCGAGAAGTGGTCAATTCCCTTGGTACACGAGACAGGGGAGTACTTAAAGATTCGGATACACCACGTGGATCACTAGGTGTTCTCCGTTATCCTTCTGGCGGTAACTACCCACGAGCACTGATTGAGGTTGAGTTCATTACTAATGAATCAGCCTTGGAAGACCTCGGTCCAACGTTGGATGAAGCAGCTGAAGATTTTGCTCGTGGTGTCCGTCGTGCAATGCTTGATTATTTCCAATAAAAGCAGCCGTTGATGTTTTGAAAAAGCCCTCAGATTTGAGGGTTTTTTTCGCATAAGAATAAGTATCATCATGCTCCCTGAGCCGCCTACAGGGGCTTCTCAAGGCTTCCTAGGCTCTTCCTTCTTCTCTGCGTTAGGGGGCAGAGGGAAACCTTTTTATGGAAATACACGTCTTATATTTGTCTTCATAATCACGCGTTTATTAAAAGAGGAGTTGATCGATTGTGCACACGATAAAATTTAGGGTGTATCTTTCTTTACTCACGTTGCTTTGTTTATCTCTCTTTGGATGCAATGAGAGAGTCATAGATCATCCAAATGGTTATGTTACATTTGTCGAAGAGAATCCTACGAATCTATTTGAAGATCAGTCCAATTTAGCTGAAATTCGTAGTCCAAAAAACTTTTCAGTCATTGAAGACAAAGTAATGACTATCCATTTTTATGGAGTGCCTGATTACTCCTACAACGTAACAGTACAAGACGATCTGAGTAATATATTGTTTCAGGAAGAAATAAAACCACAGGGTAAAATATTCCAATACATGAGAGAAATCACACTAGAAAAAATTCCCTCAACCTTGCATGGGAAAGTAATTGTATCTGCTAGGGTATCTTCTGAGGAAGCTAAAAATGCCTGGCATACAGAGCATGAAATAGCCTTTAAAACTAATAGTAACGACTGGCTAACCATAGATACCCCTGTTCCCTATACGAACATGCTGGTTGGTGAAGAGTTAGAAATTTCGGGAAGAGTGGGACATCCTGATACATTATCTTATTCTGTGAACGATGGTGTCCAAGATCTGATAACGGGTACGATCAAAGTAAATCAAGATGGAACTTTCCAAACTCGCATTCCGATAAATCAGTTACCTACTAATCACCTAAGTAAAGCTACATTGGCAATAGAAGATGCACAGAAAAATTTTGTCCTTCTTGATTTCTTTATTCGAGAAAAGCCATGAGGTTTGAAAAGGACTGTTTATTAAAAAGAGAAGCCCCTGGGGAGATCCTCCAGGGGCTTCTCTGATGCTATATTCTTTCTAGCATTTTTTATTCAAAATAATCTCGGATACCACGGTAGATACCGCCGGCCATGTCAATTTTGTTGTCGTAGTCAGCAATAAACGCATCGTCATCTGGATTGGACATGAAACCCAATTCAAGCAATGTTGCCGGCATATCAGTATCCCGCAGTACTTGGAAGTTGTCCTTTCTAATTCCTGTACTTCCCCATGTATCGAGGCCGGTATAATCTACGATTCTTGGAAGAATAGCTTCCGCTAGTGCTTTATCCTCGGATTTATAATAGTGTGCCGAGAGACCATTAGCGCTTGTATTGGTGCTACTGTTATGGTGGAGGGAAACAAAGATATCAGCGCCCCATTTATTTGCCATTTTGGCACGTTCATCTAAGCAAACTGGATCATCCGTTGTACGGCTCATCTTAACATTTGCACCAGCCTCTTCCAGGTACTCTACCAGGACTTCAGCGATTGAAAGGGCAGAACTTTTTTCATTTCCAGATTTTTTGCCAGAAGTACCTACAGCGTAAGTGCCACAACGATTTTTACCTTCAGAAGCTGTACCACCATGACCTGGATCAACGAAAATCTTTTTTCCACGCAAGCTCATATTTATTTCCCCTATCTAAATGTAATAAGCGACTTTGTTTGACCGGTCAATTTGTCGCTTTCATACATAAAGGAAAAAAACGAGGCCCTTTTACAACCAATGCCAAAAAAAATTTCTAATGTGATACGAAAACGTGATGAAATGACGTTTTATTATGTTTCTTAAGTAATCCATCCGAAAAAAGATGGAATATTTTATGAAAATCAGTTGTTTTTTACCTTCTTTTTTTACCTATAAGGTAGGACGGTGAAAAGCATGAACGATGAGTTATTAATAGAGAAGTGTAGAGGAGTTTTAAGAAGGATCGCTTGGCGATTGCAGTATCAAGCAAAGAAGATTTCCACCCGAGAGCTTCCGATCATAGAAAATGCCTGTGGGCAGAATCAAATGTCTTCTGTAGATGCTAAGTTGCATGTAGAAGAAATGTTGAATTCCCTTCCAGCTAAAGCAAGATTCATTATTGAGCAAGTAGTGATTCATGGCGTTCCAGAAGAAATAGTCGCACAGCATTTGGGTATATCTCAACAAGGAGTAAATAAATGCAAAAGGAAATATTTAGCGTTAATTCGGAAAAAATTAGAATCTGACTCGGCAAGAAGTTAAGTCGTAGGCCCTCCATAATGGTCTTACGCCTGTCAAGCAGACAGAACTAAAAAAGCCTAAGCAGCCAGTGTGATTCGGTATTCTACCTGCGCCTTTAGATAATCCCTTTCTTCCTCCACGGTAGCAAACTTGGTTCTTGGACGCCCAATAAAAGGGTTGTCATCAGAGTGATTTTTCCCTCGTTGATCCCCACCCCCTTCGCCACTGTTCATCTTTCTGACCCACTGCTTAACTTAGGTATTGCCAGGTATTCCCAATTCCTTCGCTATCGTTTGAATGTTTGACCTTTTTTAGCCATGATAAAATCCCCTCCAAGTAGAGTGTACCACCCACCGTTAGTGGGGCGGGCTTTTAACACTACCTACTCAAAGGGGATATTACCAATTCCGACAAACGTTCAGAATGCAGGCTCTCTGTTATTTCCCGAAAATTTTTCCCGGATTCAAAATTCCGTTCGGGTCCAGCACTTGCTTCATGGCTTGCATGACGTCCAGTGCATCTCCATGTTCCTTGCGCTGGTATTTGATTTTCCCCACACCCACACCATGCTCTCCGGTGCAGGTTCCTCCCCGACTCAATGCGTATTCCACCAGATGGGCATTTACTTCCTCGGCACGCGCCACTTCTTCGGGGTCATTCAGGTCGATCATCAGGATAGCGTGATAATTCCCATCCCCGACATGCCCTGCTATCGCTCCATCCAGCCCAGCGCGATCAATCGCTTGCCGCGCATCCACAACAGCTCCTGCCAGCTCAGAGATCGGCAAACAAACATCTGTCACCATCAGCTTTTTCCCGGGGGATTTGTGCAGGAAGGCATACGCCAGGTTATGACGAGCGTCCCAGAGCTGCGTCCGCGCCTTCGAATCGGTTTCAAAAAGAAACTGCGTGCAGCCATGTCCATCGGCGATGTTCTGCGCAAAGTCGATATCATACGCGAGACCTTGTTCACTGCCATGGAACTCGATAAACAGCGTCGGTGCTTCCGGGTAGCTCGTTTCCTTATACAGATTCACTTGCTGGATGGAACGTTCATCAACCAGCTCGATTCGCGCTACTTGAATACCCGCTCCGAGAATATCCACAACGGTATCGACGGCATCCTGAACAGAAGGGAAGCTGGCGCGCGCCGCCGTTGTCGCCTCAGGAATACCGTAGACACGCAAGGTCAGCTCTGTGAATACACCGAGCGTTCCCTCCGACCCGACAAACAGCCCCGTAAGATGGTAGCCTGAGGAGGATTTGGCTGTCATACTCCCTGTACGGATCATACGCCCATCCGCCGTCACCACTTCCAGATCGCGCACTTGATCACGCATCACGCCATAGCGGACAGAGGTTGTTCCACTGGCGTTTGTAGCCGCCATCCCACCCAAAGTCGCGTCCGCTCCAGGATCGACGGAGAAAAACAATCCGTGCTTTTTCAATTCTTTATTGAGCTGGGTACGCGTCACACCGGGCTGGACTCTTACGAGGAAATCCTTCGGTCGCACCTCCAGCACTTCGTTCATCAAGGAAAAATCCATACTAATACCGCCCGCATAAGGAATCGCGTGGCCTTCCAGACTGGTCCCCATGCCAAACGGCGTTACCGCAATGCGCTTTTCATTGGCCAGCTTCATGACGTGACTGACTTCCTCTGCCGTCTGCGGAAACACGACCACTTCCGGAAGATGCGGGGTATGGTACGATTCATCATGGCTGTGGTGCTCCAGTACTGTGGGGTTGGTCGATACTCGTTCTTCCCCCAGCAGTCCCACTAACGCTTGCTTGTAATCCACGTTGGTTCCCCCTCCGTTACTTGCTCAAGTTAACAAGGAATAAGCTGATTTCAGGAATGTAAGTGATGAGCATCAAGTCGACGATCATGATGACCAAAAACGGGATCACCGCTCGCTCAATCTCCGTATTCTGGAGCTTCGCAATATTTCCTGCTACCAACAAATTGATCCCAACCGGTGGAGTCAGCATACCAATCGCAGAGTTGACGACCATGATCACCCCGAATAGCACCGGATCAATGCCCAAAGAATTCGTGATCGGCAGCAGGATCGGTGTCAGGAGAATGATCGTAACCGCCGTTTCCATAAACGTCCCCAAAATGAGCAGCAAGATGTTAATAATGAGCAACGTGATGATCGTACTATCGGTAATCCCCAGCATGAATTGTGCAATTTCCTGCGGGATGTTTTCCCTCGTCATCAGGTAGCCAAATGCATTGGCGGTAGCGATAATCAGCATGATGACCGCTGTCATGCTGGCAGAACCCGCGAATATTTCCCCTAAGTCCTTCCACTTGATCTCCCGGTAGACGAAAAGACCGACGACCAGACCGTAAATCACGGCTACCACTGCCGCTTCTGTCGGAGTAAAGATAGCTCCGTATATACCACCAAGAATAATGATCGGCATGAGTATCGCCAAAATGGCGTCCTTGAATGCCTCCCATATCTCTTTGGGCGTATGCTTCTCTCCGCCACCCCAGCCGTTTTTCTTACTGATCCAATACGAGTACAGGATCAACGAAATCGCTACGAGAATGCCCGGCCCGATCCCGGCAATAAACAAGTCGCTAATCGAAGCACTCGCTGCTACCCCATATAAAACCATCGGCACACTCGGAGGGATCATGACACCGATCGTTCCACCTGTTGCATGCAAGGCCGCAGAAAACCGGACATCATACCCTTTTTTGACCATGTGCGGGATCAAAATTCCCCCTACTGCTGCTGTTGTCGCGGCAGAAGAACCCGATATCGCTGCAAAAAAGGTACACCCCATAACCGCCACGATTGCCAATCCTCCAGGCAGATTTCCGACAATCGTATTCGCAAAACGAATCAGCCTAGCCGAGATTCCGCCTGTTTCCATCAATTTTCCTGCCAAGAGGAAGAACGGGATCGCCATCAGCGGGAAGGAATCTGTCCCGTTGAACATTTTTTGAATGACAACCAGAAGAGGGATGTTTCCCTCCAGCATAAACACGACAACGACAGATAACCCCAGTGCCACCCCAATCGGTACGTTCAGGATCAGGAGCACCAACAGTGTTACAAACAAAATCGTACCCACAATCTGGTCACTCCTTCCCGGTAATGTCTTTCCATGTCACATGGATCACGTTCATGATGAGTAAGGCACCGCTGATCGGAATCACCATGTATACATACCCCATGGGAACGAGCAGAGTGGGTGAGGTTTGTGTCATGCTTCTCGCAGATAACAAGTAGCCTTGCTGAACCATGACGAGAAAGAAGACGAGACTACACAAAGCGGCAATAACCAGCACCACCTTGTTCATGCGAGGAGACAAGTACTTTTGAATGTATTCCGTACCGATGTGTGCTTTGATCGACATCGCGTATGCTGAGCCTAGAAACGTAATCCAGATTAGCAAATACCGAGCCAATTCCTCCGTCCAGGCCAAGGGCTGGTCGAGCAAAAAACGGAATAGCACCTGCAGGAAGACAGCGATCACCATAATAGCTAGAAGGGCAATGATGAAAAAACGAAGGATGCTGTTTATTTTGGAAACAAGGTTGCCCACACACAATCTCCTTTCGCAGGAAAAAGGGGAGAAAAGCCAGACTGGCTCGTCTCCCTTCTGCCGTTTATTTTGTATTTACAATTTGATCCACCAGCTCTTTGCCAAACTGCCCGGAAAATTTGTCGTAGACAGGCTTCATCGCATCGCGGAAAGCTTGCTTATCAACGTCCTCGGTAATGACTACACCTTTTGCTTTAATATTGGAAATGGCCTCTTCTTCCATCTTGATCATCAACTCGCGCTCATACTGACCCGCTTTTTTGGCTTCCTCTGCAAGAAGTTGCTGGACATCTGCCGGGAGCTTATCCCATACAGGCTTGCTGAACAAGATCATCGCCGCGGAGTACACATGTCCGGTCAAGGCCATTTGTGTTTGTTTGGATTCATATAGCTTGTAGGTCTGTGCGACAATCGCCGGATTTTCCTGGGCATCGACGACTCCTTGTTGCAGTGCCGTCAGTGCCTCTGTCCAAGCCATTGGGGTCGGCTTCGCTCCCAATGCTTCGAATGCAGCCAGATGGATCGGGTTTTCCTGCGTGCGTATCTTCAACCCTGCCACATCCTCTGGCTTCTTGATCACCTTCGAGCCGTTTGTAATATGGCGGAAGCCGTTTTCAGCCCAAGCCAGCCCGACCAGATTGGCGTTTTCCAAATCCTTGAGGATGTCCTGCCCGACTTGTCCGTCGAGTACCTTGTACGCCTGCTCACGGCTATCAAACAAGAATGGGAGATCCAACACACCCAGCTTCGGATGGAAGTTCATCACGGGCGCAGTCGAGGTAATCGACATATCCGCCGTTCCAAAGGTCAGCGCCTCTGTCAATTCACGCTCCGCTCCTAGCTGGCTCAGCGGATACACCTCGATTTTCACTTTTCCGTTCGATCGCTTGTCGACATCCTCGGCCATTTTTTTCAATGCCAAATGGTATGGATGATCCTCCGTCAGTGAATGCCCTGCTTTGAATACATAGCTTTGGCCGTCACTTTTCGGTGCTTCTGTCCCCCCGGCTTGTCCCGCAGGCGGGGCAGTCTGTTGACCGCCTCCTCCTCCACATGCCGCCAGAAATAAAGACACAGACATGATGCTCGCTAGCACGAAGCTCCCCTTCTTCCGAAACATGCGATAGTACCCCCTGTTGATTCTTTTGTTTTTTAAATAATATGAAAATTTAGTTCATTTTACTAGATCCCTCTTCCACCGTCTACATTCATGACCTCGCCCGTGACAATTTTGGATAGATCAGAAGCCAAATAGAGGGCCGCCTGCGCGATATCCTCTGGCTGAATCAACATGCCCAATGGAACACTGCTGATGAAAATATCTTTTTTCCCGGACTCTACCTCCGCTTCATCTCCATTGATAAACTTACCGAGCATCGGCGTCTCTGCCGGACCTGGATTGATGACATTGACCCGGATTTGAAAAGGAGCGAGCTCAATCGCCAGTGCCTTGCTCAACATGATAGCGGCCCCCTTGGACGCGCAATACGCATTCAGCCCCGGACGGGCGCGAATCCCGGCAATCGAAGCGATATTGATGATGCTGCCTTTCCCCTTCTCCTTCATGTGGGGAACCGCATGCCTTGTCGTCAAAAAGATCGACTTCGTGTTCACAGACATGATGCGATCCCACTGCTCCAAAGTCAGCTCCTCAATGGGGGTAAACGCTTGGGGAACACCCGCGCAGTTGACCAGGACATCAATCGATCCGTACACTTCGAGCGTTTCATTTACGAGTGCAGCAACGCTCGTATCGTCTGCCACATCCGTTTGCACCGCATGACCTTTCCCTTGTGGCAGCTCTTGAACGACCGCTACTGCCGCCTCTTTGTTCAAATCAGCCAGGATGACGTTGGCTCCCTCGTCCGCAAAAAGCTTCGCAATGGCCTTGCCCATTCCTGACGCGGCCCCTGTTACAATCGCCGTTTTTCCTTGCAGAAGTTGCCCGCTCATAGGTTGATCACCACCATTCGCTCTTCTGTCATCTCTTCGACTGCGTAACGCGGGCCTTCCTTGCCCAGTCCGCTGTTTTTAACTCCGCCGTATGGCATGACGTCATTACGATAGGTCGATACGTCGTTGATCACCACACCACCATACTCCAGCACCCGTGCCGCTTTCATCGCGATGTTCAAATCACGGGTAAAAATCCCCGCCTGCAAGCCGTACTCCGAATCGTTGGCTTGGGCAAACGCGTCATCGAGATTACTGTACGGAATGATCGTAACGACGGGCGCGAACACTTCCCGGCAAACCACCTTCATCTCTGGCCTTGTATCCACCAACACAGCCGGATAGAAGAGAGCTCCTTCCCGTTTGACAGGCAAGAGCGATCTGGCCCCTTGGCTAATCGCTTCCTGTACCCATTCCTCAGTACGACTCGCTTCTTTTTCACTGATCATCGGTCCGACATCCGTCTCCGGGTCTTCCGGGTTTCCTACCTTCAACTGATGGACATGTGAGATATACAAGTCACTGAACGCCTGCATAACCGATTCATGTACGTAAATGCGCTGGACAGCAATGCACGCCTGACCGGCATTGTGAAAGCTGCGGGCGGCTGTTTGACGGGCTGCCAGCTCCAAATCTGCATCGAGGTGCACGATATTGGGAGAGTTGTTGCCCAGCTCCAGCGCAACGGGACGCATGCCACTTCGCTCCTTGATGCGACGACCGACTTCTCCTGACCCGGTAAAGGTGTACATGGCAATGCGCTCTTCATCCAGCAGCCATTCCCCTACCTGACTGCCTGCCCCCGTCACGATATTTACATAGCCTTTTGGCAAGCCCGCTTCCTCCAGGATATCCACCAATAGAAAGGTTGCGATAGGCGTGACTGTAGCTGGTTTAACCACCAGCGTATTTCCTGCGGCTAGCGCTGGCGCAATCTTGTGCGTGCTGAGTAGCAAGGGGTAGTTAAACGGCGTAATGGCACCGATCACTCCCTTTGGCACCCGAATGGTAAAGCCCAAACGGTTTTCCGAGCCATCTGTTGCTTGCAGCGGAATCATTTCCCCGTGAATTTTCTTGGCTTCCTCTGCCGACAAGCGCAGTGTATTGATCGTCCGGTCCAGCTCATTCATCGCGTCCTTGCGCGTTTTGCCCACTTCGCGAATCAAGGATCGCTCCATCTCGTCCCGACGTTCCTCCATTAGCTCAGAGGCTTTCAGCAAGATTTTGTATCGTTGAAAAGGGGTCAATTTGTCTGCCTTAAACGTCTCCCACGCCGCATCTACTGCTTCTGTTACATGCTGCTGACAGGCCTTGGCAATACGTGCGATGCACTCGCCCGTATACTTGTGAAGGACGGGAATGTAGCTCTCGGCTTTCACCCATTCTCCACCGATGTACAAATCATACGATCTCGCTTCCATGTCCTCTTCCTCCCTTATATTTATCTCGTTGTTTGATAGATGTGGCGAACGATTTCGTCTCCCAATTCTTTTGTTGTCGCCGTCCCCCCAAGATCAGGAGTGAGCACCTTGCCATCTTGCAACACGTTTTCGATCGCGTTCATGATGACAGCACTGAGCTCTGGCAAATCGAGATGATCCATCATCATGGCGAGGCTCCATACTTGTGCGATCGGATTGGCGATTCCTTTCCCCGCGATATCTGGCGCAGAGCCGTGAATGGGCTCAAACATGGATGGATACTTGCGCTCCGGATTGATATTCGCGGACGGAGCCAAGCCCAACCCACCAACGATCGCCGCCCCGAGATCGGTCAAAATGTCTCCAAACAAATTGCTCGCGACAACGACGTCAAACGTTTCTGGTCGTGTGATGAAATACGCAGCAAGTGCGTCGATATGATACAGATTGGTCTGGATACCTGGGTATTCCTGACTGACTTCCTTTACGATCTCATCCCAAAATGGCATGGAGTGGTTAATGCCGTTGGACTTCGTAGCCGCGGTCACGCTCTTTTTCGAACGTTTTTCCGCTAGTGCGTAAGCGTATTTGAGGATGCGCTCTGTGCCGTACCGGGTAAATACATTGTTTTGCACCGCCATTTCGTACGGTGTACCCTGGTGCATGCGCCCACCCATGTTGGAGTACTCACCCTCTGTATTCTCCCGCACCACAACGAAATCGAGATCGGCATGACCCTTATAGCGAAGCGGACTTTCCAGACCTTTGAGCAGCTTGACCGGGCGAAGGTTCACATACTGCTGGAATGCTCGGCGAATCGGCAAGATCAACTCCCACACAGAGACATGATCAGGAACCTCGGGTGCCCCTATCGCACCAAGCAGAATCAAATCATAGTCTTTTAAAATAGGGAGTCCATTCTCCGGCATCATTTTACCGTGTTGGAGATAGTAGCTACAGTTCCAATCCATGACATCACGAGCAAACCGAATGCCGCCGTGACTCTCTTCTATGGCACCCAACACCTTCAGGCCTTCTTCCATGACCTCGGGACCGATTCCGTCTCCTGGAATTACTGCAATGGAATAGTGAAGCAACAGTCTCCCTCCTAAAAATCTAAATTTTTCGACTTTATGCAACACTATTCACTTGCATGATTAATGCCAAGCTCCGGATCATGCACCCTGACCGCATAAAAGTCTTTCTTCTGTTCCTCTCCATGCATCACTCGTCTGGTGACATGGCAAAACAACGCAACAAAATGTTGCAACACGCATTGCAACATTTGTTCTCGCCAAGCTATACCGTTTCATCCATTATGACTCTTCCTGATGGATCGGTTCCCCAATCTGGTATTCTTCTATTTTGCGGTACAAGGTATTTCGACCGATTTGCAGCATTTTGGCCGCCTTGCTGACATTACCGCCACTTTTTTCGAGTGCCTTTTCGATCGCTTTTCTCTCTGTTTCACGCAACGAAGGAATGGCTTGATCCGAAGACTCACGCGTATCGGCTTCCATCAATCCCTCCAGCTGGATGTGATCGCAATCAATGATGTCCCCCTCTGCCAAAAACACCGCTTGAATCAGCACGCCTTGCAGTTCCCGGATATTGCCCGGCCACGCATAAGCACACAGCTTATCCTGCGCCTCGGTGGTCAGTATGTACGGTTGTTCTGTGTCGATCTGCTGCAATAAATGCTCCGCCACCTGGATGATATCACTGCGCTTTTTCAACGACGGCAAATGAATGGAGACCCCTTTGAGCCGGTAGTACAGGTCAGCCCGAAAACGTCCCGCCTTGATCTCCTCTGACAGGTTTCGATGCGTAGCGGCAATGATCCGCGCATAAATGGGACGGGATTGATTGCTCCCCACCGGGGTGACGACCTTTTCCTGCAAAACACGCAGAAGTGCCGCTTGCGCACGCAAAGACATATCCCCGATCTCATCCAAAAAGATCGTGCCTTTTTTCGCCGCTTCAAACTTTCCGATTCTTCCTTCCCGATGTGCCCCTGTGAATGACCCACTTTCATATCCAAACAATTCGCTCTCGATCAAATTTTCTGGAATCGAACTGCAATTCACTGCGATAAAAGGCTCATGCGCGCGCGGACCTGTCTCATGGACCATTTGAGCGAACAGCTCTTTTCCCGTACCGCTTTCCCCCAAAATGATCACAGGAAAATCAACCTGTGCTGCCTTTTGTCCGAGCATCTTCGCCTGCAAGAAGAGCGGGCATGACCCAGCTAGACGCGGAAATGGTTTCAGCTGTGCTTTGGGTGCCGCAGACCAAAAGCGCAGGCGATGATCTTTCACATTGCGACTGGCACGCTCTTGCTCCGCACTTACTCTCGTTCCCAAGGCTTCCGCTCCGAGCTGCTGTTGCGCAGCCTCATTTAAGCCCACGATACGCTCGTCCCGATCCAAGCCGACGAGTGCCAGCTTTTCTCGACCGTCTCCTTGGCTTGATGAGGCTGGTAAGGCAATCACGCGCTCGGCATCTGATAACAAAAAGCGGTTTTGCAGAGCCTCTGCGATCATGCAAGCAATTGTTAGGGCAAACGGATGGGAATATTCTTTACGCGTACTAATGTCAATAATGCCCAACAGCTCACCCGCAGGTGAAAAAATAGGTGCCGCTGAGCATGTAAGAAAGCGATTTTCCAAAAAGTAGTGCTGCTCTCCCTGCACCTGAATCGGCTGTTGTGCGATTAGGGCTGTTCCAATCGCATTGGTTCCTTTGTAGTCTTCTGTCCAATTCGCTCCGATTTGTAGCTGTACTTTTTGTGCCTGGTTGGCGAAGACCGGGTCCCCGATCGTTTGAATAATATTTCCTTCCCGGTCAGACAAGAGTGCGATGTGCTCTGTCGATAACAAAAAGGGAGCAAGCTTGTTCAAAAGCGGGAGACTTTCACGAATCAGAGGGTGATTATCTTGAATGATTTCTTTGATTCGTCGGGCAGAAATGATTTGATCATTGGCCTTCTCCGTAACCTTGAGGTTCGATTCCTGACAGCGCTTCCAAGATTGCTGAACAATCGTCGACAACACGATTCCCTCCCCCAAAAATCATTCCTTCTCAGTATAACATGAGAGTCTTTGCTATAGAAAAAACCAGTCGAACCACGAGCACATTTGTCCGACAGATACCCACCCTTTTGTCCCAATACGGAACACAACATGATCCATTATGGAACAAATTCTCCCCACACCCACTCAAGAAAACGCTGTCATTTCGAGCTTTTTCACGTTGGTACGAGACTTGCTTTTAGAGAGGGCTGTAAAGAAATATGTGATATATGAGGAGGCGCTCGCAATGATCTATGCTCAGCCCGGCCAAGCCGGTTCCAAGGTGACGTTCAAAAATCGTTATGAAAACTACATCGGGGGTAATTGGGTTCCGCCAGTGAAAGGTGAGTATTTCGAAAACGTGTCACCTGTAAATGGCAAGGTCTTTTGCGAGGTAGCCCGTTCGACAGCCGATGATATTGAGCTGGCACTGGACGCTGCCCATGAGGCAAAAGACGCGTGGGGTCGTACCTCTGTTGCACAGCGCGCGAATATTTTGTTAAGAATCGCAGATCGTATGGAAGCCAATCTGGAGATGCTGGCAAACGCAGAGACGTGGGAAAACGGCAAGCCCGTTCGCGAAACGCTCGCGGCCGACATCCCGCTGGCGATTGACCATTTCCGTTACTTCGCCGGAGCGATCCGCGCGCAAGAAAGTACACTCGCTGAAATCGATAACGATACGGTCGCTTATCATTTCCATGAGCCACTCGGTGTCGTTGGTCAAATTATTCCGTGGAACTTCCCACTCCTCATGGCTACATGGAAGCTGGCTCCAGCCTTGGCTGCGGGCAACTGCGTCGTCCTCAAGCCAGCAGAGCAAACACCTGCATCCATCATGGTGCTGATGGAGCTGATTGGCGACCTGCTCCCTCCTGGCGTCATTAACGTAGTCAACGGCTTCGGTCTGGAAGCGGGTAAACCACTTGCATCCAGCAATCGCATCGCGAAAATCGCCTTTACAGGTGAAACGACGACAGGGCGCTTGATCATGCAGTACGCTTCCCAAAATATCATTCCGGTGACGCTGGAGCTGGGCGGAAAATCACCAAACATCTTCTTCTCGGATGTGGCTGCAAATGACGATGCCTTCTTTAACAAAGCCATTGAAGGATTTGTACTGTTTGCGCTCAACCAAGGCGAGGTTTGCACATGCCCATCCCGTGCGCTCATTCACGAAAGCATTTACGACCAATTCATGGAGCGTGCCCTGCAACGCGTAGCCAATATCAAGCAAGGAAATCCGCTCGATACGGATACGATGATCGGCGCGCAAGCTTCCTTGGAGCAGGTAGAAAAAATCCTCTCCTACCTGGATATCGGCAAACAAGAAGGGGCCGAATGCCTGATTGGCGGCGCTCGTGCACAGCTTGCAGGTGATCTCGAGGGCGGTTACTACATCCAGCCAACAGTCTTTAAAGGTCACAACAAGATGCGCATCTTCCAAGAAGAAATCTTCGGTCCGGTCGTCTCCGTAACGACCTTCAAGGATACAGAAGAAGCACTCGCTATGGCCAATGATACGTTGTACGGCTTGGGTGCTGGTGTATGGACACGCGACACGAACACAGCCTACCGCATGGGCCGCGAAATTCAGGCTGGCCGCGTCTGGACCAACTGCTACCACGCTTACCCGGCTCACGCAGCGTTTGGCGGCTACAAAATGTCTGGTATTGGCCGCGAGACACACAAAATGATGCTGTCTCACTACCAACAAACGAAAAACCTGCTGGTCAGCTACAGCGATCAAGCTCTGGGCTTCTTTTGATCCATGAGCCAGCCAGAAAAAGTGCTCGCGACAGATGCTGCACTGGCACTAATTGAACGGCTTCGCGCCAAACACGGTGACCTGATGTTTCACCAGTCAGGGGGCTGCTGCGATGGCAGCTCCCCCATGTGTTACCCGCTCGGTGAATTTCTCGTGGGTGAGCAGGACGTTCTGTTAGGCGAGATCGGTGGCTGCCCGTTCTACATGGGCAAAGCGCAGTACGAGTATTGGAAGCATACGCAGCTCATCATTGACGTCGTGAATGGGCGTGGCGGAATGTTTTCGCTGGAAGGACCTGAGGGGGTACGCTTCCTCACACGTTCACGGGTATTTCCAGACATGGAACCGGAATAAAAGAAAGACCGCTCCTGCCTTTTTGCTGGCTGGAGCGGTCTTTTTTTGTTTGGATGACTATCTCGATTTTTTGCGAGAGGTACGATTTGCAGGAGCATTGCTTGCTCGATTGCCTTGTTTTGCATTCGGGCGTGCTGAGCCGCGTTGAGCAGCTACTGGCTTGCCCTTGGAATTGCTCGACTTGCGTTCGAACCCACCTGTTGCTCGGTTGCCATCCTTTGGCTTGCGATCAAAGCCACCTGTTGTTGCTCGTTTACCATCCTTTGGTTTGTACTCAAAGCCACCTGTTGTTGCTCGGTTACCGTCCTTCGGCTTGCGCTCGAACCCGCCTGCTGCACGGTCTCTGCCTTTCGCCTTGCTCTCAAAGCGACCTTCTACGCGTTCACGTTTCCCTGAATTACGCTCAGAACTGCCGCCTTTTGATTGACGTCTTCCATCTCCATCACGACGCTCTCTAGAGCCTTGCTGTCTTCCTTCAGCGGACTTTCCTTTCCCTCTTGCCTCTCTGCCCTGCTTGTCCCCACGCCGATCTGCTTTCTCGGCTCGCTCCCTCTCAGGCTTTTGCTTTTTCTGATCGCCCGACTCTCCACGATCCATTTCACGCCGCTCCAGAGACAGATTGATCCCTTCTTCAATCTCCCTGAGCTGCCCCCAATCCTTCGCCGCTACCAAGGTAAAAGCGGTCCCTTTTTCCTTGGCTCGCCCCGTTCTGCCAATCCGGTGTATATAGCTGTCCACATCTTCCGGGATATCATAATTGAAAACGTGCGTGACTCCCTCGACATCAAGCCCACGCGCTGCCACATCAGTTGCGACCAAATACTGAATCCTAGCCTCGCGGAATCGCTTCATGACATCCTCGCGCTTCGCCTGTGACAAATCGCCGTGCAGCTCGTCCGACATATAATCGAGACCTTGCAGCTCTGCATTTAACTTACTAGCTCTGCGCTTTGTTCGGCAAAAGATCACCGCCAGAAACGGCCGTTGTTCATCCAGCAGACTGCACAGCGTAGCTTGCTTCGCACGATCTGTGGTCTCCACTGCAATTTGGCGAATATCGTCTAGCGTGATGCGTTTGCCCTGCACTTTGATATTTTCCGGCTTTTGCATAAAGCGCTTCGCAAGTGCTTGCACCTGCTCAGACATGGTGGCCGAAAACAGCAAGGTCTGTTTTTCAAAAGGCGTATTTGCCATAATATCTTCTACCTCAGGCAAAAAACCCATATGAAGCATTTGGTCCGCCTCATCCAGGACAAACATCGAAACCTGCGATAAATCAATCGTCCCTCTTCGCAGATGATCCAGCAAACGTCCTGGTGTCGCAATGACCACATGTATTTTTCCTTTCAGCTTTCTCAGTTGCTGATTGACATCTTGTCCACCATAAACCGCGAGTACTTGGATGTCTTCCAGCTTTTCTGTCAGCTTCTTTACCTCTGCCGTAATTTGCAAGGCAAGCTCCCGCGTAGGGGTAAGAATCAACGCCTGAACATGTGTCGCTTGTGGATCCGCTTTTTCCAAGATCGGCAGGACAAATGCGAGTGTCTTCCCGGTTCCCGTCTGCGCTTGCGCGATTACATCTTTTCCTTCCAGCACAACAGGAATTGCTTTTTCCTGAATCGGTGTAGGCTCGTTAATCCCGTTTGCTTGCAGAGCATCTATCAGTTCCTTTTGTATTCCCAATCTCAAAAAATCAGTCAGTTTCGCCATCTCCATTCATAAATCGATCCGCTATTATTTCGTACAAACTGCCATGCCGATAAAGTATCGTACGCCATCGCGGGGTGTTTTTTCAAACGTAACGCCTCTCTGATAATACATATCCACGTCAGAATAGCGTACAAACAGCTCCGCAAACTCTTCCGGCGTCAACTGATGAACATGGAAGGGCTCACTCGTCTGCATGCCCCGTCCTCTGCCAAAGGGACTGGACAGCACAAGCGTACCACCTGGTTTCAGCATCCGATACAAGTTATCCATAAACTGCAAATCGTCTGCGACATGCTCAATCGTCTCAAAGCTCAAAATCGTATCAAACAACCCCAATTGCTCGGGAAGCGTTGGATCAAGCGCGTCACCCTGCTGATACGTAATCTTTTGATGGTTGTATTCCCGATTGGCATACAAAATCGTTGCCTCATCGTTGTCGACTCCGATCAGTTCTGTCAGCTCTCGTTTTCGATCCTTTGCGATCATATGACATCCATAGCCGGTACCGCAAGCGATATCCAGCACTCGACCTTTTACATAAGGCGCGGCAAAATAATATCTGGCTATATGCTCCAGCAGCATGCCATTCGTAGGTTTTAATAGCTTGGGGATAATTCTCTCCCCGGTCCATTCCAGCAAAGCCATCACCAATTTTCTCGTATTCTTCCTCACATCTTACCTTATTTATCGGCTTGATCCTATCAGCTAGCTTTTCCTGAACGCGGTTTATTAAGAAATTTGTAAGACATTTCATTACTGTTTTGTTAGAGCTGGGCGTTAAGATAGTACCATGAATGCATTCATAAGGTGGGACGAATCATGACCAAATATCAAGTCCTCGTAGTCGACGACGAGGCTGAAATCCGCGACGCAATCGAAATCTATCTCAAAAATGAATCCATGACCGTATTCAAGGCTAGCAATGGACTGGAAGCGTTGGAAGTACTGGAGAATGAAGAGATCCATCTCATCCTGATGGACATCATGATGCCAAAAATGGACGGAATGACCGCCACCTTTCAAATTCGCCAGAAAAAAAACATCCCGATCATCATGCTGTCTGCCAAGTCAGAGGATACCGATAAAATCCTCGGACTCAATATCGGTGCCGATGACTATGTGACGAAGCCTTTTAATCCCTTGGAGCTCATCGCCAGAGTCAAATCTCAGTTAAGACGTTTTACCAATCTGGGAAGCGCTCAAATGACAGAAGATGAGATTCAGGTGCGCGGCTTGACCTTGAACAAAAGCACAAAAAATGTAGCGATTGACGGTAACGAGGTCAGGCTGACGGCTACCGAGTACAAAATTTTGGAGCTGTTAATGGAAAATAAGGGTCGGGTGTTTTCGATCGAGGACATTTATGAACGGGTCTGGAGAGAGCCTTATATGAACGCGGAAAACACGGTGGCCGTCCACGTGAGACGCATTCGGGAAAAAATAGAGATCAACCCGAAGGAACCTAAATACTTGAAGGTGGTATGGGGAATTGGATACAAAATCGAAAAATAAACGCTTTGCGGTGCCCGTGCTCATTGTTATGATCGTGAGTATTTCGCTCGCTCTCCTGACGATGGCTGATCTGTACCATAAACGCGAGAACCTCCAAGAGGATAATTACTTTCAAAGCTCAGGCTTTAATCGTGAATTAGAGACATTTGCCGAGCTGGTGAAGAACGTTCATGTAGATTATGCAGATTACACTCCAGGAAAGCTCGACGAGAAGACTGCGAATCAGCTCAAAAAAGAGCATGAGGAAACCCTCCGGTCGATTAAGGAAGATAACCAGCTCTCGGATATGATAGAACAGGCAAAAAGAGAGCGTGACAACGAGAGAGTCGCTCAATTAACCGAAGAACATTCACGCAGCTTACAAGAAGACATCGCGAGAGCAATGTCGCATTATCAGGAGCAGGTGAACAACAAAATCGCCGAAAGAGATGCAGAGTACGAGGAACGAAAAAACAGCCTCACTCTTCGAAGTGGCTCCTTCAAATACTATGTCACCGATAAAAAGAACAACAAAGCTTACACCAATCTCCCTCAAGAACCTACAGAATGGGAACTGGCCCGATATGCGCGCTATACAATCAACCTCCCGAATACGAACGGGGATCTGGAAAGCATCAATCGCACTTATCAACTGAATCAACTAAGTGGTATCTTTTATGTCCCAAAAGAACCAGACGGATATAGTCAGGTCCACACAGATGCACTTTACTACGATTCCATTCGGGATCGGCTGATTAGCGAGGTTGTCCTGCTCGGGGGCACTCTGCTCATCCTTGCACTCTGCTACTGGTATTTGCCAGTAAGCAAAGCGCTAGAAGTACCGATTGTAGCGAAAAGCCTGGCACTGTTCCGCTTTATCCCGTTGGATATTCGAATGGCGCTGGCGTTCGTACTTGGCTTTACGTATTTCATCATGATCGCGAGCACGCGCTTTTTCTTCTTACCAATTGATGCTGAGCATTTCTTCACCCTTGCGTTCGTTTCGTTGTTTACTGCTTACCTGCTTCTACAATTCATGGAGGCATGGCTTATGTACAACCAACCTGAGAGATTTACGCAGCAGTGGCAAAAGAGTATTTTAGCCAGACAGCGTGTTCTTCTTAAAGAAAGCTACGCCAACCGCGGCATGTTCTTTAAAATATCCACCTTGTTCATCCTGACTGTCATGTTTGGGATGAGTATCGGTTTTGGATTCGTCGGCCTAGTCGAAGGCTCTGGCGCCCTACTGTTTTTTAGCTTCTTGTATGGCATGTTCTACATGGTCGTCGTTTTCCCATACACGCTACGCCGTTTGGGACTGATGAACCGCATCATGCACGGTGCCTCCGAAATGGCGGGGGGAAATCTGAACGCTACGATTCAAAAGGTGAAAAAAGGGAAGTTATCTGATCTCGCGCATTCTCTCAACAACATCACAAAGGGACTCAAGCACGCGATGGAAGAGCAGATGAAAAGCGAGCGCATGAAATCCGAACTGATCACGAATGTCTCCCATGACTTGAAAACACCGCTGACGTCGATTATCAACTACGTGAACCTGCTCAAACAAGAAAATCTGACGCCAGAGGAACGAAAAAACTACGTGGATGTATTGGATCGTAAAGCAGATCGACTGCGCGTTCTCATCGATGACCTGTTTGACGCAGCGAAAATGTCCAGCGGCGCGGTTGAGCTAAATATCGAGCAAGTGAATGTCGCATCCCTGCTCAACCAATCCATTGCAGAATTCAGTGACAAAATCGAGCAATCGACGCTCACCTTCCGCGTAACGACGGAGCAACCAAAGATTGTCGCCCCTCTGGATGGCAAGAAAACGTGGCGCGTATTTGAAAATCTAATCGGCAACGCCCTAAAGTATTCCATGCCGAATACGCGCGTCCTGATTCATTTGGCAGAGACACAGGATGAGGTCATCCTGACGTTCAAAAATGTCTCCGCCTATGAAATCGACTTTGATGCACAGGAACTGTTTGAACGGTTCAAGCGCGCTGATCAATCCCGACATACCGAAGGCTCTGGCCTCGGCTTGGCTATCGCAAAAAGCATCGTAGAATTGCAAGGCGGCAGGCTGTCGATCGAGATTGATGGCGATTACTTCAAAGTCATGGTCGTATTCCGCAAACACGCGTAAGGATCAAATAGGAAAGCCAGTGCCCGTTCGTCAGGCACTGGCTTTCTTACGTGATTTTCTCCCTGTTAGATGGCAAAGTTCCTTTCAAATAGGGACTCAAGCCTTTCAGCCACTTCTTGCTCGTCGGCCCCCTCCACCTCAAACATAATTTCATCTCCGGTCTTTGCCCCCAGAGCCATTACGCTGAGGATGCTTTTGCCATTCGCCTGCTTGTCATTGTAGATCATCTTGACCGACGAGCTATATTGATTGAGCAGGTTCACCAAGACAGAAGCAGGGCGAGCATGGAGACCTCCACTCACGGCTACTTCCAGATTCATTCGGATCAATTTCACGCCTCCCTTCCTGTCCAAACTCTTACAGAAAAAACTTCTCGATGACTTCTGCTACCCCATGCCGATCGTTTGTTTCCGTGACATGCCGAGCCAGCTGTTTCAGATCATCAGGAGCATTGCCCATCGCCACACCCATTCCGGCGAATTGGAGCATCTCTGCATCATTGTAATTGTCACCTACAGCAACGATCTCGTCAGGCTGAATCGCAAGTCTCTCACTCACTACCGCTAGACCACTTGCCTTGGAGATGCCCACAGGCAATATTTCCAAATTATTCGCGCCCGATGCCGTCACGCGAATCCCCGAAAGCTCGGCTTTCTCCAGCTCTTGTCTTGCTGCCAACAGACGCTTTTCGTCACCCGTGACGAATATTTTCGGAGCACACACTTCATGTTTTCGAACGTATCCGGCTATCAATCGCGAGGCCTGAATTTTGAGCGGGTATTGATTTTTCCAGAGCTGGCGCAGTGTCCAGGCATTTAACAACGGAAACAAGTCCGTCCACTTCCACGTGCGATTCGTGACAGCATAAGACTCATGCAGCAGCATGACATCCAAGCCATGCGATACGAGTATATCTGTCATCCTCGCCGCTATCTCATACGGAATACGCTGTACATACAACACCTGATCCGTCTTGGGATCTGCGACGTATGCGCCATCATGGGAAACAAGTGGTGCGCTGATCTGGAACTGCTGCGCCAACGATTTGGCAGATGGGTATGCCCTGCCAGTTGCCAATGTGACGTGGACGCCTTGCTTCACTAACTGGGTAATGGCCCGCTCTGTTACTTTGGATAAGGTATGGTTCGACATCAAAATCGTTCCGTCCACATCCAAGGCGAGGAGTTTGTATTTCACACGAGTCCCATCCTTATGTGACGGGCTTGAAAAACTGGGGCAGGTACTCCTTGTGCGCCTCAAGCATCTCATCGAGTATTTTTTTGGCGACCACATCAGACGGCACCAGCGGGTTAATATTCATCGCCAATAGCGCCTTATGGTAATCACCCGTTACAGCTGCCTCCGCTGCCACTCGCTCAAACGACTTGATTTGCTGTACGAGTCCACGCACGGGAACAGGCAAATCACCAACAGCCAAAGGAATCGGTCCTTCTCTTGTAATCACGCAGTTTACCTCGACCGCCGAATCATCCGGAATGCTGGCAATCGCTCCATTGTTGCGAACATTTACCGTCTGGATATCGCGCTTGTCGTTGTAAATGGAGTAAATGAGATTGCAGGCAGCTTCACTGTAATAGGCTCCGCCACGCTGCTCCAGCTGCGGAGGCTTAATATCTAAGTCTGGATCTTCGTAGAGTGCGAATAGCTCCGCCTCCACCTGCTTGACCACTTCAGCCCGCGTACCCTTCTGCTCCGCTTCTTCCAGCTCATGCTCAAGCATCGTACGGGTCTGATAGTAGTAACGATGATACGGGCACGGGAGAATCCCCAATGCTTGGATGAAATCTTTATCCCAACCAAGGTCCAAAATGTTTTGCATCGTAATACCCGATTGGTCGCCCGTTATCTTATCGATTACCTGGGAAATGACGTTTTCCCCATCCAGGTACACACCCATTCCGAAGATCATATGATTCAATCCGGCAAAATCAATATGAACCCGTGATTGCTCGACGCCTAAAACTGTGGCAACACCCATTTTCATCCCGATGGGAACATTGCACAGTCCAATGACCTTTTTGCGGTTGGTATACCGCAGCACTGCCTCTGTGACCATACCAGCCGGATTCGTGAAGTTAATCAGCCAAGCATCTGGACATAGCTCTTCCATGTCACGACAAATGTCCATAATGACCGGAATGGTACGCAAGCCTTTGAACAAGCCGCCAGGTCCATTTGTTTCCTGACCGATCACCCCGTATTTCAAAGGAATACGCTCATCCTTGATCCGCGCATCCAAGAGTCCTACACGCATTTGTGTCGTGACAAAATCAGCGCCTGCAAGTGCTTTTCTGCGATCCAAGGTCAAATGGATCTCGATCGGTACCCCTGCCTTCTCCACCATCCGTTTTGCAAGAGCGCCCACAGTTTGAAGTTTTTTCTCGCCCTCTGGAATGTCAACCAGCCACAATTCCCGCACGGGCAATTCATCGTAGCGCTTGATGAAGCCTTCCACCAACTCAGGTGTATAGCTAGACCCTCCACCGATCGTTACAATTTTGATTCCGCTCATACTCCTGCCTCCTTGCCTGCATGGATTTGGCTGTACATCTCAACAAACTCCGTAGCCAAATCCTTGACTGTAATCGCGTTCATCAAATGATCCTGGGCGTGAATCAAGAGCATGCTGATCTCCGTTTTTTCGCCCGCAATTTCCTTCTGGATAAGTGCCGTTTGATTTTGGTGTGCACGACCGAGCTCTTCTCCCGCACGCTTCAACGCGTCCTCTGCACCTGACAAGTCTCTATTTTTAGCCAGGGCGATCGCTTCCATTGCCAGACTCCTCGCGTTTCCTCCGTGAAGTATTAGTTGAAAAATAACGTCTGTATGGTCCAAAGCTATCTCCACCTATCCAAGTTCGCTAAAAGTCACGAGCTGTATTTTTTGATCACGAATGTATTGCTTTAACTCTGCTGCTGTTAAGATTTTCAATTCTGTGGTTCGTTGCTTTGCGTATGAACTACCTGTCAGTACCGCTTCGTCCAAATAAGCAGGGTGCGTCATGATCTCCACTACAGGATAATCTGCCATATCCTCTACGATCCTAACGAAGGATTGTACGGTTAGGTCATCTCCATAAAAATGATGAGAAAAGCCTTCTGTCGTCAAAACACTCGACTGGTCTCGCTGCTCCTTCGTCCCGGACATCCACGGATAGCGAACCGGCACTCTATATTCCTCTGCCAGCTTCAGAATAATCGGCAAAACGGCTGGATGTGCATGCACATGGTGATGGCTGTCAATGTGTGTCAACGTAAGCCCCGACGCCACGAAAGCCCCTAGTTGAGCGCGAAGCTCCTGCTCAATCTCCTCCGGTACAGCGGCAATCAAATGATCTTGCCCGCGTCGAAAACGCCCCTCTCCATCCGTTAGCGATGGTACATCCTGACTGACTGGCGATCCGCATGTGAGTACCAGATGAATGCCTACTCCGAGCGTTGGATGTTCTTTGGCCAGCCCTACAGCGTGCTCGAACCCCTCCATATTGACCATCAAGGTCGCAGAAGTAACGACTCCTTCTCGATGCGCTTCGACGATGCCCAGATTGACGCCTTTGGAATACCCAAAATCGTCTGCATTCACAATCAATTTCATAGATAGCCTCTCCTCTAGCGATTACATAGTCACAGCTGTATCGGAAGCAGTACCCGCTTTTTCTTCGCTAACTTTTTGTTTATCCCACAGTCGGAAGAACGGGTAGTAGATCGCGAGCGAAATGATGAAGTTCACGGCTTGGAGAACCATCCCTGACACTTTTCCTCCCGTAGCCAAATACCCGCTGACAAGCAATGGTGTCGTCCACGGAACAGATACCCCGCTAGGCTTTGCTACCCATCCGAGCGACATCGCAAAATAACTGATAATGACCAATATGACAGGGGTCAGTACAAAAGGAATGATCAAGAGCGGGTTCATAACGATCGGCATACCGAATATGACGGGTTCATTGATGTTAAACAAACCAGGTCCGATCGAGAGCCGGCCGATGTTTTTCATCTGTTTACTTCGTGCCATGAATACCATCAGGAAAACGAGGGCCAAAGTTGCACCTGATCCGCCTGCATATACCCACATGTCAAAAAATTGCGTGGTAACGACGTTTGGCAATTCACCGTTCGGATTTGCCTGAAACGCCGCTCTGTTCTGGTCCATCAAGGTAAGCCAGATTGGACTCATAATTCCGCCGACAACCGCAGCACCGTGCAAACCGACGGCCCAGAGCACGTGAATAAGCAACACGCATATGATGGCTCCAATCAAGCTGCTACCGACCACACTCAATGGTCCGACAAGCAAATCTTTTACAATATTATGAATACTCTCGAAGGAGGTGTTTTCCAGAAGAATCCGAATCAGCCAGACCACGACAAGCACAGCACCCGCAGGGATCAATGCCACAAAAGATCGAGAAACGGCAGGGGGAACTCCGGGTGGCATGGAAATGACGATTTTCATTTGGATGATTTTGCGATAAATCTCCGTTGATAAGATCGCCAATATCATGGCTACAAAAAGTCCCTGACTCCCCATTAGCGTAAGAGGAATGACGCCGCCAACCTCTTGGGCTGCACTCGCTCCCTCAGGGGTGAACATGATTTTATACGGAGTGGCGAGCAAGAAGGATGCGACAGAGATTGCTCCAGCCGACAGCGGATCGACCTTGTACTTCTCCGCCAGTCGATAGGCGACGCCAAAGCTAACAATCAAACCCATGACGTCAAAAGTAGCACCTACCGGATACAACAGCTTCGTTCGCCATTTCTCGCCGAAAATACCACCCATGAATTCGTCATAACCGGGTATCGGTATGAAGCCAATGATGAGGAAAATGGAACCAATGATCAACAAAGGCAAAGTAAGGATAATTCCGTCACGAATGGCCTGCAGATGCTTTTGCTCCGCCATTTTCCCTGCAATCGGCATCATGCGGTTTTCCATAAAAGAAACAAATCCGCCCATACGCATCCCCCTCCTACTGTTTTAGACGAAGTGCAAACTCAAGCACGTTTTTCCCGTTCAACGTTCCGTAATCAACTGTACTGATTACGTCTACAGGAATTCCTCTGGATGCCCCTTCTTTTTTCATCTCTGTCAGCTTGTAACGAACTTGTGGCCCCAGCAAGAGCACTGCTGCTTGGTCGATATGATGCTTCACTTCATCTGCGGAAACTGCCCATATTTTTGCGTCCAACCCTTTTTCTTTGGCAGCTTCCTCCATTTTTTGAACCAGCAAGCTAGTCGACATACCTGCTGCGCAACACAATAAAATATTCATTGTACCCCCTCCTCTCGACGATATGCCTTTTTGTAAGAGCAAGTTACATGCCAAAACACCAAAAAATGTATGCGCTTTCCAAAAACACCGCATGGTTAGGCATATTTCGCGGCCTCTTCGCTTGTCATCCCTATTAGTGTTTTTATGTAAGCGCTGTAGTGTTTTGTTTTGAAGGTGGAAAAATCAAAAAACAAAACACTG
Source organism: Brevibacillus sp. HB1.4B (assembly GCF_013284285.1). Lineage (NCBI taxonomy): Bacteria > Bacillati > Bacillota > Bacilli > Caryophanales > Paenibacillaceae > Brevibacillus > Brevibacillus sp. HB1.4B. The sequence goes on from NZ_JABSUT010000008.1 coordinate 35,471, forward strand.
GTTACGCCAGTGTTTTGTTGTGTATAAAGAAATTCATGATAAAACAAACGTCATCTTCGCTGATCGCGACCTCATACTTGTCTTCCAGCGGCAATAATTCATGTCGGATTAAGCTGTACAGCTTGCGGTTCTCCAGCAAAAAACTATCTTTTTGAATATACGCTACGGATTGCGTTCCTGCTTTCAAGCGATCAACCAGGCAGCAGATGTGCAGGTACGCCCCAATTCGCGTGTCAAAAACCAAAGAATTGTTCAGTCGCTCTTCCATACGGCCGACACACATCCTCACGTCAGCGAGAACATCTTGTCCCTCTACCATTTGCAAATGCTCCCCCAGCGACTCTTGCATCTTCAGATAGGCCTCTTCCAGATCGATCACTTTCTGGATGTCAGCCATCGCCTCTCCGTTCAAAACATCGTCCATGCTATGGTGACGCAATTCACGATCGAGAATGTAATTGCTCACCACGAAGAGAATTTTCCTCTCCTCCTTGATTTTTCGAAGCTGATTGCGGGCTTGTGCCTTATCGATCAGTTGCAGCGGCACAAATTCTAGCAGGTTATCATCGTACCTGAGCCTCGATTCCAGCAGCTTTTTCAAAAACAAGGCACTACCTTCCCCAGACAGGCAGGCTGCGACGATCGTCAGCGCGGGAACATGCTTTTGTACCTGCTCTTTCGGCTGCTCCTCCCGCTGGTAGAGCGAAATGCCCAAGACATCTCGGTAAACATCCTCCAGTGAATGACCGAGCATGGCCTTTCGAGTGGCCTCAATCACATGTGGCGTGCTGACCATCGGAATGACCTTGACTGGGATTCCGATCTCCCGCTCGATGATCTCGCCAAAGCCGAGCAGCGACCCCATATCTACGAGCAACAGCAGTCCAGCCTTGCTCCCGATCTCTCTGGCTACTTTCAGTGCTTTTTCCAAAACACTCATGGAATCTTCTTCGAGCGGCAGATCGATGGCTCTCGCATATTGTGTGACTAGCAATCGGTTCGTCACATCGACCATCGCTGTCGCGCCACCGCTGCCGTGCGTAATAACGAGCACCCCAATTGTTTCCCGCTCTTCCTCCATGCTGACATCGTCGAGCACGAAAAACATGGTCAAATATCCAGCCTCACCAATCGGCAGATCCATGAGTATCGCTTCTTCTATCATGCGCACGCACTCTAGCGCCACAGCAAACTCTTTCTTGTATTTGATTCGCACATGGTTGATTTGCGGATTTACGATCTGCTTGCCTTGTGCGAGGCGCTCCTTCGACGTCTGAATATGCAGCGCGAGACCAAAGATCACCTTCTGGCTCAATATCTTCTCCAGCTTGGCCTCTGCGAAGCGGACGATCTCTTCCACGAGGTGAATGATGAACGGGTCGATAATCCGGGCCATGTCGCCCTTGTTCACGCGTTGGTGGACACCTTTGATAAAGGTCGTAAAATAATTCTCGATGTCAAACTCCAATTCTTCCTCACTCACACCGAGGTTTTGCAGTTCATATATTTTTTGCTCGATTTTTTCATAGACACTGTCCGTCGTATCCTCTGTTTCTCGCCCGATCCAGATACCCTCTTTTGATGGCTGCACGACATAGCAATTGTGCTCCGTCCCAATGATTTCATCTAGCTCCTGCTTGTAATCCTTCACCAAAAGCAGCCCTTGCTTGACATGATGCGGCAGGTCCTGAACCGATACGTGCAGCTGATTCTTTTTTAACGAAATGAATTCGGCATAGGCGCTGGCGCAGGTGAGCTGAATATCCGTTTTTAACTGCCCTATGTTATTCGGGCAGTGATAGCATAAGAATGCCTGCACAGCATTGGCCGATATCTGAATCTCTCTCCCCAATCGAAAAGCTTCTTCTTGAAAAATTTCCATCGTAATACTAAAACGCTCTTCCAAGCCACGCTCAACCAAAGAGGGCAGCTTGATGACCATGGGAATGCGCCTCATAAACGTTTTTAAGAGACTCGACTCCGGATTTTCTGTCGTGGCCATCACAATCTGGACGTGAGCCGTCCGCTCCATCTCTGTTTCCCCTACGCGGCGGAATATGCCCTTATCCATAAAGGTAAAAAAGATTTCCTGTCCTTCCGCTGGCAGCCGATGTACTTCATCGAGAAATAGAATGCCACCGTCTGCCTTTTCCACTAGTCCTTTGCGGTCCATCTCCGCTCCAGTGTACGCCCCTTTTTTGACTCCGAACAATTGACTGATCAAGAGCTGGGGGTTGTTAGCATAATCGGCACAGTTAAAAATCACGAAAGGAGCATGCTTATCCAGGCGTCCAATATCAACGGCAAACTCGTGAATCATCCCAGCAAACCACGATTTGCCCACACCGGTTTCTCCCAAAATCAAGCAATGCATCCCTCGCGGCGGATACAAGACGGCCGCCTTTGCCTGCTCAATACGCGTGATCAGGCTCTTGTTGGTTTTCGCCAGTCTGTCCAGCGATGTCTCCGCCAAATAGAGCGAATCGTTTTCTTGCTTGGCAAAAAACAGCGTCGGACGCCCTTCTTCCTTCTCGATTCGGCCTTCCTTCCACAAACGGTTCAAATCACTGCTCACATTCGCTCGACTCAAGCCAAGCCGATCAGCCAACTCTGAAGCGCTTACTTTTTTATCAGGACCAGCGTCTACTAACGTCTGGAATATTAAATCTAATCGTTTCACTCTATCACCCGCCGTTGAATAGATAGAAAGTCACGAAACTCACAACCAATCCTTTTCATTTCCACGAATATTTGGAAAAACCTGCTTTCCTATGAATATGATGGGCATATATACATGCGATTTCGAAGATTACGGATAGCTATGTATATTCTGAATATAAACACCTGCATGCTTGTCCATCCTTTAATTTTTCCGTGTCCTTTGACTTATGTACGATATAATAGATAAATAATGTTTGACAGGAGATAGCAAATCCATGATGGTTTTCATCTTGTTTACCATATGGGCATTAGGTCTGTTCGTTCTGTTCACAGACCCGAAACGAACGTCGATCCGCTGGGCTTGTGCGACTGCCTTTGTTGGGGCTGGGGGCTTTATCTCAGGCGTGATTGACGAGACGATCATGCCCTATTTTGCAGATTACCTGGCCGCAAAGCCCGGGACCACGAACACCCTGATATTGGTGAGCCGCATCTCTTCTTTTGTTTGCCAAGTGGGTTTGCCGTACACGTTTCTCATGTTTGCCGTACACTCAGCTGAATTTTTGTCTCGCAAAGTAAAGCTGACGATACAATACGCTGCTCTTCTCATGCCGCTTGGGATGCTTTGGATTACACCCATTTATCCCGAGCTGCTTTTTAACTACTGGATTATGGTGGCATGGGTAATTCCGTTTTTTCTGTTCTCCTGTACGCTGCTTATCGTGCAGTACATGCGAGAAAAAGATCCACTCGTAAAAAAGAACAGCTTTTTCACGAACGTACTCATCATCATTCCGTTGTTTTTCGTCTTTATTTTCATCTATGTCATGCGTATCCAGAACGATTACGAAGCTTGGCGCTACAACATGGTCGTGGTCACAATCCAGTTTATCCTGATCGTTGCCATTAGTTTGAAATACGGCTTCCTTGGCGTCCGTCTCCGCGTAGAAAAACGACGTCTAGACAGTACCTTGCGCGCCTTGACTTCCGGTGCACAAATCATTAACCATACGATCAAAAATGAAGTAGGCAAAATCTCGCTATATGCCGACCGTATCGAGACATATGCAGATGAAACCAACCAGCCGTCGCTAAAAGAAGACGCGCTTGTCCTGATGCAATCCTCGCAGCATATGCTGGACATGATGAATCGGATTCAAAATCAGCTGCGGGACGTCGAGCTGCGCGAAGAACCATGTGACCCCGGCCAAATTATCGGGCAAGTCACACAAACTCTGACGCCCTACACCCTAAAACAACAGGTAGAAGTCGTTAGTGAATTAGACGAAACCCTTCGCTTATATGGCGATGGCGTACAACTGCGCGAAGTTATCACCAACTTGTGCATGAATGCGCTGGAAGCCATGAAGTCGGGCGGCAAGCTCCATCTTCAGCTATTTTTGTCCTACAAGCATCTCATCATCACTGTCGCGGACACAGGTACAGGCATTACCAAAGAGAACCTACCTCATGTACTCGATCCTTTTTTCTCGACAAAAAGGACGGGACAAAACTTTGGTCTTGGGCTCTCCTACTGCTACAATGTCATGCAAAAGCATCAGGGCCAACTGGAAATCTACAGTGAGCAAGGCAAAGGAACCACCGTTTTCCTGTTCTTCCCGAAAAAGCGCGTCATCACAAACGACTCTGAATAGCGAAAGGACGCTCACACATGAATCCAATCAGGGTATTTTTAGTAGAGGACGACCCGGTCTGGCGCAAAGGTCTCATTGACTTCCTGAACAAAGAACCGGATCTCACCGTAGTAGGGGAAGCCGGGTTCAAAGCAGAAGCAATCGAGCGCTTTTTGCCTGCCAAAGCGGATGTCGTCCTGATGGACATTAACTTGACCGAGAACAATCTGGACGGGATCGAGACAGCAATCGAATTCATGGCACTCCAAGCTGACAGTAAAATCATCATGCTCACCTCTCTGACAGACGAGGCAGTAATCGTGGAATCCTTCTCAGCGGGTGCCGTCAACTACATCAGCAAATCTAGCTTCAAGGAAATACCCGATGCCATCCGTGCTGCTCACAACAGCCAATCTGCCATTCACCCTACGGCAGCTGCGGCACTGCGCAACGAATTTTTGCGTTTGAAAAACGATGAAAATCAAAAGCTGTTATCTCCCGCAGAAAGGGACATCCTACAACTAATCCACCAAGGTCAGACGCAAACGCAGATTGAACAATCTCTCCACATCACGAAGCGTACGATCAAAAATCACATCAACCGAATCCTGAAAAAAATGGGCGTCAAAACAAGCAAGGAAGCGGCCGCAAAAGCCAGCCAAAAAAAGCTATTCTAGGTCTTATTACCAGGTACCAATAAATGTTGGTACTTTTTTTACATGCTCCACTCCTTACAATAAAAGCTATAGAGCAACGAATTATCCTTTGTAAAGGTGTGGTCCACATGGCCCTTATTTATTCTTTCTTGAAAATGATTTTAATGCTGTGGTTTCGCCCTCGTGTACTTGGACTCTCCAAAATCGACTTGTCGAAGCCATCTCTTATCACTCCCAATCACGTCTCCTTGCTAGATGCGGTACTCCTATCCTTTTGCTTGCCAAAAGAAGCGACCTTTGTCGTCAACACGGAGATCGCCAAGCGGTTTGCGTTTTTCCTCCGCTTCCGCAAGCATATCGCGATCGATCCTCTCAACCCGTACTCCATCCGCCACATGCTCCGCGTCCTCCGCAACGGACAGACGCTGGTGATTTTTCCAGAAGGTCGGATCACGACGACGGGCGGCATCATGAAAATCTACAGCGGTGTCGGCTATCTCGCTCTACGTACTGGCGTACCAGTTTACCCGATCATCATTAATGGCCTGGAACGTTCGATCTTCTCCTATTTGAAAGGTAAGCTGAAGCTCTCCTGGTTCCCGGATGTGACCATGACAGTAGGCACTCCGTTCACTATCGAGCGCGATCAAAACCTGTCCATGCGCGAACAAAAAGCCTCGGCCAATGATCGTATCCTGCGTATTCTCCAAGAAGGCCTGTTTGAGAGCCGGATGAAGCAAAACGTGAATCTGTTTGATGAAGTTCTCGAAGCAGCTCGCCTGAATGGTGCAAAAATGGAAATCGCCAAGGACTTGACGTCATCGATCGACTACAAGACCTTGTTAATCGGCAGTTACTTACTCGGCAACAAATTGCAGCCGATGCTCTTGGGGAAGCCCGTTGTCGGTATATTTCTTCCCAATTCGGTAGGCCATCTCGTAACGCTGCTATCGTTGTTCCGCATCGGGACCACTCCAGCCATCCTGAACTTTTCACTCGGCATTCGTTCGCTTCTGGATTGCTGTGAGACCGCCCATATCGATACGATCCTGACGTCGCGCGTATTCATTGAAAAAGGGAAGTTAGAGCACATCATCGCAGGTCTTTCACCGAGCATGAAAATTATTTATCTCGAGGATTTGAAAGCATCAGCGACTGCTTTTGACAAAGTGTCCGCACTCTTCTCTTATTTGTGGAAGAAAAAAGCTTCGGCTACTACGAACGAGCTGATCCTTTTTACTTCCGGCAGTGAGAGCAAGCCAAAAGGTGTCGTACTCACGCATACCAACCTGTACGCGAATATCCAACAGGTTACCTGTACAATCGATATTACGAGTCGCGACAAGTTTTTCAATGCGCTACCAATGTTCCATAGCTTTGGACTAACTGTAGGAACGCTTGTGCCAGTCATCAAAGGAATTCCAGTCTTTCTGTATCCAAGTCCGCTGCATTACAAGGCGATTTCGGAATTGGTTTATGATCAAAATGCGACGATCCTCTTCGGAACCTCGACCTTTATGGCTGGTTACGGACGCATGGCTCATCCTTACAACTTCTACTCCTTGCGCTACGTATTTGCAGGAGCAGAAAAACTAAAGGACGATGTGCGCAAGCTGTGGATGGAAAAGTTCGGTGTACGGATTTTTGAAGGCTATGGGGCAACGGAAACAGCTCCGATCCTGTCGCTCAACACCCCGCTGGCTAACAAACCAGGAACCGTCGGTCGTTTGATGCCAGGAATGTCCGCCAAGCTGGGAGCAGTCGAAGGAATCGATGCTGGTGGAGAGCTTTTGGTGAAGGGTCCGAACGTCATGAAGGGTTATATGATTCACGGAAAAGGCTTTGTCCCCGCTGAGGAATGGTACCACACAGGTGATTTGGTTACAGCTGACAAGGACGGCTTTCTCAGCATCCAATCCCGCCTGAAGCGCTTCGCTAAAATCGGCGGCGAGATGGTTTCGCTCAATCTGGTTGAAGAACTGGCTATGCAATGCTTCGGACACTCTGGTTTTGCTGCAATCAACGTGAATGATCCGCGAAAAGGTGAGCGTGTCCTGCTATTTACCACAGATGAATCGGTTCAGCTGAGCCAATTGCGCGCGTATTTGACGGAAAAACAATACTCGCCATTGCTCATACCGGGTACGATGCAAGTCATCAAGGCTCTACCACTTCTCGGAAGCGGCAAAACGGATTACGTCAGCTTGAAACAACTAGCGGAGACTGGAGGAAAATGATGTGAATATACGATTAAAACCACTACAAGCTCTGTACTTCACTCAATTTCTATCGGCCTTTGCCGACAACATGATTTTGTTTGTCATCGCGAATCTGCTGCGGGAGAACGGTTTTTCTCCCGCGATGCTTGCACTCGTATCCATTTCATTCTTTCTCCCTTACGTTTTTCTCGCGCCACTGGTTGGGCCTTTTGCCGACAAGCATGCCAAGTCAATCGTGCTGGTGATTGGCAACCTGATTAAAGCGCTTGGTGTCGTCTTGCTGTTTTTCATTGACCAGTCGAGCATCATCATGCTGATGTTGTGTTATTTCACAGTTGGAGTCGGAGCGGTCGTGTATTCTCCGGCCAAGTACGGAATTTTGCCGGAGCTGACTCGAAATGAAGATGAACTGTTTCATGCGAATGCACGCATCGAAGCCTATACGATCTTTGCGATTCTCACAGGGATCGGTGGTGGTGGAGCCATCGCAAACATGACAGCGCCGCTTATCTCCTCAGGAATTTGTCTGCTGATCTATCTGCTGTCGCTCGGTATGACTTTCTTCATTCCGCGTATGAGAGGGAATTCATCGATTCGCTATGGGGCAGAAGCACGGCGCTTTTTCATCGACTTCCAGCACCTGATGAATCGCCCAGAAACGAGCTTTGCCCTGATTGGAACTGGAGCATTCTGGATGTCCTCTGCTGTCCTACGCGTGGCCGTACTCGCTTGGATTCCCCTCGCGCTTGGGATTAATCCGGAGAGCTTCTCTGTATCGCTGATTCTCGCAACGACATCCATCGGGATTATCGCCGGAGCTTTTCTCGCTCCCAAGCTCATTCCTTTGTCTCATTTCACTCGATCGCTGACATACGGATTCGGAATGTTTCTCATCATCGTGCTATTTCCTTGGGTGAGCGTCACTTTTATTGCCATCTGTTTACTGCTACTCGTCGGGTTCATGGGCGGCGTGTTCATTATCCCGATGAATACCGTCTTGCAGGATGAAGGCAAGCGGATGGTCGGCTCTGGAAAAACGATTGCGATTCAGAACTTCATCGAGAATCTGCTAATGGCAGTAGGCTCCGGCATTTACTACTTGATCACCTATATCGGTATCTCCATCTCTGGTGCGATTGTTGGTCAAGGACTGCTGCTGCTCGGGTTCCTGTTGTACTTGGTGAAGTATCGCAGAAGAATCGTTCGTTGACAGATTGGCGTCATAGAAAAAGAAAAAGCCGTGACTACTAGCGTCACGGCTTTCTTGCGTTCATCTCTGTTATTTCTTTTGCTGCGTTTTGGTTGGCGGTGTGACCGACTTTTCCGCAGCCTTTCTCGCTTCATTCAGTTGATGATAAAATTCGCCTTTGGTTTTGACGGTCGCCAACTTCGCTGCATCGACTTTTACTTTTGCAGACAGTTCGGCGATTTCTTCTTTGGTTACCGCGTCCTTGATGTTGATGGAAGCGATATTGGTGTATTTGCCATCTGCTGTTTTCGGAACGCTCAGAATGCCTGCATTGATCAGCTCTACGACGTCCTTGCGTTCAGGTGCAGTGGTATCCATACCTGTAATCTTCCAGTTATTTTGTACTTTTGGCTCGTAAACGCCCTTTTTCACTTCTTTCAGATACGCAATAGCGCGATTGCGGATCGTTCCACCCGTTTCACCAAACGCCGTATTGTCTTTGGAAGACCACAGTTGTTCGAACTTGCGTCCTTCCAACGCGCCACCTTTTGCCTGCAAAGCCTCCATCCGGTATGAGTTCATTCCGAGCTTCAAGGTATCTTCCGCTTTGATCGGAGTCTCATCGAGCTTGCGCAGGTTCGTGATGCGGCTGCCATATGGCTTCGTCAGGTCGATTTCGTATTTCACGCCACCGAAGAAATCGTTGGTGCTATATTTGGAAGCGCGGCGTTTTGGATCAAAGCTTACTGTCACGTCACCAGGGCGCGTGGAATTGAAATAGCCCACTGCCCATTCCATATAGTCCTTCAAGTCTTTTCCGGTTACTTTGTAAACAGTGATCTCGCCACCTGCGTATTGGTAGTTGTAGGCGATATCCTTTTTCTTGATCGGACCAACATCCAGCTTGGCTTTGTCATTGTCGATCTGGTGGGCAACCACGTCTGCTTTGCTATAGTAGAGCATCACTTCATGGAAAAAGTCAGATAGAGGCGTCTCCTGAATTTGAACCGTCGGGATGCCCTCGATCTCGTTTTTCGGTACCAGGTTCATGCCTTTGAGCTCTGCTACGACGATGTTGGCATCTGCACGTGCGAACTCATGGAAAGGCTTGAGCTTGGTCTCCAGCTCTGCATCGGATACCGCTGGTGTGCCATCTGCGCCTTTTACAGGGAGCGCTGTCGCTTCCTTGTTAGTCAGCACGAGCTTGCCATCTTTCTTTTCAAAGGTCAGGTCAATGCGGGAGATATGAGTAGCATATTTGTCTGGCTCGGAAATCAGGACCCCGTTGATCTCTTCCTTTTTCACAAGCTTGTGCATGTGACCTGCAAAAATCGCGGTCAGTTCTGGAACGGCGTTCGCGATATCTGCTACACCCGTACCCGGAATTCCGTTTTCATTCTCGATGCCCATGTGCATGAGACCGATCATGACGTCTACTTTGCCTTCCAACTCTTTTACAGCTTTCTTGGTTTCTTCTACCGGGTTTTTGATCACGAGGCCATCCAGATGATCGGTACCTTTTTCAAAATCGGTAATCATCGGCGTATTCATCCCAATGACGCCGATTTTTACACCTGCGCGTTCAATGATCGTGTACGCTGGCAAGAAACGCTCGCCATTTTCTTTATAAATGTTCCCTGCCAAAACAGAGCCTTTGTATTGGCTACTAACCTTATCCAATACATCGAGCCCAAAATTAAATTCATGATTGCCAAAAGCCCATGCGTCATAGTTCATTTCGTTCATCGCGACCATGATAGGAGACTGCGGTTGGTCGTTGAAAAGCTCTGCCGAGTTGTCTTGGATCGAATCACCTGCATCCAGCAACACCGTGTTCGGATTTTCTTTGCGAATCTCTTTAATCATCGTGAACAGCTGCGTCATGCTGCCATTTTGATTCGGGCCATCCAAAGCATAATCCCACGGCATGAATCGTCCGTGAATATCAGATGTACCCAGCAGTGTAATTTTGGTTGGTGTTTCTGCGGCCTTTACCGGTGCGGCGATCCCCATCATCGCACTGCCTAGCACCATGGTTGTAAGTGCTACACTTAATAAGCCCTTCGCTAGTTTTTTCATGTTTTCCCCTCTGTCTCTCTTAATCTGTCAATGCCCCTCGATGGTGTTGCTCTTATTGTCCTCCTATTCTATTATGTAAGAAAATTCTGGGTTGCTATCTAACTATAGCAGGCATATGAAAGGAAAAATAGCAAAAAAAGCCGTGACGTAAATGTCACGACTTGATCGCTGCATAGTTCTGCAAACACTCCAGAAAGAGCTCCCCGTACTTCTCAAATTTCGCCTCGCCTACTCCTTTGATCTTGAGCATGGCCTGTTTGTCAGTCGGGCAAACGCTGCTCATTTCCTTCAAGGTACTGTCTGGGAAAATCACGTATGGTGGTACTTTTTGTCGCGTCGAGATTTCCTTGCGCAACGCGCGCAGGTGCTCGAACAACTCGTCATCCTCTGTCAGCTGAACAGGACGTATCGAGATTTTTTGTACGACGCGCTCTTCGCCCCGCAGAACAGGCAATGCCCGCTCCCCCAGCTTGACGATTGGATATTGGCTCTCCGTTACTTGCAAATATCCTTCGGCAATGAGGAGCTGGATCAAGTCTGCGATCTCTTTTTCCTTGTATTCCTTCATCAAACCGTAGGTAGGCAACTGATCGAAGGAAAACTGGGTGACCTTTTTATTCTTGGAGCCTTTCAGTACCTGCGCGACGAGTGCGGCACCGAAGCGCTCTCTCATACGTTTGACGCAGGAGAAAATCTTCTGCGCTTCAAGTGTAATATCGGACAGCTCTGTCTCATCCGTGCAGTTTCCGCAGCGCCCGCACGCGGCAGCATCTATTTCGCCGAAGTATTGCACGATGTTTTGTTGCAAGCAGCGCGGCGTCCGGCAATAGTCGATCATTGCGTACAGCTTTTTGTATTCCAACTCCTTGCGTTCGTCCAGCACTTGATTCTGCTCGATGAAAAACGTTTGCGTCTGGATATCCTGTGGCTGAAACAGTAGAATACACTCACTTGGCTCCCCATCACGTCCCGCACGGCCTGCTTCTTGGTAATACGCCTCCAGGTTTTTCGGCATGTTGTAATGAATGACGTAGCGCACATTGGACTTGTCGATGCCCATCCCAAATGCATTGGTCGCGACCATCGTACGGACGTCATCAAACAGGAATGCTTCCTGGTTGGCTGCACGCTCCTCCTCCGTCAGTCCTGCATGGTATTTGGTCACAGCAAAGCCACGCTTGTCCAAATCTGCATGCAAGGCGTCCACGTCTTTTCTCGTTGCCGCATAAATAATGCCAGCCTGCTGTTTATTCGCCCGCAAGTACGCCTGGATGAATTCTCGACGGTTCTCTCCCTTGCGTACAGACAAGATGAGATTGTCTCTGCCAAACCCTGTGATAAAAAGGCGTTCGTCCTTTAATTCTAGCTGTCGCTTGATGTCCTCGGTTACCTCTGGAGTCGCTGTCGCCGTCAAGGCTGCGACGATCGGGCGCTGTGGCAAGGATTGAAGAAAACGAGCAATTGCCAAATAGCTCGGACGGAAATCGTGCCCCCACTGCGAAACGCAATGCGCTTCGTCCACTGCCACAAACGAGATCGGTACATCTTGAATCAGGTTTTGGAACGCTTCGGATTCCAATCGCTCTGGGGCGATATACAACAGCTTGTACTCTCCTCGCGCCGCCATACGGAGTCGATCGCGAACCTCGCTATAATCCAGTGAGCTGTTAATTTGAGTGGCGGGAATGCCCATGCTGACTAGCACGTCGACTTGATCTTTCATCAGCGAGATGAGTGGGGAGATCACGATGGTTACTCCTTCTTGGAGCATTGCTGGCACTTGATAGCAGATCGATTTCCCGCCACCTGTTGGCATGATGCCTACGGTATCATGTCCGGCTAACAGGCTCGTGATGATTTTCTTCTGGCCTTCCCGAAATGATTCGTAGCCAAAGTACTTTCGTAAAATCTCTTGCGCTTTATCTAACAAAGAGAATCACCTTCTCTTTCGATATGAATTTTCAATGGTTTTCTATTAGTGTAAACATAGGCATTAGGACAAAACAAGAGGGGACTGGTTTGTTTGAGTCAACATTGTGGAGGAGAAGAAAAAGCACAGTTCTCTTCGACTCTGACACGCCAGCGTGGGGGATTGACTGTCCGTCTACACTTCAAAAAGGGGACCGTCGAGCCAAAGCCACCCTACGGGCGGAAGGTTCTCAAAGAAGAAGTGTTCGACAAGCGTGGTCCCCTTTTTGAAGTTCCGACTGGGTAGGCGTTGTCAAGGTCTACGAGCCCTGTGCTTTTTCTTCTCACCGGCTTTGTTGGTTCATCCATACCTTTTCAAAAATAGTAAAAAAAGCACCACATGGGTGCCTTATAAGTAGACTACGAAGTTACTGAAATGATGAACCGTTTTTTCTGTATTACCCAAATGAACAAGTACACGATATATCCGATCATCCCGCCCGCTGTGTTCAAGAGCAGGTCATCGACATCAAACGTTCCTACATTCATCACGAGTTGTGTCAGCTCCACACCGAGGCTTAACAGCAGGGATAGCAGGGTGACTCTGAACAGTGAGCCAGCTTTTTTTGGAAACAGGAGTGGCAGCAGAAATCCTAGCGGCATGAAGGCGATCACGTTGCCTACGAAGTTCACCGCACTATGCCAGCTTTGGTAATTTCGAATCGATCTGACATAGTTTTCGATTTCATGAAACGGCACCAAATTACTTTGGTAACGCAACCGCTTCACAATCACAGACGGATCGCTCCAAATGATTTTCCACTGATCTACTAGCAAGCTGGTATCCAAACTGCCGAATTTAAAAAGCAGTATTTTCACGACGAGAAACAAGTAAAGGGCAAACACTGCATAACCAGCAATAGCAAGCAGCTCTGTCGGTCTCTCCATTTTTTGCACGTTATCCATTGTCAAACCCTCTCTCCATCAGTTTTTTTGTCTCTGTAAAACGAGTGACACCTTCTTCAGCGCCCATCACGACGGAAATGAGCCGCTTGTCCCCCCGCTTCGCTGTAGCCGTGAAAGAGTACCCCGCAGCATTGGTATCACCCGTTTTGAGCCCATCTAGCCCTGCGATACTCCAATCAGCGTTTGCCCCATCGAGCATGAGGTTTGTATGGGTTGGCTCGACCGTCCATTTGACAATATCGGGGAAGTCGTTGAGCAAGTGGTACGCGAGCATTCCTACATCGCGAGCCGTCATTTCATTTTGCCCATTTCCAGTATCCAATCCGGTCGCATTCACAAACGAGGAGGACCTCAGATTCAGCTCGGCTGCCTTTAAATTCATTTGTTCCGCAAAGGCAGTTGTGCTGCCTGCCAAATACTCGCCGATTGCCACCGCTGCATTGTTTGCAGAGCCAATCGCCATCGCTTCATACAAGTCTTTTATCGGATAGGCTTCTCCTGCGACAAGATGGACCCGTGCTCCCCCAGTCGCAGCCGCATTCTCCGATACGACGATCTCGTCGTCCCAATCGACTCGCTCTTCCTTAATGGCTTCGAGGAGCATATATTCGGTCATCATTTTTGACATGCTTGCTACCGGGTAAGGCGTATCCGCATTTTGTGCGTACATGATTTCTCCTGTCTGGCTATCCAACAGAATCGCTGCCTGTGCATCGACCTTCTCGTATGTTTTTGCCGTTAGCGTAATAGGTCCTTGGAATTTCCAATCTGCTTCTACTGCATCTGAATCGCGCAAAAGCGTCAACCCGACGAATATGGTCAGCATGAGCAAAGCCCATGTTGTTTTCCTCATAAAAAAAGCCCTCCTACACCTGCAAAAACAAAGGCTGTAACCTTCATGCAGTCAGGATAGACTTTTGGATTAAAATAAACGGAAACGAAAGGTAAAGAAAAAGTAAAGCTTTTCTCAAAGGCTTGAAATTGTATGTGGGAGCCAAACCGTGAAGGTCGTCCATTCCTTTGTGCTTTCGACGGAAATGCTGCCTTGGTGCAGGTCGATGATGCTTTTAGCGATAGCGAGACCGAGACCCGAGCCTCCTGTCTCTTTCGAACGTGAACCCTCCACCCGAAAAAAACGTTCAAACAAGCTCGGCACATATTCAGCCGGGATCGGAGCACCGTTATTGGCGACAGAAATCGCGATACCATCTCCTTGCTGGAAGACGCGAATGACAATTTCCGTACCATCGCGTCCATATTTCACGGCGTTGGAAATAAGGTTTTCCAGAACCCGAACGAGCTTGTCGGTATCTCCTGCCATTTCAATTTTTTGATCAGGCGTATCTACGACTAAACGCAGCCCTGCCTCATTCGCTACGAGTCGAAAGCCTACCGATACTTGCTCAACCAGCTCTACCAAGTCAAACTCCGTTCGGTTTAAATACGCCCCGCGATTGCGGACCTTCGTGTACTCAAACAGATCATTGACGAGCACGTTCATCTGCTTTGCCTTCTCGTAGGCGATATGGGCGTAATGCTTGAGCTTCTCTTCGTCCTTGTATTTGTTCTGCTCAATCAGCCCCAGGTAGCCAATGATGGAGGTCAACGGCGTTCGCAGATCATGGGAAACGTTGGTGATCAGCTCATCCTTCGATTGTTCCAGCCGCCGCTCCTCCTCCATCGCATCCAAGGCGCTTTTGACCAGAGCATGGATGCTATCGACGACTTGGCCCAAGCTGCCGTTCGGACGAAGGGAAATCTGGTGATGATAATTTCCTTTTGCAATGAAATGCAGCTCGTTTATGATTTGCTCCATCTGCTTTTGTTCCAGGTACTTGCGGATACGAACGACAGACCACGCCACAAACATACCCGTCGCCAGCAAAATGATCGGGATTTTGAAGGAGTTGATATCGAAATTGATCCGCAATTTCCAGATGAACTCTCTGATTTGCGGGATGGTGTACAAATAGTTGTTGGCAAAAAAATCAGCCATCTGAAAAACAGCGTAGATGATCAAGAGGCCAAGTAGCAAATCGAACAGGATGCGGATAAAATCCTTGGCTCTAAGCTTCAATTTTATAACCGACCCCCCAGACCGTCTGTATCACCTTTTCGCCATTTGTCGCCTTCTCCAGCTTTTCCCGCAGGTTGCTGATGTGCACCATTACCGTCTTGTAGGAAACGAAATTCTCCATTTTCCAGCAACGGTCAAAAATTTCTTCCGAGCTGAATACTCGATTCGGATGACTTGCCAGAAGATGCAGGACGGAAAATTCCAATGCCGTCAGCTTGATCGGGGTGCCCTCTTTTGTCTGAACGAAGTGACTTTGCCTGTCGATAATTAACGGCCCCACCTCAATCACATGATCCTGTTTGCTTGCCTGCGTGTAGTTCGACCGTCGGAGGAGAGACTTGACCCTCGCAATCATTTCCAACGGATTAAACGGCTTCGCCACATAATCGTCTGCACCCGTCATCAAACCCAGGATTTTGTCCATATCATTCGTTTTGGCACTCGCCATCAGAATCGGGATGGTCGAGTTTTTTCGTATTCGCTTGGTAACTTCCAGCCCATCCAGATTGGGCATCATCACATCCAGAATGACGAGATCGATGGGCTTCTGCTCCAGTCTCTCCATCGCTTCCAGACCGTCAAAAGCCTTTTCGATCTCATATCCTTCGTTGCTCAAATAGATCGCCATCAGCTCTACAATCTCTTTGTCGTCATCTACAATCAAAATCCTCACGGACAAACACCTCCGAACTCGTGCATGGTAGATATAGATAGCATCACTATAACAAGAATTGTTAAAGAAAAGGTAAAGCCAAGTGATTGTTCTCTAACATTATCGCCATTCCGTTCACGAGACCAACCGAGCGAATGAGAGAGCAATATTTCAAACATCCCCTTGTGTTATAACTAACTTGAATTTGAATCTAGGGAGATGAAACCATGCGTAATTTGAAGGGAAAAATTGCATTGGTAACCGGAGCAAGCCGCGGGATTGGTCGTAGCATCGCATTACGTCTGGCACAGGATGGCGCATTGGTCGTCGTACACTATGGAAGACGACAAGAAGAAGCAGAAGCAGTCGTTCAGGAGATTGAACGAACAGGAGGCCAAGCAATCGCAATCGGTACGGACCTGCGCACTCTTGACGGCATTCGCGATTTCTATGCGACATTGGACGAAGAACTGCAGAAACGTACAGGAGATCATCGTTTTGACATTCTCGTAAATAACGCAGGCATCGGACAAATCTTAACGTTGGAAGAGGCTACCGAGGAATCGTTTGACGAGGTCATGAACATCAATGTCAAAGCACCGTTTTTTATGATCCAACAAGCTTTGCCCCGCTTAAGAGAGGAAGGCCGTATCATCAATCTCTCATCCTTCGTGACTCGTGCAGCTTCCCCAAGCGTGTTCACTTACAGTATATCGAAGGGAGCTGTTAACACACTGACGCTCGCTCTGGCTAAACAACTGGGGAGCCGTCATATTACGGTAAATGCGATCTTGCCAGGCATTATTAACACGGAGATGAATGCTGGCACGTTGCAAAATAATCCGAATGGGCAGAAGTACGCCGCTGGACTTTCTACCTTCAACAGATGGGGAGAGCCTGATGATGTAGCGGATATTGCCGCCTTTCTCGCTTCCTCGGACGGCCGTTGGGTAACTGGTCAATTGATTGATGCAAGTGGTGGTTCGCATCTGTAATGGTTCTCAAAAAAATAACCGATGGCCACAAACATGGGACCATCGGTTTTGTTCATGAAGATATTATTCTTTTGGATGAATCATTTGTTCAGGGCGCACGACTTGATCGAATTGCTCTTCGGTCAGCAAATTGCTCTTGATCGCCGCTTCCTTGAGGGTGATGCCTTCTTTGTGAGCCAGCTTCGCTACGGCTGCTGCATTTTCATAGCCGATATGCGGGTTCAGTGCCGTCACCAGCATCAGCGAGTTGTTCAGGTTTTCTTTGATCACTGTCAGATCAGGCTCGATTCCTACTGCGCAATTGTCGTTGAAGGACTTCATCGCGTCTGCCAACAATCTTACGGATTGCAGGAAATTGTAGATGATCACTGGCTTAAACACGTTCAGCTCGAAGTTCCCTTGGCTAGCAGCAAAGCCAATGGCAGCATCGTTGCCCATCACTTGGCATACAACCATCGTCATCGCTTCGCTTTGGGTCGGATTCACCTTGCCTGGCATGATGGAGCTGCCTGGCTCATTCGCTGGAATGATAAGTTCACCGATTCCGCAACGTGGGCCGCTCGCCAGCCATCTCACGTCATTAGCGATTTTCATCAGATCCGCAGACAGTGCTTTCAGGGCACCATGTACATGAACGAGCTCATCATGGCTGGTCAGCGCGTGGAACTTGTTTTCTGCGGTCACGAATTGGTGGTTGGTTTCCATGCTGATTTCTGCTGCGACCATTTCACCGAAGCGCGGATGCGCATTGATGCCTGTTCCTACCGCTGTACCGCCAATCGCCAGCTCACGCAAGTACTCATTGCTCTCCTTGATCATCTTTTCCGATTTTTCCAGCATGCGTACCCAACCGCTGAATTCTTGGCCCAGCGTCAGCGGAGTCGCGTCCTGTAAATGCGTACGACCGATTTTGATAATATCCATATAGGCTTCGCTTTTTTCTTTCAACGTTGCTTTTAACAGCTGGATTGCAGGAAGTACTTGCTCCTCGACAGCAACCAGCCCAGCCATGTGCATCGCTGTCGGGAATGTATCATTGGAGCTCTGCGATTTATTCACATCATCGTTGGCGTGGATGCGAGCCGAGCTGCCCTTCTCTTGCAGCAATTGGTTCGCGCGATGAGCAATGACTTCGTTGACGTTCATGTTGGATTGCGTGCCGCTACCTGTTTGCCAGACAACCAGTGGGAAATGCTCATCCCATTTTCCTTGGATCACTTCATCTGCTGCCGCGACAATCGCTTCTGCCTTTTCATTGTCGAGCTTGCCCAGCTTTTGATTCGCCAGAGCAGCGCTTTTTTTCAGGATGGCAAACATGCGAATCAGTGGAAGTGGCATTTTTTCTTCGCCGATTTCAAAGTTTTGAAAGCTGCGTTGTGTTTGGGCGCCCCACAGCTTATCCGCCGGAACCTTGATTTCTCCAATCGTGTCCTTTTCAATTCTGAATTCCATCTCGCATCCTCCTTGTATAAACAACGGTTTCTCATATTCTCTATTAAAATGATAATGATTTTCATTCTTGATATCAAGAGATGAAGTGTTTATTCTGGAAAAATGAAAAATATTGTAGTCCTCTAACGGCTGTGGTCGGAGAAGCCCTGCCACATGTCTTCCAGTCGCCTGTATCCTCTCTTCGTTCGGGCGGTCTCCTTCCAGACATGTGACAGTGCTTACGTACAGCTTGTGTGTAGTAGAATGCTTTTACAACGTTTTGTTAGTCATACAAGGGAGTTTTACGAAGTGTTTTTCCCATCATGATGTCACTTTCAAGAAAGTAAACAAGAGCTACGTAGAAGAAGCGCATTTCCAGTCCAAGCGCCTCTGGAGCCCGACCCAGCGCAGGGAAAAATGGCGGGGAATTTCAGCTTCACTTATGGAAAACTTCTTCGAAACATCTACGTTTGAAGCGCTCCCGCCATTTTTTCCGGAGCAGACAGTCTACACCCTCAGCAGGGCGTAGGCCGAAGCGTAGACTGGAAATGCGCTTCTTCCCTCACGACAGCCACTTGAAAATGAAATGAAAAAGACGAAAGCCACACATGGCCTCCGTCTTCTATTATTCCTTTTTATCTGCTTTCTACTTCTACAGAAACAACATGATCTACCGCTTTCAGCAGACTGTAAATATCCGTCGTATACGTGTTTTCCGATGCCGTAATCATCATTTCCAGCTTTTGCAGACTATTGTCCAAGTCTTTGACCTTCACCCGTTTCACTTGTAAATCGAGGTGCTTTATCTGCTTGAACACCAAATCCAAATCGCCCCCGCCTTCGACCACAATCTTGATCGACAAATCTCTTTGTCTGAGCGATTCTGGACCAATCAAGCGAAGAAGGATCGGGAACAAATTAATCGCCAAAATAATGAGGATCGTCGCGGTCACTGCCTCAAAATAAAACCCTGCTCCTACTGCAATCCCAAGTCCAGAAGCCGCCCAGACCATCGATGCTGTGGTCAAGCCCGAAATGACATCATTACTCCGGCGTAGAATAACACCAGCCCCAAGGAAACCTACACCGCTCACAATTTGAGCAGCCAAGCGCAATGGGTCCATATTTGTGTGTCCAGGCAAGGAGAACCGATGCACGGATTCAATCGAGACAATCGTAATGAGACAGCTCGCAACCGAAATAACCATGCTGGTTTTTACCCCCAGCGGCTTGTGTTTGAGCTGTCGATCCATACCAATCATCAAGCCTAGAAATAGTGCAACTCCTAGTTTTAGCAAAAAATCATACGTCGTGAATATCGAGAGTGACATAAGTCTCTCCCCCCATCTGCTTTGATGTCAGGTTTTCTTCCATCGTCTATGATAAGAAGTATATCTGGTCTTTCACCTAGTGTAAACGGGGCTTTCATTCTTCATGCAAAAAGCGGAAAACCCCCACATTAGGGATTTTCCGCTTATCTGTTTCCTTATGAATGGCTGCGAATCATGCGTTTCTGTAACGACAGCAGACGTCCAAAAAGGAAGATGGCACCGGCAGCCAATCCCGTAATCAGACCAATCCAGTATCCGAATGCTGCAAGCGAAGTGAATTTCGCCAAAATGTATCCCAAAGGCAAGCCAATCACCCAATAAGATATCAGCGCAACGATAAAGGTAACGGTCACATCCTTGTACCCGCGCAGTACCCCTTGAATAGGTGCTGCGACGGCATCAGAGATCAGGAAGAGGATCGAGTACATCAAGAAATGCTGGGCAAGCTCCAACACCTCGATGTCGGTCGTATAAAAACCAGCTACCTGCTTGCTAAACATCAGCAAGCTGATCCCGAATAAAAGGGCGATCCCAAGAGCGATACCTATCCCCAAATAACTGTACTGCTTTGCGTCCCGGAACCTTTTGGCTCCGACCTCAAAGCCGACGACAATCGTCAACGCCATGGATATGCTCAATGGCACCATGTACAGGAAGGATGCGAAGTTCATCGCTGCCTGATGCGCAGCAATCGTAATCGTGCTGTATTCACTCATGAATAAAGTGACGGCCGCAAAAATGCTAACCTCACAAAAGATCGAAAATCCGATGGGAAGCCCCAGCTTCAGCAACTCTTTCCATGCTTTCATCGAGATCCGGTGAAAATGGGAGAACAATCCGAACTCAACAAATGGGTGTACGCGATTCACGACAAACAGAGTAATCAGCAAAATACACCAGTATGTGATGCCGGATGCAAGCCCGGCACCGATTCCACCCAGTCGAGGCAAACCAAAGTTACCAAAGATAAGAGCGTAGTTTAAAAAGACGTTAATCGGCAACGAAAGCAGGGTAATGAACATCGTTACTCGCGTCTGTCCTAATGCGTCAATAAAGCAACGGAGTACCGTATAAAGAAACATCGGGATAATTCCAATAGCGATTGCATGCAGGAAGCCGCGAGCAATTGTACGCACCACAGGCTCCAATTGCATCCAGTTCAGGATCGGATCAAGCACCAAACCACCAACGATGATGACACCGATCGCAATCCCCACACTCAAATATAAGGCCTGCATAACCGTGTAAGGCACCTGATCTCGTTTCCCTGCCCCAACCATCTGCGCAACCATCGGCATGACAGCCATCAAAATCCCCGTCAAGCCTGCTTGAACAGGTGTCCATAGACTAGCCCCGATCGCTACCCCCGCCAAATCTGTCGGACTGGCATGTCCAGACATGATGGTATCAGCGAACGTCATCGAAAATAGCGCCAGTTGTGATATCAAGATTGGAAGCAAAACAGCCAAAAACTGTCGCCATTTTTCTTTTAGCGAATAGGTTTCATTCATTTTTCATATCCTTCTAACCTTATAAGATGGGCTTATCGTTCAAATTATAAGTATATCAAAACAAGTAGGAATCGGCAAAATAGTAGCTGCACTTACACAAACAAAGCCCAGGCAGATCACCTGGGCTTTGCACCATTATTCAACCAACTTCCATACATCGGCTTTCCCTGGCTCTTCGCCTTTGGTCCACCATTTCGCCTCATAAACCTTGTCTTCATAGTTCACTTTCGCTCCGCCATCATACGCTTTGCCGGAATCCCACGACAGTACGACATCGCTCACTAGTTTCCACGCATCGGAATGGTCTGGCTTTTCTCCAGTTACCCACCATTTTGCTACGAATTCCAGTCCATCATACAAGACGCGGTCGCCCTGTACATACACAGCTGAGGAATCCCACTCGGCGATTTCACCTGGTACTTCAGGCTTTTTCTCCTTTGTGCTTGCAGCAAAAGGTGCGCTCTCTTCGGAAATATTTCCTGCGGCATCAACTGCCTTGACTGTATACGTATAAGATGTTCCTGCCGTTAATCCTTTATCGACAAAGGAAGGCTTTTCAACTGACCCTACGCGGGAACCGTCACGGTACACCTCGTATTTCACCACACCAACATTGTCACGGGAAGGACTCCACATGAGGTCGATTTCTGTCTCTGTTGGATTGTGGGTCATGATTCCTGCTGGTGCAGTCGGCGCTTCTGTATCCACGATATCTTCTGCTTTTGTGCGAACAGTTAGTGCCTTGCTAGCGTTAGACTCTTTCCCTTTGCTATCAACTGCCACAACGGTATAGCTATAAGCCGTAGCAGGCGTCAAATCTTTGTCCGTGTATGCTGTTTCTTTGGTAGATGCGATTAGTTTGCCATCGCGATACACGTCGTACTGCTTGATTCCGTCAGTTGCCACGGATTTTGTCCAGCCAAGCTCAATGCTTGTAGTTGTTTGTGATACAGAAATCACATTACCTGGAACGGTAGGCTTTTCTACGATACCTGTTCCATTGTTAATCAAATTCACGTCAATTGCCTGGTAAAAGGCCATGCCCGTATCGGCAATTTCCCAAACACCCAAAATAATGTGGTAACCGCTACGATCTGTCGGTACATTGCACGAATGCGTTACCGTGAATGGAGGTCTTTTCCCTCCGTCCTGGAATGAGCAGAACAGTTCCAGATCAGCTCGGGAAAGTGGCTTGTTTGGATTCCAATCTTTTTTCGTGATGTAATATTTCCACTCCGCTGTACTATGCGGGGCTGTCAGATTCCACGTAAACGAATTTTGTCCACCCTGCAAGGTAATCTTGGTCCAGCGATCTGCTGTTTGTGTGTAAAGCTCAGGATAGCGGCCTGCACCGGTAAATTCACCATCGGCAGGACCAGATTGGGGGAACGAACCGATGCCCTCAACGCTTTGCGGTTCATACTGAATTTGACCGCAGCCTGTGTTTTGCCCCGTCTTACACAAGTAAGAGCGACTCGCTGGCGATTCGATGTACCCGTGTGCCGAGGCTTTCTCAGCAAACACGAGAGTAGCTGCGCCTGCCACCAGCATCATAGCCAGCATGAACAAAAGCGAAAGCCCTTTACTGAACAGTGTGTTTCTCAACCCTACGTTATCCATTTATTTATCTCCTCTTTCCTGGATTAGGATCGAATACCATGTTACAGAAAATTTTTCCAGTCTCCCAGATTCTGAATACCTAAACCAAAACCTACCAAATACCCGAATTCCAGTAAGAAAATAGGGAGATGATTCAGGAATGTATACCTATGCATGAAAATTTATATGCTTCTTCCGGGACTATTAGATCAAAAAAAATTGCTTGCCGAAAACTTTCTTTTCAGCAAGCAACTTTTTTACATCAACAACAGTGGAACTATTTTCCCGTCGTTAACATCGATCAACCCCAGATCCGTCAGCTTCAAGGCTGGACTGACCGGTAAGGAATGCGTGCTGATCGACATAATCGGGTTGTAGTGATCGTAACCGAGCGACTCCATAGCACGGCGTAGTTGTTCGACTTCCTTTGCCGTTTTTTCCAATGGTTCCTCTGTCAGAATGCCTCCGACTGGCAAATGAAGACTCGCGATCACCTTGCCATCCTCGACCACGTAAAAGCCGCCCTGGTTGCGAATGACTTCATTGGCTGCGACCATCATATCGTGCGGATTGTGTCCGACAACCAAGAGATTGTGGTTGTCATGCGAATAGCTGGTGGCTACCGCCCCTCGTTTGATCGTATCGCCGCTGATCAAGCCATAGCCACGGTTACCGTTTTTGCCATAGCGTTCAAAGACGGCGATCAAGCCGTACGGGCTCTCCTCCCACAAGAGTTGTCCTTCCTGCACCTCAGCGATTCCACGGTGATCCTCTGTAAAAGTAGAACCGTTTTGAACGAGCATGACCCGGCATGGATAACGATTGTCCGGCACCTCTACTGTGACGCGGAAGTCCTGCTCTGTAAGTGGTGATAGCTTGATGCTCTCATAAAAATGCGCAGGAAACTGCTTCTCTTTGACTACTTGTCGGTACTCTTCCTTGACGTCATAAGCTTTCTTCCCATTTTTATAGACGCGTTCGATCTTGAGTTCATGCAGATCAGACAGCAATAGGAAGTCCGCTTTTTTGCCGGGAGCTATCGCCCCTCGATCCGCCATGTTCATACGTCTAGCTGGGGTAAATGTACTCGCGTAGATTGCGCGCTCTGGCTGCATGCCCATTTGAATAGCTTTTTTCACAATATGGTTCAAATGTCCACGATTGACCAAAGAATCGGTCATCACATCATCCGTCACAAAACAAAAATGCTCAGAAACATCTTCCTTGATCAAATAGTCCATGACTTCATCCGTCATCGATTTTTCTTGAATCTCTAGAAACATGCCCGCTGCGATTCTCGCTTCCATGCCCTCACGTGTCTGATGCGTATGATCGGAGTCCACTCCCGCATAAATGACGCGATGAAGGTCCAAATCAAGCAATTTCGGGACGTGCCCCTCGATGACGAGCTTTGGATACGTCTTGCGGATATGCTCCAGGATGCGATTCGTCTTGCAGTCAGGGTCCTTGATGATGTCTACGTAATTCATGATTTCGCCAAGGCAAATGATCTCTTCAGAACGCAAGAGCTCGTCCATGTCTGCAATCTCGACAGATCCACCTGTCGTTTCCATTGAAGTAGCTGGTACGGAGCTCGGGATCGCGTACAGCATATCAGCGACACAATCTCGGCTCGCACGAATAATCTCTTTGATCCCTTCGATTCCGAATACATTGGCCATCTCATGCGGCTCCGGTACGATCGTCGTCACTCCGTTTTGAATCAAACCATAGGAAAACGTCTCCGGCGTCACCATCGTGCTCTCAATATGCAAATGAATATCGACCAGACCAGGAATCATGTAGCGGCCTTGTCCGTCCACGATCTCGGCAGCTTCAAATGTTTCCGTACTCCGCTCACCAATATAGAAGAATCGTTCATCCAAAACAGCGACGTTTCCTTTGATGAACTTTTTAAAATAGCTGTTAAACACTTGGACGTCTTGAATCAACAAATCGACCTTCACGTAAATAACCTCCTGTCTTTAGTCCACGAGTACCACTTTGTCTTTCGGAAACAGCAGATTGACGTTTAGGCCAGTCTTGTACGGCGTCTCCATCTCTTGATTGACCGTGAAGTCACCCAGCTCTGTTTCCACGACATATTGATAGCTGCGTCCCAAAAACGTGCTTACCTTTACCGTCCCGCGCAGACGGTTCATTCCCAGCTCGGTGCTCTCTTCTGTCGTCACGAGGAGGTCATCTGGTCGCATTGCGCATTTTTTACCGGACGGATTCGCCGTACCCGGATTTTTGGACGCGGTAAAATGATGGTCACCGACACGCAGGCCGATTTCTCCGTTCTGCTCAGTGCGCTCTGCGAAGTCGATGAAGTTGGTAAAACCAATAAAGCGAGCAATAAACTCTGTCTTTGGATATTTGAAAATCGTGGCTGGATCGTCGAGCTGCTCGATCACGCCCTTGTTCATGATCGCCACCTGATCTGAAATGGAGAAACACTCCTCCTGGTCATGCGATACGTATACTGTCGTAATGCCCAGCTCCTGCTGAATGCGACGGATTTCTACGCGCATGTTGATCCGCAGGTTGGCATCGAGGTTACTGAGCGGCTCATCGAACAGCAGCAAGTCGGGCTGAATCACCAGTGCCCGCGCAATCGCCACGCGCTGTCTTTGACCACCAGACAGTTCCTTCGGGAAACGCTTTTCATAGCCGCCGAGACTCACGACTTCGAGAATTTGCTGTACCCGGGTCTTTACCTCTGTTTCATTGATCTTGCGCAGGCGCAAACCGAATGCCACGTTATCGAATACAGAAAGGTGTGGAAACAGCGCATAGCTCTGAAACACAAACCCGAAATTGCGCTTGTTGACCGGAACGCGCGTATAATCTTTTCCTTCAAACATGAACCGGCCATCTTTTGCTTCGAGAAAACCCGCAATCAGGCGCAGCGTCGTCGTCTTTCCGCAACCGCTCGGACCGAGCAAAGAGATGAGCTGTCCTTTTTCGATATTGAGATTGAAGTTTTGCAAAATATATTGATTGTCATAGGCAACCGATACGTTATCCAGCGTGAGCAATGCCATGAGTTGATGCCTCCGTTATCGTTTTGTAAAGTAGGAAAGCCCCATCAGACGTTCAATGATGAACATGAGAATAGCCGTAAGAATCATGAGCAGCACGGAAATAGCGGCGATCGTTGGATCGAAGTTGTTTTCTACGTACGTCAACATCTGGATCGGCAGCGTGCTTACTCCTGGTCCTGTCATGAAAACAGAGATATCTACGTTGTTGAACGACTCCAGAAAAGCGATCAGAATCGCAGCAATAATTCCGGAGCGAATATTCGGCAAGACGACTTTGAAAAAGGTTTCGAGACGACCTGCCCCAAGGCTTAAAGCCGCTTCTTCAATGGCGAAGTCAAAGTTGGACAAGGATGATGCAATGACGCGAATGATAAACGGAAGCATCAGCACCGTATGACCGACGAGAAGTCCCGCATAAATCGGCAAATTGTACACGACAATGACGTATTTCAGCATGGCAAAGCCCATCACAATACCCGGAATCAGGACAGGTGAGATGAAAATGCCATTCAAAATGCCCTTGCCGCGAAAATCAAAGCGACTGAGCGCATAAGCTGCCGGAATCCCCAATAAGAGCGCCAAAAGATTTCCGAGCAAGGAAACGAACATCGACGTCTTGAATGTCGTCATGAACATTTCTACATTAAAAATGTTTTCGTACCACCGCCAGGAAAAGCCCTCCGGCGGAAACTTCAAGACGCTCCCCGGCTCAAACGACGTAAAAGAAATGATAATGAGCGGCCCTAGCAAAAATAGAAAGACGAGAGAGGTAAACAGGGCCAACCCGCGATTTTTCTCCTGCATAGTTTCTACCCCTTCGGATTTAATTTCGTCGCCAGCTTGTTCATGAAATAAATGACGACAAATGTAATGACAATCATGATCGTGGCAATGACGGATGCCAAATGCCAATCATTAAGCGTAATCGCATTTTGATACAAAAACGTGGAGATGACCCGCTGTTTTCCACCTAGCAGGGCCGGCGTGGTGTAGGCAGTCAAGCTTCCGACAAACACCAGAATGCTACCAATGATGAGTCCCGGTACACTAAGTGGCACAATGACCTTCCAGAAGGCGGTCAACTTGGAAGCACCCAAGCTCTCCGCCGCCTTCAGCAAATCTGGGTCGATGTTTTCCATCACCCCTACCAGCGTAATAATAATCAGCGGCAGGAACAGATGAATCAAACCAATCATCATCGCAGTCGGCGTATACAATATTTCCAACGGCTTATCGATGAGCCCGATTGCAAGCAGCGAGCTGTTCAATAAGCCCTTTTTTCCGAGAATAATCATCCAAGAGAACGACCGCACGACAGAGCTGGTCAGCAAAGGAAAAATCGCCAAAGCCAGCAGGATGCCCTTTTTGCGTGGGCCTAGCTTGGAAATGTAGTACGCGGCAGGGAAACCGATCAGGACACACGCAATCGTCGTGACCAGACTGACCTGCAGCGTCGTCAGCATAATTTTCAGGAAGTACGCGTCGGTAAGAAATTGGAGATACCCTTGAATCGTAAAGCTACCATCTTGATAAAAGGTGGACGCAATCGTCATCACAATCGGAATGACCATGAACAGCGTCAAAAACAGCACACCCGGCAACAGTAATAAATAAAGACCCGTTTTTCTCATCTGATTAACTCCTGTTCACGGTATCGTCAGGCTTTCAATGCGCCGATAAAACGCGCAAAGAACGCATCTGCATCTACGTCCAGACAGACGTTTATGTTCGGTTCTTTTTGTAGGCGGTTTTGAAAGTCGCAAACCGTTTGCCCATCACACAGCTCACTTCTCGTTTCGATATCTACATACAGCTTCTTGGTCGCCACCAGCTTCGGATCGAGTGCGACTGCGACAGCCAATGGATCATGCATGGCGCACGCATAGATGCCATTTCGTTGAAAATAACGATGGAGGTAGTCAGACGTACTCTGTCTTACGTACTCGCCCATCGGTGTATCTCCTAGCTCACGAATATGCTCCTCGTTCAGCAGCACTCTTCGCGTCACATCCAGTCCAACCAGCGTCAATTGTGGGAATCCGGCATGAAACACAACCTTGGCCGCCTCTGGATCGACGTACATGTTATACTCCGCAACCGGCGTCACATTCCCGTGCTCGCGGACCACTCCACCCATGAAAATGACTTCCTTGACGTGTTGGACAAGCTCCGGGCATTTTTTCACCGCCAGTGCCAAATTGGTCAGCGGTCCCGTCATGATGAGCGTAATCTCGCCAGAATGAGCAAGTACGTTTTCCACGATGAAATCAGGAGCAAAGCCAGCAGTTGGCTCCTTGTAAACCGGAACACCTGCCAGAGCACCACCCAAGCCATCTTCACCATGCACGGCATGCTCGAAAAACAACGGCCGCAGCAACGGTTCAGATGCTCCACAGACGACAGGGATTTGCTCGCCGACTTGCAAGAAATCGAGAATTTTGCACGTGTTTTCTGTGGCTTTTCGCAGCGACACGTTTCCATTCACCGTAGTAATGCCCACCAAATCGAATTGCCCGCTCTTCACAGCGAGAATGATGCCAAGCGCATCATCAATGCCCGTATCCACGTCAAGAATGATCTTTTGCACGAGTGGTCCTCCTCACGTTCATTTCTCATAAGAAAACTTCTATCGAGGCCTATTCAACGTGGAGCGACCGCGTTTTAGCGGAATGTTTTCATGCGCTCCGGAATTTATTTTATAAATTCCTATACGTTGAAAAACGAGGGTATATCCACAAATGTCTATACCCTCGCCCTTGTTTTTCTATCGCTCGTTATTGCGTGATTTCACGATTCCAACGGTCAATCCATGCTTTAGAGTGCTCGTTAACGAATTTCATGTCCATCATACGCAGCTTGCTTACGGTTTCTTCCCCGTACGTTACGCCTTTTGCTTCTTCTTCTGTCAGTTGAACCGTTTTGTTTACAGGGGAATCGATTTTTGCTTTTGCTGTTTTTTCCTGAACTTCCTTGCTCAGCTGGTAGTTGATGAAGTCTTCTGCGAGTGCTTTGTTTTTCGAGCCTTTTACGATGTTAACCGTATTCATGACCGCATATCCGCCGCTTGCAGGTTGTACGAAAACAGCTTCCGGAACAGCGGCTTTGATGTCTTTGAAGTACATTTCCATGATCGGTCCTACGCCGATTTCTTCTTGTCCAAACATGTTCACGTATTCGGAGGTCTTGTCGTAGAACTTCACTACACCTTGGTTAACTTCTTTCATTTTCGCGAAGGCTTGATCCTCGTTAAATTCCTTGCTGCCCGCTATCTGGGAAGCACTGTCGAGAACCATTGGGCCAGTTGTGGACGTAATGCTTGGCAATGTCAGCTTGCCTGCCAGTTCTGGGTTCCACAAGTCTTTCCAATCCTTGATCTCGGTTTTCACGAGCTTTGGATTGTAGGCAATCCCGAATTGGCCAATCGTGTAAGCTGGACCGTACTCCTCGCCCAGTGGTGCTTTGGCAATATCATAGATTTGATCCAGATTCGGGATGCGGCTGCGGTCGATTTTTTCAAATGCGCCACTCTCAATCCCTTGCTGTGCATAGTAGTCAGAGAGGTAGATCAAGTCTACATCGGAGCTTCCTTGGCGAATTTTGTTCAGGCGCTCTGCATTGTTCCCGATTTCCAGTACGATTTTCACGTTATGTTCTTTTTCAAACGGCTCATATACTTCTTTGCGGAAAAAGTCTTCAGAGAAGCCCCATGTGGAGATGACCAGCTTTTGTGGCTCACCCTTGGCTTCGCCGCCAGCCCCACCCGCTTGTGGTTGATCGTTGCTGCCACAGCCAGCGAGAGCCAGTGACATCATAGAAAAAGACAGGATTCCAGCAAGTAATTTTTTCATCGTAATTCTCCTCCAGTTGGGTTCATTTGATGACAAAATATGGTGGTACAATAAAAAGAAAAGTACCCTTGATTAGAACGTATCATTCTAAACAAGAGCACTTTTCTTCGTAAACAAAGAGAAGTGACACCCGTTTTTACGCAAAGTCTACGGTCTCCCCTTAAGATAGATCAAAAGAGAAAATCCGAACGATTGCGTCAGGTATTCAGTTCTGATTCAGCTAAAATAACATTCGTGATTGCCCACTGCGTAGGCGCATCATAGTCCCGTAGCACGGCTTCCAACGGCAACCCCATCTCTTCCTCCAGTCGCTCTCTCAGTCTCTTCTTATAAAGAAGGGACATGCGAAAATCGACTTCGAGCTTGAGGGCCGGCGCTTCTCCTTCCAACGCTTGTGAGCGCGGAGAGCGGCGATGCTTGGCTTGGAACGTAATCATCTGGTTTTCAATCGTGACTCGGAGCAAAGTCGTTCCAAATCCGAACAACTCTTTTGCTATCTCATTATAGATGGCAGACAGCTTTTTTCTGGTTTCATTGGAGTCCACTAGAGTCATGTCATCACCTACGATAGCTGGTATCGGGTTCATTCGCTCTCATTATACATATGATTTTTTAATTCTTCAATATAATATTCGTATTTTGATCAATTTCACATTTTTCCACCAAGTCATTCGTTTGCAAAAACAGTTGACACCTAAAAATTCAGTCGTTATAATCCAACTATCCAAATAAGAATTAACAACAATGTTTGGAATGATAATTTCATAGCACATTCTCTTATGAAGAGAGGTTGAGGGACTGGCCCTATGACACCTCGGCAACCTATCGCAAACGATACGGTGCCAAATCCAGCGGAATTTATTCCGACAGATAAGAGAGGTATTGTTGCAGTGTGGTTACATACTCGCAGTTTTCGCCTCTTCTGTCGGAAGAGGCTTTTTTCTTTTCCATCTTACATCCAGAGAAAAGGGGTATTTTCATGAAAAAGACTGGTCTACTGCTCACTACACTACTGCTCGCTGCATCGCTCGTAACGGCTTGCGGCGGTAAACAAGAAGCTGCTCCTGCTAACGGTGGCACTGCTGCTGAACAAACCTCACTCAAAGTGGGCGTCACTGGCGGCCCGCACGAAGAGATTCTCAACAAAGTGAAAGAAGTCGCCAAAGGCAAAGGACTTGAAGTCGAAGTCGTCGTTTTCAACGACTACGTACAGCCGAACCAAGCTCTCGATAAAGGAAATCTCGATGTAAACAGCTTCCAAACCATCCCGTTCTTGGCGAAGTTCAATCAAGATCATAAAACAAAAATTGTCGAGGTCGGAAAAACCGTCACGTACCCGATGGGCCTGTACTCCACCAAGCATAAAAAAGTCGAGGACATCCAGGCAGGCGGCGTTGTCGGCATTCAAAACGACCCAACCAACCGAGCACGCGCCCTCTTGCTCTATCAGGCAGCTGGCTTGATTAAGCTCAAAGATGGCGTGGGCGACAATGCAACGCCACTGGACATCGTGGAAAATCCAAAAAATTTGCAATTCAAAGAGCTGGAGGCTGCTTTCCTGGCACGCTCGTTGAGCAACGTAGAGGTAGCTTCGATTAATACGAACTTCGCAATGGAAGCTGGCTACTCCCCGAAAAAAGATGCGATCTTCGCTGAGACGGCTGACTCTCCATACGTGAACATCTTGGCAGTCAACGAAACCAATAAAGACAACCCAGCTATCAAAAAGCTGGTAGACATTTACCGTTCGGAAGAAGTGAAAAAATTCATCGACGAACGTTTTGAAGGGGCTGTACTGCCGTCCTGGTAAGATCGACGCCAGGAACATCAAGAACAACAAGGAGAACTCGTTATGATACAGCTAACCGATATTCATAAGTCGTATCAAGTAGGAAACAAGCAGGTAGAAGCATTGAAGGGCGTATCCCTTCAGGTGGAAAAAGGGCAAATCTACGGGGTTATCGGCTTTAGCGGAGCAGGAAAAAGTACCCTGCTCCGCACCATCAACCTGTTGGAGAAGCCGACCAGCGGTTCTGTGATCGTCAATGGCCACAACATGCTGACCCTCAAAGAAAAAGAGCTGCGGCAAGCTCGCAAAAAGATCGGGATTATTTTTCAACACTTCAACCTGCTCTCTTCCTATAATGTCTTTGACAATGTGGCGGAAATCTTGCGGATGAATCGCGTCCCCAAAGATGTCATTAAGCGCAAGGTAGAAGACCTTCTCGGCTTGGTTGGCTTGTCTGATAAAGCAAACGCTTATCCTTCTCAGCTATCCGGTGGACAAAAGCAACGGGTGGGTATCGCTCGTGCACTTGCGACTGATCCGGAAATCCTGCTCTGTGACGAAGCGACTTCTGCTCTCGACCCGCAGACGACTGAATCGATTCTGGAGCTGTTGCTCGACATCAATCGAAAGTTCAACCTGACCATCGTGCTCATTACGCATGAAATGCAGGTCATTAAAAAAATCTGCGACCAAGTAGCCATCATGGAAAACGGTGTCGTCATCGAGCAAGGCTCTGTTCTGGATGTTTTCAGCAATCCGCAAGAGCAAACGACACGTAATTTTATCAAAACGGTTTTCGACGATCAGGTACCACAGGAGATTTTGTCCAAGATAAAAGAAACCGGACCCGTTTCCAAAATTGTTCGCGTTGCCTTTCGCGGGGATGCCGCTCTCGATCCTGTTCTAGGAACACTCTCTGCACGTTTTCCGATTAGCACCAATCTGTTGTACGGCTCGATTACGACCATTAAGGGAACGGCGCTCGGCATTTTGCTTTTGCACATTTCTGGTGAAGACCAGGCCATTCAGGATGGCATTCGCTTCTTGCGTGAATCCGTCTACCGCGTAGATATTGTGTCACCAGAGGAGGTGCGGAGCTAATGGAGCGTTTGATTGAAATGATTCCGGTATTCGGACAATCCCTACAAGAAACCGTCATCATGGTTGGGTTTTCATTATTCATTGCGACATTAATCGGGATTCCGCTCGGGATTTTGTTAGTCATCACACAGGCGAATCACCTTTTCCCGAACAAAATCATCTATCACACCCTGAATACGATCATCAACATTGTGCGCTCGCTGCCTTTTATTATCCTGATGGTTGCGATCATTCCTTTTACGGAGTTGATCGTGGGCACTTCTATTGGGATTGAAGGAGCAATTGTGCCGCTCATCGTCTATACGTCGCCTTACATCTCACGCTTGATGGAAACGGCCCTGCATGACGTCGATCGTGGCGTTATCGAAGCGTACCAAGCGATGGGCGCATCCCGGACGCAGATAATTTTTCGCATCATGCTGCGCGAAGCACGGCCTGGCATCGTCCTCTGCCTGACGATTGCGACGATCGGCTTGATTGGCGCTACGGCTATGGCGGGCGCAGTCGGTGCTGGTGGGCTTGGCGATCTCGCCTTGCGCTACGGCTATCAGCAATGGGACATCGAAGTCATGATCATTACTGTCGTTATTCTCGTCGTCTTGGTCCAGCTCATTCAATCGCTGGGTAACTGGGCAGCCCGAAAACTGAAAAAGAGTGCGTAAAACGAAGAACCCCTGACATGATCGCTTGTCAGGGGCTTTTTTGTAGGTATTTAGACTGATCGTCACTGAAAGCTCGTTGGAATTTCGTCCGATATTCATGTAGACTTATATATACAAGTCATTAAACTGAGAGGGGCTACTCAAATAACATGAAAAAACTCATCATGATGTTGGTTGCCGTAATGCTCGTACTCGCTCCGGCCGGAGGATTCATTGATCATGCCGACGCGAAAGGCTATAAGTCCGGGAAAAAATCCTTCAACTCTAATACGGCTCCTACGAACACGCAAACGCCTAACAAAGCTGATACAAATGTAAATGCTTCAACAAATAAAGGTACAACAACAACTCCTGCTGCTACAGCAAGCAAAAGCGGCGGATTCATGAAAGGTCTCATGATTGGTGGTCTGGCTGGTTTGCTGTTCGGATCCCTGTTCGGTGACATGGGTATCCTGGGCTCCATCCTTGGCTTCATGATCAACCTGATGGCGATCCTCGCTGTGATTATCCTGATCCGTAAAGTGATCGTCTACTTCAAAACCAAGCGTGAGAAAGAACAGGAACTGAACGCATGGAAAAGATAACATTTTCCGAACAAGATATCATTAATGCGATCTGTATTCACGCAGCCTACAAAAAGCAGTTGAAGCCACAAGACATCTCCGTCGAACTGATGTGGGACGAAGAATACGGCTTTTCTGCTGAAGTACACTGGATGGATCGCCAACAAATCTTCATCGAGATGAATATGATTGAAGCGATTCGCTACTATCTGGAGACCCAGATGCAGCGCAACCCTTATTCCGCCGGTATCGAGCTGGTATTGGACGACGAACACGGGATCATCGCTCATATCACCTACTAACACTGGATAATCATTTGTTAACCCAAGGCCAATTTGTTCACGCATGTGAGCAGGTTGGCTTTTTACTTATTGAATTTGACCTCATTACGTTATATACTTTATCTTAGTGAAAATGATTATCATTACTACGATTAATTATAATTCGTGTTCAAAAAGTCGTCTTTTCAGCACCGAGAAAGTGGCGAGAACCTGAAGAAGGAGGAGCGGAGTGTAGGGAACCTACATGAGCACCGGACTTCGAAGGTGAACGCCAATTTCGATGTCGAATACGCTCTCAGGACTACTGCGTGATCAAAAGACGACTTTTTGAACAACCTCGTTACAGGTACATACTTTGCTTAAAAAGGAGTTGGCCCATTGTGGAGCGCTTATACACGCAAAAGCTGGACATCGGATACGGTGAGCTTTCCATTGTCAAAGACTTGAACATCAGCATTCCTTCTGGAAAAATCACTGCACTGGTCGGTGCAAACGGTTCTGGTAAATCGACGATCCTCAAAACTCTCGCCCGGATTATGAAGCCAACAGGCGGACAAGTATTTTTGGACGGAAAATCGATCCACCAGCAATCGACCAAGGAAGTCGCCAAGCAACTGGCGATTTTGCCGCAAAACCCAACCGCACCCGATGGCTTGACCGTGTCTGAGCTCGTTACCTATGGCCGCTTCCCCCATCAAAAAGGCTTCGGCTCTTTGACCAAGGAAGACAAAGAGATCATAAGCTGGGCTATCTCCATGACCGGCATGTCCGATTTCCATGATCGTCCGGTTGACCAACTATCCGGCGGTCAGCGCCAACGCGCATGGATTGCCATGGCTCTGGCGCAAGGAACAGACATCCTGTTCCTGGATGAACCTACGACCTTCCTGGATATGGCTCACCAGTTGGAGGTTCTCAAGCTCCTACAAAAGTTGAATGACGAAGAAAATCGTACGATCGTCATGGTCGTCCACGATTTGAACCACGCAACCCGTTATGCACAGCACATGGTTGCAATCTCTCGCGGTACCGTTGTCGCTGAGGGAAGCCCTGCTGAAGTCATGACGCCTGAGATGCTGCGTAAGGTATTCAACATCGAAGCAGACATTCTAATTGATCCTCGCACGGGTGTACCGCTCTGCCTCCCTTATGAGCTGTCTCATGCAGTAGATCAAAAGCAACCAAGCGAAAACACTACCCAACCTGTTTACACGGAAGAGCGCAAGCTGGTTGGAGCCAGATAATTGTTAGATTCCGCAAGCAAAAAGCCGGTTTTCACCACGTTTTATGGTGTAACCGGCTTTTTGCTATACCTACTTGCAGTTAGTCACAACTCCGTAATACATATACCTCGTATATGTATGTTAGTATTTGTTTGCAAGAAAAATATCCCATTTCAAAGGAGAGATCATCATGAAGGTTGCCATCTTGCTTTTCGACGGCATTACCGCTTTAGATGCAATTGGTCCATACGATGTATTCGCTGCTACGCTGAAATGTGAAGTGAAGTTTGTCGCTAAGAAAAAAGGGGTAATCAAGCTTGACTCCAATATGGGCTATTTACATGCCGATTACAGCTTCTCTGAAGTTACTTCCGCTGATATTCTTGTTGTTCCCGGTTGCAGTCCGCCCAATTATAAAACCCCTATGAATGATGAAGAAACTCTACAATGGATTCACCACATACATGAAACAACGAAATGGACTACGTCTGTTTGCAATGGCTCTCTGATCTTGAGCGCCGCAGGCTTGTTACATGGAGCTGTAGCCACCACTCATTGGGGGTCCTTCGAACTGCTCCAATCCCTTGGAACCACTCCAACAGAGGAAAGAGTCGTTCGTCAGGGCAAAATCGTTACAGCGGCCGGTGTTTCCTCTGGTATCGACATGGCACTCCAATTAGTTGCATGGGAATTGGGAGAAGATATGAGTAAAGGAGTCCAATTGATTTTGGAATACGATCCCCAGCCACCGTTTGACTCTGGTTCACCTAAGAAGGCACCTGCTTTATTGGTAGAACAAATCAGAGGGATGTTACAGGAGTTTGCAAAACGGGAGCCCCGGGTATAAATCAGCACGTTTTAAAAAATGAAAAGGCGACAGCCCAGGGAATGTCTTACTCCCCTCGGCTGTCGCCACTTTCTGTTCTAGCCTCTTACCACTTAACTTCTTTCAGAACTTCGTCTGCCATGCCAGCGGTAGATACCAATCCGCCACCAGACAAGTACCAGTTGCTAGAATCCAGGTAAATGATGTTGCCAGTTTTGAATGCTTTCGTGTTCTTAATCAGGTCGTTTTCTACAGTTTGCTGTGTAGAAGTAGACACTTCTTTATTCTTAGAAATCGCGTTACCACGATCAATTACGAACAGGTAGTCTGGATTTTTTTCTGCGATATATTCAAAGGAAACGCTTTGACCATGGTTTTCTACAGAAATGTTTTTGTCTACAGGCGTAAATCCGAATTCACCGTGCAGGATACCAAAACGGGAACCAGCGCCGTAAGCGTTCAGCTTGCCTTCGTTAACCATAACGATCAGAGCAGTCTTGCCGCTTGCCGTTGCTTTTGCATTCAATTCCTTGATAGATGCATCAATTTTGCCCAATTCTTCTTCTACTTGTGCTTCTTTACCGAAGATGGTACCCAATGTTTTCATGTTCTCTTTGAAAGATTCCATGTACTTCGCATTGTCTACACCCATAAAGATGGTTGGAGCAATTTTGTTCAGTTCTTCGTAAGCATCTTGTTGACGTCCAGAAATGAAGATCACATCTGGTTTCATTGCATTGATCTTCTCAAAGTCTGGCTCTTTCAAGCCACCAACGTTTGTGTATTTCGCATCTTTGAACTTTTCCAGGTATGCAGGGATGCTGGAAGACTGTGCAACACCCGCTACTTCGATACCCAATTTGTCCAAGGAATCCAGAACACCGTAGTCAAATGCTACAACGGTTTTTGGATTCTTTTTCAGTTTTGCTTCACCCAATTTATGCTTGATCGTAACTTCTTCGGATGTTTGTGCAGCTTCAGGTGCTTTTGTTGCGTCTGCCGCAGGTGTTGCAGGAGCGGCGTTATTGGAGCCGCATGCAGCTGTGAATACAGCCAACAGTACTGCCATAAACAGCATGAGTAATTTTTTGTTCACTTCTCTCACCTCTATATAGAATGTAAAAGTATATAAAATTATTGATAGCTTGCTGATGAAACCCCCGGCAGGCCATCAAAATTTTAACGATAGGAAAATGGAGCTTACGCGAAATAGACACAGATTTTATTTTCTTCAATGTCTTCGATATGGATATCCATGTCATAGACATCTTTCAAGATCGGTCGTGTGATGATCTCGTCTGTAGTGCCTTCCTTCACGACCTTGCCATCCTTGAGAGCGACGATATAATCCGAATAGACGGAAGCGAAGTTGATATCGTGAATGACAATGACAACTGTTTTGCCTCTTTCGTCTACCAGACGTCGCAGCACTTTCATGATCTGGACGGAATGCTTCATATCCAAATTGTTGAGCGGCTCATCCAAGAGGACGTATTCCGTATTTTGAGCGACAACCATCGCGATGTAAGCGCGTTGACGCTGACCGCCACTCAACTGGTCGAGGTACTTGTGTTGAATGTCCGTGAGCTCCAAATATTGGATAGCCTCGTCTACATACTTCCAATCCTCTTTTGTCAAATTGCCTTGTGAATACGGGAAGCGACCAAAGCTGACCAGCTCACGAATCGTCAACCGCACCGTAATGTGGTTCGATTGCTTGAGAATCGAGATTTTCTTCGCCAGCTCACTGCTCTTTGTCTGTCCAATCTCCTGACCCTCAATGAAAACCTCGCCTTGATCCTTGGTCAACAGGCGACTAATCATCGACAGCAGCGTACTCTTTCCGGCCCCATTGGGTCCGATAAAAGACGTGATTTTCCCCTTGGCAATCTTCACAGAGACATTTTCCACGACATTTTTGCTACCATACTGTTTTGTGACATTCCGGACTTCTATCACGCTTTATTCTCCTTTAACAGAAGATAGATGAAGTAAACCCCACCAATAAAGTTGACGATGACACTGAGCGTCGTGGAGAACGCTAGTACACGCTCCACAATCAACAAACCGCCAACCAGTGCAATCACACTGATTAAAGCCGAGCCCAGCAGCAAGTATTTATGCTGATAGGTTTTCATAAACTGATGGGCGAGATTCGCTACCAACAGTCCAAGGAAGGTAATCGGTCCAACGAGCGCTGTCGCGATCGATACGAGAATGGCAATGACGATGAGAAACCGCTTGATGACAAAATCGTACGGAATCCCCAAATTGATCGCCTGATCCCGACCGAGTGATAACACATCCAAGTACTTGATGTATCGCCAGAAGTAAATCATGATTCCGATGACCAGAACAAAGCTCGTAATCAACAGGTCTGTTTTTACATTGTTGAAGCTGGCGAACATTCGGTCTTGCACAACCAAAAACTCATTCGGATCAATCAATACTTGCATGAACGTGGACAAACTGCTGAACAATGTGCCCAAGATCAATCCGATGAGGAGCAGGAAGTAAATATTTTGCCCTTCCCTTTTAAACAGGAATTTGTAGAGCAAGCCTGCGAAAAGCACCATCCCACCTGTCGAGATCAGAAAGTTCACGTTGTTGTTCATCAAGGTGAAATGGGTGGAGCCAAACACAAAGATCACAAATGTTTGGATGAACATATAGAGCGAATCGAGGCCGATGATGCTAGGCGTCAAGATTCGGTTGTTCGTGATTGTCTGGAAGATCATCGTAGAGAAGGCGATGATGCAACCGGTTAAAATGATGGCAAGAATTTTCTTAGCCCGCCGAGGAAGGACATAATCCCAGTTGCCACCGGCGTCAATCATCATAAAAATGGCTATCAAAGCAATGGCCACAATCGACAGGGCACCTATCTTCGCTTTCATTGTTCATATGCCTTTCTTCTCATGAGTAAGTACACGAATATCCCGCTGCCTATGACCCCAACCATCAAGCCGATGGAAATCTCGTATGGGAAGATGATGAGGCGTCCCAGGATATCACAAGCAAGTACAAACACCGCGCCAAGCAAAGCGGTATGAGATAAGCTTTTTTTCAGGTTATCTCCCAGGTAGATCGTAACCAGGTTGGGAATGATCAGCCCCAAAAACGGGATTGTCCCTACCGTGAGAATGACTACCGAAGTTACACAAGCGACGATGACCAATCCAATGTTGACGACATGCTTGTAGTTCAACCCGAGGTTGATGGCGAACTCTTCACCCATTCCCGCAATGGTGAACTTGTTCGCATACAAGTAAGCGATAATCACCAGCGGAATACTTATGTACAAAAGCTCGTAGCTGCCTTTCATAATGGTGGAGAAATCTCCATGCAACCAAGCAGACATGTTTTGCATCAGGTCATGCTTATAAGCGAAAAACGTCGTGATGGATCCGACGATGTTGCCAAACATCAGTCCCACTAACGGGATGAAAATGGAGTCTTTAAATTTGATTCTTTCAAGAATCTTCATAAAGACAAAGGTTCCAAAGAGAGCAAATGCAAAAGCAACGAGCAGCCTCACCCATGAGCTCGCATCAGCGAACACCAAGAGTGAAACCAATATTCCGAATCGAACGGAGTCCTCTGTCCCTGCTGTCGTCGGAGAAACGAACTTGTTTCGGGTCAGCTGTTGCATGATCAATCCGGCGATACACATGCTGATCCCTGCGATGATAATGCTGATCAAACGCGGAATCCTGCTAATCCACAGCACTTGCACTTTGTCATCTGTGAGATTGAACAAATCCCACGGAGATATATCTTTCACGCCAATAAAAAGTGAAACGAACGATAGCAAAATAAGTGCTACAACCAAATATCTCTTTTTCATCGCGTCCCTACTCTTCTTACTTTTTCCTGGAGTAATGTTCCGTATTGACTCGAGTATTTACGAGAGAGAATAATTCTCATCATCATTAATAAAGAGATTCATTCTCAATTAGAACTACCTTTGTTATATTAGCACTTCTTTATCGGAAGGGAAAGCTTTTTTTCATTAGTCGGCTAATTTTTCCCTCAACCTGTCAAAATACCGACAAGAACAAGAAAACCGTCAGGGCAAAAACCCTGACGGTCCTGATTTATTTAGATGTGTACGAGCCTTTTATGTTTAGAACGGTTCGCTCTCCGCTCCCGTCATTCTCAATTCGTACATTTCCTTCGACAGTATCAATGACCATGTCGCCGCTTTCGTCGGATATCTTTATGTCGCCCTTATGATTTCGAATAACCATATCGCCGGATTGATCGTGAATCTCTACATTTCCACCCGTATTTTCCATGAAGATATCACCCGAGTCATCCTCGATCAGTTTGAGGGCAGACGAATCCTTGATCGTAATGTCACCGGACTGATCGCGAATCTCTACCTCTCCGTTCGTATTCGTTAATTGAATATCACCGGAGTCATCCTCAATCGTGATCTTTCCTGTTAGATTCGTCATGTCAATATCTCCTGATCCATCAGTAAGGGCTATCGGCAGCTGGGCAGGAACGATTACCGTTAGCGTCATATCCACATAGTTAACACCGATATCTGTGTTTATTTCGGATCGTAGTGTTGCGGTATTCCCATCCTTCTCGAGTGTAAGGATGATTTCTTCGGGTTTGACATTTTTCGATTTGATATCCGCCTCTACATGAATCACGGTTGCTTTTTCATCACCTTTGACGATCAAATCGCCTGAATCCGTAAGAATCTTCAACGTCTCGATGGACTCCGCAGGTAATTCAATCTGTCTTTTTTCTTCATCAATCTTGATCACGTTATTGTTGATCGTGCATCCGGCCAATCCGATTCCTACAGCGATGAGACCTACTCCTATCCACTGTTTCATTTGTTTCATTTTTGTTTCCCCTCGATACTGGTTATTTTTACAAGATAAGTTCTATATCATCGTAGCAAAACAGCGTAGAAGAGAAATCAGGCTACAGCGTTGTTCTCTCGTCAGTCTGCAGACGGATATTCCATTGTATAGATCGCGTCTTTTCCCTACACTATATGTATGAATATTTTACCAATTAAGTTGCCGCGGAGGGTAAAACAATGGACTTGAATCGAATCCACTTTGTGAAGGATGCTTTTCCCTTGTTCCGGAAGCCGCATGGCGCCATCCTGACATAACAGTGGAACGCTTTTCTCCCCAGCTTACGATGCAGCAGGGTCATCTGTTTGCCCACGCTGCTTTTGTATTGTCAGGCAAGGTCCGCATCTATATCATCAGCGAGTCAGGACGCGAGGTTACGTTATATCGGGTACAGCGCGGGGGAGTCTGTGTCCTCATGATGGCAAGTATTTTAGGCGAGACGGGCTATGAAGCGTCCGCACAGCTAGAAGAGGAAACCGAGCTGCTGCTTTTGCCTGTAGATGTCTTCAAAGAATGGATGGATCGCTATAAGGACTTGCGTCAATTTATTTATCGAAACATGATCAACCGAATGGTCTCCGTCACGTCTCTGGTCGAAGATATCGCGTTTAAGCCGATCAACGCCCGCATCGCCGAATTATTGCTCCGTCGTACCACAGATTCTAGCAACCACCTATCGATTACCCATGAAGCGATTGCCATTGAACTCGGGACTGCCAGAGAAGTAATCAGTCGGTCACTCAAGGAGTTTGAGAAAGCCGGATGGCTTCAGTTAGGACGAGGCCGAATCGCTGCTATTCGCCGTGATGCCCTCCAGGAAAACCTTTTTCCTGGTGATTAGTGAGAATGGTGAGTAAGTTACAGAAGCAAGTATCTTCCCTCTCTACAATGAAGTCGTAGCCACTACCCATGGAATGGAGAGGATGTTTCATGTCAAAAGCACGTTCGTATTATGAATCAGCAAATTTGTCGCATATCCCTGAATTAATGAAATTGGCCCCTGAGGCTGCCGCTTCTTATTTTTCTCTCGAGCGACAAATCTACCAGCAATCCCACCAGCTCCCGGTCAAAACGAAAGAGTTGATTGCCATTGTGGTCGCTCACGTGACTGGCTGCCCCTACTGCATCGATGTTCATGTCAAAAAGTATAAAGAGCTAGGCGGCACCATGGAGGAAATAATGGAGGCTCTACTCGTTGCCGCAGTGACACGTTCCGGTGCCATCTTAAGTCATGGGGTCAATGCCTTGCTCGCCTATCGTGATGCTCCCGGCAAGCCAGATTGCTTTTGCTAACCCAACTATATCAACCGTTTGGAAAGTAAAACAAACGAATCCAGTTTCATCACGAACTGGAATTCGTTTGTTTTTTTATATGTTCATCCACACTTTTTATGATCAAATGATTGCGACATTTTTCCTATCAGTGTTATGGTAAAAGTAGACTACTTACTAAGAATAACTAACCGTTTCGATACAGGAGGTTTTATGGCTCGTATCCTGATAGCAGACGACTCCCTTGTAGTACGAGATTACATGAAAATCATTTTGGAACGGGCGGGCCATCAAGTCATTGCAGAAGCAACAAATGGATTGGACGCCTATCAAAAGTATGCGACCCACCTCCCCGACGTGGTGACGATGGATATCAATATGCCAGGAATGAATGGCATAGATACTGTCAAAAAGATCATCGGCACCTTCCCCGACGCCAACATCATTATGGTCAGTACCAATGGATTAAAGCCGCTCGTTTTTGAAGCAATCAACGCTGGAGCGCGCCATTATATTCTAAAACCGATCGATGAAGAACGACTTTTGGCTTCCATTACGAATTCTCTTTAGTCGATCAAACAAAAAACTGAGGCACGGTCGCCTCAGTTTTTTCTATGGGTCTAGCGAATATCTTCCAACGGGATTCGGAAGGTAAAGCGGGTGCCCTCTCCTTTTTGAGTATCAACCTGAAGGGTTCCACCCAACTGCTCAACCTCTTGCTTAACAATGGACAGGCCAATTCCTCTGCCCGATACGAGACTCGCATTTTCTTGCACCGTGACATGCTCCGCCATTGCCAACTTTAGCTTTTCCCTATCTCCGCCCCGCCCATCATCACGAATCGTG
Organism: Brevibacillus sp. HB1.4B; assembly: GCF_013284285.1. Classification (NCBI taxonomy): domain Bacteria; kingdom Bacillati; phylum Bacillota; class Bacilli; order Caryophanales; family Paenibacillaceae; genus Brevibacillus; species Brevibacillus sp. HB1.4B. The sequence goes on from NZ_JABSUT010000008.1 coordinate 78,720, forward strand.
ACACACAAGGAAGTATCCTCTTGCCAAATGCGGCATTGAATCTTGCCGCTGCGTTCTTTTCCGCATGCCAATCGTTCTTGTTCTTCTTCCATTCCATGATCGATGGCATTGTTGAATACGTGAACCAAGCTCCTCGCAAAATTCTCGAATCGCTCCGGATCCACCTGTACTTCTTCTGCATCCCATTCGACCGGATCGATGGTCTTATTCAAACGGATAGCGAGCTCACTTACATAGTCTTCATACCTTGACAACATGTCCTTCATAGGACGATAGCGAAGCTTGCGGATGCGGTGGAGCAGCTCCTGCTGAGCTTCCCCCTGTATCAGACTGGTGATCTCATGCTCGAAGCTTTCCCATTGCTCTTTTGCAATGGTGTACACATGCTCGTTATGATCCAGGAACCCGCCCCCGAGCTTGTGCTGCATGATCGACAAATCTTGTTGCATCGCAGCTTGAACCTCTGCGAATGACTGCTGGGCGCGCACATCCTCGTCGGAGAGGCGATCTCCGGACTTTGCCCATTGAATCAACCACGATTCCAAATCATGCAGCTTTTGCGGTGTATGAATCAAGTGTAATTGGCTGAAGTCACCTTTAAATTGATGAATCTGAGCGACCAATTTGAATAGTTTCTCGGAATCCGCGATCTCTTCTCCGAGGACTCGCTTCCACCCATCCTCAAAGAAAGCATCAAAAGCTCGCAGTACCTTTTGGAAGAGCGGGAGACTAATCGCAACAGTTACGACCATATTCAACCTTTGCCATTCTCGCTCCATCTTGGATTTGAGCGCCCGTTGCTCACTCATATCAGTCAGGATCAGCATCAAGCCCTCTGGCGAATCTCGCCGATCTTCATAAATCGGCTTACATGCCAGCTTCAACGGCATTTGATTGATCTGGATTTCCGTAGGAAAAAGACTGAGATACAGCTCTTTTTGCCCTTGGTCTTTTGCTTCAAAGTACTTTTCCAAAAGGGATTCAATAAACATGCTGTCCTCTGGACGATCTGGGTATAGTAGCTCAGCGACCGACACCCCAGCCAGTTCTCGACCAAAAATTCGTAGACATTCCCGACTGTATTCGGAATGGACCAGCAGGTTTTTGGAAAAAGACAGAAAGCCTTGTCCCGCATTGTTTAACAGATTTTTATTCGCTTGCAAAAGGGCCTGAATTTCATTGGTACGCTCTGTCACGATCTTTTCCAAGGATTGATTCCATTGCTCCAGTTGATGATACAGTCTCGCATTTTCAATAAAGGTCGCAATTTGCGAGAAGATCAGTCTGAGCGGCTCTGAGCGTTTTTCGTTGAACATATGTGTCGTTTCGTTGTTCTCCAAATAAATGATGCCGATCATTTTTCCTTGCTGCCAGAGCGGGGAGCATAGAATCGATTTCGGCTGGTGCTTCGCAATGTACGTATCGCGGAAAAAGACCCCTTCAACCGAAGCGTTGTGGAGCACCAGCATCTCTTCTGTACGAATGGTGTAATTCACGACGGCGACAGAGAGCATCCCGCTATGTTCATACGGGACAGACTGCATGATCTCCACGTCCAAATCCACAGAGCCTGCCGCTTCGATGAGCCATTCACCATCTTTTTTCAGCAGGAGGATTCCTTTCTCCGCACCTGCATTGCTCATCACCGTGCGCAGCATCGTGGCCAGCAGCATTTCCAAGCGGAGCTCGCTAGCAATCGTTTGCGATGCCTTGATGACACTCATTAAATCGACGAGGTCTGCTGTCTGGTCAGTCGTGGCAATCTCGACGGAAGCCCCCAAGTTTCTTACCCGTTGCAAAAGATAAGGGTACCGTTCCCCAATCTCTCGTGCCTTGGCAACCGCTCCCCAAAGCATGTAAACCTCGTGTGCCTCAGTCATGTATACCTTCGCAATCGTATCGAGTCCGAGTGCCAAGTAATGCTGGGCAGCCAATTCATTTGCCATTGCCTCGTTTTGCAAGAAAACATCTTTTTTGGCGAGTTGAACCGCTTGTTCATAAAAAGGACCTGCTTCTTGTTTTTTCTCAGTGACACGCAGCCATTCAGCATGCATCAACAACCACTTGTGCTGAAAATTTTCCGGGCATTCCTTTGCCCACCTCTTCATCTTTTTGATATTTGCTTTGATTTTTTTCCCATACTTCGATTTTTCCTGTCGGTTGGCGTTCTCATAGAGCCCCGTCAATGCCAGTGTTTGCATAAAAACTTGCTGGCTGACAAGAACTTGTCCGCTGACTGAATCCATCCATTGCTCTGCTTCGCCCAGCAGCTCTGCAGCCTCCAGGTGGTTCCCGTACATGAGATGAACCATCGATTTATAGTAGTGGTACATGTACCGCTTGTAGCTGTTTCCTTCTTTTTGCAGGTTGCTTACATATGCCGCTTCGTCAAATCCATCATGGCAAAACGCCGTTCGTTCCTTGTCGGTCCACCGTGTAAAAGTATGCAGCGCCTGGCGCAATAACAGGAGTCGATCATCGTGATCAACGACCTTGATTTGTTGAATCATATCGCTGTATTCCTCGATTTGCTGCTCCAATTCTTCCACTGGCACACCACAGTAGAGCATGGCCTCCAAAAGCCCATGGGCATTGTAGGCAGCATAAATGTTGCCGCCACCATCCAAGCCGAGCTGAATCGCTTTTTTCAGGAGAGGGATATTCGTCCGCGCATGCTCGCACCAGTGATTGATCAGTAAGGCAAACGCACCATACGCCTTCGTCATGGCGATCGGATCGGCGAAGCTGTCTGCTACACGGCAAGCCAATTGCCCAAATTCGTAAGCCTCTCGATAATTTCCGAATTGAGCAGCTTGTACGATCCCGTAACCGGTATAACCGTTCGCCGAGGCGACCGCGTTTCCGTGTACGAGCGACAGATGAAGGGCACGCAAAATCGTTAAAGCAAACCAATTGAGATTAACATAGTAAGCAGATGGGCCTGCGTAGCTGATGATGCTCATCGCCATCTGATAATTTTCATCGGGAACATCCGGCAAATACAGCAGCTCATCTATTTTCCGGCCTTTGAGGCGGCGTTTGATGTGAAACATTTCCTTAATGATATCGAGCTTGCCAGGCTTTTTGGGAATCGGTACGCCCAATAACCCCAAGGCTTCGCTTGCGATCTCCATGACCCGAGGAAATTCAGCCAGTCGTGTATACATGCGAATTTCCATTTCCAAAATGCGTACTCGTTCTCGGTCTGTTTTGGCATGCTGCATCCCGCGTTCAAACAATTGTTTTGCCTCATCCAATTGGTTACAGAGGTACGTCGTCTCCGCAGTCAACGCACACAACTCCATGGTCAGATCATGATTGTGCTGCCAGCCCTCTTCCCCGACCAGCTCGAGACCACGTTGGAAGTACTGCAAGGCGGACTCAAATGCCGCAGAGGATTTCGCTTTTTGACCAGCGAGTAAATGACAGTACGCTACATGAATACGCTCCGCCTGATCCTCCAGTATCTCTTTGCCCCGGTACATATGATCGCAAATTTCGAACAGGGAGCCAGATTCGCTCCCTTGGGACATTTCCCACATCATCCTGCCCAGCTTGACGTGAGTCTGTCCGCGCTCTGCCTCTGCTAACAACGAATAGGCGGCCTGTTGAATTCGATCATGCACAAAGCGGAAACGAATCTTCATCTGAGACGCCACTTCTTCTTCCACGAGCGCAGCGTAATTCAGATATTCCGCTCCTTCAATCGGATAGATGAGACCTTCCTCAATCGCAGGCCGTATATGCTGGATGGCTTCTGACTCCGTTTGATTTCGTGACTTGGCTATCAAATGAAGCAAAAACGAGTTACCCAGACAAGCAGCATAACCGAGCTGCTGCTGAGTGGAATCAGGCAATCTTCTCATTTTTTCTACGAGAAAATCGGCCACGTTTTCCGTAGTACCCAGCTTCTCGATTTCTGCCAAATCCCATTGCCAGTTCCGTTCTTCTCTCACATAACACAGCAAGTTCCGATCATACAGCGTTTTAATGAATTCTCTTACATAAAACGGATTCCCAGCTGTTTTCTGCATGATAATCGTAACCAGCGGCTTCGTCATATCCGGCTCACTATGCAACGCATCCGCTAGCATCGCATTGAATTCGGGTTCTCGAAGCGGCAATAACGTGAATTGACGCAAAATGCGGCTCTTGATGCCTGTCTCTGTCAAAAGGGCAATCAACGGATTCATCGTACTGCCATCATGCTCACGATAAGCGCAAATCAGCAGAAAATGACTGATCTGCATATCCGCAACCAACTCTCGGATCAGGAAAAGCGAAGAAGAATCCGCCCACTGCAAATCATCTAGGAACAAGACAAGTGGATGGTCTGGTCGCGCCCAAATCCGAATAAAGCGTTGCATCACCCATTGAAAGCGATTTTTTGCTTCTGTTGCAGGTAGCTCAGGTACGGCAGGCTGTTTGCCAATCACTGCCTCAAGCTGTGGAATGACATCCACGATCACTTGACCAAGTCCTTGCATGGCGTCGAGTATCATCTCTCGCCAAGCGAGCAGCTCGCGTTCGTGGCCTGCCAAGAGCTGCTTGATCAAGTCCTGAAAGATTTGAATGATGGCCGAATACGGAACGGCCTGATTATATTGGTCGAACTTTCCTGAAACAAAACGTCCCCGGCCTCTCAAAAACGCTTTTTGCGCTTCTAGCACGAGAGCAGATTTACCCACGCCTGCAGAGCCACTGAGGACAACCATCCTCGTAGCGCCGTTCGTAACTTGCTCAAATGCATCGATGAGCATCTGGATTTCTTGCTCACGTCCATACAGCCTCTCTGGAATCCGCAAGTGATCAGCACGATCTTCTAAAGCAAGCGGAAAAGGCGTAATCAAACCGTTTTGTTCAAGCTGGTCATAGCAGCGCTGCATGTCTGCCAGTAAGCCAGACATGCTAAAGTAGCGATCCTCTGTATTTTTTGACAGACACTTCATCACAATGTCCGATAGAATCTCTGGAACGGATGGTTTTACACTGGAGGGAGCGAGCGGCTTTCTCGCCATATGAGCATGTATGAGTTCAAGCATGTCCGAAGTTAAAAAGGGCAGCTTTCCAGTCAATAACTCGTAGAGCGTGACACCAAAAGAATAAATGTCGGAGCGGTAATCGACGGTGCGATTCATTCTCCCCGTCTGCTCCGGCGAGACGTAGCGAAGATTCCCCTTCCATTCTTTTGGATTCATCACACTTTGGTATTCTTGGTGGCATTTAGACGCCAACCCAAAGCTAACAAGCTTTACCTCATAGGTTTCAGGATGAACCAGGATATGATCGGGATTTACATCCTTATGAATGATTCCGTGCTGATGAATTTCTTTCAAGCAGGAAGCCATGCGGACCGCAATGAAGAGCATCTCCTTCAGCGACAGTCCTTTCATTTTCATAAGCAAGGAGAGCGGCACTCCCCCGAAATCTTCCGTAATCATTACCGTTTCACGGTTGTGAGTAACGAGTTCGATGATCGTTTCCACTGCATGGGATTCCAATGATTGAAGAATGCGATATTCATGCTTCAATTTCCACAGAGATTCTTTATGGGAAGATCCTTCCATCGGTACTTTGAATAAGACAGGGAGATTGTCGTTATTTCTGTAACCCCGATAAATTCCCAATTTTGAATGAGTGGAAAGAAACTCTGCCACCCTATACCCTGGAACCACGATCATGCCGCTCATACTATCCACTCCATCTTTAGGTAGAACATCCTATCTTTTTAATTGTTGCCCCGGAACAAATAATCTATATTTAATCTATATTCTGTCTTAAAATAATCTCTTTTTACTATTTTTCAAGGAGGTATAGTGTTGTCAAATCTAAGTCGCAGTGTAAGTAACCCACACAATAATGAAGTAGTTACCTTTTTGAAGACAACGGAAGAAACGAATGGCGAATATTTGTTATTCCGTACCGATCTTCCACCGGATAACGGGATTTTTCTACACTATCATACAAAACTTGTCGAAACCTTTGAAGGTGTAATTGGAAATTTAGAGGTAACCATTGCTGGAAAAAAAGTAATCCTGAAGCCGGGAGAGAAGCTAACCATTCCGACAGACAAGATTCATGGGTTCCACAATCCCTCTAACGAATTCGTCAGCTTCGATGTGGAAATCCGTCCGGCAGGTACTTTTGAAGCGTTTGTCCGCTGTGGATACGGGCTCGATACAGATGGGCGCAGCTTTTATTTGCCGATTATCAAGCAGAATATCCCGAAAAATATTCTCCTCTTGGGAACGATCTTTCAGATGGGTCAGTTTTACCTCCCAATCATTCCACGCTTCCTGCAAAAAGGCATGTTCGCTGTGTTCGCTGCACTGGCTCGTTGGACAGGTTCAGATAAGTCGCTGGAAAAATACTACAAAACCTCTACAGCTACACCAGTCTCCCATACCGAAATCGAGCAAACAGCGCAAAAGACGTTGCAAGGATAAAATGGGAAAGACACCATAGGATTACTCCAGCTTGGTGTCCTCCACGCTTTTTATATCCACATATTCCAACCTGGATTCATTGTTTTATCGTGTAAGCTCGTGTAACTGCTTCACCGTATCAGAGCGTGAAGCTGCTCTTGCACGTTGTTTTGACACATGCCTCCATGATAACAAATGATACTAGTAATTTCCAAGTTCTCGAATTTTTTTAATGAGTTTACTGCCATTTCCATATCGAGCGTGTTTTGCGGAATCGGTCCTCGCAGTGCTTCGTTCATGTAGACCATAGCATCACCTGCTATCAAGGTCTTGCTATCTTGTACATAAAGGCTGATATGCCCCGGCGTGTGTCCGGGAGTATGAATGATGCGAATTCCCCCACAATACGGCAGAATCTCTGCGTCTGCTAGTGTCTTGTGCACCATTGCCTTTGGCGGATTTTCGCAAAGCCGTTGCAAGTGCTCGCGTTCCTTTTCAGGCAACATCGCAAGTAATGGGGCCATGCTTTTGGGGTTTGCTTTGAGGAGAGGGCGTGTGCCTTCAATATACGGCTGATCTAGCTCATGCGCGTATATTTCAACCTGTCCGCCAAGCTCACGAACGATTTCTGGAAGACTGCCGATATGATCAATGTCCTGATGTGTCAAAATGATAGCCTGTAAACGCTCAGGTGGTATGCCAGCACGGCTCATCTCCTGACGAATGGTCTCCCATGAACCAGGCATTCCTGTATCTACTAATACCGCTTGATCATCATCCCAAAGCAAGGTGGGATAGATCACCATCGGCTTGCCAAATGCCTCTCCTTGTAACGGAATCATTTTCACACCTGTGTTAGCTTTCATACCCTATTCCTCCTCACACCATTTCATCGCACAACTACTTTTTATCACGGAGCGAGGAGTTATTTCAACAGAAAAATATTTTATTATATCACAAATAAAAATATTTGTCAATATATTTTCAAGGCATTTTCTTGTACAACAACGACCCCCGAAATACGCGGTCGCTCCTACCAGAGCAGACCGCGTTGGCGTTTTATTAACTTAAGGTGTCGTTGTCTGAACAGGCTGCCCGCCCGTTGATGCATCTTGGCTTCGCTCCCCAAGAACGCCACGAACAGGTTGGATGTCAGGTTCGTCCACCATCAACCGATAAACCGGTACGAACACAGCCGGAGGACGGATCGGTTCAGGCTTTGTTTCAGGTGGCTGTACATGCGTACTCGTACCTCCCCAAACCATGTAGCCTCCCCACGCTCCAGCACCTAGCAAGACAACTACGCTGGATATCACCGTAGCTTTGTGCCGAAACAGCTTCACGAGCGGATTGGCTGTTTCGCTGCGTACCTCGTCCAAAAGCTTGCGGAAATCAGCATTTCGGATCGCATACCACCGTTTTCGCCATTCTTTGTCCCGCAATCTCTTACCTTTCTCCTCAAGGAAGAAGGCCTTCAGTGCTTGTCTGTATGCAGGCAACAAATACTTCCCTTCGAAAAACATCCGCTGGCTCATTGTCCATTGGATAAAGGACAGTGTAACGGATTCCCCACCATTTTGCTGAACATACTCCAGCAATTCTGCAAACTGGAAGCCTTCCTGACCAAAATGATCTTCCCGGTAAAAGACCAGCGGCACCTGCGGGAACTCGTCCGCATGGAGCGGTTTACTCAACATATTCTGGATCATTCTTTGCTGCACGGAAATCGCTTCCCGATCCCATTTCCGGAAAAACTCTGCCGGGTGTGGCGTGCTTCTCTCTTCGTGCAGCTTCGCCAGGTTCAAGAGCATTTCTTGTTTGTGGCGACTCTCCATATCCAGCGTTCCGAAAAAGCTCTGTGGCTTCTCCTCCAAAAGGGCGATGAGAACTTGAAAATCATCCTTGGATAGCGTGTCTAGCGCGACAAGCTTCATCAAGGACTTGTCCAGCTCATCCAACAGCTCATCGGCATAGCTGCGTGCCCCATCGATGCTTTCAAAGAACTGATGGATGGTAATGGCGGCAGTGAGCTTTTGCCGTTCACGCGCAAATAGACGCAATACTTTTTCCGTCGTGGTAGCAACAAAAACGGCATTGCGCATAGCTTGCGGTTCTGTTTCTGTCCAAAACCGAATTTCTTTTAGCATCTGGTCCAAACTGGTCACGGCGGCTACCCGCTCGGTCATATAATCCTCAAAGAGCGGCTTCACCAACTGTGGATAGCCAAAAATCGTCCGCATCATGAAGCCAAACAGCTCCCGGTTGCTGGACAAATGCTTGTACACTTCTGCCACGTAGCTGCTCTGTCTCGAGGTCTTGGCCTTCATCAACACGTCCATCAAGAAGCGGATCAAATCCATTTGCAGACGTTCCTGCCTGGTGACACGGTAGGACTCAATCATTTGCTTGATCGTCTCGCCGTCAGGCAGCTGTTTGGACGAAAGCGCCTCTACCTCGATCCTCATCAGCATTTCCTGAAGCTCGATCATCCGTTTCTTGCGTGTCAGGCTGCTGTGTCCCAAATAGCTGTTCAACGCCTGCCAAACGCCCGCCCGCTTGCTCTCATACACGGACGTTCGTCCCTTTTCAATCAAATACAGGGCACACAGCTCATAGTACGTGCGAATGTTCAAGGCCAGTGCATGGTCTGCTCCAGCCAGCACTTCCTCACAAAATTCGTGGAACGCATCCAAAATCCGTGGCTCATTCACATACTCCCAAGCAAAGTCGAGGTATTCGTGTCCTCCGTCCTGCAAATCGACGTTCTGAACGCGACCAAGGGCGAAGTCGAACAAAAAGTCTTTGTCGCTGTGCCCCCCGCCTGGGCGTATGCTTCCTTTTTCCACGAACGTGACGTGGATATGCTTCTTGCTCTGCGGCTCGTTGCTAAAAGTGAGAAACCCAAAATGTCTGCGCATCTCATAAGGCAGACAACTGTACAAAATCTCCAACAATTGAGCAGCACTCTTGGATGAGGCACTAATATCCACATCCAGGCTGATGAACACCTTCTTTTTCGCTGCAAGCGAGGACATCACCGCAAAGAGGAGCTGTTTGAATAAACGCTCATCGACGCCCAGTTGCCCAAGCAGCTGTTTTCGGTCTTGCGATAAGTCTTTTTCTGAAGGGATGTCATCGACGGTAGGAAGCTCCTTGCCCGCTGCATCGTCGTGACGATCCGTAAAAGAGCGCACTCCAAAGATCTTGCCCGGGTTCTTGATAAACTCATCCCGACGCTCTACCGGAATGACATAGTTGTGGCTAAAAAACGTATTGCGCTGACCGGTAAAATCCGCTCCGACAAATACACTTCTACCGAGAACCATCTCTCCTGTTTCGGCCTGGAAGCTGACAAGCGCCTCCGGGAAGAGCGCCAGATTGCTTTCCGCCCGCTCTTGAAGCTGTCGCGGCGCATCGTACACGCAAAACGGATGGAGCGCCTTTTTAATGAATTGGTTATCCAGCCCTGGCGTTTTGGCGACAGTATCGTATCCTTCGTTCGAACGGAAAACCCCTTGTCGCCCGCGGGTGTAGTACTGCTGCAAAATGGGCTGACGGTTGCTCACTACCGCTCCCTCCCCTCGATGTAATCAAGCTGGTGCATCAACCAAATAAACGGTTCATCGACGCGAATCGGCGTCACGACACCACTCACCCTTTGATTGACGGGATTGCTCCCCAGCGCAGATACAGCGAAATAGGCCGTATTCGTAAAGTAAACATCCAACGCGTCTTTAAACGGTCTATCCACCTTTTCGATGAACCGGCGGATCTCCCCATCGATGTTCTCAAATTCAGTCGTATTTAAATATTGTTCATGGACAAAATTGCGGAAAACGTTGCTGTTGGACTTGATGTATTCGCCGTCGTCTTCCTTGATCAGATGCAGCATGTCGCTCTTCGTCAATACGACAGCAGTCGGAATATGTGTCTTGCTCTGCTCCTGATAGCCGATGAAGTTCTCAAACAGCGTAATAACGACCTCACGCGGCTCGTCGTACCTTGCCGTGAATTCCCCGGGCTCATCCCCTGCTTGCAACATGACCCGATCGCGAATTGTCTTGATTTGCAGCGGATCAACCAGGAACAAGATGCCTGATGAGTTTTTCACATGCGCCGCATACAGCTCCAAATACTCGCGGTCGACCATTCCCTCGCCCGCTACGTCAAAAAACACCAGGATCAACGGTGCCTTGTCGCTATCCTTGAAAATGAACTGGAAGATGAACGGCTCCTGACGCTTTTCTTTTTGCGTAGAATCAAGCAACTGTCCGCGTTCAAACAAGGGTGCCTCATAGTTCTCCCGGAACTTGCGGCTAATCTGCGCATTGAGCGGCATACACGCTGCATCGAAGTGATTCGCAGTCGTGTTCTGCAAGGTATGGATCAATGAGGTCATGTAAACGGACTTCCCGACTTGGGATGCCCCGACAATCGAAATAATGTTGCTCGGCGCTTTGCCCGCTGTAATCGGCAGCTCGTTGTGGCATTTCGGGCATAATCTGCGCTTGGAAACCATGCCATACCGATCGGTCACACCTGCGAGGACGTTATCAACGTACAAATGGTTTTCCTCCGGGATGGATTCAGGATCGATCACCGCTTCCAACTCGTCGACGGCATCGAGTCCGAATTTATCCCGATACGCATTGAGAACCTCATCCTCCTGCAACGCGTAGTCTTCGTCGTCCTGACGATGATGTGTGGCACGGAAGACGACTTGGTCTGGTCCGTATTTGGCGAAGCAGTACGGACAGACAATATCGTAAAAAGGAAGCCGTTCCTTGACCTGCGGCTTCTTTTCAAACATGTTTTTCAAAAACGACAGCATGGCGCATCCCCTCCTATTCAGGAATCAGTTCGTACATTTCTCCGTATTTTTTCCCGTCCGTAAAAAACAGGCGGACAACGTCTTTTTTCCTGACCTCGATCTCCGGCATCAGATTGACACCGGGCTCGAGATCGCGAATGAAATTGTATCGGGTACCATCATCCTTGTGGGCGGGAGGAGAGCCTTCTTTTTTTACGTAGCAGAGTACGTCCCGCGCGATCGGAATCTCTGAAAAAATGCGAATCTGCAACGATTGATGCTTGCTAAACCAGCTTCCGCCCCGTTTGAACGAGTAGTAGATTTTGTCCTTTCCTGTGCTGACGTGGATCACATGCGCATCCCCGTCTGGCATGAGCAGAATCGGCTTTCCATTTTCCAATCGGCAAGGAAAGATGCGGTATGTGTACCGGCCGATGCCGTCCGTTTTTTCCCGCAGCCCTTTGTGGACTTTGTATTCCTCTCGGGTATACAGCTTGAACTGACGATCATCCAGTTCGTTTACGTCAAAAGGGGCGCCAAACTGCGACTTGTGCACGTACACGCACGGAATATCCTGCGCCCAATGCCAATTGAGCACGTATTCGTTCCCTTGATACTGGCAGGTGACGTCCTTGATGAAGGTTTCTGTTGTTTCCTCCCGATTAATCATGATTCATCATGCTCCCTTTACTCAAACCGCTTGCTGCTTTGGTTCCCGGCGTCCAACGCGCGAGGGTTTTGTCTGGTGTTCAGTCTGCGCTTTGCAAAAGACGATCCACCACTCGTGGAAGCTGGCACAAAGAGAGTGAACAATGTCAGGATGACAGCGAGCAAGGAGCACGCCAGCAAACGTACAACCATATCGAGCAAGTCGATTGACGACAGTCCCATTTCCAAAACGAGTCCAGCTAACAGTCCTGATACCGCCCCGCCAATCGTGAAGCTTTTGGCCAGATGGCGATTGTCAAAAATCAGACCCAGCGCCAAGCCGAGCAAAGCACCGATGATCAGAACACTGACCACACGGGTAATGGCGTAAAACATGCTTTCTTCTGTCGCTCCTGTCCGCTCGGAAACGATATTGCGGTCTGTTCGGCTCATATCGTAAATCTGACCAAAAATTCCTGTCATTTGATCAGCGTGTTCAACATTGAAGTAGCTGCCGCCAGTCTCAGCAGCGATCTTTTGAAGCAACGCCGTTCCGTCTGCATCGATTTGGCTCATGCCTACGGTATGGACAATCACTTGGTTTTGCTTGTAGGGTGCAAGTGCGGCAGGGACATCCAGATCACTATAGCCGTCTGACATCAGCACGACCGTACTATTCGCCATTTGATTGGCTTGCAGCTGATCTAGCCCCGCTTGCAGAGCCAGGTCGATTCGGGTGCCTCCATCCGTTCGCGGATATTGAAGCAGCTTCTTCACAATCTCATCCTTCACGGACTGGCTACTCAGCTCGGTGAGGGGTTGCAGCACATTCGTTTGATCGTGAAACGTAACCACTGCTATGTTCATGTCACTGTCCATGCGCTGCACCATGTCGGCTGCTGCTTTGAACAATTGGTTATCCGGGTCAGACGACTGCATGCTGCCTGACGTATCCAGAACCATGACAATATTGTTGGCCCCACTGGCCTGTTGAAATGATGACCCGTACAGCAGCTGAAGCAGCAAGGCCACTACGCCCACCATCAAAAACGTGCTGGGCACTAGCATTTTCCAGGAAAAGCCCAGATAGCGTTGCTTCCAACCGACTCCATTCAGTCGTGGCGAGATCATTTCCGCAATGAGGCACATCAGTCCTACGAAAAAGGCATATTGACCAAAATAAAGTCCCATTAACAACCATTGCGGTATTTCTCCGGACAGCTTGCCGAGCATGACTTCCCCGACCAAAAATCCGATCACGCCACCTACCAGACTACAAACTAGCATGAGTAAGCTTACCCTTCTCTGACTCATGACGACTCATCTCCTCCCACGCGGCGAAAGACAAACCCGCTGTCCTCATAGGAAGCATGGTATTTCTTGTTATTGCGGTAGAACATCAACTCTTCCATGCCGAATCCACCCATCAGGTTCATTTTTTCTATCCCGCTTTTTTGTTCCTCGTGGATGCAGCCCAGCTTGTAAGTTCGTGTGCTCTCATCTTTGTGCAGCGCATATTGGACGAAGTCGTTGTGAATATCGGCAAACAAGTACTTTTCCTCATAGCGATGCTTCTGCAAGAAATGGAACACTTCGATGTGAACCGCTGCGCGCTCTTCCAACACCAATGCGAGATCGAGGAACAAATCCTCCTTCGTCAGCACGGTTCGGTTATCGTAAGCAGCCCCGACGTTGGCACGCGCAAGCAGCTCCGCCTCAAAAGATAAAGCAAATGGCGCTCGGGTGAGAATCTCGTTCCGGCAAAACTGACACAGCCTCTCCACGAGTCCGGCGAGTCGATTCCCGCTGAGCAGAGCGCCGCTACCAATATACCGTTGTTCCATGTAAAAATCACTGCCGCGCGAAGCTTCCAATGACCGGATTGTTTCATGGACCACCGATTCGTAATATTCGTCGACGTTTTTGCCCAAGTAGTCAGTCGCTTCTCGAACACTCGTCTGGGCGATTTCCCGCAGTTGCTTATGCAAGGCTTCCAGCTGCTCGACTTGCTCACCTAACTGCCGGTGAATCTGCTCTGCCTGTTTCTCATAGCTCACAAGGATGGAGAGCATCATCTCCCAATCCAGCAGCTCCAGCTTTTTGCCATAAACAGCGTCCAGCAAATGGCGAATGAAGGTCCGCACACGCTCCTTATCCCGTGTGAAAAATCCTCCTACGCGAATATCCTGCCGCTCCACTCGCTCTTGGTAGAGATCGACAAGCTCGGCTTTAATCTGTTCAACCTGTCGAGATGTCTCTCGAATTCCTGTGCGGAGCTCATCCAGCAGGTTTGCTCCATTGGCGTGTTCGGCTGTGAGATAGTAAGCTGCATACAGCCCAAGCCGTTCATCCTCGATAATTCCTTTCTGAATCAAATCAGCCAAGGACTCCTGAGACAGCATGTGATCCAGACGTTTACGCGCCCCGGAAACGACATTTGCCTCAAAAAAGGCTTGGCTGCTACCGTCAAACAAAGCCAGCTCCGCTTCACGCATATTCATACTGCAAAGCTCGCTGTAGCTGATACCAGAAGTCATGAGCCCCGTCATTTCCTCCAGGATGTGATCCTCAGGAAGAATGCCAGCCAATTTTCGCTGCAAATCATGCGCCGTCAATCCGAGCTTTTCTCTCGCTTTTGTTTTCGGCAATACCTCGCCGTCTTGTAGTCGCTCCCAATAGCGGTCAAATACGGCGGATAGTACTGTCAGCGCAATCGCATGAGTTGGTCGCTTCACTTTGGATAGTCCAGCAGACGCGAGCTTGGTCTGCCCATGATCAACTGTGATGCTCCGCATAAATTGCAGCTTGTTATAGCCATCATTGCTTTCATGGAACTCCGACTCTACCTTTTTGTTGTTCAAAAGCACCAGCTTGCTGATAAGCTCATAATTTTCCTGCATGCCGCCTTCGATAAACAAGCCATGCTCTGTCTTGTCACTCAATAGGTAGGCCAGTGAAAATAACGGTGCGTTCACATGCTCCACAGGCAGTTTCACGAGATCCTCCGTTACCAAGAGATTCGCTCGATAACTGTAGTCGCTCCGCTGATAGCGATTGACCTCTTCCAAAAAACTGACCGAGAGCGCTGTCGAGAACCCGAATGCTTCCCCGTTGTTCTTTTCTTGAAGCAGGACGTACAGGTCGACAGATACGTTTTTAAACAGCTCGTTGAGGTAGCCCTTGAGTAGCAACGTCAGCTCTGGCAAAAGGATCGTGGCAGGATCATCCGCCCTTGCTACGACCGCTATATTGACTTGCTGAAAAGCAGTGAACAACTTGCCCATTTCCGCTACCCGCACGCTTGCCAGCTTCATCACCTTGTTCAGCTCCATGGTGACAGCTTCATCGAGTAAAAAACGCTCGTGGATCGAAGTACGCATCTTTTTCTTGTCGGCATCTGCCTGCGGCAAGCGGCACCCGATTACTTGCGGATGCTCCCACGTTTTGTCCTGATACGCATGGACATAAAGAACACCGTGACCATTTTGCCAATTGCGCTCGTTGTGGGCACGAACAGCTTGCAGTGCCTCTACGCTCTTATCCCCGAGAAAAAGGAAGAGCACGGGGTTTTGAATGCTTCGCTGTCCGTTTCCGCTATCCAGTTGTCTTTCCAAATCCGTAACGTATTGGGTCGCGAACTCTCCAATCAAATCCCTCATGCGTCCTCCTCGGTTATCAAACAATCTTGACTGTTTATTGCAGCGTCTTGCGCATATCGTTTACTTTTGACCAAACCTTTTTGTAGAACTGGAACAGCTCTTCACCGTTTACGTATTCATCGCGGTCGTATTCCAGATCGTTTTTCGTTTCTTGGAAGGTCGCCGCAATTTCATCGAGTTTTACCAGCAGTTGCTGCGTATCCTCTGCGGAGGTCATCGCGTCACTGCGTTTTGCAGCCTTGCGCTGGATGGTTGCCATGTTCTTGTGATCCAATGCGCGGAACTTTTCATAGATAGCGAATTCGACGTGCTTGTTGACCTTCATCAGGTTGATGAATGGCTCCCACGCATCTTCTTCCTCATCCTTGTCGTAGACGTAGAGTGCACCGCGCTTGCAGATGGTGCTTGTGTAAAGTGCTTCGATGAATCGGGTCACCAGCTCTTCTTCGTCCTTGATGGCACCTACGATCTGCTCCAGCTCCTGGATTTTGGCTTCGATTTCTTCGTATTTGCGCACTTCCTGTTCGATCAGGCGAATCTGCTCTGGATAGCGAATCAGGTTTTCTTTCGCCATCTCTTCATTGATACTGCCGAACACATCACGCGTAAATTCTTGCTCCAGACCATCTCTCAGGAAACCTTTGAGCTCAACCAATGCACGCTTGATCTCGCCAGGGCTCAGCTTGGTCGCGTCTCCTTGCGCTTGGTGCTTAGCCAAGAAAGTGGCCAGCGAGAACGGCTTCGTCACGATGGATTCATAGCGGTTGCTGGTCTTGCTGTCGCTGCCTTTTTCGCGGATAGCTCCATAGCGCACCGCACGGTCAAACAGTTCGCGTACGTTGGCGTTGTACGCTTTGATTCGCCCATTTTGGTACGTATCTCCCCACGATTTTTCCGGAATAGGGGATGGGAGGTACGCCCAGTTGTTCTTTTCGGTTTGAACGAGGTGGCGTCCGATACCCTCTCTATCCAGAATGGTACGTTCGTAGCTTTCCTCGTAGACCTTCAGCGGTGTGTAAGCAAACAGTGGAACACCGTTTTTCGTATTCAGCCAGAAGATGCGGTTTTTGACTTCGCTTTCTTTGACGGTAAAGCGCGATCCGCTAATCGCTGTGTTTTGATAGTTTTTAATCCCCTTCAAGATCGATGGTGCTTTCAGCGGCACGGATACAAAGCCCCAGGAAGGGAAGTGCATATTGCCGAGATTGTTGCTCAGATGGAAGACCGGGATCGCCTCTTCATCCAGCTTGCTCGCAATCTTGCGCTCTACGATGCGATCGAGTGTCTCGTCCTGACCGTATTTGATCACGAGGAATTCTTCCATCGACTTGGTGATCAGCTCACCGAATTTCTCCGAGAGGAATTCGGAAATCGAGCTGACGATATCCAGCTCCTGCTCTTTGACCCACTGATCGGAGTGTCGCAGCAGCTCGCTGGTGAAATCGCGGATCAGGTCATCCGCATCTTTTTGTTCCAGGATGTTGCTGACTACCTTGGAGATATCCGGCACACTGACGATGTTCCAGTAGTATGTCTTGTTGCCCGTGCGGTCGCTCTCTTCGCCGCCTTTGATCAGGATGTCGCCGTTTTGCTCGAAAATTTGATTGAGTGCGTTCAAAATCTCAGTAAATACGTTATAAATGCGGTTGTTTTCTGCATTCAACAAACGGTGCAGCTCTTCGTAGAATTCGATCATTTGCTCCAGCTTTTCTTGATCAGCCAGGAGCTGGTATTCGTTGATCTTCGCTTCGATGTAGCTGTTTTTCTTCTTCTCCTTGGAGATGAAGGCACTGCGGGCATCGCCCAGCTTTTCATTCGCATTTTCGCGCGCACCCTCAATCTCACGCGGGAAGCTCTCCAGATTCGCCTTGAGGCTCTCAATGTAGGAGAGGATCATTTTCATCAGGCAATAGCCTTTGTCCGAATGAATCAGACGGGACGCATAGAATGGTCCTTGCTGCGGGTGCAGGAACACGCGCGTAATCATTTCGCCGAAAACAGAGATCATGTCGCCTGGCGTCTGCTTCTTGCATTTGATGTACGCTTCGCGCGCTTTGGCGAGATAACCCTGCTCCAGCTCGTGGTCGATGCTCACGACTTGCTGAGTGATCACGTTGCTGTAGTTCAGACGCTCGCTGTTTTCATAGCCTGGCAACGGTTCAGGAACACGCTCCTCGAACTTGCGGGAAATCGAGTCGATGTCGATTCCGAGTTTGCGGGCGAATTTCTCCGCATCTTCCTGTGTTGGTGCTACTGTGAACATTTTTTCCATCTTATTAAACAAGCGATATGCCAAGTATGTTGTCATCTCTTCGATCGGCAAGACAGCAGAGGAAGCACCGATGACGTTGTATTGGTAGTTCGCTGCGTACGCTTTTGGCATCTGGTTGATGTTCGTACGGATGTTGCTGATATAGTCGTGGATCGCAAACTCTTCACCCGAGCGCTTTTCTTCGCTCGCCATGAAGTTCGTAATGTTCTCCGCGGTTACGTTCATGCAGTAATCGTAGGCGTTTTCCAATGCTTTGCCTTCGAGATTGGTCGCAGAAATCAAATGACACAGGTTGAATGGTGGCATTGGCGATTGGACAGTGAGTACAGTGCCGTATTGCTGGCGGAAACGCTCATTTCGCTCATCCGCATTCATCCAGTAGTCCAGCTCTTTTAATGCCGCATAACCGTTTTTCATGATGTAGTCGCGTGTGTGCGAGCTGAGACTCTTGTTCGACAGGTTGACGTCAGGCGTGAACAGGTAGCCCAGCGTATTCACCTTGTCTACCCCCGCACTGCCGAAGTCGCGCTCCAAAATGCCTCGTACGATATAGGCGATGTCGAGGAAGCAACCGCTCCCCGTTCCCCCGGACAATCCACTCAAGAGGAATACTGTCAGCTTTTTGTTCGTGCCCTCGCACAGCATTTTGACCTTTTTCTCAATGGTTTGTACGACTTGCGTAATTTTCGTAAAGAGAAGAAGTCGACCTGCCTGACGAACACCCGATGCTCCGCTGATTCCATCCGTAATCGTCAGCTCTGGTGAGAGCCAGTCAGTGATGTACGGCTCCAGAATGCTGCGATTCTGCAACACACCGCCGATCTCAGGATTGGACAGGAGTACGAACTCCGTCACTGGATCGAGTCCGATGCCCTTGTACTTTTTGTTACGATCATGCTCATTCGTTTCAAACGCGATGAATTCAATATTGTCCGGCTTTTCCTTGCGCTTCTTAGAAAGCTGGTCTACCGGCAGCTTGAAGCGTCTGTTCACTTGGTATTTCAGGCGCAATAGCGCATCAATTCCTGTACCGCCAAGACCGATGACGAGCATCGGGTTATCGATTGTATCTACGCGAATCTTGTCACTGACGATTCCTCCGCCGAGGGATACGTCCAATTGTTGAATGTGTTCTCTCACAACTGCTTTCATAATCGACTCACTCCTAGACGATGTAATCTACATATAAGGACTTGTTCACATTCGTTAACGAAATTTTGATGCGATCGTTTTTCTTCAACTCTTTGCCTTTGCTTGCATCGAGCACACGTCCGGCCTTTTCGATTCGGCAGCTTGAACGGTTTTCGATGATCAGCGTATCGTTTTTCCCTGGTAAAAAGATGACTTTCTCTGTCTCCGCAAACTCAGGGGCGAGCTGCAAGAGTTGGTGCAGCTTCACTTTTCCTTTGAACGCGTTCAGTTTCTTGTACTGCGGATTGGACTTTTCCCCTGTATCCTCATCCACGATCTCGATGGCGATTTGGCCCGCGAAGCCCTTGTTCGCCTTGCGATAGATCGACAGTGCGTACAAGCCTGCACCGATCAACAGGATGAGAACCACGGTACCTCCTACTACGGTCATCCATGGAAATGGTTTCGATTCTGCCGCAGGATCAGTAGTTGTGTTCGGCTTGCTCGCTCCAGAGCCTGCCGTTTTGGAAGCATCTACAAGGAGTGGTTTTGTCTCCCGGTAAAAGCTGGTGTCTTCTGCCTTGATTTTGATCTCATACGCATGGTCAGCCGGGATTGTGAAGCTGCCTTCGAACCCGCTGCCCGTATTGTTCAGGATGACCTCATTCGTCTTATTATCCGTCTTGTCATTGACGATCAGTGTCGCCTTCATCTGCTTGTACAGATCAGGACTCGCTACCTTCTGTCCGTTTGAAACAAGTGCAGCCTTGATCGGTACGACATCGCCAGCCTTGAAGCTCTTGGCTGTGACTGGCTCCATCTCCAATTGCAGATCGTAGTTGAAGATGAGGTTAATATCAATTTTTTCCTTCGGGGCACCCTTTACCTGTAGCTTCCAATCGCCCTGCTGTGGCTTGACCAGCTTGACCATCGTGTACGCATTGGATTTCGACAGTCTGACCTGGTTGGAAGGGATTTGTACTTCCTTGCCTGCTGGGTCATACAGCTTCACTTCCACTGCTTTTTGCGACATGATCGAGATGTTGGCTTCCATGACGCTGCCATTCGGGATTGGGATCGGAATCTCCTGAGCCTGACCGTTTGCAACGAAGCTTTTCACCGGGACAACCTTCAGCTTCAAGTGATTTGCAAAGATTTCGCTCAAGATTTGCGGGAGCTTGTCCGCTGTGCTTGTTTCGAAAAATTTACCATTTGTATCCGCAGCAATCTGTTGCAGGGTCGTGCGGTTAAGCTGACCGTCTGCGTTCAAGCCAATCGTGTAAATCGGATAGCCTTTGTCTTTGGCCTCTTTCACTGCTTGCTGTAGCTCTTGATCAGATTGTGCTTGGGTACGGCTTGATGCTTTGTTCAAATAGTTGTTTCCGTCTGCCAACAACACGATGATCGGCGCATTGTTTGGATTGCGTCCCGCATCCAGGATTTTTACCGCTTCCGTAACCCCTACAGCAATATCGGTGTAGGCTCCTTTTTGCAGGCTGTCGATGAAGGCTTTGATATCGTTCTTGTCTTCTTCGGAATTAATCTCAAGCAGTGCCTTTTCCCGCTCGATCTTGTCGGTATAGGCGACGACACCAATCTTGTTCGCTTGGATCGACGTCATGTCGACGAACATTTTCATCGCTTCGTTGCTGACTTTGTTCTTATCGCTTTGGGTCATGGAGTTGCTGACGTCTACGACCAGGACAGCGTCCATATTGTTTCCGCTCGTTTGCGCAAAGCCTGGGTGAGTGACGGAGAGGACACTGACCAAAAGCAGGGCAAGACATGCTACGTATCGACATAACATTCGGAATCGTATTATTTTCATGAGAGCTCCTTTTCTTGTTCGTTACAAAGAATTTGTGAAGTGTTGCAAAGGAAGTAAGACTATGACACTATTACCACTAGATTCAAGAAGTAGAAGACAGATGATAAAAAAGTACTAGAATGATTGCCCCTTACTCGTAATACGATACGACATGATTCTTTGTTACAGATTTCGACAACTTCGTTAGGAGAAATTTTATGTTAACTTACTTTCTGTTGTTTGCGGCTTTTTTGCTGCTAGCGGTCCGATTCCTCAAGCTGCTGCGACTAAAACGGCGCAATCTCTCCAACGCCGAAATCGATCAGCATCTTCATGCCTTACTGAATGAGAAGAGGGATTCACCATGAGAAAACGAATCGGCGTCCAATTCCGCAAAACCCGTAAAACCACTCATACGTATGAAAGAATTCAAGCGTGCACGCGATGCCATACGTACCATGTCCTGTGGGAGACACATTGTGAGACCTGTGGGAGAGCCTACACACCGATCCGCCAGGTTTCCCACGCTGTGACGCGCCGTTATGTGCAGACGCGCTTTTTGCTCTTGGGCTTGTTCGTCTGTCTTGCTCTCCTTTCTGCGGATACCCTTTTGCAATTAGCTCTCGCAGGAGGTATTGGCTGTGTGTTGTTCGTGCTGTTTTTCGTGATGCAGAAAAAATACGGCACCTATGAAAGAGACATACAATTTCAACACTTTTTGACAAAGGAACTGGATACGCTCAAGAAGTCACTCCTCCGTCATTTGGAGGAAGTGGGAAACGACGTCAAAGAAGGACATCTCAAGGAAGCTTATGAAAAAACGAGAGAGATCGGGCATTTCGTCGATTCCGATACGATCAAGATACGCAAGATCATGTTCCTCAATCATTACGTCCTGCGAAAAGACATGGAACTGGAGCTCGAAACGCTCATCCCGTCTATGTACGACAAGGACTTCATGGAATATGTGCGCGAAGTCATCAAGGTCCAGCCTTCGCTCGTCAAAAAATCTGTTCTCAATTATGTCAGACGTTATAAAAATCAAATATTGTTACTAGAAAATGGGGATCAGCTCATCGGTCAAGTGGCAGGTGCAGCGCTCCGCATGAAGTCTTATGTGGATGAATATCAGGATCTGATTATCGAATTTATCGATTTTTTGCCTCGCGAGCGCCTTCTGCGATTGGCAAAAATGGTACAAACCCATAAGGATGAAGGTTGGGAACAACTATATCATTCTACCAAAAACAGGGTGGATACGCATTACGCGTTTGACCCGGATTTCAAAGGCTTACTGTGAAGGAGGAGCCTTTCATGCTGCCTATCTCTCCCTATCATAGGTCCCTCTGGGTCCGTAATATTTTTCTTGGTCTCTTTGCCTTGGGTTTGATCGCCGTTCTGTTCAAGCTCGGATTTGGGTACAAGCAGATTACGTTATATAAACAGGCAAAGGCGTTTTATGAACAAAAGAACCTGCTGCAAGCCGAGGAAACCTTTTCTCGCGCGCATGATATGGCTGTCCTGTCCTACGGGGATGACGAATGGAATTCCATCATGTTCCTACTGACTTCTATCCGTGCTGAACTAGAAGGGCTTCACCTGCATTCACGTTCTGCCATCTCGGAAAAGAAGGTCGCAGAAATCGGTGTAGTCTATGAACAATACCAAGCAGTCAAACAGAAATACCAAAATCAAAAGGACGTACCGGGGATGTTTTTCCAGCAATTGTCCGCTCACTTGGGTATGGATAAGAGCTTTTCCGATTATTACTTGAATGCCTTGCAAACAGCGAAGGCTCAGGCACAATCGAATCTCGAAAAGGAAAACTATCAAGACGAATCTTTCATCGAAACACTCCTAGTCATTCCGGATGAATACTACGGCGGCAAAAAGAAGAAGCAGGCTGAGCTCACGGCCTTGTTCCAGGACTATGAAAAGACCAAGCTGCGGGCGCTGATCGCTTCGGCTCCTTTTGAAGAAGTCATCACCAAAACGGCTACAAGCATACGCCATTACGAAAAACTGGGTATCGAGACAGATTGGTTAGTGGGTCAGTTGGAAAAGTATGCACTAGCTGAAATCAAGGAAGTTATCCGTTCGAAGGATTTGAGTGCCTTCGTGGACATGGCAGCCGCCTATCGCAAAATCGAGGATGTGCTCTCTACTAATTCGCCTGTACTCGATTCGATCACCCGCTATCTGGAGGGCAAGCTCAAACAGGCAGAACAATATATCAAATCGTTCGAGTTCACCAAAGCGCGTGAGTTGTACGAACAGTTAAATCCGCTCCAGGATACAGCTACACTCCTGTCCGATCTGGAAAAACTCTGGTTGGAATACGATCCCGCACGCTTATTGCAATTGAGATATCCAGACAGAACGTTCACCGACATGCTCTCCGGCACAGATCGCTGGGGAGCAAAGCTTTACGCATTTGGACTCTCCGAGGCAGATCAACGTCTTTATTTCGCAGCGAAAATGCCAAATGACTCGCTCCTCTATCTGGATCAGTCGCTCGATGTGGACATGAAATCGGCAAAGGCTAAGATCGACGATACGCTCGGTAGTAAAGAAAAGCCTGTGATAATCGTGAGTGCATCCGGCAAGGAGCGTGCTAACGCCTACGCGGCACTGTCTCCGAATTTGATAAAAGAGTCACTCGATAAGCGCTTTTCGGTGGAGGCGGATGAACTCAGCGTAGAAGACTCCGAGCATGTGATCATGAAAAATGCGGTAGGCAAAGGGGAAAGGGAAATCGCTCTGTTCAAGCTCGAGGAAAAAGGCTTGGATTACATAGAAAAGCTGGCTGACTTAGAAGAGAATCCCGAAGAAACGACCGAGGGTAACGAGTCAGGAGAAGCGACCTCCCCCGCTGACGGCTCAACAGAAGGGACGGATCAAACTCCCCCTGCGACTCAAAAAATCGATGTTTTTGTGGGGCCAGGTGATGAATATGAGAGGATCGGTCAGGTAGTAGCAGATGGTTCCCTCCAAGTCATCGCCGATCTGAATGGCTGGTACCAGATTGTATTTAATGGAAAAGAAGGCTGGATACGCGCTACTGAATCGACGCCGTAATCCGTTTACTTGAATAATGAGCTCCCCGCGCGATCATGATACACTTTCTTTGATCTGCGTCAGGAGCTTTTCCTCATTTTTCGCATTGCTTTAAGTGTCAGATTATTCTATAATCTATTTTTATTTTATAGATAGACAAGGAGTGGGAAGCGATGTTTGGAATCGTTCATTATGAAGCATTTCTGATGACTGCAATCATGTTGAACCTGATACCCGGCTCAGACACGATGTACATCATCACCCGCAGCATTTCGCAAGGAAAACAGGCAGGAATTCTTTCGGTTCTCGGCATTTTGACAGGCTCACTCATTCACACACTCTTGGCTGCTTTCGGCTTGTCGCTCCTTTTGGCGCAATCCATCGTGCTTTTTAACATCGTCAAAATATTGGGGGTCGCCTATCTCGTCTATTTGGGCATTCGCATGCTCATGACGAAGGAATCACCAGCTTTTGATACGGCCGATTCCAAGAAGCTGAAGGGTGAAAAGGTCTATCTGCAAGCGATCCTGACAAGTGTTACGAATCCAAAGGTCGCCCTGTTTTTCATCGCCTTCCTCCCGCAATTTGTTAGCGCGACGGAAGCAGGACCACTCCCTTTCCTTATTCTTGGCCTGACTTTTACCGTTACGGGTGGCATCTGGTGCAGTCTCCTCGCCTTGTTTGCTTCCTTCGCTACGCAAAAATTGCGCAATAATCAGAAGTTCTCTGTCATACTCAACAAGCTGACGGGGATTGTTTTTATCGGGATGGGGTTGAATCTGTTGCGGGCGAAAGCCAATCCTTAGGAGGTTATCTATGAAAAAGATTATTTCTGTACTCGCACTCATTCTTTGCTTTGCTTTTTTACCTGTTCAAATGATTGAAGCGCATCCAGGCAGAACAGATGCAAATGGTGGACACACCTGTAGAACAAACTGCGAAAAATGGGGATTACAGTATGGAGAATATCACTATCACAACGGCGGCGGTGGTTCTTCTAACAGCCAAGTGAAAAAATCGGCTCCTCCAAAACCATCGCCCCCCCGTACACAACCTAAAATACTACCTTCGAAAACAATTGTAGCCGTAGACAATGCTAACGTTTATTCTGCTCCATCCCTTGACTCTGTCGTTACTGCAACCCTATGGTATGGTTTTGAAATCAAAGCATCAGGTACACATCCGGAATTTATCTCCATGGATCAAGGATACGTTTCCAAAACAGTGGTCACCTCGTATACACCGATCACTCCGAAGACTGTCAAAATTCAAGGAGAGAAAGGCTACTTCTTCTCGACCCCTTCGACAGAAAGTCCAGGCAGGGGCTACGCTGTCAGTGATGCACTTGTTCAAGTAGTCGGTGAACGTGGCGATTGGTATTACGGCTCCACTATCGATACAAATGGGAAAGTCTTAGTTGGATTTGTTGCAAAAAGCGTCGCCTATTAACCATAGAATGAGACCGAAAAAACCAGCCAGGAGAGTCTTTCTCCTCTGGCTTTTTTCATGTTCAGAAATTGTTTAGGTCGAAAGATTATGATAGCTCTAGGCATTTTTTCACAATTGAAACGAATGTCCTTGCCGAAAAAAGTTTAGTGTAACTAAAAATTAGGACAAGGGGGGAAAGATGAATTGAGTTAACGGTGCGAAAAGGGAGTTGAAGAATGTGCGAGTGCTGTTAAGTGCTGGGTTTATCCTGGCAGGCTTATTCCTCCTTTTCTATCCTCAATGGGAAACGGCGGTATCTGCACAAAAGCAAGAACAGCTCATCGAAGCGTTCGAACAACTGAGCAACGTCAGCGAGCAAATAGAAACGGCTGCATCAGAGGACCCACCATCTCCTCAGATACAAGAGCCGCTCGCTATGTTGGAAGGTGCCAGAGGCGTGATTCGGATTCCCAAAATTGATCTGGAAATGATGATTTTTGAAGGCGCGGACAAGCAGGCCTTGAGTAAAGGTGTTGGCCTGATCGAGCCAGACAAGGAATTCGGTGTGAACAATGTTGGACTGGCAGGCCATCGCGGGATTACTCATGGCAAGCAATTCAATCGCTTGGACGAACTAGCACCTAACGATGAGATTGAGATCAAGACGAAAACGGCAACCTACCAATTCGTTGTCGTGAAAGCCTTTGTCGTAGATCGTACACAAGTAGAAGTTCTAGAGGATCAAAAGAAGCCATTGATCACCTTGGTCACATGCACCCCTGTTGGAGCAAAAGATCCGAAGGACAGACTGATCGTTCAAGCTGAATGGAAACAAACGCCTTCATCTCAGCCCTAACCCTTCCTACTGAAAGACGGAATGAGCTAGTTTTAATTGAGTACAGGAGGAGCATATGCAAAGGAAATCTTGGGTCGTTGTGGTGGCACTTTTGCTCATCATCCAAAACTTTTTCGGTTTCACGACAACCTCGTATGCCCAAACACAAGGTGAGGTTGTCATTAACAATAGCGGGGAACCGGGTACAGGCGATCCTACTGATCCGGGTACAGGAACTCCTACCGATCCAGGTACGGGAACTCCTACTGATCCAGGTACGGGAACTCCTACCGATCCGGGTACAGGAACTCCTACCGATCCGGGTACAGGAACTCCTACCGATCCAGGTACGGGAACTCCTACCGATCCAGGTACGGGAACTCCTACCGATCCAGGTACGGGAACTCCTACCGATCCAGGTACGGGAACTCCTACCGATCCAGGCACGGGAACTCCTACCGATCCAGGTACGGGAACTCCTACCGATCCAGGTACAGGAACTCCTACCGATCCGGGCACGGGGACTCCAACTAATCCAGGCACAGGGACTCCTGTACCAGTACCTGAACCAGTTCCCGTCCCTCTCCCAGAACCCGCCCCCGACGCCAACATCATCAAAGACAACATCATCACCAGCGTAGTCATGAAGGACAAGGACGGAAACAACATAGAAGACATCCGCCCGGATCAGGGCTCGCGTGTTCAAGTTGATTTCACTTGGCAAATCCCTGCTGGACATCCTTACTCAGAAGGTGCCACCTTTACCTTCCCTCTCCCAGATAAGTTTCGGACCGATCGCAATTTGACCGGAGATCTGAACGGAGGCTACGGCACCTATGAAGTGACAACAGACGGCACCGTCACCTTCACTTTCAGTGATGCCATCAATGACGGCGCAGAGATCAATGACGGAACCTTCTATGTGTGGCGGGAATTCGATGAGAAAAAGTTTGAAGGTGGCACGAGACAGGAGATCGATTTCAAATTCGATGGCATCGCTCCGATCTCTGTCCATTTCAAAGGCAAAAACAACAATGAAATCGACAAGAACGGGAAAGCAAACAAGGGCATGAATCCTAGCTATCTCGACTGGACCGTCGATTTTAACCAAAGTGAAAATCCGATAAAAGGCGCTATCTTTACGGATGAGCTTCCAAGCGGTCTGGATATCGACATGAGCTCGATTAAGGTCTTCCCATTGGAAGTTCAGTTGAATGGCTCTGTTAATCCAAAGGCTGAGGTAACCACCTTCACTCCTGAGAAATTAACAGAAGGAAACGGGTTCAAAATTAACTTTGGCGACATCGACGGTGCTTATCGCGTCGCGTACAAGACCAACGTCACCGGTACGACAGATACAACCTACACGAATAAAGCCACTGTCACAGGAACGAACCTCCCAAAGGATTTAATCGATTCCGCGAATGTCTCTGTCCGATTCAGCCAGCCTTTGAACAAAAAGGCGATTCACTACGATTACAACAAACAAACGATCACCTGGGCTATTCAGTACAACTACAATGAAAAACTGATCACGCAAAGCGATGCATGGCTCGAGGATCGATTCGATACGAGTCATCAAGAGCTCGTGAGTGGTTCCTTTACCGTTCATAAAATGACCATCGGTGACAACGGAAACGGAACAAAAGACGGGGCTGCCATCACAGAGTACAACGTAACCCCATCGCCTACTGGCTTCCGCTTGCAGTTTGACCATGACGTGTCGGCTGCTTACGAAATCACCTACCAAACCAAAGCCAAAAATCGGGTCCACCAAGACAGCTACCTCGTGAAAAATGAAGTAGAGATCTATGATGGAACCAAAAAAGATGCATCCAGAGAGATCAATCAAGCAATCTTCTGGAAGAACGCCAAAAAAGAAAAAGTGAACTACCTGGATAAGACAATCGAATGGACGCTTAGTCTAAACGACGACAATCAGGTGATGGATGAAGTCGTCATTACCGACAATTATGCAGGTCAAGGGCTAACTCTTCTTCCTGACAAAGTAAAGATCAACGATTGGACAAAGGATTTGGAAGAAGGTCCTGACAAAGACTACAGCATCTCTCCGAACTCAACGTACGAAGAAGGATTCAAGATCACCTTCCACAAACCAGTCACAAAAGGTCTAGTCATTACGTACCTGACGAAGTTCGATCCTACTTCCAAGGACCGTCCATCCGTGTACAAAAACAAGGCTGAACTGAATTGGAAGGAAAACGGGAAAGCACAAGACCCTATCACGAAATCCGCTACTGTTAAACCAGACAACTACACCAACAATAACGGCAACAAAACGGGTACATACGACGCCCGCACAAAAGAAATCACGTGGACAATCGATGTGAACTACAACCTTCACAAGATTAACAACGCGATCATCCGCGATTTTTATACCGGAGAACAAACTTTTGTGAAGGACTCGTTAACCATCCATAAGTTGCTGCTCACAGGTGGAGCAGATGGTGTAAAAGTGGTCGAGGGTCCAGTTGTCGCCACCAAATTTGACGAACTGACCAACGGCTTCGAGCTTCATCTCGGTCCCATCGACTCGGCCTATCGCATCACGTACAAAACCAGTTTGGCTAATCTGCCTGTCGGAGAAGTGTACGAAAACAATGCCACTATGTACGATAGTGACACAACAGGCACTCCACTCTATAAAGGCAAGACGACCGTCAGACCGACATACGGTGGGCAATACGTCCTCAAAACAGGCGTACAAGGTACAGGAGCAGATTCAGAGTATGCAACATGGACAGTAAGAATCAATCCGAGCCAGTCTCATATTTCGGCAGGTGCTGTATTGACGGATACCCTGTCCAGCAATCAACTTCTGATGAAGGACTCCTTCAAACTCTTTACGACAACCGTCTCTGAATCCGGTGCTTTGACTATCGGAAAAGAAATGGCCTCCGAGGACTACAAATTAGAAGTAGTCGGCAATACCTTTAAACTGACTTTCAAAAACGATCTGCACACTGCCTACATCCTGGAGTACCGTTCCTTTATCAATGCTGACCATGGAGAGATCATCAAAAACGAGGCCTCTTTTGCAGGGAAAACAGTTGTAGGTAAAGGGAAAGACGGACAAGAAGGTGTCAAAGTCAGCTTGTCCGGTGCTGGTGGCGGAGCCAGCACACCTGGTAAAGGCGACTTGAAAATCGTCAAAACAGACGCAGATACGAAAAAAGCATTGGCAGGCGCCACGTTTGGTCTGTACGACAAGGCAGGGAAAACCTTGCTGGAAACAGTCGTGACCGATGAAAATGGCATGGCCACCTTCAAAGGCTACAAATTTAAAGCGTACAAGCTAAAAGAACTATCCGCTCCTGTTGGCTACGTCATCGCAGACGAGTACAGAAATGGAAAAGACATTACGTTAAAAGCTCCTGCAGGTGCTGACCCAGCTGTTCCAGTTATAATCGAAATAACCATCGACAACAAGCTGCTCCGTCAAGGATTTGAGTTAACCAAAGTTGACGCGGAGAATGCTGGCAAAACACTGGAAGGCGCTGTCTTCAATCTACAGGTTGAAAAGGGCGGAGCATACGAAACAATCGCTGAGCTGACAACCGGCTCTGACGGAAAAGTCTCCAAAGGCGATCTGGCAGAAGGAAACTATCAGTTAGTCGAAGCGAAAGCTCCGAAGGGATACAAGCTGGATGCGACTCCTATTTCATTCAAAATCGCCTCCAACCAGACAGAAATTGTGACCCTTACGAAAAAGAACACCAAAAATATCGGGTCCGTTCAATTGCTGAAAGTGGACCACTACACCAAAGAGCCACTTCCTGGCGTAACCTTTGAGCTTCAAGATGCTGACGGGAAAGTACTGCAAAGTGGACTCACAACGGATAAGGACGGTATCCTTCTCCTCGAGAACCTGAAAGCAGGATTCTACCAGCTCGTGGAAACAAAAGCGCTTGCTGGTTATGAGCTTGCTGAACCACTGAAATTCGAAGTAACAGATGAAGGCACGACAGCTCTCACGTTGACCAACAGATTGATCCCGGGATCTGTGAAACTGACCAAAATAAGAAAGGGATACCCAAACCATAAGCTCACAGGAGCTGAATTTACGCTCCGCGATGAAAATGGTCAGGTAACCAAAGACAAGAACGATCAAGAGCTGACAAAGCTGACAACTGATGCAAACGGTGAACTTTTAGTCGAAGGCCTAAATCCTGGCAAGTACGAGTTTATCGAGACGAAGGCTCCTACTGGTTATGTAATAAACAGCAAGCCAATTGCTTTCGAGATTAAACGGAACCAAGTAGTTGGCGAGCATGTGCTTGTTACTGCCGAAAATGACATAACCTCCGGTGGAGGTGGTGGCGGCGGTGGTGGCGGAAATCCTGAGCCAAAACCTGAGCCTAAACCTGAACCGAAGCCAGAACCGAAGCCAGAGCCAAAACCTGAGCCTAAGCCGGAAAAGCCCGAGAAACCGGATAAACCAGACAAACCAGACAAACCTAGCAAACCGGATCAACCTGGCAACCCAGACCAACCTGGCAACCCAGACCAACCTGGCAACCCGGATCAACCTGGCAATCCAGACCAACCTGACAAACCAGACCAACCTGGTACTCCTGATGCAAACAACAACACTACGAACCCCAACACTTCGGGAGAGTTGAATCAAACAGGAAATACAACCAAACCGAACGATTCGGGAGCTGCCAATAACTCCAACGTCTTGGAGACTAACAACGAATCTCCAGCTACAGGCAAAGTATTGCCTCAGACGGGAGAACAGGCTAACCCACTCCCTCTCGTTGCAGGTATCGTTTCGATCTTGATCGGTATTTCGATCATGTATCGCAGAAACAAGAAAGCGTAGATCATCTAAAGGACCAAGTCCAGGGATTTTCCCGGCTTGGTCCTCTTTTTTCCCCTACTCTAGCAATTGCCGGAGAAGCGGTTCACTTTTATACAAAATCTCCAGATGTGTCGCCTCTACGTAATATCGCTCACCTTCGAGTGCGAATACACTGTTTGCCATGACACTCCCATCCCCAGCGTCACTATTGATCGAGCCCACTACTCTTCCATCGACCCATTTATCGGGAGACAGCGAAGGGACTGTTCGCAGGTAATGAATCGTTTCGTGTCCAATGCCAGCTACCAGCGTGACGCGAATATTGCGGGCTGCGATAATCCCCATCGTTGTGTTCAAGTAGTCCATGTATTGATTTTTCACGACCATCTTTTCATAAGGGACGAAGGCTTCTACCCCCTGTTTTTTCTCCAGCAAATAATCGCCATATGCTGCTGACGGGGTAAGATCAAGGAGACTGGGAAAGTGTCTATGAATAGCTTGTATACGATGAAAAGGGATGCTTTGCTCCAAATAGGCTAGATAAACATTCATATATAGCTCCACGACATTTCTTTTGGCCGAAACGGAGCGCGGCAGCTTCCCTCCTGCCCAATAGCTGTAGGCGACAGGCGATCCTGCGTTGGGAGTCGCAAAAATGAGCAGCTGATCCACATCGTTTTGATAATATTCGCTTTGGACATAGGCTCTAGCAACAAGGCCCCCCATGCTATGGCAAATGAGATTGACATAAGGGGAACCTGTCGTTTGCTTCGCTCGCTCGATGACAGGCAGCAAAAAGCGCTCTGCTGAAATATCGATCTGCCTTCGCCAATCATAAAAAGCTACAAACAATTGTTCATTGAGGGAGTATCCCATTTTTCCAAGCAAACGGATAAATGGCTCGTAAGCCGTTCGGGCAAACCCGAAGCCCCAGTCACCAGTACCCGGAATAATTTGATCACTCATCGACCCAAAAAGCCCCGGAACAAAAACAATCGGTGCCTTTTGCGCAAGAAAAGAACTCATGCTTGCACTCCTTTCCCTCTCTTTTGTCCCATGACCAGAAGGAAAACAACATATGCTTCTGCCTATGCCAGAGCAGCTTGGGTGGTTCCCTTGTTTCGATCAGTGTCGTCGTTTTTTGCCGAAACTTCCCACTGGAGCGTAACAAAGCGATATAATAAAGCGTCAAACGTATTGGCTAATGTTTTAAGCAAATCTATCTTGTCGGAGGATTGGCAAAAATGAAGGTACGCAAGTGGTTTATGCTTTTGCTAATGTTCGTACTATGTATTCCAACGATGGGGATATCCGTGCAGGCCGCGCAGACATCCTCTGGCATCAGCATCTATTTAGACGGGCAACAAATCAAAAGTGACGTCGCTCCGTACATTATTCCAAAAGCAAACGTAACGATGGTCCCTATGCGAGTGATCGGTGAAAATCTGGGAGCCGAAGTAAATTGGGAGCCAAATTCTCAGACCGCAACGATCAGCAAGCAAGATACCTTGTTGTCCATGACGGTTAATCAGAAGAACGCTCTCGTGAACAACAACAGCGTCCCACTTGATTCTTCTGTTCAGAACAAGCAAGGAAGAATCATGGTTCCGCTGCGTTTTGTATCCGAGCAGTTGGGCCTAACGGTAAACTGGGAAGACAAAACCAAAACGATTCGCCTACAAAGCGGCAACGTCGCTACCATGACTCCGCCACCACAGGATGTTCTGAGTGAAACTGGCGGGATGGAACCAAGCACACCTGTCGTGACAAACGGAGATTTGCGCGGGGTATGGATATCGACAGTCTACAACTTGGACTGGCCATCTTCCGGTTCTAACGGAAACCCAGCGAAACAGCAACAAGAATACATACAGCTGCTCGATGAGCTGCAAGCCATGGGAATGAACGCTGTTTTCGTGCAAGTGCGTCCATCTGGAGACGCTCTGTACCCTTCTACACTCACTCCATGGTCGAGATTTTTGACGGGAACCCCAGGGAAAGATCCTGGCTACGACCCGCTTGCCTTTATGGTAGAAGAAACGCATAGACGCGGGCTGCAATTCCATGCTTGGTTCAACCCGTTCCGTGCCACTACGGATGCAAAAACAGACCAATTGCCAGCGAATCACGTGATCAAGCAGCACCCTGACTGGATTGTGAATGCCAACAAAAAGTTGTACATCAATCCGGGTATTCCGGCAGCACGTCAGCAAATTATCAATGAAGTAATGGAAGTCGTGCAGCGCTATGAAATCGATGGTGTCCATCTGGATGATTATTTCTATCCTTCCAATGTCGCCTTTGCAGACGATGCAGCATTCAAGGCTTACAACAGCAAGAAAATCGGATCCAAAGCAGACTGGCGCCGCGATAATATCAATCAATTTGTTCAACAATTGAATCAGTCCATCAAGAGCGTCAAGCCTCACGTTCAATTCGGGATCAGTCCATTCGGTGTATGGCGCAACAGCAATGTCGATCCGACCGGCTCCGATACAAAAGCTGGCGTGACTGCTTATGACCACATGTTTGCCGATGTGCGCACATGGATTCAACAAGGCTGGATCGATTATGTGACTCCGCAAATTTATTGGAGCCTTTCCTTCGCCCCTGCCCAATACGACAAGCTCGTTACTTGGTGGGCAAACGAAGTACAAGGGACGAACGTCAAGCTCTACATCGGTCATTCCCCTTACAAGCTGGGAACGGCTGAAGCTGGCTGGCAGAGCGCCCAGGAGATTATCAACCAATTGAATTACAACGCGATGGTTCCTCAGGTTCAGGGCAGCATTTTCTTTAGTGCCAAGGACTTGCGGAAAAATCCATTAGGGCTGCTCCCAGCTCTTAGCAGTTATTACAACCGCTAAATAAATAGCAAAAACCCCCGAATACTCGTAGCAAAGCATACTTGCTACCTATGTTTCGGGGGTTTTTTCTTCTACGTTAATTTTTCTACAATGAACGTGAGTTGCGCTTCCAATGAGATCGGGTCATTAAAATAGGAGCCTTTCTGATCAATCTGAAAAACCTGGTTATTTTTCACTGCTGACAGGCCCTTCCAAACGTTTGTACCGTATACACTCTCCGGATTGGTATCATCTCCGGACCATGCACTGGTAAAAATGTAGTCTCCCGCAAAGTCCGGCATTGTTTCAAGCGAGACCTCCGCCCAACCGGTATTGCTATCAATGGCTTCTTTTTGTACGGCATTCGGAGCCTTCAACTGGAATTCTCCGTAAAGGATGTCTCCGCCCCTTCCGAAGTTGTGCCCAAACGCATAGATCCCCTTGGCGTATGGCTGCAAAATCGAAACGGTTTTATCTCCTACCGCTGCTTGCACCTTTGGTTTTGCCTCAGCAATTTTCTTTTCCCATTCGGCAATCCACTCATTCGCCTTGTCTTCTCTCCCTGTCATTTTGCCAAACTCCCGCAGTTCTTCGCGGATTGGCTTCTTACCGTATGGAATTACTACCGTTGGAGCTATTTTGGTGAACTCCTCGATATTCTTATCCCCTTCAAACACGATAAGTAAATCAGGATTCATCGCCAGTACCTTTTCTAGCGATGTTCCGTTGCCCACGCTTTCGATACCATCCAGCTTCCCTTTAAAATACGGGTTTTCCATAGCATGGTCCGTGATACCGATAGGCTTGATCCCCAGTGTCAGAAAATGTCCAACATAGCTGTCCGCAAGAACCACAACCCGTTTTGGGTCCTTCGGAATTTTTACTGTGCCATTAAACGCTTGGTAGTTGATATATTCATTGTTACTCTCGTTAACTGAACTTTCCTGCGCAGGTTGAGCAGTTGAATTGGCTGGTGTCTGTCCGCAGGCTGATAACATGCTGATCATGACCATAATAAAGGCTACCATTATGATCTTATCTAAGCCTGATTTTCTCCTTCTCAAAAAGAACCTCTCCTTCAACGGAGCTTGAAATTGATAATCACTCTCGTTAATTTTAACATAAAGAGCTTGCTCTGCCCATCTTTTTCGTTCTCCGAGATACCATTTTCAATCCGTCACAAAAAAATGCCGCGAAGCATGTTCGCGACATTGGTAGCTTTATTTTTTGGCTTATTTCGTTACTTTGTGAAGACCGAACAGCATGAGGACATCATTATCGTTGGTCTCATACTCTTTCACTTCACCTTTAAAGGAAGTTTCTTTGACAATAATCTTGCTGCCTGTCGCATTTGGTTTCATTTCAATCATATGTGAAGAGAGATTAAGATCATCTGCCGTTATACCTAACTTCTCGGAGAGATCTTTAACCGTAGCCTTGTGCTCACCTAGTTGACTGTCTTTAATGGTTACTGCCTGGCCATCCTTAGAAAAAACGAATGCAATCGTCAGGTCTAGGTTACTTTTTTCCGCAACGTTTGCTTTTGCATCTGCTGTTGTGGTTGCATACGGTATAACAGTACCAATCACCCCAGTAAGTAATAAAGCTGATGCAGTTGTCATCCATTTCTTTTTCATTGGTCTCGCTCCTTTTCATTTCTTTTTTTGTGTGCAAGTAAATCTCTTACTTGCTACATATAGGGTAAGAGGAAATGTTAAAAAAAATTGTGGGGTAAAACTAAAGTTTTCCTTAATTCATCGTGCATCACTCGGATCCGTTGGGTCTACTCCAAGCTTTGACCAGTTATTCGATAACCCATAAGGAAAACCCCCGAATCAATAGCAGAGTTCGGGGGTTTCTATTTGTGAAGAAAGAGCTATTTGTTTTTCGGGACAACAGCATCGACGAACTGGCTGATAGTATCCTTGTTCAATTTGTCTCCGTCTGTTGATACTTCGTACTGTACTTTTTTACCCGAAGCCTCTGTTACCCAAACAATTTTTTTGTTTACCTGGTCTTCCCTC
Source organism: Brevibacillus sp. HB1.4B (assembly GCF_013284285.1). Classification (NCBI taxonomy): domain Bacteria; kingdom Bacillati; phylum Bacillota; class Bacilli; order Caryophanales; family Paenibacillaceae; genus Brevibacillus; species Brevibacillus sp. HB1.4B. The sequence continues at coordinate 114,487 of NZ_JABSUT010000008.1, forward strand.
GCTTCTTCTGTATAAAGCACTTCAATTTTGCCTACTTTTATTACCTCTTTTTTCTGATTATCCAGGTCAACTACATACGTTGTGCTGCCCTCAACATCTTCGTAATTGGTGATGCTGAAATTTAAATAGCTTCCCTCTGAATCCTTGTATGTCGCATACATATAATCCAGCTCATTCGTCCATTCCAAGGGCTGCATGACGAATTCTTTCTTTTCCTTTTCGGCCTGTTTATACAAAGCCTCTTTGTCATACTGGTTTTTGATATCATTCGCCAATTGAGCATCTAAGAAGGTAAAGCCTCCTGGCAATGTCTTTGGTACAACGATTCCTTCTCCCACTTTCTTTTGAACATCAGTCAGGGTGGTATACGAGAACGGGGTTGATACCGTGAAAACAAGCTTTTTCGGATTGTTTGCAACGATATACAGTGCTGCTGCAGTCCCCGGCTCCAGAGAATCCTCGATTTCCCAGCGTTTATTGTATAAGGTATCCGTTTCAGGATCGAGCTCTTTCACAATTTTCGATTTACCTTCATATTGCGATATATCCTTCTCCTGATACAGAACCTCGCCCTTCTCATTCTTCAACTGATAGTACTGGACAGCGGCATAGCCCGTTGTGAGGCTCGCGATCAAACCAATAGCGACTAATATGCTTACCTTGTACTTCACAAAAAATCTCTCCTTCTCTCTTTTGATTTTTGTCATCACTTGATGGCTAATGTCAATCTCCTGCGGGATGCGCGGGTCGTTGAACAGGTCCTTAATATTCTCGTGCGATTTGTTTGGTCTCATCGTGAGTTGACCCTCCCTTCCCTAAAGGAGAATAAGCGGATCGGAACTTCGATGCCGTACGCTCGAATTTTTTGCGCAGACTCGCAGCGTTTTTGTTCATGATCAAGGAAATTTCCTCGTACGTCTTTTCTTCCACGCCTCGCAGTAAGAGAAGTGTTCTTTCCTCTACGGAGAGTGTCTGCATGGCAAGAAATACATCCTCACTGAAATAAACATTTTCAATATGCCGCTCAATGTCTGATTGAGACTCTTTGTCCTGCATCAAAAATGGCAACATCTTTGTCCATTTCCTTTTTCTGATGAGATCGATGCAATGGTGATAGGCTATTTTATAAAGCCAAGCTGCAAAGGGCATGGTTGGACTGTATTTTTTCAAGTTGCGATAAGCCTTGAAGAAGACCTCCTGTGTGGCGTCTTCCGCTTCGCATCGATTCCCCAAGATGTGATAGCAATAGTGAAATATGGGGGTTTGGTAGCTTTTCATGATGGCACCGTAGCGGTCATCCGCTCCCTGAATGATCTCATCCACGAGTTCTTCTATCTGTTTCGTGTCCACTCTCTCCCTCCTTCCAACTGGTATAACGTACCACATCACCCTGTATGTGACATCGCGCACAAAAAAATGTCGCGAAGCATGTTCGCGACATTGGTGGAAAGCCTTATTTTTTGCCGAGCTCCGGCTTGTCTTGGTAAAAGAAATTCGGCGTATGGATTGTGTTGTCGTATAGACTGTGGAAAATGTGTGTGGCTGTTCCGGAGATCGGAGGAACCAGCCATGTCCAGTCACCCGTAACGGCTCGACCACATTTCTCTTCTCTTTCCTCAAATCGCTTGAATTGCTGGCTCGCCGTATGGTGATCGACAATCGATACTCCTTTTTCCTTGAAGGAGTGCAAGACGGCAACATTCAGCTCGATGAGCGCTTTGTCTCTCCAAAGTGTCACTTCCCTGCTCGTATCGAGCCCCATGACCTCTGCGACCTTTGGCAGCATGTTATATCGCTCTTGGTCAGCGAAATTGCGTGCACCGATCTCCGTTCCCATGTACCAGCCGTTAAATGGAGCGGCCAAATAGTCGATACCGCCAATCTCCATGCGCATATTCGAAACAATAGGAACCCCATACCATTGCAATTCCATATCAGCAAAGCCCGGCAAATCTGGATGCACGATCGGCACCTCCAAGACCAGCTCCTGAGGAATCTCAAAAAACTGCGGCGTCCGATCTCCAATTTGCACGACAAGCGGCAAAACGTCGTAGTTTGTGCCTTTTCCTTGCCATCCAAGGCTCTTACATAGCTTCGTCAACGAAAGCGAAATCGGGTCACCCAGTACGCCGTACTCTGTCTCGTATCCCGCATAGCGAATCAGTTGGTCATTCCAGATGCGCATGGGAGCTCTGCCTGCTACAGCAGGTGCAAAAACGGTGATGGTCGGGCGAATTTTCCCGTCATTGGTGGCAAAGTCGATGTGTCGGAGCATGGCCTGCGCCATCTCTTCTTCAGTTTCGACGTGCCGCTCATCTATCACAAGTAATGATTCCCAAAAGAATCGCCCAATACATCGATTGCTGTTGCGCCAGGCCATTTTTGCTCCGTGACGCAGCTCCTCTGCTGTATGCTCATAGTATCCCTGCTGTTCGATCATCTGTCGTACTTCTTGCAGCCGTTGCTCGGTTTCTTCCGTTGTCTTGTCCAGTTCGCGATAGCATGTTCGGATAAATTGCTCTGCCGTTTCCATTAGTTGAATTGGTTCCATATTACCCTCTTTTCCCGCTGAAAGGCGGTTCATGGTCCTGAAAAAATATGTACCTTCATTATAAATTTACCGGAACTCTATTACCAATCCCTGTAGGCATTTGGACACATATCTGTAAGAATCATTGGCTGACGTGGTTACTACGCACGATGAATAAGCAGCTTGAAAAATCCCGCAATCGACACTGCTACTTGCTATATTACGAAAATTTAGCAATAGTAAATACCCTAACGAAAATAAAAAAGAGCGCCTTAGCGCCCTTCTTAAACCGATAAGATTTTTCCGGCGATCTCTTTCGCCTTGTTTTCGTTGTGACGACGAACCCGTCCAGATAAAAGGAATAGTTCTACAATAGAAATAATAAGAGGAATGTACGGCCAGCAGAAAAGGGTATAAACAATTCCGAGGCCTACGCGATTCATATAATATTGATGGGCTCCCAGCCCCCCAAGGAACAGACAGAGGAGAATAGCTGTCGTGGAGTTTTTCTGGACTTTGCCGTACTCGGACTGGAAAATCAGTTTTTGATCCATTGTCATGTTTTTCTGGATGAGGATTGTATCCATAATGTAAAATTTCTCCCTCATGCTATATGAAATGTAAAAATTTAATAATGCAATAATACTACCCCTTTTATTACCTGTAAAGGAAAAAAGAGTAGCAATAGGCTACCCTTTTGGTGTGCTTTCTACTTCTGATAGGGATTTAGTAAAGAGATCGGCGGAAGTAATTCTTGCGCGACTTGCGCCATTACCATAGTGAAACGGAAAAGCCCATGTTCGCCGATAATCGCGAGGCGCGTAAAGATTTATTACATACAAAAAAGACAGGTGCTTTCACACCTGCCCTTTCTCCTAAACAGTCATATGGTTCCACATCTCCGACTTACTCAACGAAACAGCATCTGCTCCACCCTTCAACGCTTCGTTGACCTGCTCCATATTCCAGATCAACCCGCCCAAAATAATCGGCTGCGGCAAATGCTCCTTTATATACGAAATAATAGACGGCGCTATCCCCGGCATGATTTCAATCGCATCCGGCTGGTTTTCCAAGACGTTTTTGATGGTCGTCGTGAGAGAGGTCGAATCGATCAAAAAGACTCGCTGGATCGTCAGCATCCCTTCCTTTTTGGCCGCGCGAATCATCGGTCCTTTGGTAGTGACAATGCCCGTTGGTTGGATATAGGTGGACAAGAAACGAAAAGCCTCTTTGTCATTGGACAGGCCATTCATGAGGTCTGTGTGCAAAAAAATCGGCTTGCTCGACTGACGGATGGTTTCGGCTTCCTCCATCAGCTTGGTCAGCTTTCCGTACATCAACAGGATCGCGCAAGCTCGAGACGCCATCGCCTCTCCCAAGCGATCCTGTTCGGTTGCCGCAATAACCGGATTCGTTTTCAAAATCGTTTTCATGTCCATGTTATTCGCCTCCTTCCCTCAGTAGCCGTTCCACACTAACCTCAGCACAGCCAAGCTGCTTTGTCTCTACAACCCAATGACCCGCGAATCCCTTGTCTTTCAGAAGTGACAGGATCGAAGCAAACGGGATCGTTCCATCGCCTATCGCCAAATGATCGTCGAGCTTGCCAAAGTTATCACTCAGGTGAAGAGCGGACAAATGAGGGAGCACCTCCTGCAATGCATCGATTGCATATCCCGGACGAATCAAATGGGCATGACCTACGTCGTATACGATCCCTACGCGAGAGGACTTTACGTAACGGCATATACGCACGAGATCCTCGACGTTCCACCCCAGCACTTTTGGATAAGGGGGAACATTCTCGACCGTCAGTATGGTTCTACTCTCTGCGGACAGCTCGGTGGTCAACACGTGGAGTGCCTGACTCACATTTTCCACACCTCTGGCACGCTCTGTTTCCGCGAGTCGATCTTCTACTTCCCCCGCATGCATCACAACATGGGTGCAGTCGAGAAAGCTGGCAATCTCCAGGCAGCGCTTCATCGTGTCCATTGTTTGCTCCCGAGTTAGTCCTGAGTCCGCCGCCAGATTGCAGCCGCTAATCGGCGCATGAATCGACCAGGCAATCCCTCTCTCGTTTCCCTGCTGCTTCAACTCTTTCAACTGCTCCCAGGACCAGTCCAAGAAGTCGGCATGATTCTCTTCACACATTATCTCGATGGCCTTCCAATCATGGTGCAAAAGCTGAACAATAGCATCACGCAAGGACAGATCAAATAACGCATAGGTGGATACGGCAAACGAGCTTTTGTCTCTCATCATTCATGACCCTCCCTCTTATTTCACGCCGGAGTGGATGAAGCTGTTGATAAACTGCCGCTGGAACAACAAAAATGCCAGCAACAACGGAAAAATCACCATGACCGTCGCAGCACTTACCTCGGCCCACTGCGCCCCTGTCTCAAACGATTGGGCAAAAATCGCCAGACCGACCGTCAACGGGCGATTTTCCACGGAATTCGTAATAATCAGCGGCCACATGAAGTTGTTCCAATGGTAGCTGACCGAGACCAAGCCAAACGCAATGTAGGTCGGCTTCGCTAACGGAACGTACACCCGCCACAAAATCTGGAACCAGGAGCAGCCCTCCATCCGTGCCGCCTCCTCTAGCTCGTGCGGGATTGTCTTGAAGGTTTGTCTCAACAGAAAAACCCCGAAGGCAGAAGCGAAGTACGGCAGCATAATGCCGATTTTGGTATCCAGCAAAGACAAGTCACGCAGGACATTATAGTTGGGGAAAATCAAGATATCTGCCGGGACCATGAGCTGGACCAGGAACAGGACAAACAGCACATCCTTTCCCCAAAATTGCAGCTTCGCAAAGGCATAGGCCGCCAGTGTAGCTGTGATCATTTGTGCCACCAAAATACCCGTCACGATCAAAAAGGTATTGATGTAGTACTGGTCAAAGGGCGCTGCATCCCACACCTTCGCAAAGTTATCGAGTGTAAAATCTGCACGGAGCGACCACGAAGTCGCCAGCTCCCTCGGGCGAAAGGAAGTCCAGACCGCCCAGAGCAAAGGAAACAACCAGAGAACGGCCAAGCCGTACATTCCAACTGTTGTGATTTTGCGAAGCATCTGCCATCCCCCTTTAGTTGTAATGAATCTTTTTATCCATACCAAAAAACTGAAAAGCAGCGACTAACAGCAGCAGCACGACCATGACAATCGTCAATGCCGAAGCCATTCCTTGATCCCAGAAAGAAAACGCTGTCTCGTATATGTAGTACAGCAAGAGATTGCTGGCATTATCCGGCCCGCCTTTGGTCATGATCACCAAATGGTCTACCAGCTTGAAAGAGTTAGTGAAGGCGATAATACTGACAAACATCGTCGTTGGCATAAGCAGTGGAAAGGTGATGCGGCGAAAAACCGTCCACGACGATGCCCCTTCCATGGAGGCGGATTCGTATAGCTCCTGTGAAATGTTTTGCAGCCCCGCCAAATAAAAGATCATGAAATAGCCAGCTTCCTTCCAAATGACCATGAAGATCATCGCCCACATCACATTTTTCTGATCACCGAGCCAGTTCATGTCGCCTTTTCCGAACCACTCCATCACATGACTAAGCGCTCCGTACTCCGGTGTGTAAATAAACAGCCAGATGTTCGCCACTGCAATCATCGGGACAACTGTCGGGTAAAAATAAGCCGTGCGGATAAAGCTCTTCCCTCGTATTGCCTTGTTGGCGAACAGAGCCATAGCTAGCGCGAGAGCCACACTCGTCGGCACCGTTCCGATGGCAAACCAGATATTATTGGTCAGCACCTTCCAAAACACTTCATCTTCCACCATTTGTTTATAATTATCTATCCCGTTAAAAAACGGCTCTGGAGAACCCAGATCCGCTTGATGAAAACTGAGTATGAACGTTTGTATAACCGGATAGAAGGTAAACAACAGCAGGAAGATGAGGGAGGGAAGGAGCAAGAGCCAGGCGTACATGTTCACTTTCCATTTTGCGCGTAGTTCCCCCATTGTCGCTCCCCCATTGCCTTGCTTGATTTATTTGTTGAACGGCGCCAGCATCTTGTCCGCTTCTTCCTGCGCTTTTTTCAATGCTTCCGCAGGCTCGGATTGACCAGTGATCACCGATTGCAGCGTGTCGTTCAAGAGCTTTGTCACTTTGCCGTTATTGTGCGTAGACAGCTCAGCATGTCCGTATTCCAGCTGGTCGCGAGCCACTGCTGCCGCCGGGAAGTCCTTGACGTACTGCTTCATACTCTCTTCTGCGTAAGCAGATTTGCGTGTAGCAACATATCCCGTATCGACGCTCCACTGAGCAGCGCGCTTAGGCTCGGTCATAAAGCGAATGAACTTCCATGCCGCTTCCTGTTTCTTTGCATCCGTTCCCTTGAACATGTAGAAGTTGCCGCCCCCTGTCGGGCTACCATAGTTCTTTTTCGCTGGCAAAAATGCTACGCCAAAATCAAACTTCGCGCTTTTCTTCACGTTCGTCAGGTTCCCTGTCGTATGGAACATCATTGCCGTTTTGCCTTCCAAGAAATCAGAAGGTACAGTCGCCCACTCGTTGACACCTTCAGGCATCACTTGATGCTTTTTGGACAAATCTACCCAAAATTGCAGGGCTTCTACATTTTCTGGCGTATCAAAAAACACTTTTTTCCCATCTTCGGACATCAAGTTCTTGCCGTTTTGCAAGGCCAGCGCTTGGAACATCCAATACGTAAAGCTCGAGGAAGGAATCTCGACGCCGTAGCGTCCGTCCTTTTTCAATTTGGCAGCGTACTGAACCAGCTCGTCCCAGGATGTCGGCGGTTTTTCCGGATCAAGCCCGACTTCCTTGAACGCGTCCTTGTTGTAATAGAGCACGATGGTGCTGCGTTGGAATGGAATGCTGTATGTCTTGCCGTCTACTTGGGAATTCGCCAAGAAGCCCGGGAAGAAATCATTTACGTATTCGCTGCCGCCATCCTTGGCAATGAAGTCGTCCAACGGCAGGATGGCATCCATGTCCATCATCGTATGCAGCTCCGTTGAGAGCATCACCGCTACGTCTGGAGGAGTCTTGCCCTGCACAGCTGCTTGTACCTTTGTCGTCGTATCTTGATAGCTGCCCGTATAGACTGGCTTGACTGTGATATCTGGATTTTCTTTGTTAAACTCCTCTGCCATACCGTCCACGATCTTGGTCAAAGGACCGCCAACCGCAACCGGATAATAGAAGGACAGCTCTGTTTTGCCTGACGAATTGGCTCCTTGCGCCGCATTGTTTGTGGACGAAGAATTGCCACTGGAGCAACCCGTGATCAGACTCATACTCATGACGACCGCAAACAAGCTTTTGACGACTTTACGCATCGCAGTACCTCTCCCTTTTCTTTTCTTAATTGGTCGTAACCGTTAGATTTTTTCCGGTTTCTCCATCAAACACGTTCACCTGAGCTGGATCAAAACGAACATGCATGGTTTCGCCTCTTTTACAGTGCCATTGCCCGTTCCATTTGGCCTTCCACAGCTTGTCTCCCACGGTGAATTCCACAATGGTCTCAGAACCGAGAATCTCTACTCCCTGCACGGTGACAGGAAGCTGGCAGGAAGCATCCATAGTTTGCCCTTCAAGGGCGGGCTGCAGTGACTCTGGACGCAGACCAAGAACGACCGGGGTCTGGTCCTTGATACCGTGAAACATAGGAAGCGGCAAAAAGCGCTGGCCTGCTAGCTCAATTCCTGCTTGATCTGCCCGCCAAATGGCAGGTACCGTATTCATCGGGGGAGCCCCCGTAAACTCCGCCACGAACAAATTCGCTGGATGGTTGTAGACGTCGAGCGGTTTTCCGACTTGCTGAACCTCGCCGTCACGCAGGACCATCATGCGGTCTGCCATCGTCATCGCTTCCACCTGATCGTGCGTAACGTAAATCATCGTGATGCCCAGCTCTTGCTGCAAGCGACGGATTTCCGTGCGCATGTGTCCGCGCAGCTTGGCATCCAGATTGGACAGCGGCTCGTCCATCAGGCAGATAGGGTGCTGACTGACAATGGCCCGTCCGAGTGCTACGCGCTGTCTTTGTCCCCCGGATAATTCCTTTGGCTTGCGCTGCAAAAGATGCGCGATGCCCAACATCTCCGCTACACGCTCTAACCGCTTGCCCTGCTCTGCTTTGTCTACTTTTCGAACCTGTAAACCAAACAAAATATTATCTTTTACCGTCAAATGCGGATAAAGTGCGTAATTTTGAAAGACCATGGAGATGTTTCGCCCACTCGGAGGGACTTGATTCATCGGCTTGCCGCCAATCAACAACTCTCCCGTGCTGATCTCCTCCAGCCCGGCAATCATGCGCAATGTGGTTGATTTCCCACAACCAGAAGGCCCTACCAGTACGAAAAATTCTCCTGGCAGAATACGAGTGCTCACTTCATTGACTACCTTCTGACTCCCATACATCTTGGAAATGCGCCGCAATTCCACTTCAGCCACGACTTTCCCCCCTGAACCTCTCGCTGTTTTTTACGTATCACTCGACTATAACAATTGCTTACTAAGGTAATATTTGGGTATTGTAAAGTTTTTGCGCATAATCCGTAATAATTCCCCCGACTCCCGCCTCGGTTGCCCGCTTCATATCTGCTTCCTCGTTAACGGTATACACGGTCAAAATGATTCCCCGATGCTTGGCGAATCGAATCAGCTCTGGCGTGACAATCTGATGGTTGATATAGTATTGGGCATTCAATTGAACCGCATCTGTTATCTGCTTTTCGGCATACTGTTCCAGCTGTTCCTTTGGCTTGGTCCCGCTCAAGGTAAAGCCTAGTCCCAATTCCGGATTGAGCTTGGCGAAACGCTCCAATACTTCTGAGCTGAAGCTGCTGACAATCACATCTTCAACCATGTCGTGCTCCTTGATGGCCTTTGCCATTTCTTTTTCGTACCCAATCCCCTTTGCTTCCAGAATGACCACCGCTTTGCCCTTGGCCGCTTCCAGCAATTCATCCATGGTAGGAATGACAGCATCGGTAATCTCAGGCTGGTACCAGGAAGGATTGGCTGGATCGAGCTTGTTAGCGTTCAATTCACGCAGTTCCTTCAGCGTGAAATCCTTTACCTTCCCTGTCCCGTTGGTGGTACGCTCCAGATCAAAATCGTGGATCAGGACAAGGTGGCCATCCTTTGTTTTGTGGACGTCTGTCTCGATGATCTCCACACCCAGCTCCATCGCTTCTTCAAAGGCGTACATCGTGTTTTCCGGCTTTAAGGAAGGGATACCTCGATGTGCCATGACCATCGGAGGTTGCGTGATGCTTTTCTCTGGGTATGCAGCAAGCAGCTCATGCACCTCTTTTGGATCGTGTGAGACAACCCCCGCCACACCCATCTCGATCATTTCACTCGCTTGGCTATTGTTGGCCCGATCGATTCCCCACACAGACAACCCGCGATTGCGGAAGTAGCGAATGACATCCTCCGTCATCGCCGTTTGCGAGAGAACGATCACATTGGAACGACTGCTTCTGGCTGAGCGTACGAGCTCCTTTTGCTTCTTTTCGTTCAGCTTGCCGTCGATATACACGAGGGCACCACGGTATTCATTGTTTTTCTCCCGCATCTCTTGGACGATTTCCGGTCGGGAAGACACAATGTGCACATCAGAGAGGTTCTCTTTCTGAAGCAGGCGATCGACCTCCGCTACCAATTTCTTGTCCTCGATATGAATCACCGGGATCGCCTTGCCCTTGATCTGGTCCAGTACCTCGTCCAGCGATGTGCCGTCCTGGGTGACGACTCCGTTCTTCCCGGATTTTTTCACCGGAATAAAAATGGAAGACGCTTCGGCATCCAGAATCGTATCGATCTCGGACTTCTTGTCGTACATGGCAATCACCGTTGGCGGTAGGACAATTCCCGTCTTAGGCTCAGGGACAATCAGCACGTCGTCTTTCAGATCAGAGACCGGAATCTTGTCTTTTTGGGCATTCGGTCCGAACAACAACTCACCAGGGGTCGGCTTGGGTTGATCGACAAAATCTCTGGACGCATCATTCGTATCCTTTTCCGTCAGGCGTTCCATCGAGTGCCCACCAGCGACTCCCGGATGAGAGGTGACTCCCGGAACCTTCGCATCCATATAAGCCATCGAATCCACCGTATTGTACTCAGGGTCCATCAGAATGACATGGTCGCCGCCATTCGCCAAATAAATGCTGCCTGTCGCCCAATCCGTCGGCAATAGCTCAGGGACGTCCTCCATGGAGTCGAACAATTCAAAATCAGGCGTGACGCCATGACGTTCCACGATTCCGTCTGCATAGCGGGAAATGACAATCGTCTGGTAAGGCTCAATCATGGTGCCTTCCGGAAACGCATGCATGCCTTCGTTTCCTCCACGCTTTTCCTCGTCGCCTATCATGTATCCACTCAAATCAATCGGATCGTTGGAGATATTGGTGATTTCGATAAACTCGCCTGTGCTTTCATCAAAAAGGGGATCATTGACAACCTCTGTGATGAGCAAGGTTTTGCTCACCGCACTTTGCGCCATCGCGGGCATACTGCCTGTCACCAGACTTGCTGCCATTAGTGACCACAACCACTTTTTGCTGCTCTTTCCCAACTCCATCTCCCTTACCTCCTCGTTTTCCTACTCGACTTGCACCATGGCTTCCATCGTCGGAAGGATGTAATCTGGCTGAATCTCTGTGGCTTCTAGTTCGCGACTGGTCGTCACACCTGTCATAACGAGCGCTGTTTTCATACCGCTGTTTTTCCCGAGTAAAATGTCTGTTTCCAAACGGTCGCCCACCATGACGCATCTTTCTGGCTGCACTTGAAGCTGTTGAAAAACCTGCTCGGCGTAGTACCGGGACGGCTTGCCAGTCATCGCCCAGACAGAGGCTCCACCTGCCGTTTCAATCGCTCTCGCCAACGGCCATGTATCAGGAATGGCCCCCCCTGGCACCGGACATAACGGATCGGGGTTCGCTACGATCAGGTAGGCTCCATTTCGCACAGCGTCAGCAGCTTGTTGCAGCTTTTCATACGTAAATGCGCGGTCCATTCCGACCAATACGTGCGTAGCTTCCTCCGCATCTTGCACCTGCTTTATATGAAAGCTCGCAATCTCTTCCTCCAAGGCAGGCTCCCCAACGATCAGGACACGCGCTTGCTCCGCATTTTCTTGAAGATACAATCCCGCCGCATAGGCAGCCGTCATGATTTCTTCCCGCCGGGCAGCCAATCCGAGCTTCTGGAGGCGAGTCTGACAAGCTGTTCTTGTTTGTACCGTCGTATTGGTCAAAAACATGATTTTTTTATGCTTCTCCCGCAGCGCAGCAAGTGTCTTTTCCACCCCAGGAAGCAATTCATTCCCGAGAAAAATCGTTCCATCCAAATCAAAAAAATACGCATCGTACCTATCTGTATCTAGCAAATCCTCTGCTCGCTCCTTTCATTCGAAAACACAAAAAGCCCTCATACACGGCAATAGCACAAAGAAACAAACCGAACGAACGGTCTTTTTCGAATCTATTGCTGTATGAGGGCTTTCTCCACGTCTCGACCCACTTACAGACGTTATTTATTTGGTTGATAGCTCGATCATAACAAGTCTTTGTTAAGGGATTGTTGAGCTACTTTTGGTTTTATGTGAACAACGCCAAAACTAACCAGTGATCGTTAGCCAAAAAAAGATTGCAAACTGTCTAAGAAAGAGTAAAATTCTCTGTGGATGATAATGATATTCATTATCGACATATAATCATATAATTATGCACTCATATTAGATGAAGGGATGTCTTTTCATGATTCAAAAATGGAGTTATCCACTCGCCGCAGTTGTTCTCGGCTCCTCCTTGCTCGCCGCTTGTGGAAACGCACAAACACAAACCGAAGAGAAAAAACCAGAAGCCACTCAGCCTGACAAGCCTGCCGCTGCTGATCAGTCCGCGACAGCGAGCACTGCTTCTGCTCCTTCTCCTGAGCTGCAAGCCTCTATTGATCAATACCGTAAATGGGTCGTCGACCAAACCGACCAATTCGTAAAAGCAACAGAGAGCTTCACCACCGCCGTTAAAGCAGGCGATATGGAAAAAGCGAAAAAGGAGTACGCTCCAGCCCGTGCTTACTTTGAGAAAATCGAACCGATTGCTGAATCTCTCGGCGATTTTGACCCGTGGATCGATGCCCGCGAAGGCGATGTGCCTGATAACGAATGGCGCGGTTATCACAAATTAGAGAAAGCACTTTGGGAAACCAAATCGGTCGCTGACCAAGGAAAAGTGGCGGATCAACTGCTGCAAGATGTGAAGCAGCTCCGCGTGAAGGTAGAGAGTGTCGAAATCGATGTGCCTATGCTGGTAACGGGTGCGGTTGAGCTCTTGAACGAGGTATCGACGAGCAAGGTGACTGGTGAGGAAGAACGCTATTCCCATACGGACTTGTACGATTTCGCTGCGAACGTGGAAGGCGCTCACGAAATTTACAAAGTATTGAAGCCTGCTGTTACGGCTAAAGACTCTGCTCTTGCAAATGAAATTGAAGCCCGCTTCGCTGATTTGGATAAAGCACTCGCACCATACCGCAAAGGCGACGGCTATGTGCTGTACACCGAGTTGAAGCCAGACCAGGTGAAAAAGCTGAGTCAGTCCCTCGATGCATTGGCTGAACCATTGTCCAAAATGGGTACGATCGTAGGAGGCTAACAAGATGAATGACAAGCATCTCGCAAACACCACAGCGAACAAATTCACACGTCGAGAAGCTTTGAAGTTGGCTGGTGTCGGAGGGATTGGACTGCTGTTGGGGGCGACTGGGGTCAATAGCCTTTTGCCCTCTACTCCTAAAAACGAGCAGACAAGTGCCACTCCGACCGGTGCAGATGAGGTCATTCCCTTTTATGGCAAGCATCAGTCCGGGATCATTACGCCTATGCAGGATTTTATCTGCATGGGTGCTTTTGATTTGACGACGACCTCGCTAGGGGATGTCCGAAAGCTGTTTCAAAGCTGGACACAGGCAGCAGCAAGCATGACTGCCGGCAAAAACGTCGATGAGGAGAGCGATAACGCCCTTCTTCCTCCTGTCGACACAGGAGAAGCCATGGGCCTGCGCCCAATGAAATTGACGATCACATTTGGGCTTGGCGCTTCTTTCTTTGACGAGCGCTTTGGTCTTGCAGCCAAACGCCCAGCTCCATTGGTCGATTTGCCTCGCTTCAACAGCGATGAAATGCGAAAAGAATGGTCGGGTGGCGATATTGTCGTGCAGGTCTGTGCCAACGATCCACAAGTCGCCTTCCATGCCCTGCGGAACTTGGCCCGGATCGCTCGAGGCAAAGCTGTCCTCCATTGGCTACAAGAAGGCTTCCAGCGTACCAGCGCATCCGACCCGACTGGCTCTACACCACGAAATCTGATGGGCTTCAGGGATGGCACGAACAATCCGCAGGTGAACGATCCCGCTACCGCAAATGAAATCGTCTGGGCTCACACTGCTGAAAGTCCCGCGTGGATGGCAGGCGGAAGCTACATGGTCATGCGTCGAATCCGCATGCGGATCGAAGTGTGGGATCGCTCTTCCCTCACCGATCAGGAGAATACATTTGGTCGCCACCGTTTAACCGGAGCTCCTCTTGGCAAAGCAAATGAGTTCGACGAGCTGGATCTGGATCGCAAGGATGCCAAGGGCAAACCCGTTGTTCCTGTGGATTCCCACGTCGCGTTGGCCCATATGGAGGGCAAGGTGAAAATTCTCCGGCGCGGTTACTCTTATTCGAGTGGAATGGATCTCAAGACTGGTCAGCTCGATGCTGGGCTTTTGTTCATTTGCTTCAATCGTGATCCGCGCAAGCAATTCATACCGATGCAACAAAAGCTCGCATCCGTTGACCTGCTCAATGAATATATCACCCATGTCGGCAGTGGTTTGTACGCCTGTCTACCTGGTGCAAGTGAGGGCGGATACATCGGGGACACGCTGTTTTAACCAACTATCTGGGATGGAGTGAACACCTTGAAACGCTATCTGTTTATCATTTGTACCTGCATGCTGCTATGGACATCTGCTCTGTCAGCCGCTGTAGCCGCGCCCCTGGTGCCAGAGCAGCTCAAGCAAATGATCGCCCTTTCCAGCGATGCCTTGATTAGCAGTGGCGATAACAATTGGGAAGAAGTAACCAAAGCGATCAGCAGTATGAAGAGCATCTGGGAGGGCAATTCGGAAGAAACCTCCGCAGATGCACAAGCATTGACGCAAGCAATCGCGGAAGCAGAGCAAGCCCTTGCCCAAGCGAAGGCGAATCCTGACACCGCAAAAGCAGCCATCTCCAATCTGGCAAAAGCAACGGATCGATACGTCTCGTCCCAAGAAGAAGGCGGTCAGCCAAAAGAACGCGCACACAAGCAAATCGCGGCATTGCTACCGCTCTTGCAAAACAGCATGACAGCCATCACGGAAGGCGATCTGACGAAAGCCAAGCAATCGTACAACAGCTTCGTCACCGGATGGTACAAGGCAGAGGGTCTTGTTCGAGCGGAAAATGCCACAGTCTACGGGGATATGGAAATCAAAATCAGCGGTGCGCGCATTGCCCTGAACACAGAACCACCCGATCCGAAAAAGAGCGCAGAGAAAGTACAGGCACTCATTACTACGGTGGACAATTATTTGTCAGGAAAAGCAGTCCAACAGACCGCTGCGAATCTCTCTTCTGAGCAGCCGTCCATCTCGTCTCTACTGGAACTCCTTGCATCGGTAGAAACAGATATCGCCAATCAGGATGCAACCGCTGCTTCGGACAAAATGGAGACCTTTATCACCTCTTGGCCCTCTGTTGAAGGCGTAGTCATGACCAAATCGCCTGCTACCTACAGCAGCATCGAAGCCAAGATGGTCGCCATCCCGACACTCATCCTGTCCAATCCCCCGCAATGGGAAAAGGCGACGGCTCATCTTGCAGAAATGAAAACAGAGCTTGCGCCATTTGCGACAGCATCCTCGTACACGGCTTGGGATGCGGGACTCATCTTGTTCCGCGAAGGACTGGAGGCTATCTTGATCATCGTCTCTCTGCTTACGGTCCTGAACAAGTCAGGCAATGCTGACAAACGCAAATGGATCTGGTCTGGGTCCATTGCCGGGATCGTAGTTTCCGCCATTCTTGCCGTCATCCTCAGTTTCGTTTTCTCCACCCTCTCCACAGGCAACTCGCGAGAAACGATTGAGGGAGTAACCGGACTGATTGCCGTCTTCTTTATGGTGACGATCGGTGCCTGGTTGCATAAGAAGTCCAATTTGCAGGCATGGAATCAATTTGTCGAGAAATCTATCGGCTCTTCTTTGGCAAAAGGAGCTCTGTGGTCACTCTCATTCACGGCCTTTCTCGCTGTTGCCCGCGAAGGGGCTGAAACGATTATCTTTTATATGGGGATCGCCGCTACGATCTCCATGACAGACCTGGCGATCGGTATTTTGAGCGCGCTTGTCGTCTTGGCCGTGATTGGCTTTACCATCATCAAGCTCAGTGCACGCATTCCGGTCCGTCCGTTCTTTTTTGTAGCCAGCCTATTACTCTACTATATGGCGTTTAAATTCGTCGGCGTCAGCATCCACGCTTTGCAGGTGACGGGAAGCTTATCTGCACACAGCAGCGATTACTTGTTGTACGCGCCGACTCTCGGCATTTACGCGAGCTGGGAAACGACGATCCCGCAATTGATCATACTCGTGATCGTTCTTTTCAACTTATTCCTGTATTCGCGGAAAAAAGCAGCCACTCCTATTCCACGGGTGAACTAAAAGAGAGAAAACCTGAAAAACGCAGCTCCTTCATGAGGGCTGCGTTTTCTTGTAAACCCTGATATTATTTTTGGCAATCATTCTTTATCGCAAGTTCACACTTTTTCTGTTATCGTTAAATTTTTATGGGACAAGTTATGTTACCATATTACAGGTGTAACCTTCTTTTTACATTTTTCGTCATTAGAAGGTACGATTCGATATTAGGATAGGAGTTAGATATGGGGGCAACATCAAATTCTGTTAAAGTTGACGTCAAAACAACGCCACGCGTTCGACAAAATATGGTCTACCTGTTAGTGAAGCAGCTTCGTCCACATCAATGGACAAAAAACCTGCTTGTCTTTGCTGCCTTGCTATTTTCTTTGCACAAAGTAAGTCCGGATGTCATTGGAAAATCCGTGCTGGCTTTCCTGCTGTTTTGTTTTGTATCCGGCTGTGTCTACATCCTCAATGATTTTGTCGATATCAAAAATGACCGAAATCACCCGGAAAAACAGTTCCGGCCCATGGCTTCTGGTGCATTGCCGCCAGCGCTCGCATTAGCATTCGGTGCATTTTTGCTTCTGGGTTCCCTTTTTAGTGCTTATTACTTTGACCGACTATTCGCGCTCGTACTGTTTGTCTACTTTGTGCTCAACGTCGCTTACTCGCTGAAGCTGAAGCATGTCGTCATTCTGGACGTCATGATTATCTCAGCCGGTTTTGTTTTGCGTGCCATCGGTGGAAGTCTCATGATCCAAACTCCTTTCACCCCGTGGTTTTTGCTCTGTACGATGCTGCTCGCGCTGTTTTTGGCCATCAGCAAACGTCGCCACGAGTTGATTTTGTTGCAGCAGGATAAAGGAACGCATCGCAAAGTGCTCGACAGTTATTCCTCCGAATTGTTGAATCAGTTGAACACGATTGTTACAACCATGACAATCATCAGCTATTCCTTGTTCACTTTTACATCAGGACGCACGATTCACTTGATGTGGACCATTCCACTCGTGATCTTTGGTATTTTCCGTTACCTGTATTTGATCACCGTCGCGGGCCAGGGCGGCAGTCCGGAAAAAGTTTTGTTGCAGGACAAGCCGATTCTCATTACGGTGTTCCTGTATGTCGTCATGGTAGCCGGGATTATTTACGTATTTGAATTTAAATAAGGAAGTAAGGAAGTTTTGAACCTGTTTTGTACATGAAGTTACTTGCTCAGATAGGTTGTGGATTAAGCTATGCCATCCATTGTTCTAATCATCATTTCCGTGGTCCTCAGTGCGTGTGGACAAGTTGCGATGAAGATGGGCGCATCCTCGCTCACCAGCAACAATGACATGCTGCTACTGAAGTTCCTCCACTATTTCACGAACCTGCCGATTATGGTGGGACTTACACTTTACGGACTTTCTGCGTTTATCTGGATTGCTGCGCTGGAAAAGGTGCAGCTCTCCTATGCTTATCCCATGGCAGCACTCGGATACGTGTTGGTAGCTGTCATGTCCTTCTTGATCTTCAACGAACCGTTGTCCCTTACACGTATTGTCGGTCTGGCGATTATCGTCGTGGGCGTCGTCGTCATTTCTCAGTCATAATCTTCACGTAGAGGAGTTTTATCATGTTTTATGCGGTAGCGCCGTTTATCGGCTGGCTTGTGTCCGGAATAACCAAATTTTTGATTAATTACCTCCGTTTTGGGTCCCGGGCCAAAGAAATGGTCGGGAACGGCGGGTTTCCCAGCACGCACACAACCGTTATGGTCACGACTGTGTTTTTGATTGGCTTGCAGGAGGGCTTTACTCATCCTGCATTCGGGCTGGGTGTGGCTGTGACGTTTATTGTGATCATCGATGCGACTGGATTGCGTAGAGCGGTAGGAAAACATGCAGAGGCACTCAACAAGCTCGCAAAGGAACATCCGGACGTGTTTCCCGCCAAACCTTTGCGCGAAAGCATGGGACATACCAGATGGGAAATTGCCGGGGGTCTGGTGCTCGGGGTACTGCTTGCGACCGTATTGCATCTGCTGGCAGCGAACCTCCCTACCCTCATTGGCTAGTAGATTCGTAGACAGGAGATTATGTTCATGAATAACCGTACAGCTACGTACTCGTTCCTGCTTGGGACGGCTTTGCTATTGTTTATGGCTACGATTGTGCTTAGCACATCCGTTTTATTTTTGTTCGGCGTATCCGTGACGGCCGCCAGCTTTTGGATTGGCCTCGTTGCGGCTTTGGCTGCGATGGGCGGGATGGTGTCGGTCTTCGTAAGTTCACGTCGACGGGCCTGGTTTTTCTCCCTGTTGGCTGGATTGCTGATTGTTTCAGGCATCAGCTACTACATCAGTGCCAATACGTTTGATCTTTCTTTTGACGGGCAAACCTATCATCAAGAAGCAATCGTGAAAATAACCAACGGCTGGAACCCGGTTCATGACCAGCCCATCGTCAAGCCTTCTGATTCAAAAGAAGTGGAAGAGATGGATAATAGAGAGGTTCTCTCGGCCTTTCACCTGTGGATCAATCATTACGCCAAAGGGCCTTGGATGCTCGATGCAGTTATGTATAAACTGACTGGTCAGATCGAGGTTAGCAAAATATTTAACCTGTTGTTGATTGCATCGTCCTTTTTCCTGACACTCGCTGCGATCCGAACCGCTTTTCCAGAGAAAAAAGGGGCGTCGATTGCCTTCGCGCTGCTCGCAGCGTTCAATCCCGCGGTGATTACGCAATCGACTTCCTTCTATATTGACGGACAGCTCGGCTCACTCGTGCTCATCATTTGCGCTCTCGGCTATCTGCTGTATAAGCGCTACCATGTTTGGACGCTACTAGCGCTATGCGCAACGCTCATGCTGCTGGCGCAGATCAAATTCACGGCATTGGGGTATGCCGGATTGCTCGGCTTGGCTATTCTCGTGCTCTTCTTTTTCTACGATCGCCGACAGCACATCAAGAGCATGCTCGTGTGGCTCTCGGTTAGTCTGGTTATCACGATAGGGGTTGTTGGGTACAATCCGTATGTCACCAACACGCTAACGAAGGGACATCCGTTTTATCCGTTGGCGGGCAAAGGTGCCGTTGATATCATGACCTCGAACAGCCCGCATGGCTTCAAAGACAATACGAGCATAGAAAATCTAGCTATCTCCTTATTTTCCAAATCGGAGAACATCGCAACACCCCATAGCCCTACATGGAAAGTGCCATTTACGGTCACATGGAAAGAGCTCGCCGTGTTCTACTCTCCTGACGTGCGTGTGGCCGGATTCGGACCACTTTTCGGAGGAGCTGTGATTGTCACATGCTTGATTCTCGTCGCCTTGCTTTTAGGAACTCATCGAAAAAAAGCGGCACCTTTCTTGTGGATCAGTCTGGCGCTCTTCGTGACCGTGCTTATTAATCCGGAAAGCTGGTGGGCGCGCTATGTTCCCCAGCTTTGGTTGATTCCACTCTTGATTGCGCTGGCAGTCTGGGATGTCCAGAAGGGCTTTTTCCGCCATGCGGGCAAGGTTCTGATCGTCATTTTACTCGCCAATATGGTGATGGTAAATGCTTCTCATATCATTGGACAGTCTGGCGCCAATGCATTAGTGAAAAAGCAGCTTGAAGAGATGAAGGCAAGTAACAAAACGCTGGTCGTAGACTTCCACCATTTCAATGCGGTGAAAGTACGTCTGCAAGAAGCTGGCATTCCTTTCATTGAGCAAAAGATCGATAAAGGCGAAGATGTCAAAGGATTTATGACTACGCGTGCCGTTTACCTCTTGAAATAAAACATAGAAAGGGCGTCTCTAAGTCGGAAAATCGACTTTTGAGACAGCCCTTTTTTATTTCTAGGTGCGTGTAGCAGATGAGACACAAGCTTGCACGAATGTAAAAATTTTCATAATGATCATTGGAAAACTATGGTAGAGTTTACTTGTATTGATTATCCAGAAGGGAGTGTACATCATGCCTGTTGAAACATTCAAAGCAACTGCACATCTACAGAAGGGAATGGTTGTGAAAGCCAGTTCCAGAAATTTCGAGATAACCATCGATGAACCGAAAAGCCTGGGAGGAACGGATACTGGGATGAACCCTGTTGAACTGGTTCTCTCCGCACTAGGCGCATGCCAATCTATCGTTGCCAGAGTATATGCCAGAAAGTTTCATATTCAACTCGACGATTTTTGGGTGGAAGTCGAAGGCGATCTCGATACGGATGGCTTCATGAACAAATCTGATGTTCGACGTGGGTATTCTGAAATTCGATACACCTTTCATATCAAAACCGATGCTCCTAGAGAGCAAGTAGAGTCTTTTGTGGAATTTTTGGAACAGACGTGCCCGGTTGGAGATACGATTGCGAATCCTGTCACTCTTAAATTAAACGGAATTGTTATTGAAAAACCGAGCGAGATAAAGGCGAATGATTAAAATAAGGCTCCCAACTGGGAGCCTTTGTCGTCTTTTTGATTTTTACATAAACCCAAAGTAAATAACTGCGGCCAGCACCAAACGATAAATTGCAAAAGGTGTCAGCTTGATGCGATTGATCAGCTTCAAGAAGAAACGGATCGACAGAAGCGCAAACACAAACGCGCTAATAAAACCGACGACGAAAAATGGAATGCTGTCCATCGTAATCGCATCCCAACGCTTCAACAGCGACAAAAAGCTCGCGCCCGCCATGATCGGCACAGCCATAATAAACGTGAAGTCTGCCGCCGCCCGATGGCTCATCCCCAACAGTACGCCCCCCGAGATCGTGGAACCCGAACGGGAAAAGCCAGGCCACAGGGAGAAACATTGAATGAGTCCAACCAGCAACGCTTGCTTGTACGTAATTTGGTCAACCGATTCGATCTTGGGACGTCTTGGTCGGAACCAATCCGCAGCCAGCATGAGCAGAGCGCCCAGCACCAGACCAATTACCACGGTCTTTGTCGAGAACAAATACTCATCGATGTAGTCGTCAAACAGAACACCCAGAACCCCCGCTGGAATCAAACCGACAATGACCGTAGCCAAATTCAGTCGAGGTCCTGCCGGAATCTCACTCTTACCCGCCAGCTTTTTCAAGCCGAGCAAGCTCATGAACCGATCCCACATCAAAACGACAACAGCCAAAATCGAACCGAGCTGAATGACAATTTTGAATGTGTTGGCCACTTCAGGTGAAAACATCTCCTTCGTTTGGAACAAAAAGTCATCCACGATGATCATGTGACCCGTAGAGGAAACCGGGGCAAACTCAGTCAAACCTTCTACTAGCCCCAGCACAATCGCGACAAAAGCTTCCCAGAGACCCAAAAATTCCACGCTCCTATGAATGATGTCCAAAATCAATAGGTAGTAGCCGCCCTGTAAAAGAGCAGACTACCGCTTCTAGCATTATAACGTTCATCTCCGGTACAAAGTTACATTGTGATAGAAAAACATTCTAGCAATTTATTGATGGGATTTCCCACAGTGAAAGCCCTCATGTTTTTCTTTATTCATTTAACTCTACAAGATGTGAATCGAAAAGCTGCGCAGGAAGAAGCGAATTTCCAGTCCAAGCGCCTCTGGAGCCCGCCCCAGCGTAGGAATAAATGGCGGGGAATTTCAGCTTCACTTATGAATGACATCCTCGAAACTTCTACCTTTGAAGCGCTCCCGCCATTTATTCCGAAGCGGACAGTCAATCACCCCTTGCGGGGCGTAGGCCGAAGCGTAGACTGGAAATTCGCTTCTTCCCTCCACGACAGCCCCTCATCGATTCACATATTGCAACGTCCCTTCCCCCATGTCACCTAGTCGCCAGAGCGCCATTTTCTCGATGCCCGCTTTCTTCGCAACTGCGACCCATTGAGACAGTGTCTCTTCATCCGCATACCAAACCGTGTGCTTTTGTCTGTCTTCACCCATGTAGTCGAAGTACAAACTGCCACTCGCTTTATCCCGCTTTGGCGGCTCGATACTGGAGATAGCAAAGTCTGCTGCCTGTTTTTCCGTCACAGCCGTCACTTTTCCATCAGAAGCCCAATCAAATCCGCCTACAGAGAGGGCCATGACTTTGTCACCCGGTACTTTTTTCATTCGAGTGGCGAGTTGTTCAATAAATGCATGATCGGCTTTGGGACCTGGCTCTGTATTCGTTCCGTACAAATTATAAGCCATCATGACGTAAGTAGGGCCCTTTGGCAATGCCAAGTCTTCAATCGGCGCGCGCGGCTCCAATACGATGCGAAGTGACTTCCCCTCCTGCTCCATATGCTGATATAAGGTATGGATAAAAGTAAGGAAGTTGTCCCAGTCTTTCTCGTCAATTCTCTCATAATCGATTTCTAAACCATGAAAGCCATTCTGGATCACAGCATTCTTGATCTCCATAATGTGCTTGGTACGGCTTGCATCTGTCGCCATGAGCCGGCTGACAATCGACGGGTCCTTTTGAACCTGCGTACCATCACTGTTAAGACGATCATTCACAATGGTCAAATCGAGATCGACATAGCTGCCCTGCTTCGAGGCTTCCTTGATCTCAGGCATCGCCTTGGTCATGCGGTCAGTAAAGTGCAGCTTGTCGTTTTCATCAAAATACGCCGCGAAGACTTGCACACTGGACAGGCCATCCGTCATCCTGCGGAAATCCTCCAAACCGGATTCCCACTGCCAGTCTACCACCCAAGCAGACAATTCCGTCGTGTTGTTGGCTGCATCTACACTCTCCAAGCTTTCCGTATCATTCCATTTCATCATGTACCACACGAGGGTGATACACACTCCTATCAGAAGAACAGTCAAAATGATCGATCGTTTCTTGATGTTTGACACCTTACACTGATCCCCCTTGTTTCGGATTTAAAAGGTGTCGATGACCCAGTCCATTGTAGTAGAAATAGCTTTCTTGATCGAGCTGACGACTCCTGCTAACCCTGTCTGCACATTACTGAACAGCATCTGCTGCTCACTACTCGGTTGCGCCAAGGACTCTATTTTTACGTCCGCAAACACCCCGTCATAAATGTCGTCCTTTTTGTTCTCTTCACTATAGGCCGCTTCCAATGCAACGCCACCGCTGCTCATACTCGGGTCGATCTGTTGCTGATCCAAAAGCGGTATCTTGTCCACGGAAACACTGAGACGGTCGCCTTGAACAGTGATTTCGAGTGGACGCGTATTTTTAATGTTAATTGGGTATTTCTCCAGCTCCGGAGCACCAGACTCGCCTTGCTCCCTCGTATAGACCGAAGCACGGTCGAAGGTCAAATCCTCAGGATTCCAAATCACTTGGCTCAATTCCGTCTTGAAAAGCTCCTGAACTTCGCCTTTTTCCTTCTTCTGCTCGACGCGCAGCTCATTATCATGCAGGACGACCCGTACAAAGCTGTCTTTTTCCCGATCATAACGCAAATAAATGGACTGCTTGCCGATTACATTCCCTTCCAGCTTGGCAGAAAGCTTGATATCCTTCTGGCTGTCGCTGTTTTTTAAATATAACATGCCAGAGCCAGCAGCTGGAGAGGTCAGGACGATCTGATCCTCCATAAATTGCGCGGCACCACCGAGACGATCCCACTCATTGGCCTGCTCTTCATCACCGCGAACAAAGCGAATCTTCTCGTCGGTGTCTTTTTGGATACGCATCAACAAATGATTCGTGTACCAGTAAGGCTCTGGCTGCACACGGGTCAGGTTGTACAGATCCCCCTCGCTGTCGTTGTAGGCGGTTCCTTCCCGGTTAACGTGCATCGTAAAATACTTTTTGATATTCGCGTCGTTCGCATCCGCTACCAAGCGATTCATGCCACCATACAGGGTGTTTGCATGCATGATCATATAGGCCCCTGGGACAAAGCCCAATTGATCCATATACGTATCATTCATCAGCTTGTAGTCTTCGTTTATTCTTGCTTCCATCTTGCTTCTGTCTTCAATCGGGATCATATTGCTGTCACGGATAAAGTCCATCAAGTAGTGGTTATAGTAACCCACCTTTGTTTTATTCGTTAATTCACCCTCATCCTTCACACCGATGAAATTGCCCTGATCATCAAACACATTGATATACGTCAACCGATAGCCGTTGGAACCAAGCTCCCAGAAGCCAGTTTCCATCATTTTTTTCATGTCTTCCGGTTGCAGGAATTTATTCTCGCTGTTCCCCATCTTGTTGCCGTATGACAATGCTGTTGCTTTGAAGTTGTACTTCTCCAAAAGCGGCTGGGCAAACAAGCTCGAATCGTTGCGGCCATCTTCAAAGGCTAAAAACAGTGCCTTGTCAGGAAGTGGCTTCTTTTTCTTGTAAAAGTCCAAGATATCTTGTTGCGAGATCGTTTGATAGCCCTGGTCATACAACGCTTGAAGCTGTTCATCCAATTGCTTCTTGGCTACCAGCTTCGGTGTACCCGAACGACCCACGCCAAAATAGGAGATGGCGATAAAGCCTTTTTCATTCGTCCAGCTCGCTCTATTCGGTTCCTCGTACTTCTTCCAATCAAATACAGCATTGAATAACATGACGCCCAAGACGACTAAGATAGCGATCTGGATCAGCGTCTTGATGAATTTATTGCGATCTTTTTTCCGATAGTCCAAGACATCGCTCATCGTTTTCCCCATAACTCCTGACACCCTCACTCCCTTTGTCTTTCCCACTTAAAATGGCAGCCCAAAGCCTTTTTTGTTCTTCTTTCGGGCTTCTTTTTTCAATCTCGCTTCGACGTCCTGCGGCGTTTCTCGCGTACCCCAAGTAGATTTCCAGAATGTCACCCATGCCACAGGCATCTGCCATAATAGCACCAGCTCATAAAACACACAAAAGACAATCCCGAAAACCCACAGCTTGCTTCTACGGAAAAACAGATGGGCCAAGCTCATTAAGAGCGCCATCAGCAGCAAGCCCATTAAAAACGTACCTGGGAAAATATGATGAACGAGCGGAACGTATACGAGGTTGTACAGTACGATGACGGGAGCAGCAATAGGAACAATCAGACCAATGTAAAAGAAGATCGCCATAAATGGCTCCTTGCGCCAAATAAAGCCGCTGGCACGCAAAGACTCCCTCAACCACGAACGCTTCCAGCGCATCTGCTGCTTCAAAAATATGTTCATATCTGACGGCACAATCGTCGAGCAAATCGCAGAATCCTGATAGCCTGTCCGATGTGTTCGCAAAATAAAGTTGGTCATGCTTCGGTCATCGCCAAAAGTGGCGGGCTGCCCGAGAAACTTCTGATTCAGCCATGCTTCCGAATGCTGCAAAATCAATTCCTTGCGATAGCAAGACAACGGTCCAGACAAGCAAGTGACACTGTCAAACCACGATTCAGCCGCCTTCATGATGCGAAAAGCAATGTAGTAACGAACCGTTTGCAGCTTGGTGATCGCGTTGGTGAACTTGTTTTCCACATCCGTACGCCCTGCGACACCCCCCATTTTCGGGTCTTGGAAAGGCTGTACGAGGTTGCGAATCGCAGTCGGTTCCAAAAAGCTGTCTGAATCAACGAAGACAACCAAATCGTGCTTGGCCATTTCCACACCTTTTACCAAAGCGACCCGTTTCCCGCCGTTTTCAGGAAGAATGTGCATCTTCACGCGTTCGCGGGTCATATAGCGCTCGGCCTCGTTATGAATCATATCAATGACCTTTTGAATCTCTTCTGCTGATCGGTCCGTCGAGCGGTCGTCTACCACGATGACCTCCAGCTTATCAATCGGGTAGTTCTGATTCACACAACTCAAAATCGTCCGGTGAATCCACTGCTCTTCGTTGAAGCACGGAATAATGATGCTCACGCCCGGTGTATAGTCCGGATTGACGGGAACCTCCCGATAAAGAGCACCGAATAAATACCGTGTCAGCAAAAAGGCAGCGGCAATCAAGCTGTACAAATACAAGTAAATGTTGTATTTGAAATAAATCACGCTCTCCGCGCGCATGAGCACGATAAACGCCGCAGCGAAAAACAGGGAAGCACTTGCGATATAAATAGCGTATCCCCAGCGCTTTTTGCGAAAATACTCGGTCAGCGGTTTGGAAAACTCGAAGGCGAGCATGAACTTCTGACACCCTTCCTCTTCCTCCGTAAACCGGCGAACGACAGTTGCATCCAGCTTCACCGTTGACTCATAGCCTTCTGGCATTGTGCCTGGCGGGATTGTGCAATGGATCATAAACACTTGTCCCACCTGGATGTCTTCTCTCTCCGAATCTAGTTCAACTAATAGCCCCGTCGAAGAAATGTCGACGGCTCTTGCCTTCATTCCATCCTTGACCCGCTGTTTCTTGGTTAATAGCGTCACCGGGAAATCTGCCATATAGCGCAGACTCAGCATCCGAATTCGATTCAGGTATTCCGGGTCCTCCAGCTTTCCTGGCTCATTCGTATCTTTCGTACCGCGGCGATCCACTTGGACACGAATTTTCTCCGGGTCTGGCACATTCGATAGCACGCGCCTCTCCGTTTTGGAAACCGTCAGTACTTCTTCAATTTTCTCTTTCTTTTTAGGCTTTACTTTCTCTATCAACTGTTTCATCACTGTCGCTCTCTCCCCTCCACTGCCTACAAGCTCCAGTAATGAAATCCACTGTTTTCAAAGTCAGCTTTGGAATAAGTCTCTTTTATATCAATCATGATTTTTGCTTCATTCTTGCCGTACATCGCGGCATAATCAGCGACTTCCATCTGGGCAAAGGGAGCATGTGGTACCGCTACAACCACAATGTCCAAGTCGTGGAGAGCCTTCATCTCTGACAGCTCGATGCCGTATTCCTCGTATGCCTCCCGAGGATTCACAATCGGATCTACGACCAGTGGGTTGATCCCGTACTCTCTCAGTTCCTCAATGATATCCGTCACCTTGGTGTTTCTGATATCCGCACAATCCTCTTTGTAAGACAGTCCGAGTATGCCAATCCGCACATCCGTGAGGTCGAGCTTCGAGCGAACAGCCATTTTAATGATTTGTTGGGCGACATATTTCCCCATGCCATCGTTAATGTGTCTGGCCGCCAAAATAATGCGGGAGCGATAGCCGCTGTCTTCTGCTTTGTACGTTAAATAGTAAGGATCGATACCGATGCAATGCCCGCCGACCAAGCCCGGTGAAAAAGGGAGGAAGTTCCACTTGGTTCCTGCCGCTTGCAATACTGCTTTTGTCGGAATATCCATCTGATTGAACAGCATCGCCAGCTCATTCATAAACGCAATATTGACATCCCGTTGCGCATTTTCAATGACTTTTGCGGCTTCTGCTACCTTGATGCTTTCTGCTCGATAAACGCCTGCCTGGATCACGAGCTCGTAGACGCTTGCTACGATTCCCAGTGTTTCTTCATCCATCCCCGATACGATCTTGACGATGTTTTCCAAGCGATTTACCTTGTCTCCCGGGTTGATGCGTTCAGGTGAATAGCCGATCTTGAAGTCTATGCCACAACGCAAGCCGGATTCCGCCTCCAGGATTGGCAAGCAAACATCTTCGGTTGCCCCAGGATAAACCGTCGATTCAAATACGACGATTGCCCCTTTTCTCAACTGTCTGCCCACCATGCGGGATGCGCTTTCTACATATTTCAGGTCGGGGACATTCCCACTTTTGACCGGGGTAGGCACTGCCACGATAAAAAATCGCGCTTCCTGCAATCTATTTTCATCTAAAGTGAATTCAATAGTAGCGTCACTCGTCAGCTCCTGATCCACGTCAGCATCATGAAAGTTTCCCTTTTGATAGGCTGCTACTTTCTCTTGGTTTACATCGAATCCAATCACAGAAGTACGTTTGGACAGTGCCATCGCAATCGGCAATCCTACGTACCCAAGACCGACGACAGCAATTTTTTCTTCCCTCTCCACAATCCCTTCGTACAAATTCATAAGCCGGCTCCCTCTCCCTGTTCTATTTTGGCTTTATTGGCCAAACATCTCTGTCATGGGTACAAGCGTGTATCCTTTGCTTCTAAGCTGGTCAATTACGGTTGGTAGCGCCTCGATTGTGTGAATGTCATCGAGCATGTGCAGCAGAATCACGCTTCCGCTCCGCGTCTGCTCCATAATTGCTTTGACGATATCGTCCGCACTCCGTTTCTTGTCGTAATCGGACGGCGTCACATCATAAATCGTAATGTCCTCGTAGCCCGTCGCTGCAATCGCCTTGAGTGTCTGTTCGTCAAACGCCCCAGTTGGTGGTCTGAAATACATCGTCGGCTTCTGCTGAATCGCTTCGGTAATAATCTGATGGGCTTTGACAATTTCTTTTTGCAATTCTTCCGGCGCAATTTTGGTATTCACCGGATGAGAATAGGTGTGGTTGGCTACATCATGTCCCGCTTCCGCAATCGCTCTCGCCAAGTTTGGATTTCGTTCTACACCATCTGCGCGAAGGAAAAACGAAGCCTTTACTCCTTTTTTGTCCAGGATATCGAGAATCTTCGTAACTGTTTGATCCGTACCCCAATCATCGAAGGACAGGGCGACCATCTTCTTGTCCGTTTCTTTTCGATAGATGAGATTTGGCTTGGACTCATGATAGGCCGCATTCATTTTTGCTGCATCAAAACCCGGTATTTCTTGCAGCGGCTTTCGCTCCCCGCCTTGTGCAATCAACTCGTGCAATGGGACGAATCTGTAACCGACATCAGTCGCTGCCTCTGCCAGTAGCCGGATGTTTTCTACGACAGACTTGTTCTCCTCTGTGTCCATCGCGATGATGCCGCCGCGATTCATGTATTTTCTTAAGTAATGATTTTTTTGCTCCTCCGTCTCTTTTTGCCAATTGTGCAGAAACAAACTGGAGGACACGACCGCTTCTTGTCCATTGTGAGCAGCTACCAATCGAAGATCGTCGGAGTAATCGCCTGACTTCGTTCTGATATATCGCGGTGTCTTGTCGGTCTCTCTTTTGATGACCTCATTAGCCAATTTGATATCTTCGTACATTTTCTCGTAAGATTGACCCTGCAAATCTGACTGGTTCAACGTGTTGTTTTCAATATCGTGACCTCTGGCGACAATTTGTCGCGCAATGTCCGGCTCTTCCGCTACCCTCATGCCTGGCAAGAAAAAAGCTGCTTTGATGTGGTACTTATCCAGTTCATCCAGCAGTCTTTTCATCGTGTCTTTATCTGCCATCCCATTAAAAGTAAGAGCAAGCTGTCTTTGCGTCGTGTAGACCATGGACACGCCCTTGCTCTTCTCCCCTTGGTATCGCTCGATTTTTTCAGGTTTGACTGGCTGTAAGTTGTTATCTGTGCTGCTGTCACTCCCCTGAAACGGTGAACAGCCTGCCAACAATGCCAATATCGCGACAAGGGAGATCCAGTGAAAGAATCGGAACCCACTGACCCCTTTCTTATAACTAATCATGATTGTCCCCTTTTCGTGTAAGAAATGCCCTTTACGCATAAAAAAACGACTATTTCATCTGCGTAACAAGTAAGTGTAATCAAACACTTTTTGCACAGAAATGAACATAGTCTGCCTCTATACGCTAGACTAACATAACTACCTATGCCAAACAACTATATGAAACGGTTTCAATTATGACACTTTATGGAAAAAATTTGAATTTCCTACAGGACGCCATTAACGAAAAAAGACGAGCCTCATCAGGCCCGTCATTCGCTGTTACAGTTTGATCGCAATTAATTTTAGTTCCGTTAATTCCTCGACCGCATACTTGATCCCCTCGCGGCCAAAGCCACTGTCTTTTACCCCGCCATACGGCATGTTGTCCACGCGGAACGTCGGAATGTCGTTGATCATCACGCCCCCGACCTCCAGCTCTTCCGCTGCGCGCATAGCCGCGTGAATGTCACTCGTATAGATGCCAGCCTGCAAGCCGAATCGGGAGTCATTTACCGCCTCAATCGCTTCGTCCATCGTCTCAAACGGTGTAACGACTACGATTGGACCGAATACCTCTTGGCAGGAGACGGCAACATGTGCGCCTACATTGGTCAGAATCGTTGGGGCAAAGAGCTTGTCACTAACAGGTTTCCCACCAGTCACTACATCTGCGCCTGCTTCTACAGCTTCCTGTACCCATGCTCCCATGCGTTCATGATCCTTGGCGGAGATCACAGAGGACATGTCTGTCTCTTCGTTCAGCGGATCACCCAGCACGAGCTTTTCTGTGCCAGCCTTAAACTTCTCCAGGAACTCTTCGTACTTGCTCTGGTGAATATAAACGCGTTGCAGCGAGATACACACTTGACCACTAAAGGAGAAGGCACCCGTCACGCAACGATCAATCAACGCTTGCGTGATTTCCACGTTGTGGTCGATGATTACTGCGGAGTTGGAGCCAAGCTCCAAGGTTACGCGCTTGAGTCCCGCTTTGTTTTTCATCGCGATTCCAACCGCAGGACTTCCGGTAAATGTAATCGCGGCAATTCGACTGTCACTGACCAGCCTTTCGCCTACGACCGCGCCTTTTCCAGGCAAAATATTGAGCGCTCCTGCAGGCAAGCCCGCCTCCGCGAAAATATCGGCCAGGATCAGCGAGCTAAGCGGCGTCTGACTCGCTGGCTTCAGTACGACGGTATTTCCTGCGGCAATGGCAGGCCCAACCTTGTGTGCTACGAGATTGAATGGAAAGTTAAAAGGCGTGATCGCGCCGACTACGCCGATCGGCTTGCGTACCGTAAAAGCAAGACGTCCTTCACCACCCGGTGCTGCATCGAGCGGCACCGTCTCTCCGTGGATACGCTTCGCTTCTTCTGCTGCGAACTTGTAGGTCTGAATCGTCCGGGCAATTTCTACACGACCTGTGCGAAGTGGCTTGGCGGCTTCTTGTGCGAGGATGACCGCCAGTTCCTCTTTGCGTGCTTCCATAATCGCAGCGGCCTTCTCCAGTATCAAAGCACGCTGATTGGCTGGCATTTTTGCCATGACTTTGGTTGTTGCTTTGGCCGCCTTAATTGCCTCGTCGACGTCATGATCGTCTGCCTGAGCGATTTCAGCCACCAGCTCCCCAGAATACGGGGAGTAGAGTGGTGCGTATTCTTTTGCTTCTTTCCATTGTCCGTTGATGTAGAGATGCTTTTTCATGAGTATGGAGAACCCCCTCGGGCGTTTTAGTTCGTCACGTATTGGCTTTTCAGAACATCCGTCATAATGTCCAGTGCCTCTTCCAGTTGCTCATCTGTAATAACCAGTGGAGACAGGAAGCGCAGCACGTTGCTGTGGACGCCAGCAGAAAGCACGATGACGCCAGACTCGTAGCAGCCTTTGGTCAAGCCAGCAACGAGCTCTTTCGCTGGTTGTTTGGTTGTTGGATCGATAAATTCTACAGCGCACATCGCACCCAATCCGCGCACCTCTGCGATCACAGGGAACTCTTTTTGCAACGCGTGGAAATGCGCCTTGATTTTGTCCCCGATCACCTGCGCACGACCAGACAGGTCTTCGCGCTCCATTTTCTCAATGACTGCCAATGCCGCTACGCAGCCAAGCGGACTTCCCCCATAGGTACCGCCGATCTCACCTGGGTTTGGCGCGTCCATGATTTCGGCGCGTCCCGTAACCGCAGAAATAGGCAAGCCTGCCGCGATTGATTTGGACATGGTGATGATATCTGGCTCGATACCGAAATGGGTAGAGGCAAACATGGCGCCAGTGCGACCGAAGCCTGTTTGAATCTCATCAGAAATAAATAGGATTTGATGCTTTTTACAAATGTGATAGACACCTTGAACGAAGGACACAGGCGGGACGATAAAGCCGCCTTCTCCCTGAATCGGTTCCATAATCACGGCAGCCACTTCTTCCGGTGCAACCTCAGTCAAGAGGAAGTCCTCGAACTGACGCACGCAGAATTGCGCGTATTCATCATCTGTCATGGATTCCGGCTTGTTCAATGGATACGGGAATTGCGCTTTATACGTAGCTGGAGCGAATGGACCCATCTGGAATTTGTACGGCTTCACCTTGGATGTCAGTGACATGCCCAGAAGCGTACGACCATGGAAGCCACGGCTAAAGGAAATGATGCCTGGGCGTCCTGTGTATTTGCGGGCGATTTTCACCGCGTTCTCTACTGCTTCTGCCCCGCTGTTTGCGAGCATCGTCTTCTTTTCAAAGCTGCCTGGCGTGATTTCCGTCAGCTTCTCAGCCAAGGCCACATATGGCTCATACATCCCTACATGGAAGCAAGGATGAATGTATTTGTCCAGCTGCGCTTTTAGTGCCTCAACTACTTCCGGTGGGCAGTGTCCGGCATTCAATGTACCGATCGCTCCGGCAAAATCGATGTACGTATTGCCATCTACATCCGTAACCAATGCACCTGAAGCTGACTCTACAAAAACAGGGGTATTGTTGCCGACACCTTTTGGAACGAACTGCTTTCTTTTTTCAATCAAGGCCGCTCCCTTTGGACCTGGCACACCAGCAGCTACGTTTACAAATTGACGTTGTTTGGACATATCGTTTCCTCTCCTCGTTCGAGATGGTATTAGTTGGATGGCTTGCTTGTAAACTCAACCACCATATGTAGCAATACCTATGCCAAACGCACGAGCTTGATGAAATCGCGTTTCTGGCACTATGGTTACATCAAATTATTCAAAAATGAATCGAAAACACCAGAATGTTCGATTCATTTTTGAATAAACTATTCATTTTTGAATCACCTGGAACGAATCCGATATTTTTGCAGCTTCCGCACGACAGAGGGCTGGCTAATTCCGAGAAACTCCGCGATTTCCCCCGTGGTCCGACAATGCTCGGATGCATAGCGCAGCCATTTTTCCTCTACCTGCTCTAGTGCTTCCCGAAGCGACATCTTGGAAGTAGCCAGACTCGGCTCCATGGTTGCCTGCTCTTCCCCTGCCAACCTGATTTCCGCGGGCAGATGCTGGGAAGTGATCACATCTTCGTCCGCAGTGACCACCATTCTCTCCAAGACGTTCTCCAGCTCGCGCACATTGCCCGGCCACTCGTACTGCATCAAGGCATGTGTCACCGCAGGGTCCAGACGCTTGTCCATTCCGTATCGTTCATTGAGCGAGCGCACGACGCGCTTCAGGAGAGCCGCGATATCCTCTGGCCGATTTCGTAACGGCGGGACGTGGATCGGGACAACATTCAGGCGAAAATACAGGTCTTGCCGGAACTTCCCTTCCTTCACCATCTTTTCTAAATCGCGATTGGTGGCGGCAATCAAACGAAAATCCACGTCGCGGTACTGTGTACTCCCAACGCGTTGCAGCCGTTTTTCCTGAATCACCTTCAACAGCTTGGCCTGCAAAGTCAGGGGCAGTTCCCCCAGCTCGTCCAAGAGGAGGGTCCCTTGATTCGCCATCTCGATAATCCCTTGCTTGCCCTGCTTGGCGGCCCCTGTAAACGAACCAGCCTCATAACCAAACAGCTCCGATTCCAGCAAGCCCTCCGGGATCGAGCCACAGTTGATCTCCACGAACTGCCCACCCGCACGACGACTATTGCGATGAATTTCTTTCGCGATCACATTTTTCCCGACACCCGATTCCCCGAGTATCAGGACCGTCGAATCAACAGCCGCGACTTTCTTGATGAGACGCTCAATGGCTTGCATCGGCTGACTCACTGCCACGAAGCCCTCCTGGTGCTTTTCGCGCAGCTCCTCAATCTCGGTTTCAAACTGCTTGAGCTGCTCTGTCAGACCCTCGTAGCGCCGTTTCAATTCCATAATTTCAGTCAGGTCATGGGAATAACTGATGATCGAATGCATGCTGCCATCCTCGTTCCAGACGGGAAAAGCCATCACCATCAGCTTTCGACCCCCGGGTATTTCCTGCATGATCGTCTGCGGCGTCTTGGCATCCATGACTTTTCGCGTGACAGATGGAGAAAAAACTTTCTTTTTTTCCAGCTCGATGACGTTTTTGCCCAAGAGCTCATCCTTCCCGATACCGTATATTTCATACGACGAATCGCCAACCAGCCGGATGTAGCCCTCATGATCCGTGATTAACAAATGATCGCGAGACGTTTCAACAATGGCCTCCAAAACGCGGCTCATCCACTTCTGTGTGCTCTCTTCTCTCATCATCTCTTCGCCGCCTCTCACACGCCGTTGTGTCCGATCTATGTTTATTTTTTCATTATAGAAAACAGCAAGAACAACGACAACCTATGAAAAATATGTAAAAATAGCGATAATAACAAGCCCTACGAGATGGAAAGGATGGTAGGAATGACACCCACAGTCGGAGACATCTACTGTGTTTTTGTCGAGAAGCTGCAAAAGTACACAGCTTGCCAGGTCACATCGATAAAAGAGCCTGACACGAGCAAATCCAACCTCATCAGTATCCTCGAGCTGGACTGGAGCAGCGATACACTGCCTGATGAATCAGAGCTGCACCAGATGAAGCCCTTATATTGCGACTACTTCTTCTGGAACAACAAGCTCGATCACATCTATGTTGATCCAGCGGTGCCCAAAGGCTACATAAAAGTAGGGAATGTACCACCTCTCGTGACAGAAGAGACAAGGAGTTACGGCAGTTGGGATGTCGGAGGGAGCTTTTACCGTCAACACAAATGGAATCAAATTACTGAGGAGCGTCGCCGGCAGTTTAAACAGGCCGCAAATGATGACAAAATGATTTCGCTGGGCGGGAAGAGCCTGCGTAGATCTAACAACGTCATTCATGCTGACATCCTGCGAAGCCTGACGGACATCTCTGAATTGGAAAAGCTCCCTTGCCTGACAAGAATCTACGCAGAGGAGCCCACCGATTCCTTACTTGCCTTTGTCAAAAGCAATCCTTTTATTCTGGAGCTTCACCTGGAAAAAGCCAACGGCTCCTCTCTAGATCTGATAGGAAGCCATCTCAGTAAACTCTCTGTCCAAAACGCGGACGGGCTGGAGTCACTGCATCTGAACGATTGTCTAAGAGAGCTCATACTGGGTAAGTCTCTTTCACCGAACCTACTCATAGAAGCCGAACAGGATGGATATTGGCTGACCGCCTCATTCTCAGATTCGCTACCGCTTCACCGCGGACTCGACCAGCTAGGAGGACTCAATCTGCGCGATGTGACGGAGCTGGACTTACAACCACTCGTCCAGCGGTATCCCTCGCTTCAGAACCTCCGTCTGTGGGGCAAGCCTGGTACTCTCAGTAATCTGGGCAGTATCAAGCACTTGAAGGAGCTACTGACGTTTACGACCTACGATCTGTTTGGCTTCACAGGGGACGAGTTCCCTTTGCCAGATCAATGTCCCAAGCTCTCCAGTCTCTGGATGACAAGCCTCCCAGCAGAAGCGGCCAAGACCATTAAAGCCGCCTACAAAAAAGAAGTAAAAAATGGGCTGGATTTGTCCATCACCAAGCCGCGCAAGCCCGAATGGCTGGCCAATAATTTGACCAATCCGTTTCGCGATTGGGATGGCAGGGAGCACATCTCAACAACCAACGCCAACAAGGCCGCCAGTCTCTATAAAAAAATGAACACCGCGATCAGTGCGCTTGAAAAACAAAGCAGTGAAGAAACGACGACTGCGGAAGAAATACAAACTGCTTTGCGTGCATGGGTCAAAGAGTACACAGAGACTTTCAACAAAATGGATCGCCGGACTGGCTTTATCGAAACAGTTGAGCGAGAAGAAATTTTCGTTGTGCTCGATGAACTGCTTCAGTCGGCAAAACAGAATTTAGCTACTACGGGTGTGGAAGTAGATGTGGACGAGCTTTTTGCTATTTTTGATCAGACACGTGATTTTTGAGTGAGAAAAAAGACGCCGCCTCTCCTATAGGAAGGCGGCTTCTCGTGCTTAGGCATTCTTTTTGATGACCCACGTACTCATGCAACGCTGTCCAGCTACATTCACCGTTTTGATTGGCTCCAGGAACACGCCTTGCCGTTTTTCCGTCATGCCCACCATCGTCCGTTCATTTACGAGAAAACGGGTGCTTCCGTCCGGCAACAAATAACGTTCGTTCCCTAGTGGCTGTACAGCATCCTCAATCCCGATCGAGGAAGCAAGACGCATGAATAGAATGCCTCCTGGCTTCAGTACCCGCCACAGCTCCTCTAGCATCTGATGAAAATTCTCTTCGTTATCAGCAAAATGGAGAACGGCATTACTGATGATGAAATCGAAGCTTTCGTTTTCAAAGCTCATGCTCTCAATCGGTTCCACACGAGCACGCTCCGCTGACCAGTTCGGCGCCAGTTGCGATGCCATTTGCTGTACAGCCTCGATAGCTTTTGCCGATTGGTCAACCGCATACACCGTATAGCCATTTCGCAAAAAGTAGACCAAATTCCGTCCCGAGCCGCAGCCAGCATCGAGTATCTGCATTTCCTTCGTAACCCGTCCCTTTAACAACTGATCAAACAAGTAAATATCAATATCGCCAAACAGCTCTGCCAGATTCATGCTTATCACAGCCTTTATCCGCTTTTTCTTCAGTGTACCAATTCGCTTGTCATCTTCCAATCACGGTCATCTGGAACGGATTTACAAAAATGATAGTTGACACCTGTTGACTACGTGTGTAATCTTAAAAAAAGAAACAACGACTACAAATGTAATCGACGGAGGTGTCTTACTTGGACGAGCAACCACGAATCTCGGATGCCGAGTGGGAGATTATGAAGGTCATCTGGGCAAAGTCCCCCGCTACAGCAGCCGATGTCATCCACACTCTGCGAGACAACAAGACGTGGAAAGACAACACAATCAAAACCTTGCTCAGCCGCTTGTTGCAAAAGGGTATTCTCACCTATGAGCAGGTCAATCGCGTCTACTATTACTCTCCTGTGCTCACTGAGGAAGAATGCAAGCGCCAAGAGCGCCAATCCTTTTTGCAGCGCGTGTACGGCGGAGCCTTAAAGCCCATGCTGGTTCACTTTTTAAAAGAAGAAAAGCTCTCCTCCCAAGAGATTGACGAGCTAAAAAAAATCCTTTCCGAAAAGGAGAAATAAGCTGGTGGATTGGCAATGGCTCACACTCACCCTCAATCAAGCATTTACGTGGACACTGTCTAACTCCATCGAAGCCAGTCTTCTCGTGCTCTTGATCTTGCTCTGCCAGCAGCTCGGCAAAAAGCATTTCCCCATCCGCTGGCACCATGCCGTATGGTTCCTGCTTCTCTGGAAGCTCGCGGTTCCTTGGTCCATAGACAGCACGATCAGTTTGTATAACTGGCTGCCTACTTCCCCGTGGACATCCATACAGGAAACGCACCCGCCTACGGAACCGATTGTTCTCACTACAGAGGCTTTGCATCCGCATGAATTTGCCCTCCAGCCAGATGCCTCTCTAGCAAACGAAGCGAGCTTTTCCTGGATCAGCCTGCTTTCCCTCATCTGGATCGGCGGTGTCGCCATTTTCGCTATCACCATGACTCGCAGTGCATACCGATTGCTCTCTCAGCTAAAAAACGATGTGTTCGTACAGGATGAAGCTATTTTGCGCGTCTTTTCCCAATGCCAAAAACAAATGGGCATCACCAAATCCATTCCCCTGCGCATGAGTCATCAAATGACAAGCCCTGCCTTGATGGGAATCTGGCGACCGCAAATCTGGCTGCCGGAAAATCTTTTGGACAAGCTCAACGAGCATGAGCTGCGCCACATTTTTTTGCATGAGCTGGCGCATTGGAAAAGACGAGATATTCCTGTGAACAGCATCATGAGCGTGCTTCTGATCCTCAACTGGTTCAACCCGCTGTTATGGTATGCTGCTTCCCGCATGCGTCAGGATCAGGAAATGGCTTGTGATGCCTTGGCTTTGACTTATTTGCAGGAGACAGAGGTACCTCGCTACGGATACACCATGATCAAAATGCTCGAGCTGTATGCCTGTCCCAAACAGATTCGCTTCACAGCCGGGTTCTCCAGCTCCAAAAAACAGGTGAAAAGGAGAATAGAAATGATTCGTCACTTTCAAAAACGAGCGTATACGTGGACGCTATCTGGTATCGTCGTCGTCTTGGCTTTAGGCATCTTCACTTTGACCGATGCAAAAACAGTGCTCGGGAACGAGGTCACCTTCTCTGTACCAGCAGAAGGGGAAACGAGAAGCGCACCCGATCAAACCAGCCTCTCCATCATCAACAACCTGAACACTCCAGTAAAAGCAGCAGCGGCCGGTAAGGTACTCAAGGCTGAATACGATTCAAAAACAGGGAAAGGCAACCAGGTCATTCTGGAGCATGATGGCGGGTATCAAACGGTTTACTCTCATTTGGAAAAGCTGGAGGTCACCGCTGGAGCTACTGTGACCCAAGGCCAGCTCATTGGTCTGTTAGGAAGTACGGGACGTAGCACGGGACCGCATCTTGCTTTCCAGATTCTCGAAAATGGTACACCCGTTGATCCGGCGAAGCTGTTGGTAGACATTGAAGCAAAAGAATAAAAACGAGGCCACAGAAAAAATATCTGTGGCCTAACTTGTTACGCTTATTCATTCGTAGACAAATCTCGTTTGTTACCTGAAAGCACCTTGTACAGGATAAGTGCAGTCACCAAAGCAATACAACCGTTCAGATAAAAAGAGGTAGCCGCGCCAAACTCTTGCCTACCCAACCGGTAAGAAGGGATGCGGGCAACAAACCGATTCCTGTAACCATCGAGTACATGCCCAGTGATGTTGCTTTCAAATCTTTCGGTGCGGAGGACGCTACCAATGACTTCTCTATGCCCTTCGTCAACGCGATATAAAAACCATACAGAATGAATAGCAACCATAAGCCTGTTACCGAACTCACCATTCCAAATCCAATATATACGAATCCGTATAGGATATAGCCAACAGTTAGAATGACCTTGTGTCCGAATCGATCGGAAATGGCACCTGATGTGTAGGAAAACAGCGAAGCAACCAAATGAAGGACTAAATACAGCAACAATACACTCGTAGCAGAA
Source organism: Brevibacillus sp. HB1.4B (assembly GCF_013284285.1). Taxonomy (NCBI): domain Bacteria; kingdom Bacillati; phylum Bacillota; class Bacilli; order Caryophanales; family Paenibacillaceae; genus Brevibacillus; species Brevibacillus sp. HB1.4B. The sequence continues at coordinate 153,608 of NZ_JABSUT010000008.1, forward strand.
ATCCCGAGATCAGTTGCTCGCAGCAATAAAAAAGAATTGGACGAATTCGCAACAGTAAACAGCATAATGATCAGAAGCAATTGCTTGGTCTCACGATTTAACTTCTTCCAGCTCGGTTTTGCTTTCGGTTCACGCGAAATCACCTTCGTATTTTCCCGCTTTTCCTTGATGGCAAAGAGCAAGCAGAAGCCAATGCCGACCGGAATCATTGAATACAAGAAAACACTGTGGAAATCTTTATTTCCATCCATCGTTAATAAGAGATACGCTATGCCGATTCCAATCGCCGCCCCGAGCATATCCATCATTTGATGCAAGCCAAATGAGCGTCCTTGCTTTCGTTTTCCTCCTGCTTCCGAGATGATCGCATCGCGCGGAGCCGTTCGTATTCCCTTACCCGTACGATCGATCAGCTTCCAGACAAAAACACCTACCCATGAACTGGCTATTACGAGGAATATCCTACCGATCCCGGATAGTCCATACCCCAGTATGGCTAACGATTTTCGTTTCTTGGAACGATCGGAAACATAACCTGAAACGAACTTGAGCAGACTGGTCAGAGCCTCGGAAACCCCATCGATCACCCCAATAATCATAGGACCCGAAGAGGCAAGAAAGATCGGAATTAACGGGGTAACCATGTATGTACCCATGTCTGTGAAAAAACTGACGAAACTAAGCAGCCATACGTTATTCATGCTGTTACAACCCAAAATGCTGTTTCGCCAGCTCTTTGAATCTCGCGTTGTCGATTTCCTCTTTGGTAACGACTCCATCCACCCACTGTGTAAAGGACGTATTCGTCAACGTAACATTGCCTCTCTCTGTAAGCTGCGTAAGCAAAGGGCTTTTGTTGAAGGGAGACTGTTCATGGTCAGCGATAATCGTCTGAATCTCGTTTAATTCCGTTACATCCGTCACCAGCTTCTGCGAATCAAACGTATAGCCGATCCTCCAGTCCGTATCCTTGTGTCGCAGCTTCATTTCGAGTACATAATCGCCATACTCCGTCTGCTCTTTCTTGATCCGAAACTCACCATTGCGCGAAGAGACGGTCTCCCCGGTTAACGGGACAGGCTTCAACGGCAGGTTCGAACCAAAACCCGTGTCGAGCAAATACGTTTGCCCCTCATAGGTAAGCAAAATCGTGGCATGCGTTCGACCAATCGTGTAATACTCGCCAACGTTCTGTCTGTATACAACTCCACGAATCAGATGGGCGTCAAATCCATTTTCCAGCAAGAAGAAATACAGCATCGGATTGAGTTCGTAGCAAAGACCGCCTTCGTTTCTGACCAATATCTTCTCCATGATGGACTGTCTAGAGATTACCCTTGTTCGCTCATCCACAACGCACAGGTTTTCAAAAGGAATCGCCAATGCTGTCAGATCAAGGAGGCGATCCAATGTATCGAAGGTAATCGTTTCATTTTCTGGCATGCCGATTCTTTTCCGAAATAAGGCATTTAGCTCACTCATGCTTCTTCCCCCTAAATAGGCTCTCCCTCAAGTATACGCCAGGCTCCAGCTCGATTTCCTTATATACCGAGCAGCTTTAGCTTCCGATACAAGGTGCGTAGCCCAATCCCCAGTTCTTCAGCCACCCGCTGCTTTCCTTTCAAATCACTGCCGTGCTTTTGCAACGAAGCGCGAATTGCCTCCGCTTGTGCATCGGCGACCCTTGCTTTGATAGCTGGACCTGAATCTGAAGGAGCCATTAGAGGACGAGCACGAAGGCGCGGAGGCAAGCTGTCGACAGTCAGTACTGTGTCTTGCTCCATGTTCATGGCGTACTCGATGGCGTTTTCCAGCTCCCGCACATTGCCCGGCCAGTGATAGTGCGTGAGCAAGTTGATCGCCTCTCGTGCTATTCCGAAGAAGGTGCGTCCTGCTTGCTCTCCGTACTTCTCCATAAATGAAACGGCCAAGAGCTCGATGTCTTCCTTACGCTCTGCGAGTGAAGGGACGTGAATGGGAATGACGTTCAACCGATAGTACAAATCGGCACGAAACGCTTTTTTCTCCACGAGCTCCTCCAGATTCTGGTTCGTTGCCGCGATGATTCGTACATTGATAGGAAACGATCGCGTGCTGCCGATGCGTTCCACAACCTTTTCCTGCAAGACGCGCAGCAGCTTTGCTTGCAACGAGAGCGGCATATCGCCGATTTCATCCAGAAAAAGCGTACCTCCCTCTGCCATTTCGAACCGCCCTGGCTTTCCTCCCTTTTTGGCTCCGGTAAAAGCACCATCCTCGTAACCAAACAATTCGCTTTCGAACAAATTTTCCGGAATGCTGGCACAATTGATCGCGACAAACGGGTAGTAAGCGCGTGTGCTTGCCTCGTGAATCGCTTTTGCCAGATGTCCTTTGCCTGTCCCTGTTTCGCCGGTAATTAGTACCGTAGAGCTGCTGTTACCGATTTTCATCGCCATTTCTTTGACCTGTTTGATGGCTGCGCTGTTTCCTACGATTTGAGCCAAGCTATCCACTTTGCCAGACGATCGGCTCCCTTGATGATCCAGCAAACGCGGAACGGTAAGCGATCCCCTCTGCACGCGAAGCACGCCGCCAATGAGCTGATTGTTGACGATGATCGGCGTGGCCTCGGTGGGAGCATCCAGCTTGTCAACGAGACAATTGGCGATCGGCAAGGAATGTGTTGCCATCCCGGATAATGACGGCAGCAGCATCCGTGAAACCTCCGCTGGCAGCAGTTCATGCTGAGACAACAGTCTACGAGCGCTGGCATTCGTATGAATGACATTGCCACTCCGGTCAAAGGTGAAATACGCATCGGCAACGGTATCCAGCGCTCCCTCCAACAGTCGCATGGAGTCATCAGACGATTCGATCTGTCTCGTCGCATGAGACTGTACAATCGCCGTAATCATCTCGCTGACTTCTGTCAGGATTTGCTGGTATCTCTCTGCATGCTTGGATAGGCGATTTTGACCTTCCTTCGTAAAGGATGTGAGGGAAACGACCCCGATTGCATGATTGGCAACCTTAATAGAAGAGAGCAGCTCTACTTTGGCGGGACAGCTGTCGAGAAAACGGCATCCTTTGCACATTTCCATAGAGCCGGGTTTGTCTACCACATACTGACCTTTTGCCAACACGAATTCAATCGAGGGCACATGCACATTTTCGCCTTTTTGTTTCAAGTAGCGCTCCGTACTCACGACCAAGAGGCCGCGCTCGTTAATCACCGCAGCATCCACGTTCAATATATCTGAAATGCTAGTAATGACCTTTTCGATGGCTGGTTTGCACAGATCCAACGAAACCATGGATATCCTCCCTGTTGATTGTCCTTGCTCTCTATTTTATGAAATATTTAGATAGTTCACAAACATTTTACCACTGATGTTTGCCAATAATGACAACTCATTGCCACTTTTGTCATCGCCATGAAGGTACGAAACACAGTCAGACCCTCGTTAAATCAGCTGTTTTGGCGATCAAGTAAGGAGCATGTTACTCGACAGAGTCCATTCCAAACTTGGCACAGTGATTGCATTATTAACTTTTCATCTAAGGGGAGTGATCAACCATGGTAAACACGAACGAGGTATTCCATTTGCAAGGAAAGGTAGCCTTGGTAACTGGCGCTGCTTCCGGTATCGGACTTGCAACAGCGAAACGACTGGCTCAATTCGGAGTAAACGTCATGCTGCTTGATATCAACGAGGAGCTCGGGGAAAAGGCGGCACAGGAAATCGTAACGGCGGGCGGGTCAGCCCGTTATTTTACATGCAATGTCGTTTCCCAACAGGATTGTCGCGAAGTAACGCAAGCGATCGAGGAAGCGTACGGTCGCATCGATATTTTGTTCAACAACGCAGGCGTGATTAGAAGAAAGACGGTCGTCGAGCTGGAAGAAGATGATTGGGATCTGGTCGTCGATGTTTCCTTGAAGGGGGCTTACAACCTCTCGAAATTCGTCATACCGGTCATGGCAAAAACAGGCGGAGGCAGCATCATTAACACTGGCTCTGGCTGGGGCATCAAGGGCGGTGACAAGGCTGCGGCCTACTGCGCGGCAAAAGCAGGCGTCGTCAACCTGACGCGGGCAATGGCGATTGACCACGGTCCGGAAAATATCCGTGTAAATTGCGTGTCACCCGGCGATACCGACACACCTCTGTTGCGTGAAGAAGCGCGCCAGCTGGAAAAGGAAGAAGGAGCATTCCTCGTCTCCTCCGCCCAAGGACGTCCGCTGGAGCGTCTCGGTTCTCCGCAAGATATTGCCAATGCTGTCCTGTTCTTTGCCAGCGACCTGTCATCCTGGGTGACGGGTTCCGTACTGGTCGTCGACGGCGGCGGTTTGGCTTAATTTATCGCTATTGCGACTGAATATTCCAATGAAGAGATGGAGGAACCATGAGATGAGCGTACAGCGTTATGCCCACCCGTATATTCCGAATTCTGCACCTGAAGTCAAAGAGAAAATGCTTACCGAAATCGGCTTTTCCAGCATCGAGGATATCTATGCGGACATTCCCAGGGAGCTGCGCCTACAAGAAAAAATGAACATCCCGAAAGCTTTGACCGAGTACGAGCTGGAGCGTCACGTCAACCAGCTGATGAACAAAAACCAAACCACAAAAGAAAATATCAGCTTCCTCGGTGCAGGCTGCTGGCCGCATTTTGTTCCGGCTGTCTGTGATGAAATCAACTCCCGCGCGGAGTTTCTGACGGCGTATGCTGGAGAGCCTTACGAAGACAAGGGGCGCTTTCAGGCGTTGTTCGAATACCAAAGCCTCGTAGCTGAACTGGTCGATATGGATGTCGTAAACGTTCCGACCTTTGACTGGGCACAGGCTGCTTCCACTGCTCTGCGCATGGCAGCACGTATCACCAAACGCACAGAGCTACTGGTCTCGAAAAATATCCATCCCGACAAGCTCTTGATCATCAAAAACTATACGTCTCCTGATCTTACTGTCACCACGATCGATTTTGAGAACGAAACAGGCAGTCTTGACCTGAATGATTTAAAAGCAAAGCTCAGTGTAGATACAGCAGCGGTTTACTTCGAAAACCCGACCTTCCTCGGCTCCGTGGAAGTAAACGGACAAATGATTGCGGACTTGGCTCATGCAGCGGGTGCCATTTGCGTAGTCGGTGTCGATCCCATCTCTCTCGGCGTGATGGAATCTCCGGCGAATTACGGCGCGGACATCGTGTGCGGAGATTTGCAGCCGCTTGGCGTACACATGCATTACGGCGGTGGGCAATCCGGCTTTATCGCGACGCATGATGATCCGACCTACGTCATGGAATATCCGTCCCGCTTGTTCGGAATCGCTCCGACAGAGGTCGAAGGCGAATACGGCTTCGGGGACGTCGCGTACGACCGCACCTCTTTTGCCAAGCGTGAAAAAGGCAAAGAGTCTGTCGGAACACAAACCGCGCTATGGGGCATTACCGCAGGCGTGTACTTAGCGACGATGGGACCTGTAGGCATGGAAGAAGTCGGGCAAGGCATCATGCAGCGCTCCCAATACGCCGCCAAACAGCTCTCTTCCATTCCCGGAGTCGAGGCCAAATTCACCGCTCCCTTCTTCAAGGAGTTCGTGATCGACTTTTCGCAAACAGGCAAAACCGTCAAAGACATCAACGCTGCTCTTCTCGCCAAAGGAATATTCGGCGGAGTTGATTTGACTGAACACTACCCGGAATTGGGTCAATGTGCACTCTACTGCGTCACAGAGGTTCATACCCAGAAGGATATTGATACGCTCGTCGCTGCCATCACAAGCATTTTGTAAAAACGAAAAAGGAGGAAATCGACCATGAAAACATCCGAAGGAACAATCGACAAAATGAAACGGATTCCGAGAGATCATAAGGTACGCCGCTTCCACCAAGCAAAATGGGATGAGCCTGTCATTTTCGAGCTGAGCCAGCCCGGTGAGCGTGGCGTCGAAGTACCACCCGTCGAGCCACAAATCGTGGAGACCGTAGGCGATGGCATCTCTTCGCTGCCAGACAACCTACGCCGGAAAAAACGACCGAATCTTCCCGAGATCAGTCAGTACCGCGTGATCCGTCATTACTCCCGCATTTCGCAGGAGGTTCTGGGGTCAGATTTCAACGTCGAGATCGGGCAAGGCACCTGCACGATGAAATACTCCCCGAAAATCAATGAACGCTTCGTACGATCGCCGAAAATGGCGGAGCTGCATCCGCTGCAAGATGAGTCCACTGTCCAGGGGATGCTGGAGATGACGTATCAGCTCGATCTATACTTGCGCGAGATTTCAGGAATGGACAAATTCTCGTTCCAACCGGGCAGCGGCACACAGGCGTTGTTTACCCAAGCCTCTATCGTGCGCAAATATCACGAAGCTCGCGGCGAAGGAGAACAGCGCAACGAGTTTATTACCACCCATTTTTCCCACCCATCCCAAGCAGCGACGGCCGCAGTCAAAGGCTTCAAAATCATATATGTACCAGCCGACGAAAACGGCTACCCTGATCTAGAAGCGCTAAAGGGCCTCGTCTCAGAGCGAACCGCTGCCTTTGCCGTAGCGAATCCAGAGGATACAGGCATTTACAACTCCCGCATCAAGGAGTTCACAGATGTCGTTCACGCCGCAGGGGGGCTGTGCTGCTACGACCAAGCAAACGCCAACGGTTTGCTCGGCATTACCCGCGCGCTGGAAGCAGGCTTTGACATGTGCTTCTTCAACCTGCACAAAACCTTCTCCGTTCCTCACGCTTGCGGCGGACCTGCAACAGGTGCCATCGGGGTCACTGCCGAGCTTGCGCCATTCCTGCCAGGTCCGATCGTAGACTTCGACGGAGAGCGTTACTTCTATAAGCGTGATTTGAAAAACAGCATCGGGAAAGTCCGCAGCTTTTACGGCGTACCACCTGCTGTCCTGCGCTCCTACGCTTGGGTCCGTGCACTTGGTGCTGACGGCTTGAGGGAAGTTGCCGAAATCGCTTGCCTCAACAACAACTATCTCTATCACAAAATCACGCAAATCCGCGGTGCGAGCGCTCCCTATATACAAGGTCGACGCCTGGAGCAGGTTCGCTATAGCTGGCAGCAGCTAAAAGAAGACACGGGCGTCACGACGTATGATGTTCAGCGCCGCATGATCGACTTTGCCCACCATTACTGGACCAGTCACCACCCGTACGTCGTGCCGGAGCCGTTTACGCTGGAACCGACGGAGTCCTATTCCATGGCAGAGCTCGACGAATACGTTGCGGCACTAACCCATATTTCACAGGAAGCCTATGAGAATCCGGAGATCGTCAAAACAGCGCCACACAATAGTACAGGTCACCGTGTCCTAGAGTCCGTACTCGATGATCCTGATCAATGGTGCATCACATGGAGAGCTTATTTGAAAAAGACGGCACAAGGATAAAAAGAAAGAAACGCCAGCACAGATACGACAAGTGCTGGCGTTTTTTTCGTTGTGGAAGTTCATTTTAGAACTGATTCGGGAACTGCTTAATGATGCCTGCTGTTAGCACATCCGCCAATGAGATGATGTGATCCTCACCTTTGTCAAAGGTAGCAATGTCTGCTTCCCAGTCCTTTTTCAATCTCGCTTGGAGATTTCCGGTGAGCAGCTCCAAATGTTTGTACAGCAAATCCTTCAATTCCTTTTCGGTCCAATTGGGATTCGCGCTGCTTAAAAACTTGGCGATATCATCTGCGTTCCGGAACCAATCTTTATTTAATTTTGCCACACTCGCCTGATCGCCATTTTTTGCAGCATCAATAATTTTGCCTGCAATGACGATATGCTCAGTGAGAAGCTTGCCAAGCTTGTTGCCTGCTTCCTCTCCATAGTAAGGCTTAATCGCATTTCCGATATCCGTCTGGATTTTCAAAAGTCGCGCCAGTACCTTGTCTTTGTCTTCCAGTCCCGCCAAAGCGCTGACCAGATAGCTCCTCGTCCATAGTATATGGTCGATCCAGAGCTTTCTCATATCGCCCTGCAATTTGACTTCTTTCGGCTTTATGCATTCCTGTTGCTGGCCGTTTCCTTGTGATTCCTTGGCTACAGCCATCACCGGTACGCCTAGTAAAGCAAGGCAAATCATCAACAGTGTTGCTTTCCGGAGTATTGGAGTCATCATTGGGTCTTCTCCTCGTTATCGGTATGTAAAAGGTCCACAACCCAAAAGCTGGTGGTTAAAACTGATTCGGGAACTGCTTAATGATGCCTGCTGTCAGCACATCAGCGAATGAGATGATATGATCCTCACCTTGATCAAATGCAGCAATATCCGCTTGCCAGTCTTTTTTCAATCTCGCCTGGAGATTATTAGTGAGCAGCTTCAGATGCACGTACATCATCTCTTTTAGTTCCTTCTCGGTCCAATTAGGGTTGACGCTGCTTAAGAACTTGGCGATCTCATCCGCATTACGGTGCCACTCCTTATCAAGCTTTGCTACAGTAGCCTGATCGCCTTTTTTGGCTGCGTCAATGATTTTGCCGCCTATCGTAATATGCTCGGTCAGCAATTCGGTAAGCTTTTTACCTGCTTCCTCTCCGTAATACGGCTTCATTGCGTTCCCGATATCTACCTGGTTTTTCAAGAGACGTGCCTGTACGGCGTCTTTGTCTTCCAGCCCTGCCAAGGCGCTTACCATATAGGTGTGGTCCCACAGCAAATGGTCAATCCAGAGCCTGCGCATATCGCCCTGTAGCTTTACTTCTTTCGGCTTTATACACTCTGCCTGCTGTACATTTCCTTTCGATTCCTTGGCTGCTGCCATACTCGGCACACCAAGTAATGCCACGCAAATCATCAGCAATGTTACTTTCCTGAACACTGGAGTCATTTATTCCTTCTCCTTTTTTGATAAGTAGTGAATCCCGCTGTTATTTTGAGCAAAATTGGCTTTTTCATGCGTCTAACACATGAGTCCTGCAAATTGACACTTATCCGAGGCATCCTTATAGTTGTCATTAGCAACAATTGCACGGACTACCTAACCTAGGAGGTTTCGCAATGAAATTAGATGAGTATATCGGCGTCATCGTGAAACGAACGGATTTAAAACTGAACAACTATTATCAAAAAGTATGCAATCCGTATAACATCACCATCGATCAGTGGATGATTTTTGTCGTGTTATGGGAAGAAGAAGGTTTGACCCAGAACGAGTTGGCAGAACGCACCTACAAGGATAAAACGAATATCGCACGGATGCTCTTTCTCATGGAAGAAAGAGGGTTCATTCATCGCGAAACAGATAAAAAGGATCGCCGCTCCCTTCGTGTCTATCTGACGGAAAAAGGGCGACTTTTAAAAGACGAGGTCCTTCCTCCCTCCATTGAAGCGTACGAGAAAACCATTGCAGGATTGACCGAAGAAGAAGTGAACCAATTTCGAAGAACACTCAATATTATTTATGAGAACGTAAAAAACTTCTAAAAACAAAACATATTGCAGGATGTCATTTTTTGTATATAATTAGTTGTTGTAACAACAGTTTTTATAACAACTTTCATGGCGGAATATATACAAAAAAGGAGTGAAAATGATGAGTACAGAAGGGATTTGGAGCACGCATTACCGAGCGTTGACGATTGGTATTATTCTTGTGGTGACTGCTACAGCATTTGAAGGCTTGGCTGTCACGACAATCGCCCCCGGTCTTTCCCGAGAGCTACAGGGTGAGGATCTGTATGGGTGGGTATTCAGTGCTTATTTGTTGGCTCAGCTGATTGGAACCGTGGTCACAGGTCAATTCGTCGATAGAAAAGGGCCTGCCCAGCCTTTCATTGTCACGATCGTGCTCTTTGCTGTTGGCATTGTAGTTGCTGCAATTGCGCCAGATATGCTTACTTTACTGCTTGGGCGAGTGATGCAAGGATTCGGAGCCGGTGCCTTGGTCAATTGCGTGTATACCATGATTACCTTGCGTTACCCCGATTCCCTTCGCCCTCAGATTCTTGCTGTCTTCTCCAGCGCTTATATTCTTCCTGGCCTGTTCGGACCATATGTAGCCGGGATTATTGCTGAACAGTTGTCGTGGAGATATGTCTTCTGGTTGATCCTTCCCTTTATCTTTCTGTCTGCACTCTTAACCACCCCCTCTTTCCGAGGCTTACAGCCGCAAAAAGCAAGCGCGGCAAACAATCGTAGTCTTCTTCTGCCCTTTTTCTTGGCCCTCGGGACTGGTGCCTTACTTTTGGGGCTGGGCAAAATCCCCTCCGTCTACGGTTTCCTGCTATCCATCGCGGGTTTGCTCACCCTCAGTGTCCCGTTGTATAAGCTGATGCCGAAAGGAACGCTTGTCGCACGCTCGGGCTTACCTGCTGTCATCGCATCTCGGGGTCTTTTTGTCGCTGCCTATTACGGCACACAAACGTATCTCGTCCTTGGACTCACCTCGATTTTAGGTTTAACCGCCGACAAAGCTGGTTTAGCTGTTGCCTCCGCAGCAATCAGTTGGTCGCTGGCAGCCAATGTACAAGCAAAGCTGGACAAAAAAGACCAAGGGGCCGGTCGAAAAAAACGAATTATCACAGGTCTTGTCATTATGCTCATCGGAGTCACCTGCACCGTACCGCTGACGTTGATTCAACTAGACCTTTTCGGTATCGTGGTCGCGATTTTTAGCCAGATCATTATGGGCTTCGGAATCGGTTTGGCTCACCCGACAAGCGGTGCGATTGCGTTTTCTCTTGCAAAGCCTGGTGAAGAAGGAAAAGTATCTGCTGAAATATCTATCGCGGATACGTTCACACCTGCGATTGTCATTGGGATGGGGGGTGCCATCGTGTCTGTGATGACTGCCTTTGAGTTTTCACTTTCTGTTGGGATTACTGTTTCCCTGCTCCTTCAGACGTTCATCGTCCTACTGGGGCTGGCATCTGCTGCCCGACTGGCGACAAGTTCCGTATCTTTCCAAGAAAAAAGGGACACCTTGGGGTAACCTCACGAAACGGAAAAAATCGTACGCTATGGATTAAGTCATTTCCGATAAGCTCCATTGACCAATCGTGCCTATCGTTCTGGACCGGGCGGGTAGCTTCGGCAGTACTTAACCGTAAATACGTGTTATGCTGGCGGTGGCCACAAAGAAACTGGTAATATATGTTATAGCTATTATTGAAGATTCATAAAATACACAAGGAGGGAAATGAATATTAAGAAACCTTCGATTGTTGAACGTCCTCTTCATATGCTTCTCCTTCTGTTCATCGTTCTCCTTAGTGGTTGTAGCGCGGATAGTTCAACAGAAACAGTCCCTAAAGAGAAGTCATATGTAAGCGTCTACGATTATTTCGAAGAAATTCATGGGGAGAATTTGAAAACATCCGTGCTTCAAATAACAAGAAATGGTAATTCAGCAGAACTCACGTTACGAATCTTAATTTCGGATGATTTGAGAGAAAAAATGATGCATACGGAAAAGCCTATTTACTTTTCGTTTGCAGATATGCCGGGTGACGAGACCATTAAAAATTTGCTTGCTGAGACTCCTTCACTCGTTCAAATTGAGTTAAACAGTAAAGAGAGTCGGTATACGATTTCGCAACAGCTAAAGCTAAAAGAAAATTTGACAGAAGCTGATAACCAGGCACTAATGTCTCCTGCTAATTACCGATTTCAGGTCATAAACGAAGAAAAGCTCTCTGTAGCTAGTTTTATGGGTTTAGAATATTCGCTACTTCCTGAAGATAATCAGAAGTAGCAAAATCGCTTGTTACGAATTGTGCCTCTTGTGGCAAACGTGCCCACACCCCGCATGTATTCTTTTGGGGTAACGCCAGCCAAGTGTCATAAAACCCACGTAAGGACTTGGATGTAATAAAAAACTAGATTTCCTGTACGCTAAGGAAATCTAGTTTTTCATATTGTGGTAGTACCAGCGTGAAAGATGGTGTCCTCTCCCCAAACATGCCTATTCAGTCTCCTGCTTGTACAGGTTTTGTAATTCCTCGAGTCTTTTGTCTATCTTATGGAATCGTCTTTCCAGCCGATCCTGGACTACTCTGGGCAGTTCATTTTTCAAAATGTGTACAATATAAAACAGGGTACCGATCATGACGAACATACTCAATATCAAGGTGATTTCTGGAGTAATAATAAAAAAGCACACACCGCCTATCAAAATCGTCAGTAGAATGTATCCAAACCATCTCCCCATGGTTCACTCCCCTTTACGATTCACAAAACACCTATATTTTACCAAATCATACAATCACTTGTCCTTGAAAAAAGGGTACCCTCCAGTAGTGATATCTACGTGAGGACACCCTGCTCTATTCCATCATGAAACTTTACCCAATAATCTTGGTCTTCTTCGCATTCTCCATCGACTTTTCAATAAGTCCGCTCAACGGACGCTTCAGCGCGAGCGCCACGAACAGGCTGATCCCGATAAAGCCGAATAATACGAGAATATCCCGAATCGCCGTTTCCCAAAGGATGCCGCCCACACCTTCACGCAACAGGCTGATCGCATACGTGAAGGGCATGTATGGGTTCAGCGCTTGGAAAAACGGTGAAGTCATGCTGATCGGGAACGTACCGCCCGAGCTGGAGAATTGAAATACCATGAAGATGATCGCTATGCCTTTGCCCACGTTGCCGAAAACGGACACCAGTGTGTACGTAATCGTAACGAACACTAGGCTGATCAGCATACCGAATAACACAAACGGAGCTTTATCAGCCACATAGGCCCCGAGGATGTAAATATCACCGAGCGTGACGAACAACGCCTGAAGTAGCCCGATGGTCGCAAACGTTCCCAAGCGGCCCAGGTACAACTGATACGGCTTGTACACTCCGCCCGGATTTTCCGCATTCGGCTTCAGCAGAGAAATCAACAAGGTCGCACCTACCCAAAGAGACAGCACACCGTAAAAAGGTGACATGGCCGAACCGTAATTCGGAATCGGATATAGGCGGTTTTCCTTGATCTGCACGGGACTTGCGAGGAATTCGCTCTCTTTTTTAATGTCGCCGCGCAATAGCTTGGCAAGATCAGCGAAGTTGTTGTTCGCTTCGACTTCTCTCAGCTTGTCAGCCGCCTGCCCAATGGCACTCTCCAGCTTAGGCAGATCATCGCGAACCAATGTGGCAACTCTGTGGACTCCTGCCTCCACCTCCGGGAGCTTGTAGCGCACAAAATCAGCCAGCTTGGTCAAATTCGCCTCCGCTTTGGGCAGATCGTTCTGAACGAATGCCGCTGCCTCGTCGAGCTTTTTCCCGATAGTAGGAAGATTCCCCTTCAAGAACGGAGCTGCTACGTGAATGGCATTTGCAAAAGCATCCGACTTGCTTCTGAGCGTTTGCGCGAGCTCGTGGACTTGCGCCCGTATTTGCGGCATATCCTGCTGGATTCGTTTCAGTTCTGCCAATCCCAGCTCCAAGCCCGTCTTTGTCTCTTGAAGAATCGCTTCGATATCCGGTAGTTTTTCTTGGGCCTTATGCAGTAGATCGGCAGATTCTCCTGTGATCACCTTCAGCCTTTCAATGCCCTCGGATATTTTCGGAACGATTTCGCTATCGTAACGGGACAGGATGTCTCCCAATTCCGCGCTGGTATTTTTCGAGAGCTGATTCAAGCTCTCCACCAAATCTTTCGCAGGCTGCTTGCCTTTTTCCAGCGCGCTTGCAATTGTGCCGAGAATCTCGATTTGTCGGTTCATTCTGCTCTCAATCGTGCGCAGCCTCTCTGCGAAATGACTCAATGGCTGTCCAGGAATATAACTGTTTACTTTCTCTACAAGCGATGCGGTATGCCCCAAAACATTGGCGGCTCTGGCTAACCTGTCTTTCACAGCATTTACCTCACTCGCAGTAGGCAGGCGATCCGGATTGATTTGCAACAGTCTGTCCGTAAGTTGTGTGAGTGCATCCGAGGCTTGCTGGGCTAAGATGAGATTTTGCTTGATCAGCGGTGCAATCGTTTCAAAGGCACCGTCATGCTTCGTAAAAAAGTCATTGAGCTGATCGGCAACAGCCGCGCCCTTATCAGTCAGATCAGCGATACGCGGCAACGCATCTTGAGCAGCCGAAACGATCTCAATGGCCTGACTCGCTTTTTCTGTGGCCGTAGTCACTGCGTTTGCGACTTTATCAAAATTTTGATCCAGCTCTTCAATTCGTCCGACGGCTTGCTCAATCACCGGCAGCTTGTCTTCCATCGCGATAATGACAGACGCCGCCTCATTGATTTTCGGCCAGTTTTGCTGAATCTTGAGCACGGCCTGCCCTGCTTGATTGATTTCGGGGATTCTTTTTTCCACTTCCAGAATGATCTGCGCTTTCTCGTGAATCTCGGGAAGTTTCTTTTCAATCTCCAACACTTTTTGCCCAGCGGCACGAATCTCAGGCAGGCTTTTTTCCAGTTGGAAAACGCCACTCTCGATTTTGCGGATGGTCGGCAATTGCTCTTCAATTTTAATGCCGATCTCTGTAAGCTTCGTCAGCAAGGCTTCACTGACGCTTTCCGTAAAACTCTCGTTGATCTGCTTGGCAATCGCTGAAACACCTGATGAAGTGATTTTGGGTGCGACGGCGTTCACTTTTTCGTTGACCGTATAGATCACTTCAGGCTTGTTCAGGTCGCCATGGACAATTCCCGTGATTTTCGTGGAAAAGTCAGCTGGGATCAGGATGCTGGCATAGTAATCGCCCCGCTCTACCCCCCGTCTGGCCTCTTCTTTGTCCACAAAGGTCCACCCTAGCTTCTGGTTGTTGTGCAAGCTCTTTATGAGCTCGTCTCCGATGTTGACCTTTTGGTCACCAACCGTGGCTCCCTGATCCTCGCTCGTAACCGCCACCTTGACACCTTGCGTATTGGCGTAAGGGTCCCATACTGATTTGATGTTGATCCAATCGTATAAACAAGGAAGGAGAATGATGGCGATGATCAGAAAAATCCCAGTCGGGACCTTGAAAATGTTAAACCAGTCCGTTTTGTAAATCTTCCATATAGACCGCATGTATGTACCACCTAGTAGGAAAGAATGGATGAATCTTTACACTCACATGACAGTTTACCATGGAAGGAAATGATCGGGAATGAGCTGTCAGTAGTATCATGAGCTGCTGCACGCCAATTTATGAAGGACAATCTTCAACGCGCTGGACTCACCATATCAAAGCTCCAATCCACATTTTCATACCTTTTTACTAGCTGACTGGCCGTGATCGTTACCGGTTGATTTTCCCTTCCTTTCGGGAAATCGCGGATCGTGATCGTTCTTGCTTGGGGACGATCTTTTTCCGTAGAAGGATCTTCCAGCTCCATTTTAACGACGCCCAATCCGATTGCATCGACTCCACGGTATTCATAGGTGTCGGGATGATAGGTGAACTCTGCCTTTACGATACCGACGTATCCGGATGTGCCGGGATCTGGATTAGGCTCGGGCGCGATGCGAAACGACTTTAAGACAAACGTATTTCCCTCATTCGTGAAGGTTAGAGGCTGTTTGTTGAGGTCAGCAGGCGTAAAAGTCAGGAGCAGATCGGATGGTTCTGCCTTCTCGATGTAGACAGTACGATACGTCAGTTTTTTGTTTGGTTCAATCGGTCCATAAAACTCGCCATCTGCCCCGTTCGTATCCATCACAACCTTGCCTTTCTCATCGACGATTTCCCACATGACTGTCGCATTCTCCCCAAAGAAATCCCATAGCTCTTGGGCGGTAACCTTATCCCGGTAGAGCGAATTGTAGACTTTTACCCCTGCTTGCACTCTCGACTCCATGCGGGCAAGCTCTTGCTCATTCATTTTGGACGAGAGAATCAGTTTCGATTCCATCGGTGTCAGCACCAGTCGGTCAGCCACTAGGATAAATCCTTGCGGCGAGGTATACGTCTTCTTGAGTGGAATCGTTTGGGTTGCCGACTTGCTTTTTTCCAGTGAGACAGGAACCTTCAAGTGCCAGCTTCCGTAAGTCTGCTTGACCTTCTCTTCTTCCTCTTTTGAAGCTTCATCTTGCAGGTCCACTCTGTTTACTTTCAGGTTGAGAATCAAATCGTTCGGTATATTTTCAGGGAGATACAAGGTCTCAAAGCCGTAGGAATGCTGTACCTGGGTTCCGATGTACTTCCCGTTTTGGTCTGACAGGAAAATCCGGTTATCCTTGTTTTCAAACTCAATCGAAGCTTCCAGCTCTTGATTTTGTTCGGTAAAAAACCGAATCGACACGTACATTTTTACTGGATCGACCAGAATCTCATCTACCAACATAGTAATGCCTTGATCGGTTACCTTTTGATTCACTTTTTGAGAAAAGCCTAGATCGCCTCCGCGCTGCATTTCCGCGATAAACGACTCGGAAAAAATCGATGTGACATAGTGCGCAAGCGTAGGAGATGAGACGACACCCACTGTCAGGGCAAGCAACAGTATGGCGGCAGTAAGACCTGCCCTTTGCCATAGACGACTGCCTGTCCATTTTTTTCGGCGCATCGGTCCTTGTTGTTGCTCTTCTACCTGTAAAATTTCCCCCATGACTTTTTCGGTGAAATGATCCGAGGCAGATACGATCGGCCAAGGTTTACTCAAGTCGGCATCCACTTCGTCGACTTCCTGAAGCAGCATGGACTGACAATGTTCACAACCAGCGATATGGTCCTGAAGCTCTCTTCCTTCTTCATATGAAAGCTCTCGGTCGACTTGATTGATCAGCCTAACACAATCAGCACATTTCATGAAGCTCCCCCCTTTTCCCCATGAGTTCACGTAGCTTTTTCTTTGCGCGGTACAAGTGAACCTGCACGGTTGTCACCGGCACTTGCATCGTCTCAGCAATTTCTTGATAACTCAGCTCTTCAAAATACCGCAGCGTAAGTACGATCCGGTAATGGGAAGCGAGCTCTTCCATGACAGCGAATAGTTCGTTTTGTTTTTCAAGCGCCAGATAAAATGACTCCGGGTTTTCTTCGCAGGTAAGAGCCGTATTGGACTCTTGTAAAGGTACGCTCGGATGCTTCTCGGCCCTCCGCCACGCTTGCAGACAACAATTGATTGCGATTTTGTTTAACCAAGCTGAAAACGGACGGCTCGCATCGTATTGCTGCAAGCATTTATACGCATTAACGAAAGCTGACTGTGCGAAATCTTCTGCATCCTCTGGGGAATTGCCCATCCTCACGAGTAGCGAGCACACCCTGTTTTTGTACTTGTTCACAAGGTGGGCAAAGGCATGCGGGTCGCCTCCCAAGACTTGCTTCACCCACTCTTGATCATCCTCCATGAACTGTCGCTCCCTTCTATTTCTATCACCAGACATTCCGTTCACTTATACTGTCCAGCAATCATTCTACCTTTACTATGAAAAGATCGGTTTTTTTCTTACAAGGGTTGGATAAATATTTTCAGGACAGAAAAAAAAGCCCAACCATCACTGGTCAGGCTCTTCCTAGTAAATCAGTAACTTTATTTTCTCACTTTCAACTTGTACTCGCTCGTATGACCATCGTTCTCAGCAACAATCGTCAGCGTGGTTTTTTCTGGTGCATCCTCATGGACGGTTACCAGACCATCCTCGCTAATCACCGCATATTCTTCCTCCACTACACGGTAAGTAGTTCCTGTGCTTTCCTTGGTCATATCTCGTCCACTGCGGTCTGTCATGTTCGCCCATACGATCATTTGAACAGTATCACCAGGCTTCACTGAACTCTTTTTGGTGGATAGATTGATACTTTTGATTTCCGCAATGGAGAAAGTCACTTTGGTCGATTTTTCTCCGTTTGTCACCTTGACTGTAAATTTCTTGCCAGGTCGTGCATCCTCGGAAACCTCAATCAAGCCGTTTTCATCAACAGTGACGCTATCGTTGTCAGATTCATAAACCGTTCCGCTCTCGCCATCGGTCAGATCCTGTTTGTTGCGGTTCGAGAACGATCCTGTTACTTGAAGCTGGAGATTCTCTCCTGGCAACAGTGTTGCCTTGCTTGGCGTAACTTTCACGCTTTGCAGACCTGCACTCGCTACCATGTAGATGCCCGGTTTTTCGATATCAAAGCTTGCGCGGTCCCCCGTTTTGATAACCTCTACTGTTTTTCCTTTGGAAGTCTTGAGGCTACTCCATTCTTTCTCCGCTTCATCATAATGATGAGCCGTCAAATATTTATCCTTTTTCTCGTAAGGCAGAATCATGCGGACAGTCTCGCTGTCAAAGCGTTTCCATTCCTTGTTGTCTGCTTTCAGGCGAACTTCGTACATATCGCTGGCATTGCCCGATTTCGAAGGCTTTTTGATGTCGTCCAGCTTCGAGATCTCAGCGTGGATATCCTCACCGTCATGCTCTTCGAGAAGCTCGCTGGACAGCCACACACCTGCGTCTTCCTTGTTCACCAAGGCAACATTGATTTGTTTTTGTGCCAATGCATCGACGATATCACCACTTAGTGTCATCGAAGATTTTTCTTCTTCCTCCGATTTTTTCGCTGCACGCACTTCATGACGAGCGCCGTCCATGCGAATCTCGATTGTCTTCTCCAATCCAAACAGCGATGCTTGCTTGTCCAGTGCTGTCTCGATGGACTCTACTGCTTGGGCAAAACGTTCGATCTGAGCGACTACCTTCTCCGTATTTTCGCTATCGTCTGCTTCGATCGTGCTGACTTGTGTCAAAAGTTCAGCGATTGGTTCTTTCAGCTTTTTCACCCATTTTTCAGAGAGATCGTCTTTATCCAGCTTGGCAATCGTCGTCTCTGCTACATGAGCCATGACTTTTACTGCTTGCTCCCATTGTTCTTGATCGTTTTTCTCGATCTCACCTACAACTGGCAAGAAAGCATCCTTCAACAGGGAATAGGTCTGTTCTAACACCTGATCCTCATCGACGATATCCTCTTTCCACTTGGAAACCATCGCGGCCAACACGGTATCCGTTGCATCGGAGACCAAAGCAAGATGCGTAGAATCACTGAGCTTGTCGTCCTTGATCAGCTTGGACAATTGCTTGATCGCATTCTCGGCTTGCTTCTCTACTACATCCTCATCTGTAGCGTTCTTAATGGCATCAGCAGCAGCACGATTGGCTTGGCGCAACTGCTCATCTGGCGTGAGTACAGGTGGATCTACCGGTGGTGTGACTGGCGGTACTTCGGTAAACGCGTCCTTCAGTGCTGTTTGCGCAAAGTCCACTGACTCTGTGTCCTTTTGCTTGGAGAAAGCGAGAATGTTCGTCGCGCCATTCGGGATCGCCGTACCATTCGGCATCGCGTAGATGACCTTATCGCCTGTCTTGGCTACAGATGCGATCGCTGACTGACCGGACAGCTTGCCCTCGTCGTTCCCCCAGTAGAGTACATACTCGTCAATGTTCGCTTCATTTGCCGCAGGAGTGATCGTGACGTCCCCGCCAATCACACCCTTATTTGTGTCGGCATCGGTAAAGGATACTGCCTGTGGTGCCTGTGCCTGCGTTTCATCGACAATCGTAAAGGTCACGCGGCCAAGCTCCAAATTATCGTTATCTGTGCGATACTCTGCTTCCCCGACATAAATCGCATCGTATTTGCCCGGAGCGAGCTTCAAATCCTTGAATGAGACCGTTCCATTTGGTTGCTTCACGCCGCTCGTTTTTTGCTGAGCGATTGCTTTTACATTTTTGCCCAACTTCGTGCCTGTAGGGAAAATACCGATCCAGTCTTCTCTTACCGAACTCGTGTAGGCCACTTCAATCGCTTCTGACGACAGGTACTTCTCCTTCACCATCTGAACCGTAGGATTGCTCAAGGTCAGATCTGGATCGGTAGAAGGGTCTACCACTGGAATTTTCTTGGATAGATCAATTTCATATTGTGCATTGGCGATCCACGTGTCGTTTTTAAAATCTCTGCCTTTTACCAGGACTTTATCCTTGTAAACTTCCACGAAAAAGCCTTGGCTTCCGTCCTTGCCTGTATTGGCATCTGTCCACAGATAAGAGGTAGCACCCGCATTAAACATCGTGGCGTATTTGGCGTTGTACATCGTATCCTTCGCACCCAACTCCCAGTGTGTATGTCCACTGAACAGGAAAGCTCCAGGATGCTTCGCCAGGATCGTTTTCAATTCTGTATCTTGTCTGACACCGTACCAGTAATTGCTTTTGAGATAGCCATCATTGGCACCGGCTACCGTGTTCTTCAACGGTTGGTGATGGAAAATGAACGTCGGCTTGCCCCCAGACTCAGCCAGCTTCTCATCCAGCCATTTCAACTGCGTTTCAGACAGGTAGGAATAGTCTTTCAGCCCTTTTTCCGTGCCAAGGAAAATGAACTGGTAGCCGTTGATCCACTCACTGTAGTAGCTGGACTTCATGTTGGTGTACTTGTGGAACAGCTCGGAAAACTGCGTCCAGTCCCCCCAGCGAACGTCGTGGTTCCCTTGCACAAAATAGGTTTCCGGGAGTTGGTCCTTGTACATGTTAAAAATCCGGGCCAGCTCCATGTATTGCGCTTCGGTTCCGTTCTCGGTATTGTCCCCGATAGTCATGAGTCCGTCACTGTCCGGATTCAGCGCAACCATATCTTTGAAAGCATCTTCGAGGTTTTTATTATGAACGTGATCCTTGCTGGTTTGCACATGCATGTCGGTGATGACTTCAAAGCTGACCAATGGCTTCTCTTTCACCATTCCTGGGATCGTAAACTCTGCGCTCGCAGTCGTTTCACCCGCAGCTGAATCCGAGTAAGCGAGGAGCTTCGTCGCACCTTTTGGAATGACCGTGTTAGCTGGGATTGTATAGGTCGCATACGTTTCACCTGGCGTAGTTGGAGGCTGCACTTGTGCGATGATCGGCTCTCCTGGCAGCTTTCCGACATCATTTCCCCAGTACAGATTGTAATGAGCCACATTCGCAGGATCGGCAGGGATTTTGATTTTCACATCGCCTGCGATCTGGTCTGCATCGTCATCCGTATCGACAAAAGTAATACCCGCAGGAGGATTCAAGGTAATGATCGAAAAAGGAGCTCGCTGAAAAATGTTGTAGCCGTCATTTTGCATGTACAGCGCCTCGTACTCACCTGCTGGCAATGACTTTGTAAAGCTCATCGCACCATTCGGCTGACCGTTTGCACTCGTATATTGCCAAGCGAGAGAAGGATTGCTGCCCTGTGGAATGGCACCTGCTTTATACAGTCCGATCCAATCCTTCAAGGAAGCTCCTGTATACGACAAGGAAACCGGTTGACCATACAAATAGGTTTGCTTGTCCATCGTGACAGTTTGCGCTCCTGCTGCCTGAACACCTTGGATCATAAAAGGTTGAGTCATTCCCATGAAGGCAACCGTAACACCCAGTACCATCGACATCGTTTTGTTTATCACTTTCATAATAAACGCGCACCTCATTTCGATCAGATTGATAGAGTCCGACTGATGATTTTTACACGACCTTGCTGCTGACTTTCAGACCAATGACACCAATCACAATGAGTGACATCCAGAGCATTTGCTGTAGATTGATCATTTCTTTGAATAAGAAAATACCGACGAATGTAATGAGAACAATCCCGACACCAGACCAGATCGCATAAGCGACACCGACCTGTATATAGCTGAGTGCGAAATTAAGTAGAGTAAAGCTGGCACCGTACAACAGAAACATCAGAATGGATGGCCACAGCTTGGTAAAGCCCGCAGATAGTTTCATCGAAGTCGTACCTGCTAGCTCCAACAAAATAGCGAATGCGAGGAGAACCCACCCCCACCCGATCCCCTCATTCATGCCGTGATGCCTCCACCTTCATCTGTGCGTAGGAGGAAATCACTGCTTCTGCTTTCTCCAGGATTTGAATCCGGTCAGACGAGTCTTCCTTGCTCACAATGCCAATCGTCACGGAAACCCCTGCACTTTTCCCCATGCGTATGTCGCCGCTCGTATCGCCGATGACAGCGACTTCTCTCGGCTTCAAGCCCAATTGGGTACAAGCTTTTACCACCATGTCGGGATAAGGCTTGCCACGCTCTACCTGATCATTCCCGATAATGACTGGAAAATAAGAGCGAATGCCCATCCATTCCATATGCTTGATCGCTTCCTCTGTTTCGTCTGCGGTGACAATCCCCATAAACATTCCGTGGTCGCGACATTGTTCGAGGAACGGGATCAGCCCCGGAATGGGATAGGCAGGACGAGTCTGCTCCATATCCTGATAAGCTCGCTCCTTGCACTCTCTAGCGAGTCTCATTGATTCTCCCCACGATAGTCCCTGACGATAACCTTGCCATGCCAGGATCGCAAGCAAATCACCAGTCGAGCCCATCGCTAACGGACCATTGATGCTGTAGTCGCATACGTGCCCGTCTTCGTCGTGAACAGTCCCCCACAGCTCTGCGAGAGGAGCGATCTGGGCCGGCTGTGGAAGCTGGCTGGAAAAATGACGATGGACGGATTCGCTCCAGTACCCCCAGAGCCGCACAAACTCCAGCAAAGTACCATCCTTATCGAACAAAATCGCTTTGACCGTATATCTCTTGTTGTTAACAAGTAAGTCGGGCATCTTTTTCCCACCTGCATTCCATTTTGAATCGGATTTGACTTTACTCTTTCGTCCTGACGAGAAGCGCATCCGTTCTTTTCTGAATCTTGCCTGCCATCCACATGATCGCGGTACGTACCAACAGATTCGCCACAATGATTAACGTAGACATCGCAGCAGCTTGCGCGATATCACCTGAGTCCTCCTTATTCACAATCGCAACCGCAGCCGGTTTCAGGTCCGGTGCATACAAGAAAATAATGGCCGAGACCGTCACCATGCTGTTGATGAAATAGTAGAGGAACACTTCCAGAATCGTCGGCAATGACAGCGGAACTGTCACCCGCAGCAATGTCCGATACCAGGGCACATTCATCGATTCCGATGCAGCCTCGAACTCACTATCCAGCTTCTTCAGACCGGACGTCATCGTCAGGAAAGAAACCGAGTAGAAGTGAACGATGTTACACAAAATGACGATCCAAATCGTGCCGTAAATGCCATGCAGCGGTTGATTCGGATTGTTGAAAAAGAATACGTAGATCAAACCGAGCACGAGTCCTGGCAATGCAAGCGGCAGCATGGACAGAAAATACGCTGACTGACGCAGCAGACGATGCCCGCGTGACTTCTCGATGAGATATGCGAACAAAAAAGTAGCGACTGTACCAATCAATGCCGTCGCAAACGCGATAAGCAAGCTCGTCACAAACGGTCCTTCCCCATCCAAAAAGTCTTCGTAGTGTGTAAAGGAAATGGACAGATTGTACGGCCACACTTTTACAAGGGAGCCGTAAATAGCAACCAGGATGATGCTAATAATCACAGCGGACACGGCGGAGCAAAGCACGTAGAACAACCCATCCCGCAGTTTGTTGCGTTCAATTCGGTAAGGGGTGGACTTCGCACTCAACCAACCGCTCTGTTTACGCTGGGAGATGCGATCGATCACAAATGAAATGACGGCTGGTATCAACAGCAACACCCCAACGGCCGCACCCATTTGCATGTTTTGTTGCCCAATAACCTGCTTGTACAAATCTGTCGCCAGCACGTTGTACTGCCCGCCGACCACTTTGGGAGCACCGAAGTCGGTAAAGGTCAAGACGAAGCAGACAAAAATGGCACTGATCAGCGCAAACCTCGTACCTGGTACCGTGACCGTCCAAAATGTGCGCCACTTGGACGCCCCGAGCGTTTCTGCCGCTTCATACATCCGGTAATCTGCACTTGCGAGTGCCACCGACAGCATCAGAAACGCCTGCGGAAACGTATAGAGTACTTCCGCCATCACAATCCCGATAGGCCCGTAGAGCTCCATACGGAATTCCGGCAGCAGCCCAAAAAATCCGGTAGAAATCAGCCCTTGATTGCCAAACAGGTAGGTCAGCGCCAAGCCGTGCAGCATAGAGGGGGCGAATAGTGGCAAGAGTGCAACAGACCGATAAAACCATTTGCCACGAATCGCGCTTCTCTCCAGTGCGTAAGCAAATCCGAAGCCCAGCGTAACGGCAATGATCGTCGTGACTGTCGACACCTTAATGGAGTTCCACAATGACATCACGAGAGCCGGCGTCGAGAAGTAATTGGCAAAGTGCATAAGCCCAATAAAGTTCCCGTCCTGATCCGTAACTGCCTTGATCACCAGCTCACCAAGCGGCAGCAGGATGGCAAACAACAGCGCGATGGTCATGCAGACGATGATCGCGTTTTGGCTCCATTGGTTGGCATCAGGGCGTATTCGTTTTAACCAGGTGTCCATATCGTATGCGCTCCTTAGCCAACAGCCAGGTCTGCCGTATCATCAAAACGGATGACATGCTCTGGCGGCAGAGTGAAGGCAATTTTTTGATCCGGCCAAACATGATGAGACACCATAGCATGTGCCGGGACATCAATCGTGACAAACTGTTGCAACAAAGTACCTTGTGGACCGATTAACTCTGCCACAATCCGATAATGCGTACCGCGATATTCCAGCTCGCGCACGATTCCTTGTCTGCCTTTTTCATGCCCGTCACGCAGCAACTGAACATGCTCCGGACGGATGGCGAGCATAGCCTGTTCCGAGTGCTTATCCGACTGGATAAAGCTGATGGCTCCGATAAAATCAGCGACAAATGGCGTTTTGGGACGCTCGTACACTTCTTTTGGCGTACCGACCTGAATGATGCGCGACTGGTTCATAACCACGATGCGGTCCGCCATCGTCAACGCTTCCTCCTGATCGTGCGTTACCATAATCGTCGTCATCCCGAATTGATGATGGAGCCGACGAATTTCGTTTCGGAGTTTGGCGCGAACCTTGGCGTCCAGCGCAGATAATGGCTCGTCCAAGAGCAAGCAGTCCGGCGAAAACGCCAAGGCCCTCGCCAGTGCTACCCGCTGCTGCTGCCCTCCTGATAATTGGGCCGGGACTTTGTTGCGGTGTTCTCCCAGCTCAACCAGATGAAGCATTTCCTCTACCCGATCAGCAATTTGTGCCTTGGAGAAGCGATTACGCAATCCGTAAGCAATGTTTTCACTGACCGTCAAATTCGGAAACAAAGCGTACGATTGAAACATCATGCCAAAATTCCGTTTCCCTGCTGGCAGCGAGGTAATGTCTTTCCCGGCAATGACGACGCTCCCTTGATCCGCTTTTTCCAGTCCTGCGAGGATGCGCAACAACGTTGTTTTACCGCAGCCGCTCGGTCCGAGCAGACAGATGAATTCATTCTTGGCAATGTCCAGTTGAATGTCCTGAAGCGCTGTGTGCTTCCCAAATCGCTTGGCGAGATTGCGTAATGACAAATAGCCTTGCTCCATCACAAATGCTCCTTTATTCTTTACTTTTTCGGTTCAGCCTTGGAGCCGTACTTCTGCTCCCACTCTTTCAGAATGCCTTCGCGGTCTCTTGCTGCTTGATACAAGTCCAGCTTGGTCAGCTGCGATACCGGATCTTGTTTGTAGCCTTCCGGAATTTGACTTCCTTCTTGCTTGATGCTCAAAATCGCGTAGTTTTTGTTGTATTCCTTCATCGGCTCATCACTGATCGCCCAGTCGAGGAACAATTTTGCTTCTGGCTTGATGTCTTTTTTCTTTACGAGCGCGCTCGCTTCCATATCCCAGCCCGAGCCTTCTTTCGGGAACACGACTTCGACTGGAGCTCCTTTTTTCTGTTCCTGGATGCCGCTGTATCCATAAGAGATACCGATTGGCGCTTCACCAGCGGACGCCATCTTCGCCGGCTTGGAGCCAGAGTGCGTGTAGACCATCATGTTTTCATGCAGCTTGTCCATATATGCCCAAGCCTTGTCTTTGCCGTACAACTGATGCAGGGCGTTGACGGTCAAGTAGCCTGTTCCAGAAGAAGCAGGGTGAGGCATCGCGATTAAGCCCTTGTATTCTGGTTTGACCAAATCTTCGTACGACTGTGGGATGGGTAGATTGCGCTTTTCCATCTCTGCTTTGTTAACAATAATGGCTGTCTCCCAAATATCCATGCCTACCCATTTCGGCGGGTTGGCCTTGTCCTTGAATTCAGGCAGTACACGATCTACGCCCTTGGGAGCATATGACTCCAACATTTCCATATCGTCCATCACCAAAAGACTGGTGGCAGCCAGACCCCAGATTACGTCGGCTTGCGGATTGTCCTTCTCGGCAATCAGCTTGGCTGTCATGATACCAGTGGAGTCACGAACGATGTTTACTTTGATATCCGGATACTGCTCTTTGAAAGAAGTCAGATACGTCTTGATCTGTTCATCTTCAATTGCCGTGTACACATTGATCTCTCCAGATGCGTTAGACACAGCAGTCTCTGAACCGGTTTGCCCACTGCTTGATGCTGTTCCCTCTGTCTTCGGTGCTCCGCAGCCTGCCAACAAACTCGTAACGACCAACGTTGCTGCCATCACATTCCACTTGATTTTCACTGTGATTCTCCTTTTCTGAAAGAAAGTATCGGATAAAAACCATATGTGTTCAAAAATTATTGTACATTCGCATTGTGTTTCGCCCATGAAACCACTGTTAATTGAGCATTAAGATTACGTAAATGCTCATAACAATAGCTTTATCACCGTGTTGAAAGAATTTTTGCTATAATGGAAGTATCATACAAAAAGAATTGAACGAAATAATGATGACGGTGGCACGAGAGGGAAGTGAATATTCGCATGTCTTTGAACGAGGAAAATGTACGAGAAGAAAAACGCCTCCATATTCGTAAACAAATGATTGAAGCCATAGCGGAAACAATGGACTTGTATGGCGCTACTCATTCCTCGGGTCAGCTTTACGGTGTTATGTTCTTCGAGAATCGCCCAATGACGCTCGACGAGATGAAAACACAGATGAACATGAGCAAAAGCAACATGAGCTATGCAGTGAGATCCTTAATGGAATCCCGCATGGTCAAAAAACTCGAGGAAAAGCAGGAACGAAAAGAGCTGTATGCGGCGGAGACCAACTTCTTCACAGCGTTTCAAAACTTCTTCACATACAAGCTGCAGCGTGAAGTCGATGTGATGACCGGTGCCATCGACCAGGCAATGCCTGAATTAACCGAGCTGATCCTTCAGGAAAGTACCTCTGATGAGGAACGAAAGCTCGCCCTCCAAGATTTGCACAAGCTCCGACATGCAAAAAAGTATTACGAATGGTTACAAAATTTTGTGTATACCTTGGAACAAGGTGATTTTTTCGAAGAAGAGCCCGAATAGAAAAAAGCCATCTTTCTCTCCAAAGCTAGAGGAAAAGATGGCTTTACTTTTTACTTTTTCTTCTCTTGACGCACCAAATACAAGAAGTACGGAACACCGATGACCGCCGTCACAATACCCGCGGGAATCTCGATCGGAGGATTCAGCCCTCTCCCCAATGCATCTGCAATCACGAGAATCAACGCTCCCAAAACCGCCGCACCTGGCAACAGATAACGATGCTGATGACCAAATAGCTTTCTCGCCATATGTGGCGCAATCAATCCCACAAAGCCGATCGAGCCAATCGCCGCTACACATGCGCCTGCCAATGCAACCGCGAGCAGCAAAAGCATATAGCGTGTTCGCACGACATTCAGTCCCAGCCCGGTAGAGCTACCTTCATCTAGACTGATAATGTCCAGCTTTCGGTGCAGGGCAAGGCTAATGGGAATGAATACGAGCAGCCACGGCAGCAAAGCGTAAATTTCATCCCAGCCTTTCCCCCACAAGCTCCCTGCCAGCCAGACAAGTGAATCATTGGCTTGCATCGGATACTTCACCATGATGAATTCCGTCAACGCTTGGCAGATCGCCCCTACTCCCATGCCGACCAAGGCAAATGTAGTTGGCTGTGCACCGCTTTTCCGAGTGAAATAAATGAGGGCAATCGCTACCGCCAGTGCTCCCAAAAACGCGACAATCGGGAGAAGAAGTGGTGAAGCGGTCGGAAACAGAATGATGACAACTACCGCGAACAAGCCCGCGCCTTTGGTTACACCTATGACATCCGGTGATGCCAGAGGGTTACGGATCATTCCTTGCAAAATCACACCAGCGATCGCGAAGCCCGCTCCAGCAAGAATCGCGAGCAACGCCCGCGGCAATCGATAGTTTTCAATCATAAACGTAAGCGACGAAGATTCGCCCATGATCACCCGAATGATTTGATCAGGGCCGATAAAGATAGGGCCGATCCCCATGCTAAGCAATGCTGCCACTAAGACTAAAGCAACGAGGCCAATCAGGAGTAGGGTGTTTTTTCGCGACGTCATACCATTTCCCTCCCCTTTTTTCTCGCCAAGTAAAGAAAGAACGGGGTTCCCAGGAGAGCCGTTACAATTCCTACAGGAGACTCAAACGGATAGGAAATCAAGCGAGCCAGTACATCGGAGATTGTCACCAGGACAGCACCACCAAGCGCAGACACAGGGATAACGACCCGATAGTCCGTACCCACGAGCCTCCTTGCGATATGTGGAACCATCAGTCCGACGAATCCGACAGCTCCGGCGACAGCAACAGAGGCGCCTGCCAAAATAACGACCACAACATAAGATAGCAGTCGGACGCGGGCGATTTTTTGTCCCAACCCCATCGCGACTTCCTCCCCCAGTCGAAACACAGACAAAGAGCCGGACAGCCAGATCGCCAGCAGGAGTCCCGCCATCGACCACGGCAAAATCAATTGCACATCCGTCCAAGCCGCTCCGCTAATGGAGCCAGACAACCAGTACAATACATTCGATATGTGTTCGTTAAAGATGATAATTCCCTTCGTAATGGAGGTGAGCAGCAGGTGGATGGCCATTCCTACCAAAGCGATCTTGAGATTGGTCATCCCACGGGAAGCTGCGAATCCAAAGACAACAAGTCCCCCGACAATCGCTCCAGCAAATGCAAAATAGATGAGATTGGCTTTCCCGATATCCGGTAAAAACACAATCGCGAGTACGACCACCAAACAAGCCCCCGCATTCACGCCAAATACTTGCGGAGATGCGAGCGGATTGCGGGTAACGGCCTGCATCACCGCTCCTGCCACAGCCAAATTCGCCCCGATGATGGCTCCCAGTATGGCTCTCGGAACCCGGATGGTTTGGAATATCAAGAGCTCCTTGGAGTATTCACCCGATAGCCAATGCGTCACTAACGATCGAATTTGCAGCGAAGCTACTCCGGTAAACAAGCTCAGCAACAAACCAATGAGCAAGAGGATTGCCAAGCCGATCGCAATGAGGACAAAGGTACCTTTTCGTTGTCGTGTCGTTGTTTTCTGCAATACAAGCCACCTCGATCAATTACCACGTGCAAGAACACCGAAAAGACCAGATCAGCGATCGGTCTTTCCAGATTTTGCATCGTATGTGTTCTTATTTATCCTTACTGTACAAAAGGTTCACTGCCTCTTCGACAATGCGTTCCGCAGATTTCAGTCCGCGATAGCGCGTCCAGAGGTCACGATTTACTTTGTGTACTTCCTGATTTTTGACTGCGGTGATATTGTTCCAGAGCGGATTTTGCTTCCACTCGTTCAACAACGCGTCGTCTGCTTCCGCCAGGAAAATCACATCTGGGTCCCACTGTACCATTTGCTCCAGACTGATTTTTACCGTTGGTTCTGGCGCATCCTGAATCGCATTTTTGATTCCAATCATTTCGAGCAATTCACCATCAAACGATTTCGAACCATGTGCAGACAGCGAATCCGCGCGGAATACACCCAGCATGACATTGCGGGAATCCCCAGCAGGTATCTTCTTCTTAAACTCTGCGATGATCTCCTTGTGCTTGATCAGGCGTTGTTCTGCTTCTTTTTGCTTGTTCAGCGCTTCCCCAATCGTGGCAAACGAGCTCAAGTTTTCCTGATACGTCGAGTTGCGGCTTTTCAAAATGATCGTCGGTGCGATTTTTTGCAAATCCTTGTAAATGTCCTTGTGGCGATTCAAATCACCGATAATCAGATCTGGCTGCAACGAGCTAATGACTTCCAGACTCGGCTGCTGGCGAGTCCCCACAGGAGTATACTCGATTTTTTTGCCGATCAGTCCTTCTACGTCCTTATCCTTCTCTTGCGCGATTCCTACAGGCGTCACTCCCAGCTCCCATAGTCCGTCTACAAAGGAGTACTCCAACGCGACGACTCTTTTCGGGTCCCCGGTAATTTCTGTTTCGCCCAACTCATGTTTCACGATGCGCTTTTGTGCGGTTTGCGCACTATCTGTACCTGCTGCTGGCTGTTTTTGCTCTGCGCTGCCGCACCCGGTCAGTAATACCGTACCTGCCAGTGCAAGCGTCCAAAGCATATGACCGAGACGTTTCATTCCGTTTGTTCGCTTCATCTTTTGTCCCTCACTTGATGTGATTGATAATGATTATTATTACCGTTGAAATGCGTTTTTTATTGTAACAATCTGCTGTCGCAAATGAAACATTGTGCTTATTAAACCTTTTACCGTAATAAAGATGATTAACGTCATTTTATTCATGCTCTGCCATTACGAAAAAAAGCCGTTACGTCTGAACCATCGACGTAAACGGCTTTTCGCTACGATGCTATTTGTTGTATGGCGAATGACTTACTTCAGACGTCAGGCTCAGCTTCTCTAATGCTTCCTTGGCAGGCGCATAATTCCCCGCCATCGCCAACGACGTCTGATAAGCTGCCACAGCCTCCTCCACTTGACCCAATCCTTCGTAGCATAGCCCTTTGTAATACCAGGCGTGAAAACTTCCCGATCCCTTCAAGGTCAGATGACGAATGTTGCTCTCACCTAGCTCCAAGCAGTGATCGAACGTCATCAAGGCTCGTTTATAGTCCTTTTTCAAATACTGAATGATCCCTTTGTACAAATGCAAATCAACGTAGTCAGGATAAATCTCGATTGCCTTTTCAATTCCTGGCCACGCTCCCTCAGCACTGCTGATTGAGATCAACGTAGAGTATTTGAGCTTATAAAGAAGCGAAGGAGGCATCATATGGTTTTCGAGAAACCCGATAATAGACAGATTCACGAACTTGAACGTTTTCTCATGCTCCTGGATACGTGAGAATTCACTGGCAAGATGATACTCAATCCACGGAGAGTGGCCCTCTTTTTCCAATTCCTTCATGAGTAGCCCAATATTACGCTCGAATTTGTTCTTTCTGCCAGTAAATTCATTCATGTAGCCGTAATGGTATATCCGTACAGGCAAGATTTGAATATGGAGATCTTCGGTCAGATTGGGAAGAACCTCTTCTACGTTGAGCGTTTCATGAATGGGAAAATGGAAGCGAAAACCGATGCCATTGCGAAACAAACGTGAGTGAGCGATATGAAAAGCATCGTCTTCATTTATTTCATCTCCAATGTAATTTATTAGATGGATATAAAAAAGAGAATCCTCTTGACCGCGAAGCAGCTCTTTCAATTTCTTGCTGTCTTCCTGATTCATTTCCTCATCGGCATCCATCCACAAAATCCAGTCGCCCGTTGCTTTTTCCAGTCCAAAGTTTCGCGCTTCTGCGAAGTTATCCTGCCACTCATAAGAGTGTACGACCGCTCCGAATGACTTGCCTATCTCTACCGTTTTGTCGGTACTTCCCGTGTCTATGATAATCATTTCATCCACAAGGTCTTTCACGCTTTCCAAGCACTTGTGAAGGCACTCTTCTTCGTTTTTTACAATCATACATAAGGAAATTTTGGGCGCCTCAGACATGCTGCTCATCTCCTTTTACACACATCACTGAGATCGTAGTCTATCCCCCCTTTACTCTATGAACGGACTGCTCCTTTCAGAACGGCGCCATTTCCTTGGTTTTCGAACCTTTTGCTGAAGCAGCGCATAGGTAGTGGTAGGCAGATATCACAAAGAAAGCAGGGATCGTATCCATGCATGACTCATGTCCCTTGTGCAACAGCGCTCAGGTTGCGCTTTTCTACCAGTACGCTACCTTTTCGCTCCTAACGTGCACAGATTGTGATCTCGTTTTTCAACCTCACCTCGATCAAGTCAACGTGCCACAGCTGGTTGCAGACATTTATGATGCAAGTTGGGTTTCCATGCGGGATCAATATGCCAAAAATACATTTACGGAGCATGCGATCTTCCATACATTGCTGCTCGATATGTGGTTTTCGGAAAAAGGGAAGTTGCTCGAAATTGGTCCAGGAACAGGAGAGTTGTTATTCCTTGCTCGTGAGGCTGGGTGGGAGGTTGTTGGGGTAGAGCCGTCGCACCAATCATGCGCATACGCCCAAGACCGGTATGGGCTACAACTGGTTCATTCGTTATGGAACTCCTCCGTTCTCGCCCCCGAACACATTGGTACTTTTGATGCCATCGTTTTTTGTCACGTCTTTGAGCATATTTCGCATCCGAAGCAATACCTTGAAGAATTGAAGGGGTTTCTTAAACCAGGAGGAAAAATCATTTTTAGCGTGCCGAACAAAAACTCGTTCACCAATAAACTGTTTGGGGTGTATTCCCCGTTGTATACCGAGAATGACCACCTCTTTCATTACTCCCGTGACAATCTGATCTCACTGCTTCATCAAGGTGGCTGGGAGGTCCTCTCTATCTTTTCTCGAGAAGAAACAAACCGCTTGGAAAACCATCTGCGCAAGACCACGCAAACACCTTTACCGATCCATGACATCATGAAGCTAGCTGTGAACCTCCAGTCGACCTTCCAAGGCCATGAAATCTTCTGCATTGCAACACGACAAGCGCAGGAGGTGCAGCACATAGATGACCAGAGCCAAGCTGACTCTTTCCATGATTGTGAAAAATGAAGGCAATCGGTATTTGAGACAAGCGTTGGAAGCACATAAAGACTTTATTGACGCAGCCGTCATCATCGACGATGGCAGTATCGATCATACCGTGGATCTCTGTAGAGAGGTTCTCAAGGGCATTCCTCTTCAACTGGTTCAAAACGCTACCTCTCAGTTTTCCAACGAGGTCGCCTTGCGCAAACAACAATGGCAAGAAACAATCCAGACTGAGCCGGAATGGATTTTGAATCTGGACGCCGATGAAATCATGGATAGCGCCTTCCCCTCAAACGTTTCCGATATTTTGGAACAGCAGACATACGAGGCGATCTACTTTCGTTTGTACGATATGTGGAGCGAGACGCATTATCGCGAAGATGTGTATTGGAAAGCCCATCATTACTACCGTCCTTTTATGATCAAATATCGCCCTGACTTCCCATATATATGGAGAGAAACCCCTCAGCATTGCGGCAGATTCCCTCTCTCGATCAACCAGTTCCCTTACCTGTGCCATCCATCACGCGTGAAACATTTTGGCTGGGCACGACTCGAAGATAGACAAAGCAAATACAACCGCTATCAGCTCCTCGACCCCGACGCCCGATATGGCTGGAAGGAACAGTATGAATCCATCTTGGATCAACATCCCAATCTGTTGGAATGGGTGGAATGAAGATGATCATTCGCGATATCGAAAAGGCTTTGCAGCAGTCCAATTGTAATCACTGGCGATACAACTCACTCACGCTGAGCAAACAGGCACTCGTACATGCATGCCGTCATATCAACAAAGAAAAGGAGGAGTGCCAGGTGCTTCAGTTGGGTGGAGGTGATTCTGCTCTGTTTTGGAAATCACTTGGCGATCTTGAGCTGCTCCCGGTCCAAGCAACCATCGTGGAGCATCATCCGGTTCGTGCAAAGGAAATTAAGGAAAGCTTAGGGGATGTACCGCATGTCGCTTTGGTGACCAGCTCTTTGAAGCAACTATCCGAAGAGGAATGGAACAAGGTCTTCGACAATCCAGCAGAGAGCAGGAGCTTGTGGCCTGCCATCGGACAGCATGTTCCCGAGAATCAATTTGATCATTTTTCTATTCAAAAAGCATTTTACGCCGATTTGGACCAACTATCGCTTTCCCGTCATTCAGTAGATGTCATGGTTGTGGACGGTCCGCATGGCAACGGCCGCACTCTTGCCTATCCACTATTTATTGACACACTCAAACCAGATGCGCTTATTCTCGTAGATGATTTTGATCACTATCCCTTTCTGGCTCACCTCGGAAAAATCTATCACTACGAAGAACTTTTTCGAGAGATAGCCGGAAATCGTCGCTGGGTATTGGTAAGGCTCCGGGGCTTACATACGCATAAATCTATGAGGTGATGATCATGTCCCAAGCATCGATCCCTAATATTACGCCTGTTATCTCGATTACTCTTGGCCAAACCACTTCGCTCTTGCTTGCATCCATCGCGTTAGAAGAACTGGCTTTGGCTCACATTCTGAACGCAGAGGCTGAAAAGCTCCAATTTGTTTTAGGCACCCTTGTTCCAGGGCTTGAACCACCCGCTACACTCTCCGACATCCTGCTCGTCCATTCAAGCGTTCGTCAAACGATACAAGATGTCATCAAAAAAGAAATACTTCTCCAATTCAAATTAGAAAATATCGTGGATAATCTTCTTCCCCAGATTCCTTCGAGTTAATAGGCCTCATTCGTATGGAAACTACCACAATACCACTGGTCCGGGTCAATCGATCCGGGCTTTTCCTTTTCCTTGCTTCCTTGCGGATGGTGTACAAATTAACAGTTCAGTGGGACACACACCTATGCATACACTTACCGTAGTGAAAACGAAGGGGGAATTTGCTATCGATCACGCGTTTAGAAGTAAGCGATAGGCTTAAATGAGTAAAATAGTTACCCATTACTTCAAAGAGGTGATCTCATGTCTCAATCTACCATCCCTAACATTACCCCAACGATTTCCGTTACGATTGAGCAATCCGTATCTTTACTGCTGGCATCCATTGCTCTGGAAGAATTGTCTTTGGTGCATATTATGAATGCAGAGGCAGAAAAACTCCAGTTTGTGGTAGGTACATTGGGGGTTACGCCTGAGGTCGTCCCCACCATCTCTGACATTCTCGCCGTTAACAACAGTGTTCGCAAAACGCTACAAGATGTCATCAAAAAAGAAATGCTCTTGCAATTCAAGCTGGAAAATGTGGTTAGCATTATCCCGGGCGCCTCTACTTCCTTATCGAATGAATACGATTAAGTTGTCATATTAAGATCGCGGTTACATAACATGTACTGCGAGGAAGTTTCCATTTATTCACTATCAATTACGCGATCCTATGACGATCCTATCGTTTTTAAGTACGTTGTAAGAAACTTGCCCGAAGGAGTTCTGTGCAAATAAAGGGAAGCAGATCTCCTTCTATTTCGGGCAAGTCTTATTTTGTATACAAAATCATACAAACAAAGGATGTAGATAACGATGTCAATGCCCACGGTCCCCAATATAACACCGGAAATCATATTGAAACGCAACGAAGTATTAAATCTGCTTCTCACCTCCATTGCGCTGGAGGAAATCGGACTTTCTCACATTATTAATGCAGAGGGGCAAAAGATCCAAAAAATCGTGAAGGAGCAATCCCTCTCGCTCAATGATGCACTTGCCCTAAACAATAGCGTGGAACGAATGCTGCGCAATGTCATCAAGACAGAGATGCTCTTGCAATTCAAGCTGGAGGACATTATTAAGCTGGAGCAGATGCATGATCATCATAACCACGATGACTTACCTGACTTACCCGACCTTACTTGCTTCAAAGAATAACCCTCACTACTCACACTGCTTCTCATGGGATCATAATTTTATTGAAGAGGGATGATGATGACCTTACAAGATAAAGTTCAATCAAATGATTTGCCGACGCGCGAAGAAGCTTTGAGTCATTTGCTGCAATCGATTGCTCTAGAGGAAGAAGCCTTGTCCAGATTGCTAAATGCTGAAGCTGACAAAGCCCTTGCTTTCGTTGGCAAAAATCTGGACTTCCCCAACAACCCGTCCAATGATGAGATCATCACCTTTAATCGTACAGTCATTTCGATTCTGGATTCGGTGCTGATGGCTGAGTGGCTTTTGTTAAAAAAGCTGGATGCAGCCATTCACATGTACCCTGTGGCGCTTAAATCAAATTTTGAGATGGAAGAATCCGATTTCGGGGATGAATTGGATGACATCACCATCGACTATTAAGGATTGTTCATTTCAGGAATTCGAGGTCAATTGCCATGAAGAACAGAGGTATCGATGACACCGTTCTAAAACTGACCTATTCCATCGTCCAGTTGGTCAAAGGATTGGAATCCCGCTTTCATCATGCCAAAGATTACGAGCTTATGCTGTTTGGCTACCAACTATCAACGATGATCAATCTGCTCGTCAGACTGCATACCCACACACATAATAAGCAGATTACTCACAGCTTCCTTTTTGAATCGCGTAACCCTCTCCATCCCACAAGCGAAACATACACACATGTCCTTGCTGCGATTGCCCAGTTATCGGAGTTGGTAAAGTCGTGGAGCTTTCCACATAAACAAATCGCGACATTCATTGAAGATCATTTGCGGCAATTACAAGCTTTTTACTTGATAGAAGACCATCCCCATCATCAAGCAAAGTCTATGGAGCCGGAAGAGGATTCCCCCTACGAAGAGCCGATGCAATTAGAGCTGGAAGGAGTTTTTCCAGATGACGAACCGATACAGTTGGATCTGGGTAAGCAAACGAAAGCCACTGGCGTTCCACCTATGCCTCCCCCAACCCCTCCATTGCTCGCAAATGACGCACGCATCGATACAGCCAACAACCGGAAATCACTACGTCCAAAACCCCCATTATTAGCACAAACTGCGTCTATCCCTACTCCCGATAAAAACAGAAACAAATCCGTGCGTTCCAAGCCTGTAGCGAACGTGGAAAAAGTGCGTGGCAAGAAAAAAATGCTCGCGAAGCGAGTGTCTGCACCTGCACGGCCTCCCTATGTACCGAACTCCGTAAAGGTACGTATCGGCAATGTCACCAAGATCATCCACATATGAACCTGAATCTAATGAAGGAGTAAGGTATATGGATCGTTTGGAATTGATCGAAGTGGCCGGCAACAGTTATGTGGTCTCCGGTAAATACGGGATCGGGGTCTATTTGGATAGGTCCAGCAAAACCGCTGTTTGCATTGATAGCGGCCCAAATGCCGCTGTCATCGAGAAAGTATGCCGTAGAATCAGCGATCGAGGGTATCAAATCCTTGCCGTTGTTCATACACATGGTCACGCTGTTAACCACGGTGGCAATCTCTATTTGAAAAAAAGGTTCCCCAACCTTCGCATCTATGCGACACATTTAGCATCCTATATCATCGAAAATCCACATCTCGAGCCTTTGGTTTTCGACGCAGGTGGAGGGTCTGATGCGAAGCCTGATCAAAACAAAAGGAATGAACGTGCGCTCGTAACGGATTACCTGCCATCCACCGATGGTATCTTTCACGTCGATACCATTCCATTCAAAATCGTCTCCTTACCTGGACATTCGCCGGGAATGGTCGGCATTATTACCCCTGATCATGTTCTTTACTGCGGCGATGCCTTGTTTGGCCCCAAAACGTTGAACAAGCAGGATCTCCTTTTTTTTAACGATCTGAAGGCTGCCAAAAGAAGCTTCAAGAAGCTCTCGATGATGAAATTGAACGCTTATGTGCTGTACCATGGTGGACCCTTTAAGACAGTAACGGGTTTAATTAACAAGCATCTCAGCCTTATGAAAGACACCTCTGCTTTTCTTGAAGCATGGATTCATGAGCAGCCAAGCACTCTCGAACAAGTAGTTCAAAAAGTCATGAAAAAATATGAGTTTGAAGATGACTTGCACCGCTACGGTTTGACTACTTCGATTATCCGCTCTTATGTAAAAGAGCTACAGCAAGAGAACCGAATTGTCGCAAAAGTGGACAATGGCTTACTGCTATTCAGTAAATCTGCGGAAACCGTTTGAACAAAGGCTACATATGGGGGGTACCATGGGTAAAAAACGTATTTTAATCGGTAGTCCCGTTCAACAATTCCCGATCATTTTGGAGGAATTCCTTCAATCCCTCACGGAGCTGACTACCAAAAACGAACTGATTCATTACATGTTCATTGACGATAACAAAGACCCACTATCCAGTACACTCTTGGCTGATTTCGAGCAGGAGAACAAACGAACCGTCATCCTCAAAAACACAGACGATGACACGTATGTCCGAAATGAAATGACTCATTATTGGACGGAACGAAATATTTGGAAAGTAGCGCAAATGAAAGATACGATTATCTCCTATGCGCTCAAAGAGGGTTTCGATTACTTGTTTTTGATCGATTCCGATCTCGTTTTACACCCTCACACCCTCCAACAATTGCTTCGAGCCAATAAAGATATTATTTCCAACATTTACTGGACACGTTGGCAGCCTGATTCGATTGAGCTTCCTCAAGTTTGGCTGATGGATCAATACACATTGACTCGCGAAGGCGCATCCGAATCAGCGGAGAACCAAAACTTTTTAGAGATGCTGCGTAAACCGGGTGTGTATGAGGTAGGAGGTCTCGGTGCATGCACGTTCATCCATCGAAAGGTCTTGGAGGCAGGCGTCAGCTTTAAACGAATAGCTAACTTGTCGTTCTGGGGAGAAGATCGGCATTTTTGCGTTCGGGCTGTAGCTATGGGCTTTTCTTTGCATGTGGATACGCATCTTCCTGGGTACCACATCTACCGTCAGTCGGATCTGGCTGGAGTGAGCGAGTATCGCAAAAAAAATGGCATGACAGCGGGGAAAGCGAATCAGATTTCAATCAGTTTATGCATGATCGTCAAAAATGAAGAAGACGCTCTGGAGTGTTGCCTCTCCACCGTTGCGGATCTCGTAGATGAAATCATTATCGTCGACACGGGATCAACAGACCGCACGAAAGAAATTGCGTCCAACTATGGCTGCACCATTTATGATTTCGAGTGGGTTGATGATTTTTCCGCTGCCCGCAACTATGCATTCAGTAAGGCAACATGCCCCTATATTTTGTGGCTGGATGCAGACGATACCCTTCTGGAGAAAGACCGTCAGCTCTTCCGCGAGTTGAAGCTTACGTTGAATTACAGCATCGACAGTGTCACGATGAACTACAACCTCTCTGTGGACAGCAATGGGAATGTGGCGTACAGCATTCGCCGCAATCGCCTCGTAAAACGCGACCGTGGTTTTCGCTGGATCGGACCCGTCCATGAATATTTGGAAGTCAGCGGAAACGTCATCAACAGTGACATATCCATCACGCATAACAAGCAGAAGGAATACACGGACCGCAATCTGCAAATCTACCGACGCAGGGATGCTAAAGGGGAAGAATTCTCTCCACGGGACTTGTACTATTATGCGAATGAATTGCGTGACAATCAGTATCATGAAGAGGCCATTATTTTTTACACGAAGTTCCTGAACACCCAGCAAGGCTGGGTAGAAGACAACATTAACGCTTGCTTGAAGCTGGCGAATTGCTATTCCCATCTATACGAGAGACAAAATGTTCTATCGTCGCTATATCGTACGTTCAACTACGATCGCCCACGGGCGGAAGCGTGCTGCCAGATTGGAGCCTTTCATGTCGAAGATAAAAATTGGCTGCTCGCCATTTTTTGGTATGATCTCGCAACACAAGTGGAGCGACCTGCTGAAAAGCTCGCACACATCGACCACGTATCCTGGACGTGGCTACCTCATCTTCAACTCTGCTTATGCTATTCTCAAATGGGGGATAACGAGAAATCACGCCACCACAATGATATTGCCTACTTATACAACCCAACCCACCCTAGCATTCTCTACAACAAAAGGTATTTTGAGTCTCTGACCTGACTCCCCTCGTGATCATGAAAAAGTTACCCACCCTGTGGGTGAATGTATAAATGCCATAAGCAATGGTGGTCTATTTTTTGATGAGCACGGCGCTTACCGGTTAACACAAAAGCCAATCTGGAAATCAGATTGGCTTTTTTCTGTTTCTATACAGTCAGGCACCTGCACAGATAACGCCTCATAGCATAGTGAGAAGTTTTTGAATGTAACAGGAAGGATGAATGCCATGTCGCAAGCCAATATTCCCAATATTACTCCCACCATTACTATAACGAGAGACGATGCTATCAATCTTCTCCTTACTTCCATCGCCATCGAAGAGCTCAGCCTCGGGCATATTATTAATGCAGAAGCAGAAAAATTGCAATATGCCATTGGTACATTACCAGGTTTGACTGTTCCTGCTTCGTTAAGCGATCTCCTTTTGGTGAATACAAGCGTACGCCAAACCTTGCAAGACGTTGCGAAAAAAGAAATGCTCTTGCAATCGAAACTGGACAACATCCTGTCTGTTCCATCCTACAGCACAGGTGGTATAACGGGGGCGACGGGCGTTGGTGCTACCGGACCTACTGGAGACACTGGGGACACTGGCGCTACCGGACCTACTGGGGCCACCGGGACTACCGGGGCTACTGGCGCGACTGGACCTGCTTTCACCGCTGAAAACTTCGCTGGCTTCTTATCAACTGTGACCCTTTGCGCATCTTCCAAATTAATTAACTGGTCAACGGCCAGCCCCTACTATGGCAGCCCAAGTTTCAACCCTCTAACTGGCACTTACACAGTACCAGCGAATGGAACTTACTCCATAAAGGCAACCATTAACTATGAAACGACCGCAGCCATTACCGTTAACTTAGACGCTGGAATTACTCCCGCATTTGTCGTGCAAAGAATAACTCCGACCGCAACGGATTTGATTATTGCCGATTTCCCTGTTCTCAACGTAAACGTTGCGCTCGTACTCACATTAAGAGCCATTCTGGGGGCAGGAACCGTCACACTCGCGGGTGACGTTCAACTCAATGCAGGTGATACACTCGGTTTGTTCTATGTTGCCAATGGATTGACCATCAACCTCAACTTAGGTGGAGGAGGCGAGGGCATCGTCTGGTCCATTCACCGTCTCACCTAACAAGACTTTGCCTTTACGAAAAAAGCTGACTGCATCTAACATGCAGTCAGCTTTTTCTTGTCCGTTACATTCCCAGCTTACACCTTTTTCACAAATTCCGATTTCAATTTCATTGGACCAAAACCATCGATTTTGCAGTCGATATCATGGTCTCCGTCAATCAAACGGATATTTTTTACTTTTGTCCCGATTTTCACAACCAATGAAGTCCCTTTTACTTTGAGGTCTTTAATGACGGTTACGGTGTCGCCATCGTTCAAGACGTTTCCATTTGCATCCTTGATGACCTTGTTATCTTCACTGTTGTCGCTGTCTGCTTGCAGCGTCCACTCATGGCTGCATTCCGGGCATACCAGGGAGCTTCCATCTTCGTACGTGTATTCTGAATGACATTTTGGGCAATTTGGCAATTGACTCATCTTTGATATAACCTCCATTCGATACTGTCCATTCTACCATAACTAGCCTGAAAAACCTGGCCACCTAACCAGTAAGCCCCTCGTCCCGTGCTTTTTTAACGGCCTCTTCGCGATTCTTTACACCCAGTTTTGCATAAATCACTGTAGTGCAATTGCGTACCGTTCCTTCTGAAAGAAAGATTTTCTCCGCGATTGTTTTCATGCGAAGCCCCTCTACTAACGAGGCCAATATGCCTCTTTCCCGTTCCGTCAATCCATAGGGACACTCGCGTCCTTGCTTTTGGCGAAGCCCATTCAGCTCTTCTTGCTGCAAGCGCATTTCTTTGAAAAGGACATCCGCAATCTTATGGTTAATCAACGCTTCACCCTGATGAACAACTCGTATCGCCTCTACGAGCTCGACCGGACTAACCGATTTTAACAAGTAGCCATTCGCGCCTCTCCCTAGCGTTTCTGTCGCAAGGGCTGTTTCTTCGAAGGTCGTCAACATAATGACACGCATATCCGGCCACCGCTCACGTATCGCTTGTAGTGTCTTCGCCCCGTCCATGACAGGCATTTGAACGTCCAAAAGTACGACGTCGGGCTTTTCTTTTGGAATAATGTCCAGTGCCAGCAAGCCGTTCTCTGCGACCCCGACCACCTGTAAATCTTGCTGATTCTGTAAAACGAGTTGCAAACTTTCCCTCACAATGGGCTGATCATCGACGATTAGGATACGTATGCCTGTACTTGGTACAGCCTGCATAGCTGGCAGACTACAAATGACCGTCACACCTCCTTCGTCCATACAATGAATCGATAATCGTCCCTGAAGTGCTTCCAGCCTTTCCTTCATCGATTGCAAACCAAAGCCGAATTCGATCGTCCCATTTCCTGCCCCATTATCTTCGACCTGCAACCGGATCAGAGCTTCTTCAAAGTAAAGTCCCACTTGAATTTGTGATGCTCTTCCGTGTCGCACAGCATTGGTCAGTGTTTCTTGCAAACAGCGGTACAAAGTCAGCTTCGTGGAACGGCTCAACGCATACTCAGCGCCGTACATACGCAGCTTGACGGACACCCCTGTAGCCACTTGAAATTGCCCGATCAATTCAACGAAAGCGGACTCCATGGTCGTAGCAGATTCATAGCCATTATGAGCCCACTTATGAAAAATCCCTCTGGACTCGTCCAAACCTTGTCGGGCCATCTGCAAAAGCATGTCCAGCCGACTAACCTCCGCATCTGGTATTTTAGACCGAAGCATCTCCATACCCATAATGAGCGATGTCATCGTGTGTCCGATCGTGTCATGCAGCTCTCTGGACATTTTGTTCCGTTCTTCCAGCAGCGTGATTTCCTCCACCTGGGAAGTGTATTGCTCCAATATCTGGTTCTGGTGTTGAATAATCAGGCCTTGCTTGTGCATACGGCTAAGCAATTGAAAGGCAAAACCAAGCGCATATGCCGCGAAATGGTACACAATTAGATCGCTTACGACTATAGGCTCGAAAGCAAACCCAATTGCCTCTCCCACAAGAAACGGCATCGCCGGAATCACCAAAATCGCCAATGGTCCCGTCCAGCGATAAGATCGTTCCACACTGTGATATCCGATGAGAAAAGCGATGGGGATAAACTGCCACCTTACTCCTTCAAAAAAGAAGTTCAAGGCAATGCACAAGCCTCCACTCAAAATAATCTCAGCGAACAAATATAAGTTACGAGAGTATCGACGCAAACAACTGGGGACGACAAGCACTAAGAACGAAACGATCAATGTAATCACTATCGGATAAGGCAATTGATCGTGATGGCGGACAAAACCAAGAATAATCGTCAATCCCCACATAAAGTGGATGGTGAAGATCATCCAGTCGACCCATAACCATCGTTTAACAAATGCAAGCAATTGGCACACCTCATCTACACCCAAACTTTTTCTCCATTATATTATCAGATGACGACCAGCTACTATCACGATAAACAATGACATTCTGTTACTTCTCACCGTGACACTCCTCATCCTATACTCATCCCTGTCGCTGGCCTTACAACAATTGACTGACGCAAAACGCGAAAGGTGATGAACATGACATTATTTGCTCTACGAAAATGGTTTGCCGTTCTGCTCGTATCCTGCCTCATGCTGATACAGCCTCTATCAGTGGCCAATGCTCGCTCGCCGCTTACTGCTCCTTCCATCGAACAAGTAGTTGATCCCCTCATGCAAAATGAAATGAACAACCTGCATATCCCAGGCGCAGCCATTGTCATTACCCAGGGAGATCGTATCATTTTTAAAAAAGGCTATGGTTTTGCCGACGTCGAACAGCAAATCCCCGTTGATCCTGAGCGTACGGTGTTTCGAATCGGTTCCGTGACCAAGTCGTTTACCGCTACTGCAGCGATGCAGCTCGTGGAACAAGGCAAACTTTCCTTACGCGAAGATTTGAATACCGTCCTAAAAGACTACAAAATTACCAATAATCGTTACGGCCCAATCACACTCCACCACCTGCTCACACATACAGCTGGTATAGATGAAAAAATTTATAAAAGAGACAACCGTCAGAGTGTGATACCGGAATTCTCGACCGAGACCGTAAATGAAACGCTTCAGATGCAGGAGACGATTTTCACGCCAGGCAGCAAATTTCAATACAGTAATGCGGGCACCGGATTGTTAGGAAGTGTAATCGAACAAGCTTCCGGTCAATCTTTGCATGACTATATGCGGGAGAATATCTTCCGCCCGCTAGGTATGGATTCCGCCGAATTGTATCTCCCGCAGGACAGGAGCAATCTAGCTAAAAGCTATTATTACGACGGAAACGGCTATCAAACGATTCCTTACTCGGGGATTATTTTCCCAGGGAGTGGTGCTGCTAATATGACACCCGTCGACTTCGCCCCCTATATGATCGCCCATCTTTCTGGCGGCAGCTATAACGGCACATCTCTGCTCAAACCAGAAACTGTCCAGCTTATGCATGCTCAGCAATTCGCGGCCCATAAACGCATGTACGGGATCGGCTACGGCTTTTTTAAAGGAGAGACGAAAAACGGCATTCCTACCCTATGGGCAAACGGTGGGATTGATGGCTTTACCTCGAAAATGGTGCTGATTCCCTCAGAATCAATCGGCATCTTTGTTACGGTGAACGCCACGCATGCTGGCTTGGAGCTGCACGGTAAGGTCGTGAACGCGTTTACCGACAAGCTACTGACAGAGCAAGTACGCAAGCCCCTAACTCCTGTTGATGGCACCATAGACGAAATGAAAAAGCTGGAAGGTCAATATCTGCTTACCCTGACGCCCGAGAATGGCTGGGGCAAAGGGCTTCGCCTGCTCAGCAGCTACACCTACACAGTGAAGGCATTGGACGCGCAGACGATATCCGTGACTGGTTTGTTCCAGAATGAAGGACAACAATCCCTTGAGAAAAAGTTTGTGAAGGTAGACGATCATTTCTTTCAAGAGATCGACGGTGAGGAACAGCTATATTTTCACGAGGAACAAGGGAAATTTTATATGACAGGACCGATGAACTTTTCGCTCCCTCGCATCTCCTTCATCGAAAGTCCGCCTGTTCTCCTGGCTCTGTATGTGATTCCCGGAATCGCGTTCATCCTTCTTTCGCTC
This sequence comes from Brevibacillus sp. HB1.4B, assembly GCF_013284285.1. NCBI lineage: Bacteria > Bacillati > Bacillota > Bacilli > Caryophanales > Paenibacillaceae > Brevibacillus > Brevibacillus sp. HB1.4B. The sequence continues at coordinate 198,445 of NZ_JABSUT010000008.1, forward strand.
GTCTGGATCGCTCGTTTCGGGCTACGCAAATGGCGCAATCAATCGCACACTATTTCGAAGATCGTTCCGATTATGGCTCTGCTTCATAGCTTGTTTTTTATCATCCAGTTCACCTATGCAAACGCAGAGCTTGTCTATGGCTACCCAGCCTTCTACCAAGTCATTGTCGCATCCCTACCGATTGTTTCGTTGGTCATTGCCGCTTATTTGCTCCTGCGAATCGGAACAGCCAAGGAGCGCGATCGCTGGAAGGTAGCGAATAGTGTAGCAGCGGTACTCTCCATCCTGTATACTGGCTATTTATTTTACTGGAACTTTCTTTCGATTCATTACTCCTAAGACTCCGATGCCGCAACTGAGCTTTACAGTTGCGGCATTTTTTTAAGCATAATGTTTGATCCAAAGAACTAGGATTAAACTAAGCCGCATAAGGAGGAACGAACCATGAGTACTTCAAGCTTAAAAATCGGGATTATTCTGGGTAGCTCTCGCCCAGGTCGAGTCAGTCCCCAAGTAGGTGCGTGGCTCAAAGGAGTTGCCGATCAACGAGGAGATGCAGCGTATGAAATCGTTGATATTGCGGACTTTCACTTACCGTTCTTTGGCGATCCGAGTGGTGAGCAACAAGTAGCCGCATGGGCGACAAAGCTATCCAGCCTGGATGGATTCGTATTCGTTACCGCCGAATACAACCACAGCATCACAGGGGTATTAAAAAACGCACTCGACCTCGCCCGCAAGGAATGGTACAACAAAGCGGCTGGTATCGTCAGCTATGGTTCGTCAGGCGGAACTCGTGCAGCAGAGCACTTGCGTGGAATCCTGGGGGAATTGCAGGTGGCCGACGTTCGTACACAACCTGCCTTCAATCTATTTACTGATTTTGAAAATTACACGGTCTTTACACCATCCGAATTGCACATCCCACATGTAAACGACATGTTAAATCAAGTGATTAGTTGGTCAACGGCATTACAATCGGTTCGAGACTAATAAGAAAACCTCTATCGAGGCCTTTTCAAGGAGGAGCGACCGCGTTTTAGCGGAAAGTTTCCATGCGCTCCGGAATTTATTTTATAAATTCCTATACGTTAGAAAAATGACTAGCAGTGATATCTGCTAGTCATTTCTTTTTCATTCCTCACTCATATCGCAACGCATCAATCGGATTGAGTCTGGCTGCCTTATGAGCCGGATAGAGGCCAAAGAAAATACCGATGGCACTGGAGAACCCGAAGGCGATTACGATACTTTCCCACGATAATAGCGGCGGCACATCGACATATTGCGAGGCAAACATGGCTGTCCCGATGCCGAGCAGCACCCCAATCGTTCCACCAATCAAGCAGACGATCATCGATTCGATCAAAAACTGTAGCATAATATCTCCGTAACGCGCGCCTAACGCTTTGCGAATGCCAATTTCCCGCGTCCGCTCCGTGACAGATACGAGCATGATGTTCATGACGCCAATCCCACCGACAAACAGCGCAATCCCGGCTGCAACACTAAAGATCGTGGTGAGCGTGCCGGAAAAGGAATCCATCTCCCCCAGTGCGTTCTCAATACTATCGATTTGGTAGTAGTTTTCGCGATCGTGCCTGCGGTTTAAGTATTTCTCTGTCTGACTCTTGGCTGCTTCCATCGTTTCCTTCGACTTGGCTTTTACGGTTATCGTATGAACGTACTTGTACCCGTCCATATTGTGCAGAAAGGTAATCGGCATATAGGCACCCTCTGATCGACCAGCCTCAACCATCAGCTTGGCTTCCCTTACCACGCCAATAACGATGACGGATGCTGCTTTGAAAGTCAAACGCTTGCCAATCGGGTCTTCACGTCCGAAAAGCCCTGCCGCTAATTTTTCGGTTAAAACGATAACCGGCTTCCCCTCTCTTACTTCCTTCGCAGTAAAATATCTGCCTGCAACTAGTTTCAAGTTGGGTTGAACCTTTAACAGATCCTCATTTGTTCCTTGTATACTTGCGTCCTTCCCCTTTTTCGGGCCACGAATCGTTCCAAAAAGATTTGTGAACGGCACGGCCTCTTCAATGTAGGGCGATTGTTGGGGAAGTGCATAAGCATCCTCCACTGTCAAATCAGTAATCTTGCTTCCTTGGTCCCACCAAACAGTAACGCTGAAATTAGTAGCACCCAGCTTCTCCAACTGATCGGTATAGGCCTGTTGACTGCCGTTTCCTAGTGTAATTACAGCAATAACAGACATGATTCCGATGATGATCCCAGACATCGTCAAGGTAGCTCGGAGCTTATTTGTTCCAATCCCTTCCAGAGCCGTACGAAAGCTTTCGAGTAAATTCACGTGAGGATCACCTCCTCGGACGCAGTAGCAAACAAGCGCTCCTCCACTCGCTCATCTCGGATGATATGACCATCTCGAAACGTAATGACGCGCTCGGCATGCTGAGCGATATCCGCCTCGTGCGTGACGAGCAGAATCGTTACCCCTTGCGCATGCAGCTCCTGAAAAATCGCCATGATCTCGATGCTGGAGCGACTGTCCAGATTCCCCGTCGGCTCGTCAGCAAGTAAAATCGCAGGCTGGTTGACTAGCGCTCTGGCAATGGCGACACGCTGTCTTTGACCGCCGGACAGCTGCGTCGGTTTATGTTCCATCCGCTGGCCGAGTCCGACACGCTGCAACGCCGCTTTCGCTCTTTTTTTGCGTTCTGTCATGCCAACGCCCGCATACATCATCGGCAACTCCACGTTTCGCAGCGAAGTAGCACGTGGCAACAGATGAAACGATTGAAAGACAAAGCCGATTTTTTGATTGCGTACCTGCGCCAGCCCACTATCCTTCAATTGCGTAACATCAATTCCATCCAAGACATACGATCCGGAGGTTGGCCGATCCAGACAACCCAGCATGTTCATAAACGTCGATTTTCCGGAACCAGAAGGTCCCACGATCGCCACGAATTCACCTTGAGCCACGTGGATATTGATATTTTGCAAAGCAAACAGCTCCAGCTCATCCGTCTTGTATTGTTTGGTTAACCCCTCAATGGTCAGCATATGTATCCTCCTTTACCCCGCAAACTCTTCGGGAGATGCTTGGAAGATCACTTCATTTTCTTGCAAGGTTTCCGGTGGATTCGCTACCAATTCTTCACTGCCATCCAATCCGCTTTCAATTTGGATAAACAATTCACTTTCAATTCCAGTCGTCACTTTTTTCTTCTTGGCCTTGCCATTTTCCACTACCCAGACAAAGAAAGATCCATCTTGATCCGTCACGACTGCCTCAATGGGGACTTGCATAGCGTTTGCTGCTTTTTGCAGGACGATGTTCACATCCACGTGAAAACCTGGCTTCAAATACTCCCTCGTCTCATTTAGATGAACAGCGACTGGCACTCCCGTACTCTCTCCACCCGGCTCTTTGCTGGTTACAGCCATAGGAGATATGCGCAACACCTTACCTTGCAACTGTTCTCCGCCTAAGGAAATGCCTGAGACCACCGCATCCTGTCCGATTTTGATTTTACGCAAGTCAGATTCTCCAACTGCTGCTTCGACCATAACATCATTGGTATCTCCAACCGTGAGAATTTCCTCGCCTTTACTTAGGTACTTCCCTTGTTTCACCTTCATGGAGAGCACCGTCCCCTCAATCGGAGACACGATGCTGCTTTGCACACGTTGCTTTTCATATTTTGCTTTTTCCAAATTCAGCTTTTGAATTTGCGCCTCGTAGGAGCGAATCTCTGCCTTGTCTGGCCCTTTTTGCTTCAAAAGTAAATCTTGCTTCGCGACCCTTACTCTTGATTCCGCAGTCTGTAGCTTTTGCTTCGCCTCCTCTACAGCCTGTTGGGTAGACACACCTGCGGTAAACAGCGATTGCGTTCGCTGGTAATCTTTTAATGCCGTTTGGTATTCGCGTTCATGCTGGGCAAGCTGCTCCTGCATTTTCGTGACTTCCTCAGGCTCCACACCTTTGGAGAGCTTTACGATATTCGCTTCCTGAATGGTGATCTGTGCCTCGATATCCATGATTTCATTGCTGACATCGGACATGTCGATATTGCCGATCACCTGCCCTTTCGTCACTTTGTCTCCCTCCTTGATGGAGAAATTCCGCAGTTCTCCTGCATAGTTAGCGAACAATGTATGTTCATTTCGTACTTTGACCATGCCCGACGTCAAAATCGTGCTTTCCAAGTCGGCCGTTACCACCGTTGATAACATGACAGGAATGCCATTCTTCTTTTCGCCCGAAGAAGCCGCATAGCCGCCAAGCCCAGCGACAAGCACGCCTACCCCCAGCCAGATCCACAAACGCTTTTTCATCCTTCCTTACCTCCCCAAAAACTGTAAGCTCCGGTCATCTTTGGCCAATCCAAAAACCCCACTTCTTCCTTCGCAGTTTCCACCCTGGCTCGTCACCCGATCAGGATAAGAAAAACTTTTAAAAGAAAAAGTGGGGTAATCCTTAAATTTTTTTAAAGTGAGGTAGTCTGTTCGTAAGGTAAGCGTATTTCAAAAACGGTGCGGATCAAATTGCTTTGCGCAGAAATCGTCCCTTCGTGGCGCTCGACGATATTTTTGGCGATAAATAGCCCAAGACCTGTGCTTCCGTTTTGATGGCTTCTGGCCTTGTCTCCCGTGTAAAACATTTCGAAAAGATGCGGCAAATCTTCCGGGGGAATCTCGTGACCATAATTGATAATCTGCACAACGACCTCGTCACCCGCAAGAAAACCTTTGATATCAACAAACTGACCATCGTGCCCGTAGCGGATGGCATTGGTCATGATGTTCTCGAAAACGCGTGCCAAGAGCTCGCCATCCCCGTAAACCGTCAATCGTGATGCCACATTCATTCTGGCTTCCAACTGATTTTTCTCCAGGGAAGGATATAGCTCCTCGTTTAACTGCATGAGTAATTCACTCAGATCAATCAGGTTCTGTTGGAGGGTGAGCATGCCGTAGTTCATTTTCGTAATTTCGAAGAGCTCATCGATCAGCTTTTCCAAACGCTGCGACTTGGTAAAAGCAATATTCGTGTAATGCCTGGCTTGTTCCACCGTTAACTGCTCGTCCCGCAAAATGATGTCCAAATACCCTAAAACAGAAGTCAGCGGCGTTCGTAGGTCATGCGCCAGGTTCAAAACCAACTGATCCTTGCTGCTTTCGGCAAAATCCCCTCTTTGTACAGCTTCCTGCAATTTTTCACCCGCCAGATTGATGTCCTTGGCAATATCTGCGAACTCATCGTTCGACGGTATTTGAACATGATGGGTAAAGTCGCCATTTGCAAGATGATGAATCCCTCTGGAAATCTCCTGAAAATAGATGGCATACCTTTTGGTTAGCAAGAAGAAAAACAAGATGGCTAGGGGAACAAAAAAAATCAAAAAGAAGTAAATGTCCCCTATTTCTCGCATAAAATAGCGAATCGGCGCTAAAATGCTTTCCATCTTCACCTGTGTTCGATAGTAAAGCTGAAGCGCTTTAAAGATCACATAGGTAACCGCACCGGATAGAAGCAGACTTAGGCCCAGAAGCTTGACCATTTGGAACCGAAAGCTTCGTATCATGTTATCCATGGAATGAATACCCGACGCCCCAGACCGTTTTGATCCACTTGTTCTTGGTTTTTTCTTCACCCAGCTTCTTTCGCAAGGTGCGAATGTGCACCATGACTGTATTGCAGCCTTCATAGTACGCTTCGCCCCACACCTGCTGGAAAATATTATCCGCACTAAACACCTTCTTGGGATAGCTGGCCAGCAGGTAGAGAATATCAAACTCTTTCGGCGTTAACTCAATCGTTTCTCCGTACAGGCTCACGGTTCGCTGCTCAGGGTAAATGACAAGTCCACCTGCCTCTAAGACCTTGTTACTCGCTACTGCTACTGCTGGTTGATTCAGCTGCTTAAAGCGTCGCAGCTGGGCATTCACACGAGCGACCAATTCCATTGGATTGAATGGCTTGGTCATATAATCATCTGCGCCCATCACCAATCCAGAAATTTTATCCAGATCGGACGTCTTGGCACTCAAAAAGATAATCGGCATATTGTGCTGTTCACGAATGAGACGGGTGACCTCATAGCCATCCAGCCCAGGCATCATAATATCGAGGATTGCCAAATCAATCGAATGCGTCTGCACAGCTTGGAGTGCTTCCCTTCCATCCGCTGCGATAATTGTGTGGTAACCTTCTTTTTTCACATGCAAGGCAACGAGCTCAGCAATCTCCGCTTCATCGTCGGCGATCAATATGGTGACCTGCTTCATCGTTTTTCCCATCCCTTTTATACATTTGCTACCATTATAGCAGGTATGAAAAAACATTTCTGTTATCTCACCATGATAACGTTCATACAATTATGGATAATAATTACTTTCAGTTTGTTTTGACTTTACCGACTTTTCTATATTACTATATTCATGTCCATATCATATCTATCATAAATATACTTGGGGGTAATTTATGAAAAAACTAATGGTTGCTGTTGTTTCTAGTTTGTTGGCACTCACGGTAAGTGCATGTGGCACTGGCACGGATCAAGCTTCCTCAACATCTGGGCAGTCGGGTGCCAAGAAGTACGTTATTGGTACAGATGCAACATACCCACCCTTTGAGTTTGAAAAAGACGGAAAGTACGTGGGAATTGACATCGACCTGATCAACGCCATCGCCAAAGAAGAGGGCTTTGAGGTAGAAATTAAGCCGATGGACTTCAAAGGAATCATTCCGGCTGTTCAAGCGAAGCAATTGGACGGAGCCATTGCAGGAATCAGCATCACAGATAAGCGCAAAGAAATTTTAGATTTCTCTGAACCTTACTATCAAGCAGGTCTTTCTCTGGTCGTACGTGAGGACAACACAACGATCAATGGGGAGGCAGATTTGGCTGGCAAAACGATTGCCATCAAAAAAGGCACAACTGGTGCGACCTTTGCTGATGAGCTCGGGAAAAAATACGGAGCGACTGTCAAATACTTCGACGATAGCCCTTCCATGTTCCAAGAAGTTCAGAACGGCAACGCTGATGTGACCATCGAAGACTATCCGGTTATCTCGTATAAAATTACGGTAGACCCTGCTTCCAAGCTAAAAATTGTAGGCGACCGTCTCAATGGTGACCACTACGGCATCGCGGTTTTAAAAGGCAACAAAGAGCTGCAAGACAAACTCAACTCCGGTCTGAAGAAGCTGAAAGAGAATGGAAAATACGATGAAATCATCAACACCTACTTGAGCACCAAAAAATAAAGGCGCGAGACGCGCCTTTTTTTCACCTTAGAAAGAATGGAGTTGTCCAAATGAGCAGTAGTTGGGATGTCATTGTCGATGCGCTTCCTGTCTTGGCCCAAGGCTCTGTGGTCACGCTAAAAATAACGGTCATTTCCCTGTTTTTTGCTCTCTTAATCGGATTGCTTTTTGGCTTGATGAGTACAAGCCGGTCCAAAGTGCTTCGCGGCATTGCAACCGCTTACGTTGACTTTCTCCGCGGCACACCGCTGTTGGTTCAAATCTTCTTTATTTATTTTGGATTACCGCCTGTCCTAGATATCAAAATTCCAGAGACAACTGCGGGTATTCTTGCGCTCAGTCTCAATGCCGGAGCGTACCTGGCTGAAATTTTCCGAGGAGGAATTCTCTCCATCGATAAAGGACAGATGGAAGCAGCCCGTTCCCTGGGACTCACGCACGGAAAAGCTATGCGCCTAGTTATCTTGCCCCAGGCTGTTCGCCGCATGATTCCTGCTTTCGTCAACCAATTTATCGTGACGTTAAAAGACACCTCGCTCTTAACGGTCATTGGTATCCGTGAACTGATGAACAGTGGTGAGATTATCATCTCTGGCAACTTCCGCTCGTTTGAAATTTGGGCAGTAGTAGCGGTCTTCTATTTCCTGATGATTTACATCCTCAGTCTGCTATCTCGTTCCCTTGAGAGGAGGTTCGCGAAATGATTCATGTGGAGAATTTAAAAAAGAGCTTTGGCTCGTTGGAAGTCTTAAAAGACATCTCGACTACCATTGAAGAGCGCGAAGTTGTCTGTGTCATCGGTCCCTCCGGCTCGGGAAAAAGTACGTTTCTGCGCTGCCTGAACCAGTTGGAAGAGGTGACATCTGGAAAAATCACCATTGAGGGTGTGGAGGTTACTTCCCCCAAAGTGGACATTAACAAGCTGCGAGAGCGTGTCGGCATGGTGTTTCAACGGTTCAATCTATTCCCGCATCTCACTGTATTGGAAAACATTATGCTCGCACCCAAGCACATCAAAAATTCAGAGCGTCAGCAAAATGAACAAAAGGCGCTGGAATTGCTGAAAAAAGTAGATTTGGCGGACAAGCGAGACGTGTATCCAGATCGGTTGTCTGGTGGTCAACAGCAGCGCGTAGCCATTACCCGGGCGCTCGCCATGGACCCTCATATCATGTTGTTCGATGAACCTACCTCTGCACTCGACCCGGAAATGGTAGGGGAAGTTCTTCAGGTGATGAAAGATTTGGCCAAAGAAGGAATGACGATGGTCGTGGTTACGCATGAGATGGGCTTTGCCCGTGAAGTAGCCGATCGCGTGATTTTCATGGATGGCGGATATATTGTAGAGGAAGGCAAGCCTGCCGAGATTTTTGACAATCCCCAGCATGAGAGAACAAAGGCGTTTCTCAGTAAAGTGCTGTAAAACAAAACAAGCAACGGGCATGATCGATTCGTCATCTACCATGCCCGTGTGTTTTTCCCTATGAAGTACCGCCAGCAAAACGCGAATTTTCAACGTTAAGGGAAGATGGACACAAAAACAGCCGGTTTTCACCACGTTAAGGGGTACATCCGAGATACGAGTAATTCTGGGTCACACACTTACAAAAAATGGTGATTGCATCTATTTGGAGCAATTTCAAAAAGCATGCTTTTTGAGGGCGACCGCCAACATTTTAACGGAAATATACGCTAAAGACGTTAAGCCGCATAAAAAGCCGATTTCTCTTACTCTAAGCGAATGACCGCTAAACATCATTATCGGTCATCAGCATGCCAGAAAACGGCCAGTTACGTCCGCTAATGCTAAGCGTATAAATCGGTCAAAATGTTGGCGCTACCCCTTTGAACACAAAAAAACCCGACCGGAGTCGGGAGCAAATTGGCTTACCATGGGTCAGGATAGTGTTTTGCAATCGGAGGTTCTTTACTTAACGTATCTACCCCAACTGGTACGACAAATAACGCGGATAAAATACATAAAGACATCATCAACTTTTTCACGAGTATCACCCCCTTGCGGGTTTAGGTATTATGTACAGTATACAATATTTCCATTTTTTGGAGTATGTCAAAAGGTAAATTTTCCTTGTTAGCTGTATAGTATTCAAATAAATACCCAATGCTTTTAATCGCTTCTTCCAATTTCATCATTTTCTTATAATACATAGCACTTTCTAATAAACTGGCACACCCCATATCTAAATCGCCTTTTTCAATGTAAAAATTCCCTTTTGCGCGAAAATATAAACCTAGATGAGTACATTGGTTCGGTGTACCAACGTTAGTCGGCAAAAATGACGATTCTGACTGAAAAATATCTACGACCCCCAACTCATCACCTAATCTTGTATAAATATCCAGCAGATCATTTACCACTGGTAACTTTTCGTTTTGCGGGCGCATGTGCAAGCAATCTAATAATAATGGTACTGCCTTTTCAATATCATCCGTAGTCTTTGCGTATAATATAGCTCGAAGATATTGAGATTCTTTCTGTACATTTAAACAATCTAATTGTTCATACGCATCCAAATATACTTTAGCAAGAATATAGTCTCTTAACTCAATGTAAGCGATGATAATAGCTAGGTACGCTTTTGCTGTCAGCTCATCTCGCTTATGATCTTCATTAATACCTTTCTTACATAGATGAATGCACTCTTCATGACATCCTCGAAATAACGCATGCGAACCCAACTTATAGTAAGTCATAACCCTTTCATCCACGTGTAGATATGAAATATAGTGCAATAACTCCATACCTTCTATATACGACTCGTCCAATTTTTTAAAGCTATCACGTTGAATAAGATATTTCTGATATAACGACCTGGCTAAAAATACAGGGATACCATGTTCGCGCGAATACTGAGAAATCACACCATATATTAAAAATCGAAATTCTATATTTTCCGTATTTCCCGCCAATTGATAAAGATAATCTAACGAAAGAAACGTGTTGCTCTTAGGGCATTCTAATAGCTTAGATGCGATTTTTTGCGTAAGAACGGCATTCCCCTGATTGATCGCCGTTTCCAGCAATAATTCAAACGTTTTAGTCCTTTTAATTTTATATAAATATGGCATAACCGCCTCGTACAAAGATATGTCTAGCGTTTCAGCTAATCGAATTACATTCCGCATATTTGGCAAAGTGAGAGAGTCTGTTTCGATCTTACTGATCGTGCCAGAGGATATGTCTGTTTTTCTAGATAACTCCGCTAAAGTCAGCCCCGCCTCTTCTCGATACCTTTTCAAAACGCAGCCAAACGACGATCTCATTTCCGCCATAACCACAGCTATTAACCCCCAATACAATTCCCTTTTTATGGATACTACTATAGCACGTAATTCTATCGAGAAAATAATTTTTCCAGTTTTTCTATATTTTCTACAAAAAGGAAGTAAGGTTATTTTTAGAAATTATGGTACAATTTGGATATTCTATTAAGGAGGAGCTTTCACAACGGGCAATGCCCATTATAGTCAGAAGCGTAAAGATGTAGAAACATGAAAAGAGGGATAGAGAAGCCTATGAAGAAATTTAAAAGAGTATTAGTGCCTTTCGTCGTGTTCTCATTATTAGTTGCTCCAGTGTCAGTCTTGACGCCAGCATCTGCTAAAAGTACAGAGAAAATCGCTGAAAGTATTTCCGAGGAGAAAAAGAAATACGAAAAATCTTATGAGAAAGTTGACTTTAGATTTTCAGAAAAAATTTTAGAAGAGTTGACTCAATATGAAAAAGATCACCCAAAAGCGACTGAAGATGAAATTAATGAACATTTTTTGGAATTGTGCGAAATATACAACAATGATAACCAAAATATAAAGAACCTGGCTTCAAGCTCTGATGGTGATTGGGATGATTTCTATGATTATGCTGATGGAGTAGTTACACTGAATCCAAAAGAGCAGGCATTGTATGATCAATCGCCGTCAAAAGGATTTAAAGCTCTTATGGCAGGGAAAGGGGCATGGAATTATACAGAACTAGCTTTCGGTAGAAATGGTACTGATGAAGAATCAGATGCTTTTCGACATGCATTATGGAACATGTGGATAGTATGGGCAGTGAATGATAGTTGGGCAGAAAAGTGGACGAGTGCACACGAAGATGGTGCTTCCTATCAAAACAAAAAATCTTTAACATATAAAATGGATATGCACAATAATGAAGAAGGACGATACAAAGCAGCACAAGAGGGGATAGACAGTAATAGCAGTCGTTCAGACGTTAAAATTGCGATTGATGAGTTATACAAAAGCGGAAAGCTTAAAAAAATAAATAAACCAAACAAAAAAGAGAGTACCTGGACACTAGAGAGATTTACAGGTAAAGAAGAGGATTATGTAGATCAAGATCTTCCCCCTATTACGTAAGAAAAAAGAGAATCAGGAATGATTATTCCTGATTCTCCTTTTTGAAAGAAGGTGATATTTATGAAGAATAAATTAATCGTGTCTTTGGCTGCAACAGCAATAGTTGTGGTGCTAGTATTTGGATTTTTATATGTAGGGACTGGAAACGATTACTATAGACTTTCTGATGGACCATCTTCAGAACAGATAGAAGCTTTAAAGAGTAATAAAATTGATTATATGATCAAAGAAGACGGATCTTTATGGATAAGAAGAAGTGATGAATTGAAAGTAGCACAATGTTGTACATAGTTATGTTGAGTAACCAAAATGAGAGATACAACAGCAACCGGATTTATGAATGGTTGCTGTTTCTTTTCCATCAAAGGAAAGCCGTAGCACATCTAGGGGTACAGCCGAGATACGAGTAATTTTGGGTCACAAGCTTACAGCAATTGTCATTTTTCGAATGCAGTTTGTGACATGGCAGGAGAATTCGATAAAATCAACATTTGGAAATAAAAGTAAGACTATGACCCATTTTTGCATGTATCTCGGCTGTACCCGGTTAAGGTGTAATCGGCTGTTTTTTCGTTCCAAAGCGAGAATTCCCTTTCTCTTCCTCATGAAGTATCATCTTTATTTCTTAACTTCCAATTCTGACTTTAATTTATCTAAATACCGAATCTGATCCGCAAGTGGGGATGATACCAAATCTTTAAACAACGGGATATTCCTTATCCACTCTGCTTCTTGGTACATTTTTTCAAACTCCTGAATCACCTCTTTATAGGCAGCAGTATTCTTTTGGATCTTTTCCACCTTCTCCGAATTTTATGAATCCCTTAACGTTGTAAATCCGCGTTTATCTTAACTCCAATGTGACAATCACTGTTAATTCAAAGGTTGTCACATTGTTTACATGTATTCAAAGTAGCTTTAAGTTGTTTAATTATCTCTGTTCGAGGAAAAGAGTTAGGCTAATCGATCTTTATAAACCAAGAACCAGTCAAGAACACAAAATAAAGTGTTAGACTGTTTTTTTGTTTATGACACTATCGATCCCTCTAGCTCAACAACCAACGGATTTCTGCAACACAGAAATACTTTCCTTGAGGAACGCTTTATTTTTTTCAATTCCCCTGTTTTTACACCAGACAACAGCACTAAAAGCATCGTAAAAATCATAAAAGGGAAGTATTGTATCCAATTCCATTATGGGACGAATTGTTGAATATCCCTCTATATACGAAACTCTTCTTTGAGGATTTACTTCCCAAACATATCGATTAATTTTTGTAAAATCTATTTCTGAAGATCCTCCCCGTGCACTTTCAAAGTCAATAATTCCAACGACCTCATTATTATTTGTTAATATATTTCCTGGTCGGAAATCCATATGAACAACGCAGGGTCTATCAGGATGAGGTAATGCTGAGAAGGCACTCTCAAAGTGATTAATACATTTTTCGAAAAGTCCTCTCTCAAGGACTTCCTTACAAGGTTCTTTCAACTTTTCAAAGTTATTTTTTATGTATAGTCTCCAATTATTTTCATTAAGAAACTGATAACCTTCTACACCTTCAACACCATACCCCGGCATTTTCACGTCATGCAGCTTGGCATGATACAGCCCAATTTGAAATGACAGTTCATCGTCAATTGTACCTGCACACGGTATTCCTTGAATCTGAGATAGAAGTAAGGCACCAGAAATAAAGTCATTCCCACCCCAGAAATCTAATACTTTTGGAACCGGTATTACCTCGCACAACAATTCAAGCATACGATATTCACGAAACAGTTTATCCCTATTATAAGGGATCTTCGCATATACAGTTTCGCCACTAGTAAGATTCAGTTTGTATACTTGTGAACTAAAAGACTCAGGAACATTATCTATACTTAAAACATTAAGGTTAAATCTTCTTATGATCGTTTGTATTAAGTTCAAAGCGCACCTCGCGTGTTTAGATTAGTTTACTTACCATATCCACATTATTTTGAACTATCCTGCACGTTAGCTTAATGCCTCTAGGTCAAAACACCTAACTCAATGTACTATGAATACTATAAAATTGAATATAGATATCTAGTATTTGATGAAATAAAAAGAATGGGCAACTCTACATTGAATACTGTAAAGTCACCCATTCTGACTAGTTAAGTTAACTGCGTTTTGCTGGCGGTACCCCTCTATGAACTTCTCCTATACATATTCATGAGCCAACATCAAAAACACACTGGACGTCCAAGTAAATGCCCGGTCTCTCAGTCCATCCCCTGTCAGCGCATCGAAATTTTCCGCCATTCCACTGCGGGCTGCCATTCGACAAAAACGTCTGGCAATCTCCTGAGAGAACGCGACTTCGCCAGCTCGCCGTAATCCATCAACTACGAGCATCGTCACTGGTGCCCAGATCGGGCCTAACCAGTAACCATCCGCACGGTAGAAGGAACTAGTTGGACTCTCCGTAGCCAGTCCATTCTCGGTCAAAAACCGCTCCTGCAAGTCCGTAATCAGCTTGGCTCGGATGTCCTGCGGCAGCTTTTTGCCAAGCACGAGAGGCATATAGCGAATCAAGCTGTCTCCTTGGGTAGGCTGATCGCTGCCGGAGTGAGTCGCGTAGAAATTCTCCCCGTTCCAATGCTTCTCCATGAGCCGTTGCAGCGTCATTTCGGCCTTTTCCAGCCACCTCGCTGCCTCTTCATGACGTCCCAATCTCTTCGCCAAATCCGCCAGCACATCCATTTGCAGAATCAAATACGCAGGCAGGTCCGGGCTTTCGATTGGCGCCCCATCGAGGAAAATTGTGCTGTTGTCCCAGCCGCAGTCATAGCCGTGATTATACTGCGGAATCCCGTCTTGATCATCATCGCGGTAACGGAACCACCAATTGGTCCAGCGACAAAGCGGCTCGTACACCTCTTCTAGCATCTCGTTCGTAATCGCGTCGTTCCGATCCAGCATCCAGCGCAGCGCCCAGCCGTGAATCGGAGGCTTGCAGCAATTCCACAACGCATACCGATCATTGATAAAATCGGGGAAGACACCACTTTCGTCCTGCCTGTCGATAAAGATCATGAGCTGATCCCACGCCAGCGGCAAGTTTGCTCGCGTCAGAGCCATCGCATTGAAGCAATGATCCCAGCTCCAGATATTCGTCATCCAATTTTTGGACATATACATCGCAGACCGTGGCAGATAGCCTTCTGGTCTCACCACACAAGACCAGGTGATGTACGCCGCGAGTTCTCGTGCTTCACTCAAGCCTTCGCGATGCTCCTCAGATACAGAAAGTGTCCGTTCCAGCCAATCGTCGTACTCTTTTTTCACCTGCTCCCAACTATCGGCAAAGGCGGGATAACTGCGCTCCTTCCAGACGGTGTGGAATTCCTCCAGTACGCCTTCCAGTACACCTGTTTCCTCATCGGGATGAAAGGTTACGCTTACTTGCTGTTCACGCGATGCCTTCGTAGGGTTGACCACCAGCGCTCCAGCAAGCGGAGTCACTCGCAAGCGAATTTCCGTGGAAAAATGATTGATTTCCCAGCATCCGGCTCCTGCTTGAATCGCATAATCAGCTGCCGTCGATTCCAGCACCAGTCGCAATCCAACACCTTGACCACGTACCTGCACCAGCTGCGGCTCGCTCATGCACAGCTTCACTTCGCCTTTATCCCCGTAAAGACGCAGCAAGGTTGGTGTAGCCTCCGTCTCAAATGGAATCGCCACACCATCCGCTACCATTTCGATTCGAAAAATCGCGCCATCGTGGTTGTCACCTCCACGAATATTGCGTAAATACAGCCCTTCTGTTCGCTTGGCGTTACCTAGTCGCGAGAGTACGAGATACGACCCGTATCGGCTAAAAGGAACGATTCCTAAATCAAACTGCATATGTCTCACCTCGAGGTTGCTTCGTCGATCGTTTACGATCGCGCTTTTCCATCAGACGACTGAATCTGGCGTTCATCCACCAGGCGGGCAGACTCGCTCCCAACAAGATCGGCAAAACAGGAATCGCCAGCAAGAGAATCATGAGAAGGAGCAAGCCTCCCATCGTGACGAGCGAATGCAACGGAAAAGCCGCGACCAGCCAAAACGATTGCTTGAGCGTCCTCTTTACGTCTGCATCCTCCCGAACAAGCAGGGAAAAGGCGTGGCAAGAGGTAGCCGCATGCAAGAATCCGATCCCCGCAAAAACGGCCGCAATCGAGAGCCCCCACAGGGAGCCCAAGCGCAGGAAGAACACCACATCGACCCACAGAATTGCCCCCGTTAGCACCGTCCATGCGCCAAGCCATTGGCTCCTCCTGAAGTAGTGGCGAAAAGCATGCCAGAAGGCGGACGGAAGCCCACGGTCACTCCACTTGCCGCTCAGTACGTCGTGCAGAGCAGCTGTCGCTGGGAAGATTCCAAAGACGATGCCTCCCATGAGCGTGCACACCACCCACATGAGATGCGCTGCCGCCATCCGCAACAATCGCTCACCAAATTGATGAAATGACCATGCCCAGCCTTCCCACTTCGCCTGATTCCCCACTTCTGCTCCCTCCTTACTTGATAGCCTCTTACTTAATAGCAACGCCAGCTGAATTGTCTACGATATATCGTTGTGCGAGGAAAAAGAGGAGCAACGGCGGAAGCGAGATCAGGAACGTTACCGCCATCAGCCCGGTAGCCTCTACTTCATACATCCCTTTAAATTGCGCCAGTCCCAGCGTCAGCGTGTACTGACTTTGGTCATTCAAGAAAATGAGTGGACCCAAATAATCGTTCCATGTGCCCAAGATGTTGAATACACTCACCAAAATCAGAGCAGGCATCATCAACGGCATAATAATCCGTGCGTAAATCTGAAACGAACCCGCACCATCAATACGCGCTGCCTCATCCAGCTCACGAGGAATGGTCAAAATAAACTGTCGCATGAGGAAAATATAAAACGCTGACCCGAAGAACGAAGGAACAATCAACGGCTTGAGCGTATTGATCCAGCCCAGGTAGTTGAATTCCATGTACAGCGGGATCATCGTCACTTCCCACGGAATCATCATCGTAGCCAGAACGACCATAAACAGAAAGTCTCTCCCTTTAAACGTAAACCGAGCAAAGCCATATGCGACCAGCGAAGACGAAATCAATTGACCAATCGTAGTCAGGATCGTCACCGTCAACGAGTTTTCCAAATAGAGATGAAACGGCTGCGACATCCACGCATTCCCGAAGTTCTCCCAATGCAGCACATCCGGAATCCATTTTGGTGGATACTGCAAAATCTCATCGTCCGACTTGAGCGCAGTAGAGATCATCCAGTAAAACGGTGCGAGAAAAAGGAAAGAGAAAAAGATCAAGCTCGCATAAGCGATCGTTTTGCGTATCACGCTTCTTCCCCTCCCTTGCGATTGTCGCCCTCGTAGTACACCCATTTGCCAGACGTTTTAAATACAATGAAGGTCAATACCAAAATGATCGCAAACATAAACCAGGAGTTCGCCGAAGCATATCCCATCTTGAAGTATTTGAAGGCGTTGTCGTACGCGTACATGGCATAGAAATACGTAGACTGCAACGGTCCGCCTCCTGTGAGCAGGAGTGCTAGACTCAACTGCTGGAACGCACTAATGATCGTCATAATCAGGTTAAACAAAATCGTTGGGCTCACCATCGGCAGTGTAATGCGGAAAAACTTTTGCACTGCCCCTGCCCCATCAATCGAGGCCGCTTCATACAAGCTCTCCGGAATGCTTTTGAGCCCCGCCAGGAAAATCAATACCATGGAGCCTTGCCCCCACAAACTGGCGATTACCATGGCAATGAGCGCCCACGTCGTATCGTTTAGCCAATCGGGACCTGTAATCCCAACCAGACTGAGCAAATAGTTGAAAATACCGTATTCCCCGTCGTACACCCACGCCCAAATCATCGCCAGCGCCACACCGGAAATCACGCTCGGCAAGTAAAATACGGTGCGGAAAAAGCCGCTGCCTTTTACCTTCTGATTCAGCATCATGGCCAAAAACAACGCGATGAACAAATTCAACGGTACAAATAACAACGCAAATTTAATCGTGATCCAGAGCGATTGCCAAAACAATGGATCGTCCGTAAACATATTGACGTAGTTGTCCAAGCCGACAAACGTAACCTCACCAACGACAGGCCAATCAAAAAAGCTCATGACGAGTGAAAACAGCATAGGTCCCAGCGTAAAAGCGAGAAAGCCGAGAATCCAAGGCAAGATAAAAAGATAGGGCGTAAGAAACGCCCTTCCCTTGAGTTTTTTCGGTTGAACGGTCATGGCAGGCTGTTTATGTGTCACAACACTCTCTGTATTCAATTCCCTGACCCCTTCCCGTTATTTTTCTAAAAACTTCTGGGAGTCTTTGACTGCCTTGTTCAGTAATTCCTCGGCATTTTGTCCCATCATGATCGCATTGACCGCTGCGGAAAGGTTCCGGTTGATTTCGTTCCAGTGCGGATTCAACAGGAAGGCAGGCGTGTCAGTCGATTGTTCCAATGTCTTATAGAACGGCGCGTAGAGTGGGTCCTGATCGAGCTTCTTTTCTTGTACGACACTAATACGCACAGGCAAGTCAGATGTACGCATCTTGATCGCATCACTGGAAACGAAGAACTTCAAAAACTCCCAAGCCAGTTCTTTGTTTTTGGAATCCTTGGCGATCGATACAGAGGAGGTTCCGATGACACCCTTACTAGGCTTGCCAGGGAATTGCGGCATCACGACCGTACCAAAATCGACATTCGCCTTCTTGTACGACTCGAGCGACCATACGCCGTTGTCATACATCGCGAGCTTACCCGCTTTGAACAAGTCGTTCCCGCTCTGCTGGTTTTTTCCACCGACAAGCAAAGCGCTCTTGTCTTTCGTCAAATCACTGAAAATTTGCAGGGCTGCTGCCGTTTCCTTGCTGTTCATGTAGCCTTCGATGGCTTTTCCATCAGGGCTAATAAAGCTACTGCCGTTGCTCCACACGAACTGCTGCAAATCGTACGTATCCGGCTCCGAACGAACAGCGAAGCCGTACTGCTTCTTATCGCGAACGGTCAGCTGTTTGGCAGCCGATTTGAAATCATCCCACGTCCATTCGTCTGTCGGAAGTGGTACATTTGCTTCGTTAAACAGCTTTTTGTTGTAGAAGACGACCCGCGTCGAGAAGCCCGCTGGGAGACCAAACAATTTTCCATCGAATCGATTATAGTTTAAGAGGCCTTGGTAAAAGTCGTCGATTGCCACTGATGGGTCCTTCTTTACGTACTCATCCAATGGCTCGAGCGAGGCGTGGTACGTTGGGAAATCCCACATGTACATGACATCCGGCGGGTTTTTCGCTCCGAATGCCGCTACCAGCTTCTGATCAAAACCATCTGCATATGCCTCGACTTGTACCTTCACACCCGGATTTTTCTGTTCGAATTGTTTCGCGATATCTTGTTGGATCTTCAGCATTTGGTCCGTATCCCATGTCGCGAAACGCAATGTAACCGTTTCCTTTTTATCAGACGATGCTGGCGTTGTCGTACCTGTGTTACTAGATGTGCCGTCTGATCCTGATGGCTGGGCTTGTGAACAACCAGCTACGACGGCCAAAAGAAGTGCCATACCAGCTGCCATCCATTTTGACGCAACCTTTTTCATCTGTGATCCCCCCCTAGATTTACCCCTCATTTTTCTTTATTTTAATGAAGGGAAAAAAACGGTGAAACCGCCAACTGTTCGCAATAGTGCGTCAATTTGTTTCCTTTTTTTCGCTTTGTTCAGGTTTGCGCGGTGGAGTGGACGATTGTTCGACTGGACCCCTCCTTTTGTTTGAAACGGTAGTGGCTCGGGGTCATCCCTGTACATTTTTTAAACCATTTGCTGAAGTATTTCGCGTCAGGAAGACCGACTCGCTCCGCTACCTCCTGAATGGATAGCGTTGTTTCATCCAGCATCGCTCGGGCCATTTTTACCCTGCGCTTATCGAGAAACTCGCCGAAGCTCTCGCCCACTCCCTTTTTAAACATCACACTAAAATGACTACGGCTCAGTCCCACCTGTGAAGCTACCTCACTGACCGTCAATGGCGTATCCAGACGATCGAGCGCATAATGAACAGCCTGCTTGATCGGTTCCTGCCACGGATCTTGAATGACGCCGTACTTGCGCGCCCGCTCCGTGCGCTGGTAGAGCATTCGTACCGCCTGAATCCACGGTTCGAGTCCAGCAAACGGACTTGTTGTCTCCCAGCTCGTCACCTTTCCAGCCAGCTTCCATTCCACGAGCAAGGATTCTACCTGTCTGCTAATACTTGCGGGAGTCAGTAAAAAACGGATATCGCCACATGCGATCCACTCCCATTGGCTGTCCAGCTCCCGTGAAATCCATGCCCGCTCCTGTTCCTCGCCATTTGCACTGCTGCCCATCCCTTCCAAGAGCCATACACGCATGGAATCGTTCATCCACGACCAGTGTGATTGCAGGAGGGAGGACAAGCTTTGCTCGAAATCCCGGCTCAAACCAGTCAACCACGCACCGAATTCCCGCTTCCATTCATCAGGGCGTTCCCTACTTTTATCGGGTCGCGCGCTCTCGCCTGCCAGCTCAGACCGCAGCTTTTCCAACAACGTCCCCCATTCCTCATCCTGAAACTCGGTCTTCAACAAATATCCGGACACCCCGAGAGAAATTCCTTGCTGGGCAAAAGCAAAATCGCGGTGACAGCTGAGCAGAAGCATCTTTGTTTGGGGAGCGTGCTCCTTCACTCGCCTGCACAGCTCCAACCCATCCATTTCCGGCATGACGATGTCCGTAATCACCAACTCGGGCTGTATTTGCAGGAAAGCCTCCCAGCCTTTCCGACCATTCGGTGCATCCGCTACCACTTCCATCCCGTAGCGACTCCACGGCACCATTGCCTTCAGTCCTCTTCGCACCAGCACTTCGTCATCCACAATCATTACCTTGATGTTCATCAGGAATTTCCTCCCTTTTCGGCCATGTGATTTGAATTGTGGTTCCTTCTCCTCTGACAGATGAAATTTTCATGCCGTGCTCCATACGGAAATGAAGCTTGAACTTCTGATCGACGTTGTACACGCCGAGCCCTCGTTTGCTAGAACGCTCCAGATCAGGATCGAGAAGTTTGGCCAATCGCTCCGGCACAATTCCTGCACCGTCATCTTGCAACAGCAGCGTCACAAGCCCTTCTTTTTCACTGACACGGATCCGGATCGTTCCGTGCCCGTCTTCGAATGCGTGGAAAAAGATATTTTCCAAAAGCGGCTGGAGAGTCATTCGCGGGATCAAATAGCGATGGCAAGCCTCTACTCCCGTCTGTTCAAATTGAAAAACGGGTCCATACCGCAGCTCTTGGATTTGCAGAAAATGCTCGACGGTTTGCAGTTCCTTTTCCAACGGGACGAGCTCCTGCGTGATGTCGAGGTTGCCCTCTAGCACTTTGATGAGATGATAGAGCATATTGCCGATTTCATTGGCGCCAGATAATCTTGCCTTCCACTGGATGGAATTGAGTGTATTAAACAACAGATGCGGATTGATCTGGTAGTGAACGGCTCGCAGCTCTGCTTCCTTTTTCAACTGCTCGGTGCGACTCACCTCGGCGATTAGCGTCTGAATCCGCCTCACCATTTGATTGAAGCTCACCCCTAACCGCCCCAGCTCGTCTTCCGTGTCTACCTCTGCGCGCGTCTGCAATTCGCCTGTTCCTACCAGCCGCATCGTTTCTTGAAGTCGTTTGATTTTACCTGTAATTCGTCTAGAAAATAAATACGCCAAAAGAAGTGCCAGCACGGCCGAAAGAATCAGCGCCGCGATAAAAAAGGATTGAATCACTTCCGCAGAGCGGTTCATTTGCTCGTAAGGCAAGCGCACCTGAATCATCCAGTTGTTGGACTCCAGTGGCTTGTTCCAGACGATATCGCTCTCTTGCTGGACGAACGTACCCGCAGTCTGGTAAATTAGCTCGCCATTTTTGGCTGTAATCGTTACATACGCACTCATGTCCTCTTCCAGCTGTTCAAACAACTGAAACAGCTTGCCTGCTTTCATCTCGATCAAAATCCGGCTATCCTTCAATACGCCATAACCGCTGAGAACAGGAACGACCAGACCGAGTACCTTTTCCTGATTTCGCAGCTCCGCCTCATCCTGAAATCCGACATAATGCCGTGGTGTGTAAAAACCGATCCATCGCTCCTCATCCAGCTTGGCGGGCAGCCCCTTCCACCACCATTCCCGCATCAGATCCTTTCCATTGATCACATTTTCCCCGAAAAAGTAACCGGAGGGCGTCACGATAAAAATGCCTTTTGTATCAAGGTTGCGGTGCGCCCCCAGGTATCGCTCGAAGTTTTTTTGTTCCAGGAAGCCTGTGTACGTCTTCGGCTGTTCCTCCCGCATGACGACCAACGTCGGGTCTGACACGTACGTATTGATGTCATAAGCCATGTATCTCATTTGACTCAGGTAGTTGTCGATCTGGATTTGCAGCTGCGTAGCGATATACTCGCCTGACTTGCTAAATTGCTCGCGAACGACCATCGACGATTTCCAATACGCCATACTCCCTAGCGTAATCAGCGGAATAATGGCTGCAATCAGCATAAAAGCGAGCAGCTTGGCATGAATGCTTCTGCGCGGAAAGAGCGACCATGACTTCATGTGACAGAACCACCACCGGATTTTGATTAGTTGCACTATTCAATCTTTAATTAGATTGTACAACGTTTCGGCGATGCCTTCGAGAACAATCAGCGGTTAGTCACACAAATTCCGCTTAGACAACTGAACCGGAGAAATCGTATCCTTCGAAAAAGGCGTTAGCCTCATCTGGAAGAAAAACTCCTCTGGACGCAAGGCATGCTGCTCCGATTGCTTAGGTCCGCAGCTATTGCTACCCAGCCCGTTTTGTCGATAATCGAGATGCAGTGTGACATACTCTCTTTTTACGAGATCTGTCGTGTGTTTCGCTTGCTCCAGATCGTCCGTATCATAGCGAAGTGCGCTAAATTCCAAGGTCGGTTGACCCATCGCGAAAAGTCCAATGCCTCGCTGATCCGTGATCGACATCCATTTGACGTCCGTGCGATTGCCATTTTCCTGCGGGAACACGTACGGCGTGTACAGCTCATCCACGCTCGCGTGATACACCCCGATGCGATTGGCTTCCTTGCTGTCGATGTACGCCTCTCCCGGGCCACGACCATACCACGAGACACGCTCCATATCTTTGGCGACCAATAGCTTCAAGCCGATTCGTGGCAGCATTGCTGGCGGGGTGCCTTTGGGTGTGCCTTGAACATCTACTTGCACCTCGCCATTTCCGAACACGGTATACGTGTAGCGGCACGCAAACCCCCAGTCGTATACAGGTGGAGCAATCCGTACATCGCAGGTAATGACCACACGATCTGCTCGATCCTGCTGGATGCTTACATCCTCCACTCGATTTTGCAAACGATCGAGGTACACCTTGCGCCACTCTTCCACTACGTACATGTCATTGTCAATCGGAGCACGCCAAAACGTGAGACGAGGTCCTGCCACCAACAGCTCCTTGCCTGCAAATACCCAGCTCGTCGGCACACCGCTCACTTTGTCAAAAACGAACTGAAAATCTGCTCCTGTAAGGGTGACGTCCGTTTTCGTTTCTTTCGTATCTACTCTGCCTAACACAGCCTGATAGGGAGCGACCGTAACCTGTTGGGCAGCGGTCACTGGCAAGACAAATTGTGCCCACGCCAGCTCATGTCCTGCCTGTACCCAGCTCTCATCTTGGGCCAGCACAAAGGAGAGAGTCAGCCAGTAGTCGGTCCGATCCTGTACCTGCGCGGGCAAGGTATATGGAACAGCTACAATGGTACGACTTCCTGCTTCTGTATGTGGCAGCGACAGCGTTCCGCTCTGCACCACTTGTCCGTCTGCTGTCACACTCCAAACCATTTTCACGTGCGCAAGCGTGCGGAAATCATAGCGATTCGTAATGGTGACGAGCCCGCTTTCCAAATCAGTCGCTTCGACGACGATCGGCTCAATCACTTTTTTGTATTCGAGTAATCCAGGGGATGGGGTGCGATCCGGACGAATCAGTCCGTCGATGACGAAGTTGCCATTCGTCGGGTAGTCCCCGAAGTCTCCCCCGTAGGCATAATACGCTCGCCCATCCGGCGTATATTGACGCAAGCCGTGATCAATCCATTCCCACACAAAACCGCCCTGCAAGCGTTGATATTTGTCAAACACATTGGCGTAGTCGCGCAAGCCACCGGGTCCATTTCCCATGGCATGAGCATACTCGCACATGATATGCGGCTTTTGCAGATGTTCATTTTCACCGTGCTGGATCATTTTTTCTACCGAGGAGTACATGGTGGAAAATACATCGCACACTTCTGCTTCGCGATCCTCCTCGTAGTGAATGAGGCGAGTCGGGTCGGCTTGTCGGCACCAAGCAGCCATTGCCCGGAAATTGCAGCCGAAGCCGGATTCGTTGCCAAGCGACCACATGATGATCGACGGATGGTTTTTGTCCCGCTCTACCATGCGCTCCATGCGCTCCACGTACGTCTGCTCCCACTCTGGATCATCGCTCAGCCGACTAATATTTCCAGTTAACTGGAAGCCATGTGTCTCCAAATCGGTTTCGTCCATGACATACAATCCGTACTGGTCGCACAAATCGTAAAAACGCGGATCGTTCGGGTAATGCGCGGTACGAACGGCGTTGATGTTGTAGCGCTTCATCATGAGCACATCTTCACGCATCGTTTCATACGGGACAGCACGCCCGAGATCGGGATGATGATCATGGCGGTTCACGCCGTTGAGGCGAATCGCTTTACCGTTTACGAAGAAGTTGTTTCCTTTTACTTCGATCTGTCGGAAGCCCACGCGAATCGGGATGACTTCTGTCTTTTCGCCCGACTCCTGCTCAATCGAAAGTAGCAGATGATACAGGTTCGGCTCCTCCGCCGACCATTTTTTCGGCTCCTGCACCGGAAGCTCCAAAGTCACGACCTTTTCTTGTCCGGCTGCCAGCTCTCCTGCCCCAGTGTCCGTCAGCGAAGCGATAGGCATGTAGGATGAATCCAACAGTTTTGCGGTCACGTTCACCCCATCATAGGAAGCTGCGGAACTGTTTTCTACATGGACACGTACCCGCAGCACGCCATGGCGGCATTCATCATCCAGATCAGTCACGACTGCCAAATCTCTCACATGCAGCTTCGGTCTGCCAATCAGGGAAACATCCCGGAAAATCCCGCTCAAGTACCACATATCTTGATCCTCAACATACGTACCGTCCGACCATTGGTACACTTGAACAGCCAAGCGATTACTGCCTTCCTGCAACAGCTCCGTCACATCAAACTCAGATGGCAAGCGGCTTCCTTGGCTATAGCCGACTTCCTTCCCGTTCAGCCACACATGAAAAGCGCTGTCGACCCCTTCAAACCGCAGGATCACCTGCTGATTTTGCCACGCAGACGCTACGGTAAACTCTCGTAAATAGCAGCCTGTCGGGTTATCTGACGGGACATGCGGCGGATCTACCGGAAACGGATAATACAAGTCCGTGTAATGCGGTTTTCCGTACCCTTGCAGCTGCCAATGCCCCGGCACCTGAATCCGGGCCCACTCCGTCGCATCATAATCGGCGGCAAAAAAGTTTTCCGGTACACGCAGCGGTGATTCTGCGTATGCAAACTGCCAATGCCCATTCAACAATTGAAACCACGGTGTCGCGCCTCTTTCATATGTCAGTGCTCCCGATTCTTCCGGGTAAGACAAAAAGTAAGCCCGCGCCGCCAAGCGATTTCGCTCAAGCAGCTGATGATTCGCCCAGTCATACCGTTGTTGCATCGATGTACACTCCTCTTTTTACAATTTCACGGTTCCTTGTTCCCTGTTCATTGCTTGCAGGGCCAGGGCGCCAGCACCGAGCATTCCTGCATCTGCACCGAGCTCGGCCAAAACGATCTTTGTCTGTTGATGAACAACTTCCATGGCGTACCGTTGTACACTCGCTTGTACCGGGGCCAGCAATAGCTCCCCAGCCCGGCAAACCCCACCACCGATCACTACGAGCTGCGGGTTGCACACGTTCACCAGCACAGACAAAGCCCAGCCCGTTACTTCACACACTTCGTTCCAGGCGCAAATCGCCACCGCATCACCTTGTTCCACTGCCGTAGCCACCTGCTCAGCCGTAATCCGCTCAATCTGTCCATCGCACAGAGTAAACAGAGGAGAGGCTTTTGCTTGCCGCGGATTGGCATCGAGCTCCTTGTCTAAGCGTTCACGGGCCAATCTGGCAATACCTGTGGCAGATGCGACCGTCTCAACACAACCGAGTTTGCCGCAATTGCATGGAGCAGTAAGCCCTGGATAGCGCACATGACCAATCTCTCCCGCGAATCCGTGACTGCCCCGAACGAGCTTGCCTTCGTTTACAATCCCTGCTCCCACCCCTGTACCAAGCGGCACGAAAACGAGGTGACTTACCTCACGACCCGCACCGAAAATGGCTTCTCCGAATGCAGCTGTCCGTAAATCGTTTTCAAAAAAAAGCGGCAGCTCCACCAACTTCGCGAGTGGTGTCCGCAAGTCTGCCTGGTGCAATTGAAAGTTGGGCGAGTGAACCGATATCCCCTTTTCCGCATCAAAAGGACCAGGAAATCCGATCCCTACTGCCTCTATTTGAACGGGTGATTGATCCCGCAGTTCGTTAATCAAGGCAGCCATTCGCTCGATCAAGATGGGCAAGTTGTTATGAACTTTTGTCTCCTTGGCAGCCCGGAGGAGAATTCGCCCATTCTCGTCCATGACCGCCCCTTTCATTGTCGTACCACCGACATCGAGGCCAATTACATGGCGCATGCTACTCCTCCCTTCTGAACCAGTCATTCTACTCGACTCGCTCCACATGCATCGGTTGACTCCTCAACCTCTGCACATCGTCGGGCGCGATCATGCCCGCTCCTAACGACCGTGTATTCGCGGCGCCGCATGCCATCCCCAGCCAAATCGCATCTGGCCAAGCCAAGCCTCGCAGCCTTCCGACAAGGACACCCGCAAGCATCGAATCACCGCAGCCCACTGTATTTTTCACTTCGGTATCCGCTAACCGGATCGCGGAAATACGCCACGTCTCCTTGCCATCGCCAAACCACGCACCCTCCTCTCCTAACGAGAGAAGGACTCGCTGGGCACCGTGCTCACGCAGTTCGCGTATGGCTCTGCATCTGGCATCGTCGCTATCCAGCGAAAATCCGAGAATCGCTTCCGCTTCCGGTCGATTGGGCTTGATGAGCGAGGGGGTTGCTTTGATTCCTTCCAGCAGGGCCTGGCCGCTCGTATCGAGCACGCATGCGGTTCCTTTCCCAGCGACACCTCGGATGAGCGCAGCGTATGTTTCGGTTGGAACGCCACCTGGCAAGCTTCCGGAAAAAACCATGTACTGTGCCTGGTCCGCCAGCTCGATCAAACGCGTTTGCAAGCGACTGATCTCTTCTTCACTGGGCGCAGGACCTTGCTCTAGCACTTCTGTCACCGTCTTTTCCTGTTCGTCGAGAAAAGCGAGACACAGTCGGGATTCTCCGCTCGTTTCGATAAAGGAGGACGTAATCCCCTCACACTCGCAGCCTTCTGCGATGAATCTCCCGTTGTGACCAGCGACAAAACCGCTTGCGACTACACCCTGCCCCAATGCTTTCGCTACACGCGCTACATTTAGCCCTTTTCCGCCGGGTAAGCTCAGTACATCAGTCGAGCGATGCAGCTCTCCAGAACGAAAATGCGAGAGGCGATACGTCTTATCGATGGCCGCGTTCAGTGTGACCGTTACGAGCATGCTATCTCACCTGCACAGTAACGAGCGGCTGCCCCATTTTTTGTTTGAACAAATTGATCACTTCTACAGGGGTTGGATCGACGCCGCGAATCAGAGCAGCGTACAGCGACACGAAGTCAGCCAAGTATACGATGGAAAACAAACGAGCCATTCGGGACACACCGTGGGAGTGAACCACCCTTACCCCACCAGCGCGCTCACGCAAAATGTCAGCGCTGATCTCTACACGTTGGGTCGTCTTCTCGCTATCCTCCTGATCGCGGATGAGTGTAAAATGAACGCCCTTCAGCAGTGCAGACGGCGAATCCCAGCCCACAGCTTCGTCGTGGTGAAGACTCGGAATGGCGTTCCAAAATGCCATCAGCTTGCTGTTTTCCCCGAGCTGGTTTTTCCAACGCCATGCAGGAGCATCGAAAAACGGTAGCGTTCCGTACACAACAGGTATCAGTCCATCCATCTCGATGGCGATTTGCTTGGCTTCATTATTTTCGATCGGAGAGTCCGTTCCGTAGATGTGCTTCCACTCCTCGAATAGGGCAATCGTCTCCTCGACCTCCGCACGTTTGTCGGAAATCAGCCCGAGCTTCGTCAAGATGGCGAGGATCGGCAGGAAAATGTAGCCGAGTACGATCCGAGGCATCATTCCGCCTGGTACAATCAAGCACGCATGATTGTGTTCACGAGCCAGCTCCAATACTTTTCCGCCCGCCGTAATGACGGCGATCTGTGCTCCTTTGGCGATGGCCGCTTCATAGCCGCTGACGACTTCTTCTGTATTGCCGGAGTGGCTAACGACGATGACGAGCGTCTTCGCATCTACAAAAGCCGGGAGGGTGTAGCCTTGATTTAATTGAAGCGGCACTTGCAGCTCGTCAAACAAATACGACTTGATCAAATTAACGCTCGCAGCCGAACCGCCACCAGTGCCAAGCACCACAATATTTTCAATTTTAACAGAAATATTTGATACATCTAAAGAATCAGATAATTGTAAGCCTGTTTTAAACTGCTCATCATAGCTTTCCGTATCTTGCAGTGCCCGAATCGTATCCAGTTCACGCAGTGCTTTTGTATCATCGAGATTCATACGCATGTAAAATCGTCCCTTTCCCATTTTTTTGATTAACGTCCACTAGCTTTCCCGATACAACCACACATCTCCATCTTGGCGAGAGCCACTTCTTTGACCGCCTGCTTGGCCTGCTTCATATAGGTGCGCGGGTCGTTTTCCTGCGGGTTGTTGTCAAATACGCCCTTGATCGCTTGTGAAAACGCGATACGCAGCTCTGTCGCTACGTTCATTTTTGCCATGCCGAGCTGAACCGCCCGCTTCACCTGCTCCTCGGGAATTCCCGAACCGCCATGCAATACAAGCGGCACAGAAACACGACGAGCAATCTCTTCGATACGAACAAAATCAATGCGTGGCTCCCCCTTGTAAATCCCGTGGGCCGTACCAATAGCCGGAGCCAACGTATCTACGCCAGTCAGCTCGATAAATCTCTCGCACTCGATCGGGTCAGCCAGTGCAGCATCTGCATCGTCCACGACGAGATCGTCCTCCACGCCCCCGACCTTGCCGAGCTCTGCCTCCACATTGACACCGCGCTCCCTAGCCAGCTCCACTACACGCCGGGTCATCGACGCATTTTCCGCAAAAGGATGCATCGACGCATCGATCATGACCGATGTATAACCCGCTTCAATACATCGCACGATCAGCTCCTCTTCATGACAATGATCCAAATGCAGCGCAATTGGTACCCGGGCCTCTTCTGAGGCTACCCGGGCGATTGCTGCTACATACTCAGGTCCGAGATGCCGGACCGTTCCGACTGTGGTCTGTAAAATGAGCGGTGCGTTTGCTTCGCAAGCCGCCTCCACTACTGCTTGGAGCATTTCCATCGTGTGTACGTTGAATGCCCCCACACAATATCCTTGCTCCCTTGCTGTGCGCAGCATCTGTGTCGATGATACCAACACCATATCGATCCCTCCGTTTCCTTTCTGATCTGGTAGTTTACCTAGTCACGCCCTGCAAGCTCGCCAGCTCCAGGTTGATGCCCAGCTCCGCGTACTTACTGACAAGATGCTGTGCCGCCGCATCCGTAATAATCCGATCGACATCGGACAACCCGGCGAACTTCGCCAAATGCGTCTCTCCGAACTTGCTGTGGTCGGCCAGCACGTAGACTTTTCTGGCGCGTTCCATCATGACTTGGTTGATTTGCGCTTCTGCCAGATTGAGCGTCGTCAGCCCATTTTCCGGATGAACCCCATCTGCCCCGATAAAGCATTTGAAGACAGAAAGTCCACGCAGATTGTCCGCTGCGACAGAACCAACGAGCGCAAAGGATTTGTGGCGCATCTCTCCACCGATCAAGATAACGTGATGCTTGCCTTGACTGTTCAGCTCCATGGCGATGTTGACCGCATTCGTCACGACAGTCAGATCATTCAAGCCGCGCAGCAGCTTGGCGAGCTCCATCATCGTTGTCCCTGCCCCGAGAATAACCGTATCCCCCGGCTGTATGTGCGACAGCGCTTGATGGGCAATCGCTTGCTTCTCTTCGCTTCTCTCTTCCAGCTTCTCTGTAAAACTGCGCTCCAATGGCAAGAAATTCGTAATCGTCGCTCCCCCGTGAATGCGCGTCAAGAGACCATCGTTTTCGAGCTTGATCAAATCTTTTCGGATCGTTACTTCAGACACATCCAGCGCCAGACTCAATTGGCTGACGGTTACGCTCTGTTCTGCTTTCAATTGTTCGAGGATCTTGCTGTGCCGTTCGGCTGCCAGCATAAGACTTCACTTCCTTACGATCATAAATAATTTTGTTTCGTTTTATTTCTATTTTCCTTTCGTTTACTTTCACTTCGATCTTAGCATTGTAGAAAAACCGATGTCAAACAAGTTATGAAATTTTCCGAAAATAAAACCAGCCTGCTCTGGTTCTAGACCAAAACAGACTGGTTGGTTGCCGCTTTACCCGATATCCCGACTTTCCAGCATGAAATCAATAAACTTCTTATGTGCCCGTGAAAGCCACTTGTTTTTATGGTAGGCAATTTGCGCATAGAACAACAGCTCTTCCTCGCACGCTATCATTTTCACTTTTTGCTCATTCAACAAGGCTTCGACGCTGATAGAGGGCATCAAGCTCACGCCTAGCCCGTTCGCCACACTCTGCTTGATCGCTTCCATACTGGAGAATTCCAGGTGATGCTTCGGCTTGATCTCCCTTTTTTCCAAGAATCGTTGAAAAAACCGCCGCAGAGCACAATGCTCTCCGCTGAAAATCATACATTCCTCGCCAGCATCCTCTATTTTTTCAAATGAATGATCACGCCCCCCGATAAAAACCAGCCGCTCGGTAGAGAACTGCTCCACGACCAGATTCGGATCATCGAGCTTTGGCTCCAGCGTGATCACGATATCCAATAGACCTTCATGCAGCTTTTCCCGCAAACGAATACAGTCGTCCATCACAAATGAAATATTTACGCCTGGGTAGCTCGCTCTGTACTTGGACAAAATGTCGCCCAGTCGATAGATCGTAAGCGTCTCCGAGGCTCCGATGCGCAGCTCGCCTTGCAGTGATTGCTCATTCGCCGATATATCCTTGATCTTCGCATACGAAACCAGCAGCTCCTCGACATACGTGTACAGCTCGCGGCCATAAGCGGTCAACTGAATTTTCTTTCCCAGTCGATCAAACAGAGGGACACCCATTCCTTCTTCCAGCTGCTGAATATGGGAGGTAATCGTCGCCTGTGAATATTGCAGTGCTTGTGCCGCTTTTGTAAAGCTGTTGAAATCGACGACTGCCTTAAAGGTTTGAAATTGGCGAATCTCCATGCCCGCTCCCCCTTGCCCGCCTATTTATTATCAGAAATCCTGAAGATCATCTTCAGAACTTTCATTTTTACTAATAACCAATGATAGCATATGATTCTTGGTAAGTACCGGTACGGCTTGAACGATTCGAACATAGGAGCTGATTTTCGATGAAAAAAGTGTGCTTGTTATTACCGAATGGTTTTGAAGCAGTAGAGGCTAGCGTATTTACAGATGTAATCGGCTGGAACAAGGAAGAGGGCGACGGAACAACGGAGCTGGTGACGGTGGGAACGCGCAAAGAACTGAAATGCACGTGGAATTTTACTGTGATCCCCGAAATGGTGATCGACGATGCGGATGTAAATGACTTCGATGCACTGGCACTGCCTGGCGGTTTTGAGCAGGCGGGGTTTTATGAAGATGCCTATCGCGAGGACGTGCTCGCTTTCATACGTGAATTTGAAAAACAAGGCAAAGTGATTGCCTCCATCTGTGTCGGCGCACTTCCCCTCGGGAAAAGCGGGATTTTGCAAGGCCGAAAAGCAACGACCTACAACCTGAACAACCAGTTGCGGCAAAAGCAACTAGCTGCGATGGGTGCCACTGTCATCCCTGACCAATCCATCGTCATCGACAACAATATTATCACCTCGTACAACCCTTCGACCGCTTTTGAGGTGGCATTCACCTTGCTGGAGTCGCTGACATCCCGCGAAAACACCGACAATGTGAAACGCTTGATGGGGTTTCTTGAATAATAAAACCGGCATTTTGCCCAGTGCTCTTGGGTAAATGCCGGTTTCTTTCTGCTATTTAACGAACAAGCTCGCCAGCGCTCACTGTGTCTATATGAATGAGAATATCAAATGTTTGCCCAAGCGCAGTTGTTACAGTGTTTGGTTTGCTTGGATCAGCAGAACCGAATCCGTTCAAAAACGGTCGTTCTTCCTCTAACCATTTTTTGGTGAGACCTGTAGCATTCCGTAAATCAACAAAGTATTGATCCTTTGAGACTTGATCCAGGGTGTGATTGAATGTTTTTGGATCATTCGATTCAATGGTAACGGGAACAATTTTATTTTCTAGGTTATACGCGTTGTAATCGCCTTTCCCGAATGAAGTTCCAATCGTTACATATTTCTTACCATAATGCTCCAGTAAGTGCTGACCGGCGAGCTTCGGGTATACATCCGGCAATATATTGTTCTTTGCGATGTGCCCATTGTGACCCCATACGATTGTTTTTCCCAGCTGTTCATGAGCCCACTTCGCATTCTCAAACATCGCGATATCATGCCTCAAAAATACTTCTGATGGATTCTCCGAGAAGTTGAAATACATGCCAGTAAATTGCTCAATGACCTTGGCGTGTTGCTTGATCTTTGAGAACTCCTCGGATTGGCCGTTCAGACGCTTTTTGTTTTGTTCCAATATTTTCGTGATTTCTTTCGCTTGCTCATGATGTTTTTTCTGAATGTCCTCTGGCAAAGATGTATAGGTTTCCAGGTCCTTCGTAACTTCGGCAAGTTCCTTCATTTTTTTATCCACACGGGGCAGCAGGTCAGGCTTATATTCTTTTATATACTGTCTGATCTCATCGTATACATTTTCGCTGACGTTTTGTACATCCATCCCGACCACCCGCAGTTTCTCTTCGTTCTCCGGATCAGCATTGTACTCACGCATCCATTCCAGCATGTCTACGATTTCTTGTGTTTGAAATAGGGGCATTAGATATTCACTCGGATTCCCTTCTCCTGTGAGAACGTAATGATCGAGTTCCAATGCGTTGCCCCAGTTTTCTTCTAATACAAGGGTGGTAAAGCCCATTTCCATGACGAGAAATTCAACAATCCGGTGTTTCATCGTAAAAATTTCACGACTGCCATGATTTGCCTCACCTAAACCTACGATTGAAGCAGAACCGATCATGTCGCGCAGCGGTTCAATATCTTCAAGATCAGTCCCAGGCTCAGCGCTATTCAATTCAAAAGATTTCAGCTCTAACCATTCTTTTGGACTTAGATTTTTTGCCTTCTTCCCTTGTTGTTGTTCGCTGTCCGCCTCGGTTAATGGAGCTGCATACGTGGCATGGGCTCCTGTTAAGAGGAGACTACAAATCGATACCGCGGCGATGCTACTTTTGTAAAAGTTCATTTCTCTTTCCTCCTATTATCTTCGTTTGCCCAAAGTATGGCCCGAGCACTGCCTGTACAACAAGTAACGTTTTGTCATAAGTATCAAACGCCCAGCTGCCAACGGTTTCTCCCTACCCCATATGACAATCTGTCATCAAAAAAAGCACCGGATCTTGAAGATCGGTACTTTTGAAATAACATTTCCAATGTCATATGCTGCAATCAGGGATAAGAATCGGCCATCCATCACACCCTACCTTCTAAAGGAGTGGTGAATCATGGATAATAAAAAGCGTTCCTCTGAGCACGATCCAACGATTGCGCCAAGTATGTACGGTCATGACCCATTAGAAGAAAAAGCGACAGAAGAAGAAGTGAAAAAAGGGGATTACACAGAGGTTACGCGGCTGTTCCTAGATCGAACGCCGGAAGAGTAAAGACGGGATTTCTCCCGTCTTTTTGTCATCTATAAGATACTCTTGGTTCGCGCCAGTTCAACTGCTTCTTCCCGGTTGCTGGCACCGAGCTTCGAATAAAGAGTGGAACAGTAATTCCGTATCGTTCCCTCCGATAAATATAGTTTGGTGGCAATCGATTTGTAGCGAAGCCCATCCGATAAAAGCTGTAAAATCTCCCGCTCCCGTTTCGTCAATCCATACGGATCATTCGGGCTGTACTTCTCTAATTGCTCACGTTGGCGCTTCATCTCTTCGAATACGCGCGTGGCGATCGACTGATCAAGCCACGTTCCCCCGCTATAGATGAGCTTCATCGCTTCCATCATCTCTTTTGGACGAGTAGACTTCAGCATATATCCTTCCGCCCCATGCTCCAATGCTGTTGCTGCCTGTACCGAATCCTCAAACGTTGTCATGACCACAACCTTCATGTTCGGCCAGCTTTCTTTCATTTGAAGGAAGGTCTCCAGTCCGTTCATCCCTTGCATGTGCACGTCCATTAACACGATATCCGGCTGGTGTCGTTCACACTGTTCTAAAGCTTCTTGCCCATCACTGGCTGTACCCACAACGATAAAGTTGTCCTGCTGGCTTAAGATTTGCTGTAAGCTGTCGGCAATCATCACCTGATCATCAACAATAAGCAGGCGGATACTTCCCTGTCCAGCTTCTGCCTGTATGGGAACATTACAAATGACAACGGTCCCTTGCCCTGATTGTGAATGAACGGACAACGTACCTTGCTGTTGCTCAAGCCGTTCTTTTATTCCCTTTAGTTCTAAGCCGAATTCGATGGACTCTAGTCCGTTGCCATTATCTTCGATTTGTAAACGGAGTTGCTGACTTTCGAAATACAGATCAACAGCTATCACACTTGCTTGGCCGTGACGAACCGCATTTGTGAGCGATTCTTGCAGGCAACGATATAAAGAAATGCTCATTTTTTGCATAACGAGCGTCTCACTGCCGATCACACGGAAGTTGACCGTTACACCTGTTGACTTCATAAATTCTTCCGTCAGTTCCAGGAGTGACTCACTTAACGACTGGTTGAAGCGAGCATGAGCATGAGAGAGCTGATGCAAATGCTTTCTGATATCATCCAGGCTGCCTTGTGCTATGGAGACAAGTTTATCAACTCGTTCGACCTGTGAATCAGGAACCGAAGATCGGAGCGACTCAACGCCAACAATCAGAGAGGTTAGCGAATGGCCAATCGTGTCATGTAACTCATGTGACAACCGATTACGTTCCTCGATCAGTGTCAGCTCCTCGATTTGCTTAATATGCTGCTCCAATAATTGCTTCTGTTCTTGAATGATGCGGCCTTGCTTATGAGACTCAATTAATATGCTAAATGCCATCCCAATCGCAAAACCAAAGCTGCAACTAAACATGAACTCGTACGGGAGACGATTGGTAATCAACCCGTTCAAAACCGGAAAAATAATCCCACTAGTGATTCCCGTCCACATATACGTTCTGCGACTACTGGCCACACCAATAATGATTACTAGTAAAACGAAAGGCCAAGTCAATCCAGGCGCTACAAAGGCCACAAATAGATAAAAAAAGCCTGTCATTACGACTTCGACTGCCAGATACCAATCTTTTTTTCTATATTGAACGATCAATGGAATGGCATAAACCAAAAGGGCACTAAGGATGATGACTCCGAACGGAACGGCTATCATTGCCGGATACATAATATCTGCGATGACGATGATACCTAGCCAAATCGTTCGCAAGGCAAAAATCACCCAATTGTACCAGAACCATTTTTTTATCATGAATAACATTTGTCATGTACTCCTGCTCATTTGAATGGTAAGGAATTTCCCGAAAGTTTCTGACTCATCATGCATCATCATTTCCCGATTCGTCAAGCAGAATGAGCCGTGTCATATAGCTCCTATGACATTTTATCATGCCGCAAATATGAACGGTTAGCACGATGTCATATATAGATTGAACGGTATTGTCACTATGTGATTTTACAGCCCTGAGAATAAGGTGGATGTGTAAAGACAACACATTTCAACTTACAGGAGCGATGAGAAATGAAACCATTCCCTATGCAAAAAGGAGCGTCCCTTACGTTATCTGCATTATTGATAGGAACGCTGATACTTCCTACTTACGGTTGTGCGGAAGCAGGTTTGGACCAGGCAATCACGCAACAACAGAAAACGGATCATACCAAAATAAAAGAAGCGATTGATAAAGCTGCTGCCAGCGAAAACATTCCAGGTGTCCTCTTTGCAGTAAAGAAGGGAAATGATTTCTGGTCGTATGCTTCCGGCGAAGCGAATATAGAAAGTAAGAAACCG
This sequence comes from Brevibacillus sp. HB1.4B, assembly GCF_013284285.1. NCBI lineage: Bacteria > Bacillati > Bacillota > Bacilli > Caryophanales > Paenibacillaceae > Brevibacillus > Brevibacillus sp. HB1.4B. The sequence goes on from NZ_JABSUT010000008.1 coordinate 234,699, forward strand.
ATGGAAGCTGACTTTTCATTTCGAATCGGGAGTATAACGAAATCGTTCGTCGGTGTAGTGACCCTGCAACTAGCTGAGGAAAAGAAGCTAAGCCTCGATGACTCGTTGGAAAAATGGCTCCCAGGTGTCGTCCAAGGAAACGGATATGACGGTAACAAAATTACGATTCGTCAGTTATTAAATCATTCGAGTGGAGTGGCAGACTACTTAGATGATGAACTCAAGGAAAGTATAATCCAGAACTCCACTCAAACGTTTACAGCAGAACAACTCATTTCTCGCGCATTAAAGCATACACCGACTACCGGTGGCTATTCGAATACGAATACAGTGCTGATGAAACTCGTTATCCAAAAGGTCACAGGAGAAACGGTTGCCGAACAAATCAAGAAACGAGTGATTGAGCCGCTTCAACTAACAGAAACGTTTTTCCCGGATCACTCACAATCCATTCCGAAAAACAGTCCGAATGGATACTTTAACAATGCCGGTACATTAATGGATATAACTGACCTTAACCCTTCGTTTGCAGACGCAGCAGGGGCTATGATCTCGACTACGAAAGATTTAACAACGTTCTTTAGCGCTTTATTGGGCGGAAAATTGTTAACACCTGAGATGCAGAAAGAAATGTTAACCACTGTTTCTAATCCATACGGGAAATTCGGACTCGGTATTCAGGAAGTAACATTGCCGGATGGCACTACCATATGGGGCCATCAAGGCGGTATTCCTGGATTCACCAACTTCGCAGGTGGAACAAAAGACGGCGAGCACGTGATCGCGATGAGTATCAATGCATTAGGAGATACTGTTTCTCATATGGAGAACATCCAGATGACTGAATTCTCGGGACAAGCGATGCAACCATCCACCCCGGATCAAGCAGCTCAAAAACATGGGAAAGAAATGAAGGACTTCATTGATCAGAAAGCAAAAGTTGAGGGAGTCCCTGGAATAATTGCTGCTGGGTTAAGAGACGGAGAATACTGGTCTTATGCAGCGGGTGTAGCCAACCTCGATCATAAAAATCCGATGGAACCAGACTTTACTTTCCGTATTGGCAGTGTCACAAAGGCGTTTGTTGCTACCGTTGTCTTACAGTTGGCTCAGGAGAAAAAGCTGAATCTGGAAGACTCGGTAGAAAAATGGCTCCCAGGTGTGGTAAAGGGCAATGGGTATGACGGCAACAAAATCACGATTCGTATGTTATTGAACCAAACGAGCGGGATTGCAAGCTATACGAGTACAGACATGCGGTACGCTACCTCATTCCCTCAATATACCGTTGATGACCTTGTACGTATGGGACTGGCTAAGCCGCCAGTATTTCAACCAGGGGCAGGCTTTGACTATTCGAATACAAATACCGTCCTAGCTGGTCTTGTTATTCAAAAGGTGACAGGAGAAACGTACGATGTGCAGATGAAGAAACGGATCCTCGACCCGCTTCAGATGACAAATACATCCTTTAGTGGCAGTAATCCAAAAATCCCGGGCCAGCATGCCACAGGCTATAGCTTGAATCGGGAAGGGAAACTGTTTGATTTCACAGAGTATAATCCTTCATTCGCGAATGCTGCGGGGGAAATGATTTCGACAGGGAAAGATTTGACCACCTTTTTTAGTGCGCTTTTGGGTGGGAAATTATTAAATGACGAGATGATGAAGCAGATGACAACAGGTGTGGAATCGCCTTTTGGCAAATATGGATTGGGAATTTACGGGGTGACACTGCCGAGCGGAAAGACCTATTGGGTTCATGGAGGCGGCATTCATGGGTTTGAAACGTTAGCGGGTGGTACCTTAGGCGGGAAGGATATTATGGTGACGAACATCAATGCGGTCGGTCCAGAACCTGTCGTCACTAACCAAGCCATGTTCGAAAAGGAATTTAACCGTTAAGTTAAAAAGGAAAATTGATAGAAGGCTTTTGCCTTGGGAACTCCAAGAGCAATAAGCCTTTTTCCTTTTCAGTTTTATCCATAAATATATTTATGGATATACCAATAAAACACAATTTGTTTTATCGATAACTCGATCTTAGAATAGCAACTGTACCCCAATCAAAAAATACAGGAGGCAATATAGATGGCAAAACAAATCTTGATGGTAGTCACCAATCATACTGATATGCAGGAAGGCAAACAGACAGGAATCTGGCTGTCCGAGTTTGCGGAGGCTTATCTGGCCTTCGAAAACAAGGGCTATGTAATCACCGTAGCAAGTCCATTGGGCGGAGTTGGTCCAATTGACCCTGGCAGCGTGGACAACCAGACACCGCAAGAAATCTTGGACGCCGCCAAGCATCTGGAAAACACCAAAAAGCTGGACGATGTAACAGCAGACGGCTTCGAGGCCATTTTCCTCCCAGGTGGTCATGGCACGATGTTTGACCTGCCAGATAACCAAAAGCTCCAGCAATTACTGCGAGATTTTTATGAAGCAGGAAAAATCGTAGCGGCTGTTTGCCACGGTCCTGCCGGGCTCGTGGGTGCGACCTTGTCAAATGGTCAGCCGCTAGTCGCAGGCAAGCGCGTGAATGCTTTCACAGACAGAGAAGAAGCAGCGACAGGCTTAGGCCCCTACCTGCCTTTCCTCCTGGAGAGCAAAATCCGTGATCTCGGTGCCATTTTTGTGGCGGCACCAAACTGGAACACACATGTAGAAATCGACGGCAACCTGATTACCGGACAAAATCCGCAATCTACACTCGCTGTCACAGAAGCAGTAGTAAACAAATTAGGCGAATAATACACGTGAGGCTGATAGACGAAATACCTATCAGCCTTTTCTTTCAACGAAAGGAGGGCTACTCACTACCATGGCAACAGAAAATATGGCCGGACACTATAAACCAGCACAGGCCACTCGCAAAGGATCGACTCTCGCCCTGTACGCTCTGACACTCGGAGCATTTGCGATCGGGATGACAGAGTTCATCATTATGGGACTACTCTCTGAGGTAGCCACCAGTCTGAACGTCTCCATTCCGATGGCTGGATTCCTTATTACCGGCTATGCATTGGGTGTCGCTATCGGCGCTCCCATCATTACGATGGCTACCCACAGAATGCCGCGCAAAGCACTTCTGCTGTTTCTTATGATTCTATTTATCGCGGGAAATGCGCTAGCCGCCCTCGCACCGAACTATATGGTTCTGATGCTGGCTCGCATCCTGGCTGCTCTTACCCACGGATCGTTCTTCGGTGTGGGTTCGGTCATTGCTGCTGAGCTGGTTCCCAAGGAAAAACGCGCGGGTGCCATCGCGATTATGTTTACCGGACTGACACTGGCCAATATTTTGGGTGTACCGATTGGAACGTTTCTGGGGCAAGCGTACGGGTGGCGCTCTACTTTCTGGGCAATCACGATGATTGGGATCATTGCATTGATCGGAATTGTCATGCTCGTTCCGAAGGTCGCCAACGCAACGTCCAGTCTGCGACAAGAGCTCGGCGTACTCAAACGCCCAGCGGTTCATATCGCGCTTTTGATGACTGTATTCGGATTTGGTGGCGTATTTACCGCGTTTACGTACATTTCGCCAATCCTGGTGGACATCACGGGCTTCTCACCCAGCTCTGTTTCGTACATCCTCGTCTTATTCGGCGTAGGGATTACAATCGGGAATATTTACGGTGGAAAATTGGCAGACCGCAAGCTGTTTCCTTCCCTGCTCGGGATACTTGTCGCACTAGCGCTCATTCTCGCTGTGTTCAGCTTTACCGATCAAAATAAGCTTCTCACCTTAATTACCGTATTCATTTTGGGGATTGCCGCATTTGGTACCGTTCCTGGCTTGCAGCTCCACATGCTCAACACAGCCAAGGAAGCACCTACTCTCGCCTCGACCCTGAACATCGCGGCCTTCAATCTGGGTAATGCACTTGGTGCCTATATCGGGGGCGTTGTTATCGATTTTAACTTTGCAGGCGGTCTTACTGCCGTTCCTTGGGTCGCTTCGCTCGTGACGGTCATCGGAATTTTGTTTACGATATGGGGAGCACAGCACCAGAAACGTCTCAGTTAAGAAAGGATAGCCAGCATGGTGGACTTTGAATGGTACCGAAGCTTTATCAGCATTTATAAGCATAGCTCCGTATCGGAAGCTGCCAGAACGAGAATGATGACCCAACCAGCCATGAGCCAGCATTTGGCCTCCCTGGAAGCAGAAGTGGGTGAGCCGTTATTTACACGAGCTCCCCGAAAAATGATTCCTACCGAGAGAGGCAAAGCGCTCTATACACAGGTGGTTCCGCTCATCGAAGCTTTGGAAGAAACCACGCAGACCCTCAAGACGAACGCGGCCACGTCTTTACCCGTGATTCGAATCGGGTCAGCGCATGAGTTTTTCCGTGAAAAATTAGCTCCGCATATCGGGAGCTACCAAATGCGCGTCATCGCCTATCTCGGTGTCGCTTCCAAGGTACTCGAATTATTACTGGAGGAAAAAGTAGATCTCATCGTCATGTCGCAAAAGCTTTCCGCGCCAGGCGTCGAATATATTCCGTACATGCAAGAGGAATTTGCTTTGGTGGCACCTCCCGATTACAGTGAACCAACGTTTGACGACAAGGAGTCTTTTGAATCGTGGCTATGCTCCCAGCCGTGGATCAGCTATGATTTGGATTTGCCGATCATCCGCCGCTTTTGGCGTGAGCATTTTCAGAAGCGACCACAAACGCATCCGACACACGTCGTACCGGATTTGCACAGTGTGCTGAAGGCTATCGAGCACGGCGCTGGCATCAGCCTGTTGCCCACGTTCATGTTGGATGACCATTTGTCCATGAACAAAGTAAAAATCATGTATCCGTCCTGTACTGTTTTTAATGATTTGTACTTGGCATATCATATGAAGAACCGAAATTTGCCCCTCTTGAAAGCATTAATTGAAACGATGAAGAAGACGGTTGAAAAAAAACAATAGATAAAAATAATGCCGCTCCTAATAATGGAGCGGCACATTCTTACAAACAGTTTAAAGTTTTAACATCTCGTTTATCCAAGATCTAAAGTTTTCTTGCATATTTGGATATGTTCCATCAATATTTTTCCTCAATGTCACCCACTGTAAATGCTGAGGGAGATTGCATATTTTTAATCTGAGATCATTCAACTCTCCCGTATAATCTTCTAATAGAAGCAACCGTTCACCATCTAGCGTTTCCTTTCCATATGCTTCATATTTTACTTCATTGATTACTGCGGTCGTATGCCAGTGTTTGTATGTGCACCAACGGAAGTTCCCTGGTAGCCCTTTTAATTTCAAATTCAATTCTTCTATGTCTTCTTTTCTTACATAAGACCCAATTATTTCAGCATCTATTTCAATTCTTGGATCGAACTCTTTACAATCAATGGTAAGCTCATAATCTGCATTTTCTTCAGTATGATAGTGAAATAGGATATCTCTCAAGTTGTTTAAGACAATTTCTTTGCCAAAGTATACTCCTGATTTTTTCTCCATAAATGATCCCCTATTTCATAAATAGTGTGCATTACCTTTTAATCCGTACCCCACTTGGGCAAAGTTCCATTCCGAGTAATTGTGTATATCTCATAGTGTTCTTTTATAAAAATACCAAATAATCGACACAACATCATACTTGGATGAATAAATCGGTGTGGAAGGAAATTAATAAACGCTTGCTATTTTATCAGTTGAGTAGTAAAGTGATAATAAGCTCAGCGAAGGGAGGCAAACTAACATGCGTAATAACACCATAGGCTCATTAATCTGGTTACGCTTGATGCGGTTTACCACCCAAAGCAACCAGCTGTCAAATGAGTTCCTAAATAGATTTGATTTAACAACAGCTCAATTCGATGTCCTGATGCAAATTAGCGTCTATCAGCCTCTTACCCAATCGGAGTTAGCTGAGAGGGTAACCGTTACCCAAGGTGGTATTTCTCGAATGCTCGTACGTCTTGAAAAAGAAGGCTACATTGTACGCAAGCAGGATTGGAAAACAAAAACGATCAGCCTTACCGAAAAAGGGGAAGCAGTACTGGAACAAGCCTTTCCTGAACAACTGGCTTTCCAATCGTCTTTCTTTGACGAAGTACTCAGCGAAGAAGAGCAAAAAACGCTATACACCCTCATGACACGCGTTCATAAGAATAGCCAAAAAAAGGAATTACCGCCTGTGTAATTTTTTTACACCATCACTTGATTAGTCAAGTTATATAAGGAGGGCTACCATGTACACCATTCCAGGCCATCACCATGTATCTATGTTAACCAAACACGCTCCATCGAATAATCACTTTTATCAAAACGTATTGGGACTGCGCAGAGTGAAAAAAACCGTCAACCAAGACGATCCGTCGATGTATCACCTGTTTTACGGAGATTTGACAGGCAGTGCCGGAACCGAGTTGTCATTTTTTGAAATGCCGATGGTAGGAAAAACTGTACGCGGCACGAACGCGATCACTCGAATCGGACTGCTCGTTCCGTCACTGGAGAGCTTGACCTTTTGGAAAAAGCGCTTTGAACAACTGAATGTTCACCATGGCGAGATTACCAAGTACGCTGGCCGCGATGCCTTGCATTTCGAAGATCCAGAAGGACTGCGGATGATCCTGATCAATAACAACGGCGAAGGAGTTCCATCGAGTTGGGCTCCATGGGACGAATCCGTGGTCGAAGAAAAGCATCGCATTTTGGGAATCGGCACGGTTGAGATTACCGTCCGCTCCTTGGACAAAATAGCCAGTCTGTTAACAGACACATTCGGTTATACCGAAGTATCACGCTCAGAACAAGAAGCCATTTATCAATCCGTCCCTGGGAAATCCTTCGGAGAAATTGTCATCAAGCAGGAAGAGGGTACCCCTGAAAAACCAGGACGAGGGAGTGTCCATCACTTGGCGATTCGCGTGAACAGCGATGAGGAGCTGCAATATTGGGATGACGCCGTTCGAAAACGCGGCTTCCGTTCAACAGGCGTGATCGATCGATTCTACTTCAAAAGCTTGTATTTCCGTGAATCAAATGGAATTTTATTCGAAATCGCAACAGACGGTCCTGGCTTCACAGCAGATTCAACCGTCGAGGAGCTCGGGAAAGCGTTGGATTTACCTCCATTCCTCGAAGGCCGTCGTGCAGAGATTGAAGAAAAATTGACACCTATAGACTAAAAGGAGTGAATGAACATGGAACAATATCGTATCGACACCAAAAAGGGACTGGAATTCGGCCTGTATTCAATTGGCGACCATACCCCGAACCCACACACAGGCTCAAAGATTTCTGCTGAACAACGTATCAAGGAATTAATCGAGGCAAGTAAGCTGGCAGATGAAGCAGGTATTGATGTATTCGCTGTTGGCGAAAGCCACCAGACGTATTTTACGACGCAAGCACATACCGTCATTCTGGGCGCGATCGCACAAGCTACAAAAAACATTAAAATTGCCAGCTCTGCTACGGTATTGAGCACATCCGACCCAGTCCGCGTGTATGAAGACTTTGCTACGTTGGATTTGATCTCCAATGGTCGGGCTGAAATTGTTGCGGGACGCGGTTCCCGTGTAGGGGCTTATAGCCTCCTCGGCTACGATGTACGCGACTATGAAGAATTGTTTGAAGAGAAAATGGATCTGCTTTTGAAGCTGAATAACGAGGAACGCATTACGTGGGAAGGGCAATTCCGTGCACCGCTACAAAATGCTACGATCCTGCCGCAGCCATTAGACGGACGCCTGCCTATCTGGCGAGCAGTAGGGGGACCACCTGCGAGTGCGATCAAAGCCGGTCAAGCAGGAGTACCCATGATGCTGACAACACTCGGAGGTCCTGCCATCAACTTTAAAGGCTCCGTCGATGCCTATCGGGAGGCTGCGAAGCAAAATGGCTTTGACCCAGCTACCTTGCCAGTAGCGACAACAAGCTTGTTTTATACAGCTGACAAAACTTCTGATACGCTTCGCGAGTACTATCCGCATCTAAACGGTGGTTTTATCGCTTTGCGTGGTAGTGGATATCCGAAGCAACAGTTTGCGCAAGCTGTCGATTATCGAGATGCGTTAATGATTGGTAGCCCAGATGTCATCGTCGAAAAAATGCTCTACCAATACGAAATGTATGGGCAACAGCGCTTCATGGCGCAAATCGATTTTGGCGGCGTTCCGTTTGATAAGATTGCCAAAAATATTGAGCTGATCGCAACGAAAATCTTGCCAGAAATTAAAAAGCATACAGCAAAATAAGAACAAAAAAAGGAGTGACACCTATGAAAATCGTCGGCATTGCAGGCTCTAACGTAGGCTCGAAAACAAGAACAGCGATGGATTGGACACTCAAAAAAGCACGGGAAAAATACCCGGATGCAGAAATTACGCTGCTTGACCTAGCCGAGTACAATCTCGTCTTCAGCGACGGACGGAATTATACGGATTACGAAGGCGACACCAAGTTCGTGACCGAAACCATCATGGGAGCCGATGCGCTTATCATTGGAACACCTACTTTCCAAGCATCTATCCCAGCCACATTGAAGAACATTTTTGACCTGTTGCCCGTCAACGCTTTCAGGGATAAAGTGGTCAGCGTATTGGTCACGGCAGGAACATCCAAGCACTATCTCATGGCGGAACAACAGTTGAAGCCGATCCTCTCTTATATGAAGGCACATATCGTACCCACTTATGTCTTTATCGAAGAGAAGGACTTCAACCGCAAAGAAATCATCAATGATGATATTCACTTCCGTCTGGAGCGTCTCGTCGAGGATACGGTACTACTCGTCGATGCCTATGCACGGATTCGGGAGCAAAAAGATGCGGAGTACGATTTTTAATCGAATCAAATTTATCTCAAATTAAAGAAACTCCATACAAAGACATTTAAGAGGAATTATCCATGACAACGAAAAATCACAATGTAAATGATGGCTCTGTTGTTGATTGACCACCAAAGCGGTTTGTTCCAAACAGTAGGGGATATGGATGTGCTAACACTCCGCCGAAATGTGATTGCCCTTGCAAAAGCTATGTAACCTGCCGTCCAACTACCTTAACAATGAAAAGACACGGATCTTCTTCTCACAAGGAAAGAAGGTCTGCGTCTTTTTTATTTTCCCATGATAGTTAAAATTATCCTCAGTGGATTATAATCATGAAACAATAGATGAATCACACGTAAAAGGTGGCGTGACGACTTGTGAATATTTGGAGGATACTGGACATTGATCCTACCGAAGATATTTCGACGATTAAGAAAGCCTATGCGAAAAAGCTGAAGATGCATCACCCGGAAGATGATCCGGAGGGCTATCAGCAACTGAGAGAAGCATACGATCGGGCCATCAAAATGGCGAAGCAGCGTGAGAAAATACCAAAAGCAGAAGTGACATTCACAGCTGATACAGAAGCTCCTGTACAAGTGGAAGAGGATACCCCCGTTCTCACTGTTCAACGTCGGTTGTCCTTTCAACATATTGACGCCACACTGGATCGCAATAATCCGGTTGTGGAAGAGGATACCCCCATTCTCACTGTTCAACGTCGGTTGTCCTTCCAACATATTGACGCCACACTGGATCGCAATGATCCGGTTGTGGAAGAGGATACCCCCGTTCTCACTGTTCAACGTCGGATGTCCTTTCAACATATTGACGTCACACTGGATCGCAATAATCCGGTTGAACAGATAGACACTTTTATGGAGCAAGTAAAAGCTTTGTACGACGATTTCCCTTCCAGAATCAATCCGGAAAATTGGACAAAGCTGCTCCGTTCTGACTTAGTGTGGAATATACATCAGAGCAGAATCGTCAGTGATCGCCTGTTTCACTTTCTGCACGAGCACCACCATTTGCCCAAAAGCGTCTGGTTAATACTAGAGGATGGCTTTCAATGGCGGGAGCTTATTCAAAAGCCTTTTTATATGGACAAGCACTCGAAAAAATTTTGCCAATACTATCTGAAGCAGCTAGACGAGCCAGGATTGCGTTTTGACACTTTGCTTGCGGCGACCCATCTCGATCGTGATAAATTTTTGTCTTACCGCGATGCAGCTTATCAAGCCTTGAAAGAAAATCAACTGGAGCAAGCAAGCAACTCACTTAACGCGGCTATTGCCTTATTTGCCGATGACCCCGAATTGCTTCGCCTTCAGGGAGAGTATTGCCAACGCATCGGTGACCCGGATGGTGCACTTGACGCTTATTCCCGTATCATCAGCATTCAGCCAGACGATATCGACAGCTACCTGGCTCGAGCCTACATATGGTACCACAAACAACATGTCACCGAAGCTCAGAAGGAATGCGAGTACATCTTGTCTCAACTCCCAAACCATCCGGAAGCACTGAGCCTGCTCGGAAAGTGTGAGCTGAAGCTGGGTAAGGCTGCTCAGGCAAAAGTCACATTTGAAAAGCTGCTCGCAGCCAGTCCACACGATTACGAGGCACTCATTTTGCTCACCCAGATTCGTGGAAACATGCTGAAACAAGTCAAGAAGCTACCAGCCAAAGATCGAAAGCATGCCTTGCAGCAATTGACTTCGGAGCTGGGAGAACGGAAAGGCTTGAATAAACAAATAAAGCCGGCCATTCATTTTCAAGTAGCCGTAGCTACGGTTGCCCTTGCTCTCATCATGCTTTTTCAATCTCTTCTATACAACGTATATGTAGATCATACGAAGTCCACTCCCATTTCTAATGTAGAGCTTCATCAGAATGGACTGGTCAAATTATCATCGCCAGAGGCTTTGAAACAGATTGGACCCAACCAATTCGTTCAGGCCAAGTTAACGAATCTCCGTAATCTGAACATCTATCAATATACGAAAACAGATAAAGACGGAAATAGCTACACGACATACGAAAATTATTTGACGCTTAATGAAACCGGAGACATAAGAAAAATTACTCCTTCAGGCTACGTAAAAATCGGCTACTTGGGCGATACACCCATCCTCGTCATTACGAAGCATAGTACGATCGAGATTGAAAAAACCGGAATCTTAGAATTTGAAATGGGCCAGATAATGGATATACCGCCTAAGGTACTGGTGGACACAAAGAAAATGTTACAGCATTTGGAACTGACTCCTTTGTTCGATTTCAACAAGCTCAATCAGAATCAAATGATTGAGGTAAAGTATTTGACGATCCCGACGAGCCCGAGCCCGCCGTTAGCGATCTATTTCTATGGGCTGATTCTTTTGGTCTTGTGTCGTTTCTTCTTTGGTTCACTGTACAAGCTGTATATCATCACTCGATTCTATTAACAAGGAGTGAACTTTTCATACATGTTCACATTCAAGCGTAAAAAGGAAAAACAATTTCACTTCTTTACCCACAGTATGCATTCAGCTATTATGATCGGGGCAGATACGGTCTTCATCGAAACAAAAGATAACTTTAGCAAACGGGGAATAAGAGATGCAGCGAGTCAGAAAGAGAGACTATCGTGGATGCTTAAAGAAGGCGAGCGGAAAGAATTTGCCCGGCTTCACCATTTCTTATCAGCATTATCAGAATCAGGACGAGTGGAATATATCGACTCTCTGGAACCAGATCAGAATCGCCTCGGCAAGGCAAAGGTCGTTCATTACTATCTAAAAAGACTCCCTGCTGAAGGGATTGCCGCCTATGATTTTGCCTGGGCCTCGTACTTGAGTGGTACGAGATGGGAAAATGGCGGCTATATCAGAAAAGAGGAAGCTCGGCAGTTTAAGCTACAGGCTGTGAGACAAGCGCAACAAGCCTATAACAGCTGGAGCGAGTTTATCACGGGATATATCGCCGGCTATCAATTTATGACTGCGCAAACATCGCTGGATCACCTGCGCCAAAATGATTGGAATTTTTCACGCTCCTTTGTTTCCAAACACGGCAACCTATCGAAATCTAACTGGCATACAGACTTTTCAAATTTTAGCTAAAAAAGAAAAGCTCTCCCCATTTTGGGTGAAGAGCTTTTTTACTTTCGTGCTACTTCTGCTTCTGTCCAACCAAACCAAAGAAAAACATATCCACCCATTGCTCCATACTCAACGTTACTCGCTCACGATTCGATGCTTCCCAATGCCGTCCCAGCTCATTTTTGTACATCGTGAAGTACATCATCATCATTTCTTCTGTCAGATCACGCTGAATATAACCTTCCTGCTTCCCAAGCGCGACGAACTTCGTAAAAAAGCGCCTGATTTTTTGTTCGTATTCGCTTTCGATTCGTTGCAGTAAACGACTTAGTTCAGAAAAGGGGGCGTTCTGAAACTCGTCCGTGAGGGTATGCAAATTCTTGGCTTCCAACAGCATGATGTCCTTTGTCTTTTCAGAAAAAGAACTCCCCGAATCGAGAATCCTCTCATACTGCTCCAACTGCTTGTCCATCCAGTTCATTAGCATGTCCGCATAGAGCTGTTCTTTTGTCCCAAAGTAGTTATAAATGGTCGCCGGAGAAACCTTCGCGTTCTGCGCAATTTCATTTACGCTGACTTTTTGAAAGCCATGCTTGGAGAACAATGGAAAGGCGGCGCTGTATATCTGATCGATTTTGTTCTGTTTTCGTCGTTCGAATCCGTTCATCTTCTCCACCTCTTTCTGTAGTGTAGCTCAGGTTTTAGAGTAATTCAACGAATACACTACAAAATTATTGAAATGGACGGACCTCGATAGTTATAATTGTTTTGTAGTAAATGAGTATATTTACTACATATTTTTTTCAAGAGACGGGAGTGTATTTATCATGAAACAATTACGGATTCCTGCTTTTTTGCATGACGTCTTCGGTGAAAAGCAGAGCATTGGTTCGTTCGCAGTTATCTTGCTGTTCGGTGGAGTGCTCACAACTGCTCTCTATTTGCGATTTCCTGAACTCACGGAGAGCTTGCCCATTTGGCGCAGTACATTGGCATTGTTGCTTGTATTCGATATATTTTCTGGCTGCCTAGCGAATTTTACGATCTCAACCAGCAATTTTTATGCCGCACGTAAAAAAAATCGCATCGTCTTTATCGCCATTCACGTCCATATCATCCTGGTTGCATTTCTCTTACAGCAAAACCTCGCTTATTCCATAGGGGTATGGGCTTATACGATTGTAGGAGCTTTTGTTGTGAATGCTCTTTTTGGGCATCGTTCTCAGCTGTTTGTCGCAGGCATTCTCCTGTCTGTTGGCCTTGGCTGGATACCTTTGCTTCCAAGCATGCATCCGTTTCTGTTGATCACCTGCTTATTCTTTATGGTAAAAGTGTTGTTTAGCTTTGCTGTCAATCATTATGGGAAAGTAATCAACGACACAGGTACAGAAAAATGAAGACTTCCTACCGCATATCCAAACTCACAAAGTCGGATAAATCCGCATTCGTCTCACTCATGAGCAGGGCATTTTCGCGTGATCCACTCTTTCTGCACGTATTTGGGGATTCAGAGCTCGACCATGCAGCAAGAAAAAGCGTGACAGCTTTTCTGTCTTTTCTGTTTGATAAGAGCTTTCTATTTCATGAGGAAGTATGGGGTATTTTTGACGAAGACAGCTTACTCGGCACATACGTCGTCGAGAAGCCACAAACCAGCAAGCTTCCGCATATAAAAGGGGGCTTGCTGTTAATCGGTATGCTAATTCCTTTAGTATTTCAACTGTCTGGAAAAACGCTGATACTCCTTAATTCTTATATGCGCATCACACGTTCTGCCGCTCCTCCATGGAAGCATCACTACCTCATTATGATTGGCGTAAAACCGGAGGCTCAAGGCAAGGGAGTCGGCAAAACCCTGATGCAACACCTGTTTCAAACCATAGAGGATGACCACGAATCGCAGGGAATCGCGCTGGATACGGAAAAGGAAGAGAATGTCAGTTTGTATCGCAAACTAGGATTTACGTTACGAGAACAAACCAAAATCGATGATGTACCTGTATTTTGTATGGTCTATCAAAAAAATCGCTAGAATGACGGATGCATGCTGCCGCCACTTCGCATTATGTTACAATTATTGTAAGAAATACGCATACAGAAGGAAGCGAGTTGATCTTATGAAAAAGAAAGTCATCCTGGCCGGCGGCACTGGCTTTATCGGCAAGTATCTGGCAGACAAATTCAATCAACTTGGCTACGAAGTCATGATCATCGCAAGAACTTTCCCTCATATAATGTGGGATAATCATGCAAAGATCGTGGAAGCTTTGGAAGATTCCGAGCTGCTCATCAATCTGGCGGGCAAATCCGTCAATTGCCGTTACCATGACAAGAACAAGGAAGAAATCCTGAAATCTCGAACAGAGACCACTCACATACTCGGCAATGCTGTTTTGGCTTGCAAAAACCCGCCACCGCTTTGGATCAACTCGAGCACAGCCACCATCTATAGGCATGCGGAGGATCGCCCCATGACAGAAGCGAGCGGGGAGATTGGAACAGGCTTTTCCGTTGATGTCGCCAAGGAGTGGGAGTCTGCCTTCTTTTCCTTTGATTTGCCGCATACGAGACAAGTTGCCTTACGTATGGCGATCGTGCTGGGGGAAAACGGCGGTGTGATCGAGCCTTACAAGAATCTGGTTCGCTTTGGTCTTGGCGGTGTCCAAGGATCGGGCAATCAGCGTTTTAGCTGGATACATGTTGAAGATGTGTATCAAATTATTCTCTTTTTGAAAAAACGGGGAGATTTAAGCGGCGTATTTAATTGCTCTTCTCCACATCCCGTCACAAACCGTGAGTTCATGCAGCATTTTCGAAACGTCATGAATCGAAGCTTCGGACTACCTTCTCCCAAATGGATGCTGGAAATGGGAGCGGTCATGATCGGAACAGAAACAGAGCTGGTCTTGAAAAGTCGCTGGGTCATTCCAGAAAGGCTTGAGCGTGAAGGGTACCCGTTTCGCTTCGCCCATATCGATAAGACGTTGCAGGATATCTTGAAATGACCGGCAAAGCCTCAACCAACTATGTGCTGCATGCAAAAAGCAAGCAATTTTACTGGGAAGGGGAGGGGCAACTCTCTATCAAGACATTCCGGAAAGGAAGGGCACATTACAAGACGAGCAAAGGCTTTTTTGCTGTGGAAGAAAATCGGTATCTGTTGCTGAACGAAGGGAATTACACCATTTCGATTGATGATTCCGAGGAAGTTGAATCGTTTTGTATTTTCTTCAAGCATGGTTTTGCAGAGGAGATTTTCCAATCGCTCAAGGAATCGACGGATAGACTACTTAGCGATCCTTATAAAGACACAGCTTCTATTGGTTTCTTTGAAAAAACCTATGCTACGAGCCATACACTCGCTTCCCAGTTAACGACTCTGAAAGATGGTCTCACCTTCCTTGATCGGGAATCCATCGGTTATGAAGAACAATTTCACCAAATTATGCGGACCATATTGCTCGGACACCTCGATGTAAGAAAAGAAATAGACGCGTTGCACGCGCTTCGACAATCGACGCGCGAAGAACTCTATCGAAGAGTCAGTACCGCCCACGATTATATACGAGCTTTTTATGATCAACCAATTAGGCTCGATGAGATCGCAAAGATTGCTTGTCTGTCCCCCAACCATTTATTGCGAGCGTACGCCCAAGTGTATGGCAAAACGCCCCACCAGCATATTTCGGAATACCGGATACAACGAGCCAAGCTACTGTTAGCTAAACTGGACTTCAGTATGACAGACATCGCCTTTGCCCTTGGATTCCATAACCCCGTTTCCTTTAGCAAAATGTTTAAGCAGCATATCGGCATTTCTCCTCTGTCATTCAGAAAAAAAGTGATTTTGGATAAGAATTAATCAATGAATTCGTTTATGCTGATGAGGAGACGCGAACAAAAGGGGGATTTTATCATGAAAACGAACCTGATTCAAAAAGTAGGGCAAATCGGCATCCCTGTCAAAAACATGGAAAAAGCCATCCATTTTTACAAAGAGCAGCTCGGGCTCCCTCTTTTGTTTCAGACAGACAATATGGCGTTCTTTGAATGTAACGGACTTCGTCTCATGCTGAGCTTACCGGAAAAAGAGCAATTTGCACATGCCAGCTCCGTCCTTTACTTTCAAGTGGATGACATTCAAACTGCTTTTGAAGATTTGAAAAAAAGAGACGTTACGTTTATCGACGAGCCACATCTCGTAGCCAAAATGGGGCAAACGGAAACATGGATGACCTTTTTTAAAGACACAGAAGAAAATACACATGCCTTCGTGAGTGAAGTACAAGGGGAGACCGTTTAAGTTTGAACGGTCTCTTTTTTTATTTTCCCAAAAATCCCGCGACCTTTTTCCAGTTTCTTACGACTAATAGGTGAGCAATATATTTCGGGGTTTAGGGGGAGCCTTTTTGCATGATATAGAGCAACAGATATTGTCCATCCATAAGCAGTACCATTTGGATATTTATCAGTTCCTTCTCTACTTTACTGGAAATCACACCGAAGCCGAGGACCTGACTCAGGAAGTTTTTATTCGTCTGTTAAAGGCTCTTCCCACCTATGACGGACGCTCTGAAATGAAGACGTGGCTCTTTTCCATTGCCAAATATACAGCGATTGATGCGTACCGCCGAAGAAAAATGTACGAGCTGTTACCGAGCGAGTGGCTGAAAAGACTTCATTCCAAAGAGGGCATTCCAGAGAGCTCTTGGGAGAGCAAAGAAACGCAGCATGAATTGATGAATGCGATTCGAACGTTAAAACCCGCGTACCGTATGGCTGTTTATTTACGTGGAATCAAGGAATTCAGCATCAAAGAAACAGCAGAAATCCTCGGATGTACAGAATCCAAGGTGAAAACTGATTTTAGCCGCGGATTACAGATCTTGCAGCAAAAGCTTAAGCCTCATTACTATCCGGGAGGGTTGCAAACTGAAAATGTTAAATGATAGCGACAAAGAGCTTCTCGACCAACTAAAAGAGATGTCCCTTTCTGAACAGCCCCGGGAAGATTTCGTGACGTATCTGCAAAACGATTTGCAAAAGAGGGCACGAAAATTAAAGCAACAGCAAAAGTTGCTGGTGCTTTCGAAAGCAGGCGGAGTCGCAGCGGCCGCTTTTTTGGTCTTTGGTCTTGCGAATATGCATGACATGGGAGTGGAAAAGCCGCAAACCGTTTCTCTCCCACCAGCTGAAGTCGTGGAGCTGCCTAAAACCGAGCAGCCGATATTGCCCAAGCATCCAGAAAGTAAGGAACCGACCGTACAAAAGACGAATCCCCCTGCAAAGACTACTCCAAAGGAAACAAGAAAAGCTCGGACTGAGCAAGCCGACAAAAACAAAATCAATACGAAACAGTTCAGCCAAACTCCGATTGGAGAAAGCCAAATGAGACAACCAGTAAGTCCGCCAATAAGTCCACCAGTCAGCCCACCTGATATTCCCGCTCCTGTTTGGACTCACTTTCAAAAAATTGCGGTCGGAAATGTCAACCAATACCAGGTTCACTCCTCTCTCTCCAATGAGAAAACAGGGCAGTATTATTTCACGAGGATGGTAAATGGTATTCCTTACTTGGATAGCGGCTATCTCGTGCAGGTTCAAGGAGAGAAAACGCAATCGTTGACACTCAGCGGAAATAAACAATGGAATACACAGCTGTTTCCTGACCCAGCTAAAGCCATTCCTATGGAACAGGCTCAACAAGCTTTTGCGGATTCAGTGGAGCTCGCTTATGTAAAAAATCAATCAAAGCTCGTCTATTTTCCCGGTTTATTCGGAAACATCAATGCCCTAGACGGAACGGTTAGAAAAGAAGAGCAAAAGCAACCCATTCCGATTACACCACATGGGAAGCAATATGTACGTGATCAAAAAGAGGCTGCTACATTCCTCTCCAAGGAGCTCCAACTCCCCGTGAATGAAGTGACCTTTAGGTATGATTCATCCAATACTAACGGCATGCGACCGCAGAAGATTACTGTTTATCAATGGTATTCTGCCAATCAGCAGAAAAGTGTTTCAATGGATGTGATCACCGATACAGGCCAGGTCGTCAGCTATTATTTTCATGAAGCAGAAGAGAGCAGTAAAAAGACACCCGATCCGAAGCCGACAGAGGCTTATATTGAATCAGCTTCTCTCTTTTTACAGAAGTTTCTCGATAAAAGCATTCAGCAATTACGTGTCAAAGACATCATCCGTAATTCATCTAGGTCTGAGATAACCATCCAATTCCAAGCTATGCACCATAACATCGCCATTATTGATCGTATCTTCGAGATTTCGATAGACCTTGAAACGGAGCAAGTGGTTCGCATGGTTGGAGATTTGACTACAAGCACGGATACCTTACCAGAACCTGTTAACGTCATTCTGCAAGAAACAGCAATCGAGCGTCTTTTGGAAGATAGTCCGCTGGAATTGGTGTATGCGAACAATCCCGGGCTATCAGGTGCAAATCAACCTCCACAATTGATTTATACGATCATAAAAAAAGAGACAACACGAACCGGGATTGATGCGAGATCAGGTAAAAAGGTGATATGGTGAATCTACCTGACAAGAAGAAAGCCTCCGAATCATGATCGGAGGCTTTCAGCTATGATTACTTCTTTTCTCTAGCCAAAGGTTGTTCTAGATCTTTATAGTGTTGTTCAAAATCAAAAGATTCTTCTTCTACATTAGCTTTTACCGATAGGATTTTTCCATTTTGAGCTACATACACTTTCAAATGTTTTACATACCGTTCATCCTCTGGCAAAGGTGTCGTAAATCCAACGGCCGTCCCCGAATCATTTGCTTCCGAATACGGCGTTCCAAGCGCCACAAATTTGTACTTCTCACTGTCCTCGATAACCTGCTGTATAAATTGCGCCGCTTTTACCTTCGCTACCTCTTTACCAATGGGATTATTGGATTTTTCATCCATTCCATGAATGGTTAAATGGTTCAATTCCCCGGTGATGTTGTCAATAACAATGTCCGCATTATCGCTACTATAGAAGATCTGGTCTCGCATTATGCTAAGCTCTGGTATTTTAAACTTCTCGTCAATTCGATCCCTTCTCATCATTTTATATGGCCCATCTTTCACCTCAGGAATTGCCTCAAATACCCGCTCGACACTTTTTCGTATTTTTTGATCCAACTTCTCTTCAGTTAAAAAGGGTAATACGCTATGAATGGTACCTTCCGTGTCCACCACCACTTCAAGATTCAACACGTTGTTATTCTCTGTAGTGAACAATACCCGTTTGACATCACGCTCAACATCGCTTTGGCTTCCATCTTCATTATCATTTCTAATGTGAATGGCATGTTCTTTGATACTATCAAATTTGTATTGCTCAAACTTATCATCGAGCAATTCTTTCAAGAACTCCGTTGCTTTTTCTTTTGCTAATTCATCAGAAGGAGGATTCGATGATTGCTCGAGAGTGGAAATGTGCTCGAAATAAACGATATCGCCTGTTTTCTTATCAATTTCAATCGTTGCTGATGGATATTCCTGCTTCTTTTTTTCCAGGGTAATGCTATAAATTCCGTTATAGAATTCTACCTCCCTATTTTCGTATTTCTGTATTTCTGGCACCAGCTCGAGCACTTCCTCATACGTTTCTTTCACACGATTCGGCAGTTCGACGCTATCCTTGTCTTTAGCCCAAATTGGTGTGCTTGACATCAATGTGGCTGCGATCAGCACAGCCAAAGTAGAACTCATTTTTTTCATGTTGTTCCCTCCATTTTTTTAAAGGAATTTTTTTCCTATAAATAAGTCGTAATCACGAGTCTAAAGGTCGCAAATTTTATAAAGAAACCTCCAAATCACTGTACTAGTGAATGTGGAGGTTCCTATCTAGCCTTTCACCGTAGCAATCGGTGCCACCTCAGCCACAATCTCAGCCATACCATGATCGACATGCGACTGAATCACGGGTGTAATATCTTTATAGGCATACGGCGCCTCTTTTTTCAGCTCTTCTTCCCATTTCTTCAAAATATCGCTCCGTCCACGCAAGTCCGCCCGTTTCGGGTCAATCGGATTGATCACACGGAAGTTGGCAAGAAACTCGCGAAATCGGTCGTCGTCTACTTTCACAGCATCCCCGCGAGAGAGTGCACGACCGGCGCCATGACTTGCGCTATACAAGCTATCCCGATTGCCGAGCCCCGCCAAAATAAAGCTGTGCGAGCCCATGGAACCGGGGATAAACACAGGTTCGCCCGTATACTGAAACGGCGTGCCCATCATTTGCTCGGCCGACTTCGCCGTACACGACCCTTTCCGATGCAAAAATCCACCCACCTGCTCCAGCTGCTCTTCCCACAAATAATTATGAGGCGCATCGTACAACAGCCTATGTTCAAAATCGCCCAACACATCGGAAATCGATTTGTACATCATCAGGCCCAGCATCAATCGATTGGCAAACGCAAAGTTCGCCGCATTGTGCAGGAGACTCCAAAACATTTTCCACTGCGGCAGGGAACGCTCCGAAAGAGGCAGTGGATACATCCCATTATCCGGATGCTTCAAGGAAGTCGGGTACATCTTTTTCAGCATCTCTTTGATCCATGCCCCACTGTTATACCCAATAGAAACGGAGCCCGTATGAATCATGAGGACGACTTGCCCTTCCTTCAGCCCCCACTGGCTGGCGATAGCACCCTGATGCACTTTTTTGACCACCTGAATCTCAAAAAAATGATTCCCTCCGCCAAGCGAGCCGATTTGTGCATCCCGAGAAAGCTCGGCAGGACCGAGAAAGTCATCGAGACCAATCGTCGATTCTGCGATAAAAGAACCCATTTTATTAACATGGCTCAAATCGAGCTCCTGCTGCTTCTCGTTGTAATAACGCCAAATTCCCTCGCCATTCGCTTCCTTGTGGCTGTCCAGTATGCCGATCAAGCCTTCCTTGAACATTTTTTCCCGCATATGCCGCGTCATGGGAATATTGCGGCCCCCTTCGAAAAAAACATGGCGCACATTCCGTTCAATGGCATCCAGATTTGTACGAATCTGTTCCTCGCACAAGTCCGTGACATACAGACGCATCCCGCAGTTAATGTCGTTGCCAATCGCTTGCGGCAGTACAAACCCACGTGTAAACAGCGTCGTGCCTACAGGGATGCCGCTACCTTTGTGAAAATCGGGCGTAATGGCTACTTCCAAAACCCCTGTATTGGGATCGTCAAAATAATCGGGTGAATGCTTTTGCAGCGTTTCAATTGTTTCATTCACCTCTAAAAGTCGATGAAGCTCCTCTACCGCATTGTTTTCCACTTTTACTTCCGGATTGATGAAATATTTAATCGGCGTGTTGCTCAATGTAAAACCACCTTTATTCGCTTTTTAAGAACATACGTTCTTTATTTGTCAATAGAAAAAGCCGCTTCCAAGCACATCTTTTCATTCTGGGATGAAAAAATGCAGCCTTGAATCGCAGCCTTTACGCTTAGAGCTATTGTGTTATCACAAGGGCGTTATCCGCAATCTATGGGAAACGGAATTGGCTCACCCTTAAACAACACGATTGCGTAAAAGGCATACCTATGGAGTTGGATTTTATCGCTGCATTGTTTTGTTTCATGCTTAGTTACGTATGCGAACATGTTTCAATCCTCCTCCTTTCGTTTCTTGCTCACGATCTTACCATTGGATATTTTTTACTGTCAAGCCCCCGAATTATCGAGGGCCCGTGTGATATTTCCCTTTACATCGAGTCTAATTCGCCTTCCATAAACTTGATCAGATACACTTCCGGCTGCGCGTGGAACTCCGCAAAACTGCACAAGTCCGCATACTCCTTATGCTCCTCATCATAGCAGCCTATGAGACCTTTTTTCTTCGGATTCCACACAAGATGCAGATGGGAGTAGTTGTCGATTTCGGCAGACAAACGCAGCAGCTTTTGCCGCCCGACCTTCATCTCAATCGTATCGGTCAATGTGAAAAAATCGATGTATCCGATAGCATACTCATTTTCCGCCAGCTCAAGACGCAGCTCTTCTCCGGTAAGGAAGCCAATCAGTTCTTCGGTCAGTTTATATTTTTGCAGCTCGTACTTTCTGTTCTCCACATCATGTAGCTCGGCAGGCTCCAGCGATTTCAAATACGCAGCCAACACCGTATCTTTATTGCTGACCGCGATGGTATAAGGCCGCTCGCCACCCTTTTCCGCTATCATAACGTCCGCACCGCGTTCAACCAAATACTTGACCATGGCGACATTCCCCATGCGCGTGGCTACTGTTAATGGGGTCGCTTGATACGGATACACCATATTCGGTTTGTTGTAATTGATGTCCACCCCATGATCGAGCAAGTAGGCCGTGGTCGTAAGGTCATGATCCGACACGGCTTCACGCAATACATCGCCGCCATGCAGTCTTATATCCAGTCCCAGCTCTTGAATGAGCGGGATGTTCTTTTTGTTGCCGTAGTAAGCCTCCGAATAAGCGCCTGAGCGCACCTGATTGAGCATGTCCAGCTTGGCGCCTTGCGCTACAACATAGCGAACGATCTCTTCCTTGCCATAACGTACGGCCTTCAAAAAAGCCGGTTTATTTTTGACATTCAGATTAACGCCATGCTCTACCAGCAGCTTAACAACTTCTAGTTTCTCCGATACAAGTGCCAGATCCAACGGACTTATCGTCGTATATTCGCTAAGCACGATGCCCTTTTCTATATCCCAGCCTGCCGCAATCGCATCTTGCAAAGCCGTGACATTTCCTTGATAAATATGCATCGCGATTTCCGGCAGCTCTTCGAACCTCCCGATATCTTTCAACTTGATCATCGATTACCCTCTCCTAGCCTATGTCTTATGAAAAATATAGAAAATAAATTGGCAAAAAACAACAAATTATTACCTTATTCTCCTTTATTCGATTGAAAATACAGTCAATTTTGTCTATTTTTGACGAATTTGCTCGATAAAAAGTTTTTTCCCAATAAAAGGAGTAGTCTTACGGGAAGAGAAATACTTATGCAAATCGTCTTATACATAATTTTTTAAGGAGAGTGGACCGATGAAGAAGATGCGTACTCTCGCTTCTCTTACGCTTGCAGCATCACTCATGCTGAGTGGCCTTCCTTACAATGCACTGGCAGCGGCGGAGTTTAGCGAACAGGATTGGGAGAAAGTAAACGAATATACCAATGCGGAAGTAGAGCTTGGCTCCGAAATCTCGAAAATCTCCCCTCTGCTGAACACCAGTTCCAGCAAAAACGTCAGTGTCATTATTGAGCTGAACAGCGAGCCTTCGATCACAGCTAAACACGAAGAAGGTTCAGAATCTTCCGTTAGATCGTTGCGAGCAAAAGTAGAGGAGGAGCAAGAATCTTTCCTCGATGAGGCAAAAGACAACAAGGTCAAACTGAAGGTAAAGCGCAAGTTTGAGCATGTATTCAACGGTATGGAAGTAACAGTGTCAGCCGACGAATTAGAAGAGCTGGCTGGATTGCCACAGGTGAAACGCATTTATCAGAATACGTATTATGAGCTTCCTGAGATTGATGCCGTCAGCGAGAAAGCATCGTCTACCAAATGGGATCAGGCCCCGCTCCAACAAATCGGCGTTCTCGATATGTGGAAAGATGGTTTGACAGGGAAAGGATTGAAGGTCGGCGTCATCGATACGGGGGTCGATTACAAGCACCCTGATCTCAAGGATGCTTATAAAGGCGGATATGACTCCTTCGACAATGACAAAGACCCTTATGAACAAGCACCAATCCCTGTGGAAGAGGATCGCGATGGAAAAGGATATGAAGGCTCCAGCCATGGAACTCACGTCTCCGGCACCATTGTAGGACGCGCCAAAAACAAGACCTCAGATGTACAGGTAAAAGGGGTTGCCTACGGTGCAGACCTCTACGTCTACCGCGTATTGGGCCGAGGCGGCGGTAGCTCCGCTCAGGTCATCGACGGTATCGAAAAAGCGGTGAAAGACGGCATGGATGTCATTAACCTGTCGCTTGGCTCCGCTATGGAGAAGGACTCTGACTCCCCAGATGCCATTGCTGTGAATAACGCGGTGCTGTCTGGTGTGATCACGGTTGTATCGGGTGGGAATTCAGCCGACGATGAACGCGGCAGACATTACTACACGGCAGGATCACCTTCTGGAGCGAGGCTGCCGATCACGGTTGCAGCGGTAGACTCCCCTACCATGCAATATGACGGCTCAGCAACCTCATCCTTTGGAGCCAATTACGAATTCCCTGTGATGGCATGGCAGGTCAGAAAAGATAACTTCTCCTCCATTATCGGAACCAAAGCGCTCCCAGTCGTCTATGCCAACCTTGGCTCTCGCAGCGATTTTGAAAAGGCAAATGTAAAAGGGAAAGTCGCTCTCGTTTCCCGTGGTTCTCTCGGCTTCACGGAAAAAATCGAAAACGCCCGAAAAGCTGGTGCTGTCGCTATCGTGGTCTTTAACGGTAACGACGTCGACGGGGATGGCCAAGCCGACCTAGATATCCGTGATCGCGAAGGCTATGTTAACACGATCCTGGGTGACCAGATCGAAGCGATCCCTACCTTTGACATGAAGGGTCTGGAAGGCCGAACACTGGCAAAAGAGCTGCTGGCTGATCCTGAAAAAGCAAAAACACTGACGTTTACGTTCTCAGGAAACTACCCTAGCACAAATGATCCGGGCGACCGCATCGCTGGATTTAGCTCTCGTGGTCCAATCATGGGCGACGATTACAGCATCAAGCCGAATCTAGCTGCGCCAGGTGTAGCCGTTCTGTCCAGCTATCCATCTTGGAGCAAGCTTATCCCTGACGCCAAGTACGACAAGGCATACGCCCGTCTAAACGGTACAAGCATGGCAGCTCCGCACGTTTCCGGTCTTGCCCTGCTGTTGAAACAGGCACATCCGGACTGGACACCTGCCGATATCAAGGCAGCACTCGCGAACACTTCAAAACCGCTGTATAGCCCAGACGGCTTACTGTACGATGTGTACTCCCAAGGTGCTGGCCGTGTGAACGGCTACGCCGCAGCGAAAACACCTGCTGTTCTGACAACGGTCGAGCAGCTCACCATTTTGGGCGAAGATTTTGAGCCGAAGACCATTCCGTACTATGCGGATAACGTTTCCTTTGGCTTGCTGAAGGCTGGCAGCAATACCGTCACGAAAACGCTCCAGCTGAAAAACCTGTCCAAGAAAGAAGTTTCTTACGAAGCAGAAGTAATCATGCATCCATCCGTCACGACAGATCCGTACAAGCCTGGCTCCAAATCGCCAGATGTCGATGACATCGATGTGGAAATCTCCGATGATTCCATCTCCGCTAAAAAAGGCGATGCGACCACATTTGAGCTCAACCTGTCCGTTGACTCCGATGCAAAAGACGGCGTGTATGAAGGGGAAGTCCTGCTGAAAGCGAAAGGCAACCCTGACCTGCGCCTGCCGTTTGCTGTACACGTGGGAGACAAGCGTGAGGATACCAACTTCGGTTTCGACAACCTGAAGCTGTCCGATACGACGATCACACCTGATGGCGATGGCAATGAGGATTCGTTCACACTCGAAGCTGAGCTGCAAGCAAAAGACGTGAACCAGATCTCTGTTGAAGCATGGAACATGGACGATAAATACATCGGTACCCTCGCATCCGTGTTCAACAATTACGCACTGATTGCACCAGGCCCTATCACCTTCTCTAATCTCGATGGTACCTACTACGATGGTGGCCAAGTAGCGAAGAAGCTCGATCCAGGAAAATACAAGCTGAAGCTCGTCGGTCGAAGCGTTGACCAAAACAAGCCGAAGGGTGAGCAGATTGTAAAAGAATACGAGGCTTGGAAATCCTTCATGATTAAGGCATCGAATAAAAACGCGGTCTTGTCTAAGGTGGTTGAAGAAGCCGTAGATCAATTCGAGATTGAGATTGCGAACACCACAGAGCTGGATCAGCCAGTGCTTGCCCTGCCGGAAGAAAGCGATGATGTAACTTATCAGGTGACAAAGAGCTCTGATGAGGCGTTTATCGATGGCGAGGGGATTTTGAAGGAGCTTCCTGCCGAAGGGGAAGAGACCGTTACGCTGTACGTGACGATTACTTCTAAGGAAGATGAGTCTGTTACGCAGACTGTGAAGGTGAAAGTGACGTTGGAAGCGGTAGTAGAGTAGTCTGCTATGACGCTTCATAGAAAGGAAGGCTCCGCCATGGTGTATGGCGGGGCCTTCTTCCTTCATCTCCCCCACTCCTACTCTGCGAAATCAAAAAAAGAACCTCCGATCCAAAAACGGATCGAAGGTTCACTGTAAGATTGCCATTAACTAATTAACTATAAGCCAGTTCCTTTTGGACAAGACCAAGCGCCTCGTCTGTCGAACGTTGAATCTCTTGGAGAAGCTCTTCGTTTTGCAAGAGTGACACGCCATAAGAAGGAATCATTTCTTTGATTTTCGGTTCCCACTCAGCCATACGTTGTGGGAAGCATTTTTCTAATACCTCTAGCATAACCTGAACAGCTGTAGAAGCACCCGGAGATGCGCCGAGCAATGCAGCTACGGAGCCATCAGCGGCACTAACCACTTCTGTACCAAATTGAAGGGTACCTTTTCCAGCTGGTGTATCCTTGATAACTTGCACGCGTTGGCCCGCTACCACGATACCCCAATCCTCGCTTTTCGCGTTCGGAATGAACTCCCGTAGTTCTTCCATCCGCTTTTCATGCGATAACATAACTTGCTCGATCAGGTATTTGGTCAATGCCATTTCTTTTACGCCTGCCGCCAACATCGTGATGACGTTGTTCGGTTTTACAGAAGTGATCAAATCCATATTGGAACCTGTTTTTAAGAACTTTGGCGAGAATCCCGCAAAAGGTCCAAACAGCAAGGATTTTTTGTTGTCGATGTATCTGGTATCCAGATGCGGTACCGACATTGGAGGAGCTCCGACCTTTGCTTTACCGTACACTTTTGCATGGTGCTGCTCTACCACTTCTTGATTTTTACAAACCATGAACAATCCGCTTACCGGGAAACCACCGATATGCTTGGACTCTGGAATACCGGTTTTTTGGAGCAGATGCAAGCTTCCGCCGCCACCGCCGATAAAGACGAATTTGGCAATATGGTCTTCGATGTTACCGGTAGCCATATTGTACACTTTCAATTTCCACATGCCGTCGCTCGTACGTTTGATATCCTCAACAGCATGGTTGTAGTTAATCGCGACGTCTTTCGTCTTCAGGTAATCGAACAACATACGTGTCAAAGCACCAAAATTGACATCGGTACCAGAGTCGATTTTGGTTGCAGCTATTGGTTCATTCGATGCGCGGCCTTCCATGATGAGTGGAATCCATTCCTTCAGTTTTTCAGGGTCATCGGAGTATTCCATCCCTTGAAATAGAGGATTGTTTGCCAGCGCTTCAAAACGTTTTTTCAAAAAGCTTACATTCTTTTCGCCTTGTACCATACTCATATGAGGTATTGGCATGATAAAGTCTTGCGGATTTTGGATGAGATTGTTTTTTACAAGGTAAGCCCAGAATTGTCTGGACAGCTGAAAATGTTCATTGATTTTAATTGCTTTGCCAATATCTATAGACCCGTCAGCTTTCTCGGATGTATAGTTCAGCTCACAGAGTGCCGCGTGGCCAGTACCCGCATTATTCCATTCGTTAGAGCTTTCTTCGCCTGCTTTTGCGAGTTTCTCAAAAACTTTGATTTCCAACTCCGGTGCCAATTCTTTCAGTAATGCTCCTAGAGTTGCGCTCATGACCCCTGCACCAATCAAAATAACGTCTGTTTTTTGCTGTATGGAGCTCATATTACCCTTCCTTATCTACTGTTTTTGTAAAAAAGAAGTAGTAGCTCCTTGCCCCGTTGCAAGACGCTACGAAAACATCTTACCTTTCACAACTATAACTATATCATAGAAATTATTTATTGATTCAATTATCTATTATAATTAGAGGATTAATAACTATTTAATGTTGGTAAAACAGGGAGGATTCCGTAAACAGTGCCTGAAGAACACGTAAAAACCATGGCCTTAAGCAAATAGAAAACGATATTGATTCAGGCAGTGATGTTAAAGAGATATAGTGTCTAAATACAGAAAGAATCGAACAAGTATTACTTTGAATCGATGAAGAATTTATATTATATATTACTAGTAAATATCGAGGAAGTAACCATACTATAAGCAACAAAAAGCCAAAGCTTTGACCCATTGCTTTTGAAGCTTAAAACCTTATTCATATAACTAAATGTAGACAAGACTTGCGTCTTTTCTACATTTAGTCTCATTTATGTTTCATTTTCCCGTATGATAAATAGTGCAAAACTTGATTTTTATTACGATAAAACTCCTGATATCTCAATTGGTTTTACTATTTGGAAAGCTATCAAATCATCTGTCAGTTGATAGAAGGGAGCATCTGTAACCATTAATCCATCTATTTGATTACACAAATAATTATACAACTCTTCAGCAGAATTATAACTTTGCTCTACATTCCGGTATTTATTAATTTTTTCATCATATATCCATATTGGTACTTTTTTTGTTAACATTATCTTTTTAAAAGTACTAAAATCAATTATTGGAATATGTTTCTCTTTATCCCCATATGTGAATTTTAAGTCTCGATAACCATTAAAATAAAAATGATTGCTCAATAAAAACGGAGCTAATTTTTTGTTTTCTATATCAAGTTTTGTTTTTGCTTTAATAAGTCCTCTTTTTTTCTCGTCTAGAAGAACATTAGTACGCTTGATCAGTTGATAATATCCTTTATAAAAAACTGATTGGAGATTATTGTAAGCCTCCTGTAAATTTTCCGGTTTAATCGACGCCTTCGCATCATAAAAAAAGATATAGTCATCTAGTAAAAAAATCCCATCAAATTCTGGTATACCTTTATGTTCATCAGGAGCAACTCTTGCAAATTCAATATTTAATTCTTTAAAAAAAGCCTCGATATTCTCCTCAAATACATATCCCTTTTGACCATCACTACTATTTAATATTTTTACTTCAGTAGATATAATTTTATCAATACACTTCTCAATAGAAACTTGATCAAAGTGAGAGGGAACTAAATAGTAAAGTTTTCCAAAACGAATAAGCGGCTTAAAGCTTATAAGATGTTCTTTTTGTTCAAGGTTGCTAATATCAAATGCAAGCAACCTTAAGAGGCTAACATTTTTGCTTGAAATGCCTAGCGCTCTCATTAAAGCTTTTTCTCCATATCTAGTTATTTGGCTAATTTCTAATTTTTCACCAAGACAATCATCCTTTTTAAACTGCAATTCATATAATTTTTTTAACACTAATATCAATGAATTAATACTGAAAACTTCATCCCCAAATGTAAAATTTTGTTCCATATCTCCATACATTGGCTGCAATAACTTCACAGCATTATGTATTACTCGACTTGAATAATATTCTGTATTTTTAGCCCAATCTATATGAAGAAGTTCAGTTGAAAAGGCCTTGATAAGACCACTACTTTTCATTAACTCTAATTCGTCGGCATTTTCTATAAAATTCTTATATAACATAAAATTCAGATCCCGATACACTTCAAATTGTTTCCAATACGATAAATTATGGGATTTAAAATAAATGAAGTCGAAATTTTTATCCTGATACTTAAAGTTTTTGCATTTCTTTACACTTGTTAATTCCATCATAGTAGAAAGTAAACTCGTTCGAATACTAGATTTATGACCTACAAGTTTTATAATCTCATGGCTTACCTCTAGCTGTTTTGCCGTTATTTTCGTACCGTCAATATTAACTTTATATTTTCTTATGAATTCTATAATTTCAGGAAACGATTCTAGGATATGCTCAAATTGCGATTCAATGACAAACTCAGGAAGTATTTCATCATTCATTGATAATCCCTGCTTCATCTTCTCTTGTATTTTTTCAATATATGTAAAGATTGATTCGACATTAATATATTTACTATTACTTACAAATAGCTCTTGTAATTTATCATCATAATATTGTTTTCTTCTCAATAAGTAACTGATAAACTCTAGTGTTTCACTATAATATTGATAGTTTACTTCATCGCTACTTAATCTTTCCAAAAGTACCTCAATACAATCTGGCTTCATTACAATTAAGTATCCTGAGTGCAGCAATAACCTGTGAAAAACGATACCATCAGATCGATACATTTCTGCAATGTAATTAATTAGTTCCTCATTATTTTTAGCTAATCTTTTTAGCTTCTGTTCTAACTTTCGAGTTTCAGATTTATCTATTATCTTCACGTATTTGCACCCCAAATTATAAAATATTGATTCATTTATAAGATAATCCATTGCTTAGAAGTAATATTACAAAAGTCTATTAAACCAATTCAGGAACAAAATTCGTTTTTAGTGCGAACTTGATGATTAACACTTTTCAACTCATTATCCTGCCTTTATTATACATTATTAGCTTAGATTTACAGCTTACATTACAATTACCCCCGGTGTACTAAGTACCAACAAAAATCTATTTGTAGAACGTCCAAGCAAATTTCTCTTCGCTTAAGAAGTAAGAATGACCAGTAACTATCAGAATTAATAAGTGGGAAATCCCATGGGACAGAATATAGGTGCCTAGTCTACGAACTTGTTGAGTGAGACCTTCACCTTCTATCAAAATCAAACTATTATTCATATAGGCATCCCGTGATACGAGTTTTTCCCGGAGCATGAGGACCTTATAAGTAGCCAGAATAAAAAGATTATGGAGATACGTCTAAGGAGAGATGGAGATGAACTCTTTGACCCACCTGACAAACAACATTCCGTGGCAGCGTTTGACGACAGCCTATGGAAGAGGAACGGACATTCCTCGCCTTATTGAGACCCGGCAATATGAGGAATTGGCCAGTCTAATCGAGCACCAAAGCACCTTGTGGCAGACGACGCCGTGGGTGTTGCTGATTCTCCTGCAGGAGCTTGCCAAACAAAAACCAGAGCAGGTCTCTTCGCAGGAAAT
Source organism: Brevibacillus sp. HB1.4B (assembly GCF_013284285.1). Taxonomy (NCBI): domain Bacteria; kingdom Bacillati; phylum Bacillota; class Bacilli; order Caryophanales; family Paenibacillaceae; genus Brevibacillus; species Brevibacillus sp. HB1.4B. The sequence goes on from NZ_JABSUT010000008.1 coordinate 265,577, forward strand.
TCAGTTATACTTGGCTGTAGCTTCGGCTATAAACGTGGACGAAATGGATTCACAAAATGCGATTGAGTCCATGAACGAGCTCTTGGACGAAAAGTACTTATGGCCAGAGGACGAGGAAGACGATGAATTATGGTGGGAAGAAGAGGAGCCACGGGGTTATGAGCAGGAAGCATTTTTCAGCTATTTTTCTTTCAGTTATTCGCTGCTAAAGGATGCCATTCCCGTTTTCACCGCAATTATGGAAGGGAATGATAAGCTCGCTCCCGATATTCAAGAGCTGCTGCTTATGCTTCAGTCAGAAGAGGCCAGTGCTGACGAATAGGTGTCGGAGTCTCCTTGATAGTCCCCACCCCCGTCTCCTTATGATGGGGTGGGTATTCCCAACTGCTGTACGTAATAGTGATGTGCAACTTCTGCAATGCGATCTTGGTCTTCCCAGAAGCTCTGATCAAGCTTATCCAGCCGCTCTGCCTCTTCCTCAGTAAGGAACTGTGGAATATCCCAGAGTTGGGTGAGGCGGTTGTCTTCCGATAAATGCTCGATGCAGGCATATCCCGACTGGACGATTTCGAGTGCATGGACTGCCCCGATGGCTTGTAAGGCCCGTACCGCGTAGATATATGCCTCTTCTCCCCAGTTGCAAAAAAACTGCAAAAACCCGCCGTTATATACATCAGCTTCCAACAACCATAAGGCGGCAATCTCTTGTTCCTGTGAGGTCAGTGTGTTCCAGCCCGAAGCATTCTTTTTCTGCACAAAGGCTGCGGCATAATCGAACCATACGTCATGGATATCCATCTTACTCAACTTGTACGCCCCCTTAATGTTTAACCCCTTCTAGATTAGCAGTGCACAAACGACACGAAATAAATTAATCTTATATGAATACATAATTGTTTGGTAGATGGGAGTAGCTTCGCGTGGCTGGCGTCGAAATAACCCTTAAACACCGAAAATTTTCTAAGAAAAAGAATCGTTTAGGAGGCTACCATGGATCAGGCACTTATCGAACAGTTGGATCGCTGGCATGAAGAAGACGAACACCAGCAAATTGTGGACTCGCTGTTAAGCCTCCCCGAGGAGGAACGAGACTATGAGGCAATCAGCCGACTGGGCAGAGCTTATAACAACTTGGGGCATTATGAAGAAGCACTCAACCAATTGGAGAATATTGCTGAAGCAGGTCAGCAAGACCCAGTCTGGCACTTTCGGGTAGGTTTTGCCCTCTATCATTTGAAACGATATGAAGAGGCCGCACAATCATTCCGTACCTCAGACAAGTTAGAACCGGGCAATCAGAATACCGAATCATGGTTAAGGTGGAGCCTGCAAAAAGCGGAAAAGCAGCAAAGACAAGAGCTTCGGATGGCTGCCAAAAGAGCTGCTGCTGTTGAGGGTTCTGGATCGGAGGAAGTTCCTTTTTCGAACATGTCGCTTGAAGACTTTTGGGACGACAGCGAGTACGCGAAAAAGTCCTATCTATCCGAGCCACCCACGGATGAACTGATCGCATCGATCGAGGAAGAGCTGGGATACAAGCTCCCTGCCTCCTATCTTGCACTAATGAAGCAGCAGAATGGCGGAATTCCAAAGAACACCTGCTTTCCAACAGAGGACCCTACCTCCTGGGCTGAGGATCACATTGCCATTAGTGGTATTCTCGGCATTGGCCGTGAGAAAAGTTATTCGCTTTGCGGGGATCTTGGCAGTCCATTTATGATTGAGGATTGGGGATATCCCGACATTGGAGTCGTCATCTGCGATTGTCCTTCAGCAGGTCACGACGTAGTCATGCTGGATTACCGGGCATGCGGGAGAGATGGTGAACCCGAAGTCATTCACGTCGATCAGGAAAGCGATTATGAGATTACGTTCCTGGCTGAAAATTTCGAGGCGTTTATCAAGGGCTTGGTGAGCGAAGAAGAATACGATACCTCCGAGGAGGATAAGGAAGCGGCTCTCTATAAAGTGGCCCACGGGAAGTTTTCTTCCTTGCTAGAGGAGCTGTGCACGCCAGTATCGGAAGTGGAACAAATCGATCAAAAAATACGCAGCATTTGTACACGGATTGTAGAGGAAAAAGGCTATTTTTCTTTTCATGCGGATGAACTCTCGTATCTGATGTACGATGTGCAATTTTGGCTATACATAAAGTCATATCCCGATACCACTCGCGAACAGTACCTGGCTGTCTATGAGAAAATGATCGCCTTTGGTGGAGAATTCGGTCAAGGCGGCTATGCCCCGGGATGGATTAGCGAATGGCTGGACCGTCGCAAGAAGGAAGGGCAGATTGTACAGGAAAATGGGCATATCCGGTTTACAGATCAGTTCGCAGCGGAAGTAATTCAGCAGCTACGAGATGCCTAAAAGACAAAGGTAAAGACCATCCTTAACGGGATGGTCTTCTCTTCGCAGCCACACTACTCATGAAAATCGAGTCCCGATCTTACTTCTTTCACATACCCTGCCCGAATAACGAAATCTCCGAAGTGCTCGCCATCCTCACGTTCCTTCGCATACCGATTTAAAATTGGCCGTAGTTCATTCAATATTTCTGCTTCTCCGATGTTTTCACGATACAGCTTGTTCAATCGATTGCCGGAGAAACCACCGCCCAAATACATGTTGTATTTACCGACAGCCTTCCCAATAAAAGAAATTTCTGCGAGTGCAGGTCTTGCGCATCCATTTGGGCATCCTGTCATGCGAATGACGATCTCCTCATCGCGCAAACCCACCTCATCCAGGATCAGCTCGACCTCATCCAGCAGTGTAGGCAAATAACGCTCCGCTTCAGCCATCGCGAGTCCGCAAGTCGGCAACGAAACACAAGCCATGGAGTTTCTCCGCAGTGCAGAATAGGAAGTTCCATCGGTGAGCCCGTATGCTTGAATGATCTGTTCGATTTCCGGCTTCTTTTCACTGGTGACATTTCCAATGAGGAGATTTTGATTCGGCGTCAGGCGGAAATCCCCTGTATGCACCTTGGAAATCTCCCGCAAGCCGGACTTCAGGAGATAGTTGTCCTCGTCTTTTACACGGCCATTCTGAATGAAAAGGGTAAAATGCCAGTTATCGTCACTCCCTTTCACCCAGCCATAGCGATCGCCATTATGCTCGAAGTGATAGGAGCGTGCCTTCTCCAGCTCCCAGCCCAGTCGTTGCTCCAGTTCATGGATAAACCATTCGATGCCGCGGTCGTCGATTGTATATTTGAATCGAGCGTGCTTCCGCACCGCGCGATCTCCGTAGTCTCTCTGGATCATGACCGTTTTCTCGGCGACATCCAAGACTTGTTCCGGTGTGACGAAGCCGATCACCCGCGCCACCTGCGGATACGTTTTTGGATCGCCGTGGGTCATTCCCATTCCGCCTCCGACCGCAACGTTGAAGCCCAGCAGACGACCGTCCTCATGAATGGCGATAAAGCCCAAGTCCTGAGAAAAAACGTCCACATCGTTGGCAGGCGGTACGGCGATGCCGATCTTAAACTTGCGTGGTAAATAAACAGGCCCATAGATCGGTTCTTGCTCTTCCCCATCCCGACTGTCGACAACCTTTTCTTCATCCAGCCAGATTTCATGATAGGCGCGGGTACGGGGATCGAGATGATTGCTTATTTTTTTTGCCCATTCGTAAACCTCTTGATGAACTTCCGACTGGTACGGATTCGGATTGCACATGACGTTGCGGTTGACGTCCCCACAAGCAGCCAGTGTACTAAGCAAGGCTTCGTTTACTTCTTGAATCACCTGCTTCATATTCCACTTGATCACGCCATGCAGTTGGAAAGACTGACGAGTCGTCAGGCGAATCGTTCCATTGGCAAACTGCTGGGCGATATCGTCCATCATGAGCCATTGCTCTGGTGTGACAACGCCACCAGCGGCACGCACGCGCACCATGAATTGATAGGCCGGCTCCAGCTTCTGTTTGCTCCGTTCGTTACGAAGATCCCTGTCATCCTGCATGTAGCTGCCATGAAATTTCATCAGGCGGTTATCATCCTCAGGGATGGACCCTGTAATTTTGTCTTCCAGTGTTTCCACCAGGCTCCCCCGCAAGTAATCGCTTTTGCGTTTAATGTCTTCTACATCGCTGTGAGGAGCACTGTTTGGCGAAAGCAAATGATTTTCTGACATGGTTTCATCTCCCCTCTCATTCTTTCTCAAAAATCAGTAGACATCTCGCTGATAGCGTTTTTCCTGCTGCATCCGCTTCAAATACGCAACAGCTTCCTCTGAATCGAGTCCGCCCTCTTGTTGGAGAATGGTGACCATCGCTGCGTGAACATCGTGCGCCATCTTTTTCTCGTCTCCGCATACGTATACATGCGCCCCATCTTGTAGCCATTGATAGAGCTCCTTGCTCTTCTCAAGCATCCGGTGCTGAACATACACTTTTTCGCTTGTATCTCGAGAGAACGCGACATCCAAGTGCGTTAGTACGCCTTTTTTGAGCCAACGCTGCCATTCGAGCTGATAGAGAAAATCTGTGGAGAAATGCTGGTCACCAAAGAAAAGCCATGTCTTGCCCGTCGCCCCAAGCTCCTCCCGTTCTCCCAGGAAGGCACGGAACGGAGCGACACCCGTGCCGGGACCAATCATGATCAGCGGGGCGTCCGGGTTAACCGGAAGCTTAAAGTTGGGGTTATGCTGTACAAATACTGGCAGCGTATCACCCGTCTCCAAACGATCCGCGATATAGCTCGAACAAACGCCGTAACGATCTCGGCCATAAGCCTGATAGTGAACATTGCGAATTGTCAGATGAACTTCGTCTGGGTAGGACATTAAGCTGCTTGAGATCGAATAGAGTCGCGGCGGCAGCTTTCTAAGTATGGAGACAAATTCTTTGGAAGGCACGCCTTTAAAATCGTAATCCTCCACCAGGTCCAGCAAATCCCGATTTCGAACATAATCGCGAAGCTCTTGCTCTCGCCCTTCCGCAAGCAGTTCCTGCAACCCGTTTCCTGATGATAGCTTTACTGCTTGTTCCAAGAGAGGCTTGGTGAGAACCGTAATTTCAAAATGGCTGGACAAGGCCTCTTCCAGCGTGCGCTCTTCCCCGTTTTTATGAATGGGAACGAGCTCTTCCGCCTTCCAACCCATCGTGTCAATCAGCTCACGGACAAGGTCAGGATGATTTTTGGGATAGATCCCCAAACAGTCACCCGGTTCATACTCGAGATTGGAACCCTCAAGGGAGATTTCCAAGTGGCGGGTTTCCTTATCTGATCCGCGTCCGTTCAGATTCAAGCTCTCCAAGACCACAGCCTGAAACGGATTCGACCGAGAATATTCGGTTTGTGACCCTGTCCCGATCACTGCACCGCCGACGATCGCGCTTGCAGCAGCAACCTGGGTTGCCGAAGTTTCACTGAGAGAAGCCAGGACCTGATTCATCCATTCAGAGGCTTGCTCGTCGTAATCCACATCGCAATCGACCCGGGGAGTAAGACGCTTGCCGCCTAGCTCTTCTAACCGCTTATCGAACTCTTTGCCAGTTTGGCAGAATAATTCATAAGAGGTGTCGCCTAATGCCAGCACGGAAAACCGCAGGCCCACCAATTGCGGCGCTCTTTTGCTGTGCAGGAATTCATGGAAGGAGATAGCATTGTCCGGTGGTTCACCATCCCCGTGTGTGCTTACCACAACAAGCAGGTTTTCAACCTTTTTCAACGCATTCGTCTTGAAGTCGCTCATGGAGGAAAGAGTTACGTGGAAGCCGTGCTCCTGAAGCTTTCCGGTCAGCACCTTGGCCAACTTTTGGCTGTTTCCGGACTGAGATCCGAAAAGCACTGTCACCTCTTTGGAAATGACTGCCCCATTCGCAGCTGAAGCGGCTTGAAACCCAGCGGCCATCGGTGCCTCCACTTTGTGAAGAGCTGCAAGATACCCGCTCAGCCAAACCTTTTGCACCTCCGAAAGCGTGGGCAGCAACCGATTTAGGAGCTCTACTTGTTCCTGACTGAAAGGACTGTCTGTCACCTTAAGTACCAACGATATGCACCTCACAAGAGAAAAAATTAATTCCGAGTATTCTTATATGATTATTTACTTTAAGCTACCACAGTAAGTAGAACCCGAGCAATTGGAATTCATTATTATGATCATAAGCTTTACTAATCATTGGAAAACTGCATAAAGAACCCCGATCCTAAGATAAAGAACCGGGGTTTTCTTCACTCAAATTCTTATGAGTCTCAACTCTATGTAGTGGCTACCAGGAATTCCTCGCCGCTTGGCAGCGAAAGACCATCGGTGCGGCCGCCGAAGTAGCGCTGGTTAAGTTCTGCCGAGGATACATGCTGGACTTCTCGGAAACCAGCCTCGCGGGCCAGTGCCAACATCTCCGGCGGTGTGAAGAAGCTGATAAAAGGCGTGCCGCTTGCTCGCGCTCCCTTCTCCGCCTCTTCAACCTCAGGTCGCTTCTCGGTTTTTGTGACGTTAAAGGGGAGCAAGAACGTCATGGCCAGCGTGGAGCCTGGAGCAAGCGTCGCTACTTGACGCAACGTTGCCACAATCGCATCCGTGGTGAGGTACTGAGTGACGCCGGTGGATGCCACTACAGCTGGTTGGCTAGCGTCAAAGCCAGCGACCTTCAGCTGCTCCCACCAAGACCCGCCTACTTCGAAGTCAACAGGCACAAGTCGATGCCACTCGGGGATGCCAAAGCCAAGCTCGAGCAGACGTTGCCTCTTCCAGCTCTGCGTGTCTGGCTGGTCAACCTCGAAAATTCGCATCTGGGAGGCGATCTCCGGTCGGCGCTGAGCAAAAGTGTCGAGGCCAGCTCCGAGGATGACGTACTGCGTGACGCCGTGATCGAGCTGTTCGGTGACCAAATCTTCTATAAAACGAGCACGGGCCACGATAGATGCTCGGAATCCGCTCGTGCTCTCTGGGTCCATGTCAGGGCGTTGGCGCCATTCGTCTTCCGGGACCGCCAGTCGCAGACCGATCTCGTCTTCTAGCACATGCGGTGGTGAATCGATCTGTACGTGCAACGCCCGCCACAACGCAACCCGCACCGCCGTGTGGTCTGGCACCGTATTTTCCTTATCATGCATGGCTGCTGTCTCTCCTATTAAATACAAAATGTCCGATTTTAATATGCTCCAATTTAATAGAACAATCCTGCCAAATAGCAATTCAATACCTCTAGACCACCCTCCTCCAAAAACTTGCCGCCTATCGGCGAAAAAATTGAAAAAGGAGTACGCCGCGGCATGCTCCCAAGTTGATTTGCTTACCTGCTACCCACTGGAATACTCTGGGCAAAACGAAACACATTATGCGGATCGTACTTTCGTTTCACTCTCTTTAATCTGGCAAAGTTCACACCATAATACGCCTCAGGCCAGTTCTTGATCTGTAAATCAGGAAAGTTCACATAATCCCCAACAACGAAGGGACGTAGCGCTCTGCGGAACCTTTTCACCCACTGGATATTCCGTTGCTGCTCGCTGTCGTTCCTCCATCGCGCGGACAGCTCATAGATCGTCTCTGCCTTCCGATGAGGATAGGCCGTTGCGGTTGGGGAGACTCGGCTCACCGCGCTTCCTGCACCACCCAAACTTTGACACCATACGGTAGAATGCCTGTTGGGGGCTTTGGACAGGAAATTGCGGATGATCCGTACTCCTTCACGAGGCAAAGGCTGAAATCCGAAAGCCCCGGTTATTTTAAACTTCGGCTCCAGATTTAGGTCCGCTTCGGCAAAAAATCTGGTTGCTTCGATAAAAGGCACTGTCCGCACCATCACCTTCACCGGAGTTCCTGCTTGCAGCAAAGGTCTGATCAATCGCCGCAGCTCCTTTGCACCGCCTAGCAATTGCCCGGTAGACACGATGGTACCTACTTGCTTGGAAGCCACCTCGATGGTTGACGTTAAGCGGTTCGTGACAGACGGTGCCCAGCGCTGCCAAGTCGGGAATACCTTCTTCAGATCGCGCCATTTCCAGGTAATGCTGTAGATGGAGACATCCTGGATAGGCCGTACCCGAAACGTAAAGTCAGTAGCAATGCCAAAGTTCCCTCCCCCACCACCTCGTGATGCCCAGAGCAGATCGGAATGCTTCTTCTTATTTGCCATGATCGTCTTCGCCCCAAGCCGTCCCGATGCTACAACCATCTTCACCTGTTTCAGGTTATCGCAGGTAAGGCCATACTTGCGGGACAAGAGTCCAATCCCTCCGCCAAGGGTAAGCCCCCCAGCTCCCACGTCGGGTGCAGTCCCAGCCGGGAGTGCCACACGCTCATTCCACAGCTTCCTGTACACGCGGGTAAGCGGATTGCCTGTCTGTACATGAGCCACCATATTCTTGCGATCCACCTTCACTTTATCCATCTCGCTCACATCGATGATAATCCCGCCATTTACAGCAGAAAAGCCTTCATAGCTGTGCCGCCCGCTACGCGCTCGCAGCCGTACACCCCGCTCACGAGCCCATTTGACTGCGTTGATCACATCCTGCGTTCGTCTGCAAAAAACGATGACCCTTGGAAACTTGGAAAAGCGCCTGTTGAACTCCATTCTGGCCGCATTGTAAGACGGGTTGCCCGGCAACACAATTCTACCGGTCAAACGTGTACCTGCTTTTTTCCGTTTTTGTGCCATCGAATGTCACCCACCTCGTTCATGGAGTAAGCTTTTCTCATCTGCTTATTCCTATGTGGGGACACTAGACCTGGTAACGGCACATGCCTTACACCCAAGTTATTCTGAAAGAAAAGAAGGCGCCGCAGCACCTTTCTCGCATTCCTCCAATAAATTGGGAGCAAATCTAGTATGCGATTCGTGAACAGAATAGCCCTCACAAAATGTGTTACACTACTATAAGCAACCAATTATATGAATATCCATGAATGGCTTCTTGGGGGCAAGCGATGAAACCATTGATAGTACGGACGATTCCCGGTGGAATCATAACCATCCTGATCTTTTATCTGGATTACTTCCAATTTAACCTTGTTGAAAAATTTCTCATGTTTGCGGCTTTCGTCATTGTTCCTCTTGTGATTGTAGTTTTGCGCTATGACGAAAAGAATAAACATCAACGGGGTATTTTTGCTGCTATCAAGCTACTTCAATTTCCCGCAGCGCTTCTCGCCTTAGCCTCTGTAATGGGCAGCAAGACGTGGGGGCTGGGAAGCACAGCAATACCGGGGACCCTCTCGCTCGGGTGGCTACTGTTCACATTCCTGCTCGGCATCTATGGCCTGACCATTATTATGAATCGCAAGGGAAGAACAGAGGAAATCGCGATTGGCGCGGGGCTCGTTTACTTTTTTATCGGGGGCATTTGGTTCACCCTCTATCAGTATCAGTTTGACCTCTTCCAGGCTAAGCCCGCAACGCACGCCCTGAGTTCACTCCACTTTCATTTCTCATCTGCCATTGTACCGATTTTTATCGGTCTACTGGGACGGGTTATGACGAAGAAAAGCTGGTATCCTTGGGTCGTTGCTGTCGATATCATTGGACCTATTCTGATCGCTATCGGTATTATTTTCTCGAAGCCGATTGAGTATATTGGCGTCACCTTGTTCGCCTGTAATATTGCGATTTACACGACTTATCTGCTTGGTTACTTGAAAAGAGGTTCTTTGCTCAATAAGTCCAACTTCTTTTTAGTCCTTTCTTGCATTTCCTTTTACACGATTGTTGTAGTTTCCATTTGCTATCCGTTATTGAAGAACATGTTTTCTTTAACCATACACGATTTCATTCCGATTTACGGATCGCTGCATGCGTTTGGGTTTGTTTTATGTGGCCTGATTGGATGGATGTACATGATAGATTCTCTTAATTTACGAAAATAAAAAAAGGTCATTCCCCCCGACCGTTTGGCCGATGGGGAATAACCTTCTTAGATAAAAACCTATTCGTCACAACCAACTGTACCTGCAGGAGGAACTGTAATTTGTTGTGTAGCTGTAATTAATAACTGTTGTGTTTGTAACACTTTTACAGTTAGATCTAAGACAATTTTTTCAGTCAGGCTAGTAAACGTTCCTTCAGGTGTTGCTGTAACCGGTGAAAAATCAAGTTCATAGAAGTTGGCAGCTACCAACTCACCAAATGGTTGTTCGTTGTATTTAACGAGATTTTGGAAGAAATTTTTATCCAAACGTGGAATCTGGCCATCATTCTCATTGAGGAAAAATGCTTTACTCGCCTCAGAGACACCAATAATGGGCCTTGTTAAAAATGTTCTGATGTCAGCAAAACCTGTGAAAGAAACATCCGCAATTGTATCTTGAAGTGCTCCAGTACATGCAGCAGTAGCATATTCAATATTTTTACGAATGAATCCTGCTACAAATAACTTGGCTCTTGTAACATTGAAAAAGTCAGTAGTACCAATACGCTGAAATGCGACAGGAACAAGTTTAACCTGATTGAGAAATACATGTTTAACCACTCTCTTAATCTCGGTTGCTGGTGGGTTAAGTGGAATATTTGCTTCTACAACGATTTGAAGTGTTGGCTCTACAAGTACAACTGGAACTTTAATGGTTGGTAAAGCTGCTTGAGAAATGATCGTGGTTGGTTCGACGGTTAATGGATTTTGTTCTGTCGAAAACACTGGACATGCGGGGGTCACTTGATTTGGATTGACATTGCTCATAATTGGAAATCAACTCCAATTTTCAATTTGAGTTTTTTAAACTCGATATCACTATATTCCGCATTCCTTTTTAAGTAAGGGCAATTCTCTTAGACAACATACCCATTTTACTTGAGTCGGTGTTTGATTCCGTTATTTCCTACATTTTAGTGCCATCACAACTGATTCGAACCGGTTGAATTTGTAGTATGTGAACAATTAATTCTACTGCAATTTTTTGATGTAATTGATAAAAATTCAATACTGACTCTTTTTGAACTGTAGTACCATTTGTTTTGTCCGCGACAGAATACTCGATATTTTGATGGATATACCCCTCCAGGAATAAATCTCCTTCCCGGGCTTTCCTTGTTCCTTCCCCTAATGATGGATGAAATTGAGTAGGAACCAATCTGCACTCTTTAAGGATTACCTCATTTGAGATTCCTTTAATACCCAGTATCTCTTCTTCAAACATAATATCCTCATCTAGAGGTATTTCAACCTTATATTCTCCAACTATAACTGGTACCCTGATATTTATGAAATGATGAGTAGGACAGGATATATGATTTGTTTCTGCTGAAATTGTATCTGGCGAGTCATGAATGGGAGCTGCAAAAGTATGATAAAGATTATCTTGTTTATTCATATTACACGCATGAACAGTAGTAGTTAAAAATATACTTCCAGAAATTTTAGAATGAATTAAACGACCAAAAATCTCCTCCTGATAATGAGCTGTACTATTGACTAGCTTTGTATCTAATTGAGGTTGTTGTTTATTATTTAGGTCTATAAATTCAATTGTATTTTGATCTATACCGCCAAAAATGGGGGGATGAAGAAAATCTTTAATTTTTACAATAGTCGAGAATGGGCTTTTGTTTGTTAGCGAATAGATTCTTCCACGTTTAGGCGATTCGATTTGCGGATCATTAGTCGGTTCATCGACTTGCTCACTCTGAGAAACTTGCTCAATATCTTTGGAATCCTTCACTTCCATAACATTATCAGAAACAGAAAACTCATCATCTTGAGAGTTGTGGTTACAATCAAAATTCTCAGCTATATGACAATAATGATAGTTTCCAGCTCTGCGATTTTTCACATCCGTTAGCTGTTTGCCATCATTCTTTTTATTTTTTTTGAGACGGATTTCTTTTTTTGGCAGTACCTTAGTGTTTTTACTATTCTTTTGTTTGAAACTGATCTGTCCCATCTTCGCATAATTTATCCATGGAGTTTTCACAATATTTCACTCCCAAATAAAGAAAATCATCGTTATATTAATATATGCTGTAATAGTGTTTTTGCCCTTAGGCTAATATATATATTGAAGATGTATTCTTATATAAGAGCTCTCCGATCAACCATTTTAAAGGCTGACTCCTAATTCCTCTTAAGTGGCACGAGATTCGCTTGGAAGACCCTGTATGCTGGAGACCGTATTTTCCTCGCCCTGTCCGCGGTTCGGGAAGGTAAGAACTGTGGCGGCTGCTTCCCCGGTAAGGTCGCCTCGGTTCATTCCAACAACAAAGAGCCCACGCTCGACGCGGGCTCTTCTTGTATTTCATTCTATGGAGGTCTCCTCACAACTTCAAACAGCGCCTCATTTACTCCGGCGATAGAGATCGATGCTTTTAAAGCCCGCAGCCAAGATCGCCATCATTTCAGCTCGGCGCTTTGCCCGTGTCCCCTCTTGTACGGCACTATATACATACCGCGCCCAATCCTTTTGGTACCCGGGCGTAAGAGATTGGTAAAAAGCGAGCTCTTTTGGCGCATGGCGCAAATCCTCTTCTATTTTCGGCACAAAGTCAATATAATCATCGACGCATTGACTCGGCTTAGATGAAGCTTTTGCCGCCTTCTTTTTCTCATTTTTAAACCCGACAACCGTAAATACTTCATTCATGCCGACCATTCGATTAAATTTGATCGTGCTTGTCCCGATATAGCCATCTTCGTCGGCTCCTAATCCATCGAATAACTCATCCCGATGGATATAAGTCGGATAGACTTTATTCCCCTTCTTGGGATAAGCAACGTATAGAAGCCCTCCCTCCAATAAATGGCTGTGGTCGATTACCTTCTTCATGAGCTCCTGCAAGGACTTCATATCCAGTACGAAAGCAAAAATCATCTCATATTGTACGTCTTTCAACTCATGGTCCGCTTCTTTAAGAACGGCTAAGCTCTCCTCACCATCCGGTGTGTGTAAGACAGCCGTTTTTTTATATTTTTGCAGGTTCAGCTTCTCAACGATTGTTTTCAACATGATGGATCTTCCCCTTTGATTTCTTGGTACGGCTCGGAGCCAAGCCTACCTTACTTTCCACATATGTAAAGCTTTCGCAGAGTTTCTCTTCATGTGTTCTGTGTTTCCGTTCTACTATTATACCGCTAAAGTTAAAAACTACATGAATGGAGGCAACAGGCTATTCTCCAACTGGTCGTTTCTATAAAAAAGACACATAAAAAAAGCTCCGCCTCTTCGATAAGGCAGAGCTTCAACAACCATTTGTGAATTGATCTGGCCCCCATATAAGGTAACTTCTCCGCCGTTATCACGTGGAGACTTATCAGTTGACATTTTATGGAGGATACTGTATAAATTCAAAGCTAATACGAAAGACAGTAAAGGAGGATCTGTATGCACAAAGTGATCAAGATCAAATATACGCTCTTTTACGGTGAAGCGCCTGAAGCAGAATGTTACGGGTATATGGAGTTGAATCAGGATGGCAATATGATCGCGCTCTTCAATAGGTACGGTGAGGAAATTGACATGTATGGCGGACATGAATTTGTTAGGATACGGACACTTGGCTCATTTGATGACGAAGACCGAGATAATTTTTATTCCTTGTTAGAAAATGATGGTGTAGGGTAATCTGCACGATAGGCTGACGATTCCGGTGCTAAGGTACTGCGGAAAGTTAGCCTTTTTGATTTTATAGACACAAAGCCTACATCCCATTGTGCTACTAAGTGATTCCCATTAGTATATTATGGAAGGGGGCTGGTTCCGTTGAAAACAGCGAGTGAGATACTTTCGCTAATCAATAATGACAGTTTTTTAGAGAATGTCTTCCATAAAGATGTTGATTGGGACGCTGAATTAGACGCTAGGGATGCTGATGAATTTGATACGGCATGGAGTTCTAGTTACAAAAAAGTTGATGAAATTGCCCCCTCTGAAAATACCGTGATCAAAGAAATTAGGGAATTTGTGTTCAAGCAAACATTTCGGATAACCCAGAATTCAGAGCTGGCAGGGTATGCGTCGGACGACTTTGGTCTCATTTCCAAAGCGTTTGAAAACAAGATTAATATTGAATTTATCAATAGCCTGTGGGATTCCTATCTGCAAGGAAAATTCCCGAATTCCAGTATATGTGAATGAAAATGAAAAAATAAGGAAGGGGCTGTGGCGGTCAGCTCCTTCCTTTACTATTCAATCATTATTTCGTTACCCCAAGCAATGATACATTCATATGCTTTCCATGAATCCTCTTTCACGCTCTCATTTTACTACTCTATCGTTTCATAACGATTATTCTCCATCGCTTGCTTGATCCATCCATCGATCCGATCCTTAGGCAGCAGGATGTTTCCTCCATAAGCATTATTCTTATGAAAGCCCCAATCTCCATATACGAGCATATGGTACTGACTATTTAATTGTTTTACGAGTCCCCATTCGCCGAGATCTCCCTGTGCACCAGCACTGATAAATAGCCAGTTCCTGTAGTTGAATATGTAAGGATCTCCGAACATCTCAAAACCTTCTAAATAACCTGTGCTCCCATCTCTTTCTGGAAATCTCTCGTTGTAATCCTTAATCATCCATACATCTAAAATCTTTATGCACAACCAAGCTGTAAACTCATTCCGCTCAATAACACGCTCAATAGAACACCGAACAAATGAAGATTGTTCAATCTCTTCGGGATGCGAATCCCATCCATTAAAACTGGAGAGTACCGGAGTGTACATGATCCAAAAAGGTTCTCCAATCCTCATATGGAAAGGATGGGAAACCTTCACCGTTCTAACCTGACCTTGCTCAGGCGGGCGATCAGAACGCAGCCAATGTCGCTCATCCAACGGAGGAACTTCGTTTTCAGAATCTGACCATTCCATAATATCATTTTCGAAGCCAGTAATATCAAACAGCTCACTTTCCATCCTTATGCGCTCTGATACGCCTTTGCATACCCCGCATGTTAAGGCAACGAGCTCTTGTTCCATTTGCTTCAACTCCACTTGTCACCTTCTGTTTATTTTTCTTACGTGAACCATTTTCTCATACATTGAGTTCGTACTAGTAACAAACACTGGATCGATCCAAGTATTATTGACTGCTGTTATTCAGACTCAGTACCGCCAGTGTTTACTACGCTTCTAGGCTCCACCAACATGATATGGCATTCCTTTTCGGCGAAGGGCTTCTGCTCGGCTCCCCCCGGGACAATAAACATCTCACCCTTGGAAATTTTCACCCGACCATCACGAAAATCAATGAACATCTCTCCTTCGAGTACCATAAATACCTTATCCGTACCTTGATGCTCATGCCATATAAAATCCCCAGCAATCTTAACGAGCTTAAATTGATAGTCATTCATTTCAGCAATGACTTTCGGAGACCAAAGATCGGTGAATGTAGATAGCTCCTCATTCAGATTGATAGCTTGGTAATGCATATTAATCCCTCCTTATTTTTTAACCTGCATAATTTAGAGCTTACGCAAGGCATTTGTTATATTTTGCAAAGCGTATTCGATAGCTAATGGGCCACCAGTAATAGCGGAAGTATCCATTAAATAGACATTGCCTTTCTTCACGGCATTCAGATTATTCCATACCTTACTTTGCTTTAAGTCATTCATTAATATTTCCTTTTTTGTAATGTCACCTATAAGGAAAATGTGGTCTGCTTGAACAGTTGAAATCCCTTCAAACGTCGTAAATTTATTATTCGTACCTTTAAATGTATCATCTGGTGTAAGCCCCAGTCCCTTTTCTTTCTCAAACGCAAGTGTATAGACAGGATTTCCTTCACCTAGAACATTAAAAGTTTTTCCGTCCCAAGACAAAATAAGAGCTACTGACTCTCCTTGAATCGACTTTAATGCTTCACGCCCAGTTGTAATTTCTTTCATCATTTTATTAATGACTTGTTCCGCTTCGTCTTCTTTCCCAATAATCTCGGCTACTGTACGAAGCCCATATTGCCAATTTTCATAGATGTCCTTGGACTTTAACGTAATGACTGGCGCAACTTTTTCTAGTGAATCATACATTTTTTCATGTTGTTCTGTTGCTAAAATATAATCAGGCTCAATAGATAAAATTTTCTCGATACTAGGGGACAATTTGTCTCCTAATTCTTCAGCTGAATCCAGCTTTCCACTTAAATAAGATAACGAAGATAGATACTCTTTATCAGTAGAAGCAGCAGGAGGCTCACCTAATGCAACTAATATTTCAGGATAAAAATACCATAATGCAGCCAATTTTTCTGGTTTGTGCTTGATAACAATTTCTTTACCTAACGCATCCTTAAATGTTCTTGGCCAATCAGGTGCATCTGCCTTAACTGCTGATGTAGATGTACTTTCTGTAGTTGATCCTTTATTTTCAGCAGGTGTTTCATTACAACCTGCTAGCATGCCTGCTAATAATAGCATGGGGATTAGCAAGCCTTTCATCTTGTGCATACGCAATTCCTCCGCTACATGATGTTTTCTTTGGCTTACCATCAGTATAGTTAAGTCACTTTTGGTTTAAAATGGATGCCTGTTGAAATTAGCATGGATTATTGATGAACTTCTCTCGATATTCAGTAGGAGAAATACCATATTGTTTCTTGAACACTCTACTAAAATAAAAGGGGTCAGCAATTCCAACAGTTTGCGCAATTTGCTGTACGGGCACATCACTTGTAAATAGCATATTTTGCGCCATCTTTATACGATATTTTAATAAATATTCTGCTGGTCCCATCCCTGCATGTCTTCTAAATACGTAAGAAAGTCGATTTCGATTAACGTTATATTGTTCTGCAAGCGATGCTATTGTAAGGCTTTGATAATAGTATTCATGAATATAAGTAGATACCCGTTCGAATAAAGCATGTGATTCACAGCTATTTTGCCTATTAACAACACATAATAAGGCTTCATTCAGTACATCGCGAAACAGCATTTCGGTCTGAAACATCGAAAGGCCTCCACGCTGATTATACACATGCCAAAGACGCATGATTAATTCAATCAGACGAGGGGATTGTCCTGTTGATAATTCAAAATGCTGATGAGAAAAGCTTGACCCTTCTAGTTCTGAATTACATATCCGGTATAAAACAAGGATATACTCCCAGTTGGTGTTACCAAACATTTTTTGAGCTAGTTTCATTTTTGCACCGCCATGCACAACTTTTCCTGGCGAAAGGATATAAGGCGTGCCATTAAATTGAAATTGTACCTTCCCTGTAAGTGGAAACACAAATCCAGGAAAGGAATCTGTATAGTCAGCGTAAGGCACACCTGGATTTCTAGCATATCGATATATTCCTTCTACTTGGAAAGGAATGTGTGCAAAATGCTCTGCTAACTGATCAACGTCGATTTTCATATTGCATACCTCATTTCAATAGTAGTTTGCCGGTAATCCTGAGATGGATCGTTGTACATCCTATTTTCACATTATTGATAACGATTATCATTGTCAACCTATATGAATAATAAAAATGCCGCTACCCGGCTAGTGTTCAAACCGCCGGGTAGCGGCATCAGGTCAGGATGTTTTCAAAAATAGGGGAGTGAGGATCACAAGAAGTAACAAGATCTTCCTTGGTCTGTGTTGTGGTTTCGTCGCCGGACGACACCCGTCCCGATCGTAAGCCTATTTCTATAGCACCTTCCTCCATCACACCTCTACACCCTTCTTCTCACAAATTTTTCGCCATCACTTATGATAAGGCTCTCCGCGCTGTCCGTAACAGCAAGTTTTTAAGGCCATCCTTTGCGGAATGCAGCTATGACCCTGTACCCGCCGCCTTGTTACCCAACTTTCCTTTAACTCTCCTCCCCTTGTATCGTTGGATTTTCATTAAGCCGCACTTTATAAGACTCGCCCCATGCTTTCATTGACATAATGACCGGTTCCAGAGTCCTTCCGAAATCAGTAAGGGAGTATTCCACTCTTGGAGGAACCTCTTTATATATTTCGCGATGAATGATGCCATCCCGTTCAAGCTCTCTTAACTGCAATGTGAGCATAAACTGCGTTATTCCCGGATTGAGCCGCCTGAATTCATTGAATCTTTTCGTTCCATTCAGGAGCTGATAGAGAATGATCCCCTTCCACTTTCCACCAATAACATCCAGCGTTGTTTCAACCGGACATGCTTGCATATCTGGACTTACTCCATATTTCTTTCTTCGGTCTCCCATCAGCTTATCCCCCAATGGTTTGATTTTTAATACTATACCATAAAAATATGCGTACTTACTTAAAGTAATTGAATCGATTTACAATGCAACTGTACAACATTTCCTATTTGAGAGGATGGATACCCATGAATACTCACCAAAAGATGAAAGCTGTCGGTGCTTACCGTTACCTCCCCATATCCAATCCGGAAAGCCTTATTGATCTGCACTTGGATAAACCGGAACCTACAGGCCGTGATTTGCTTGTACGTGTAAAAGCAATCTCCGTCAACCCTGCAGATGTAGGCGTCCGCGAAGTACATAACTACGAAGCCGATTCACCGAAAATTCTTGGTTGGGATGCCGCTGGAATCGTAGAACAAGTTGGTCCTGACTGCCAATTGTTTAAACCTGGGGACAAGATCTATTATGCGGGCAGTGTGTCTCGACCAGGTAGTAACAGTGAATTTCACTTAGTTGATGAACGAATTGTGGGGAATATGCCGCGAAGTTTGGATTTCGCTGCCGCCGCCGCATTACCGCTTACCTCGATAACTGCATGGGAGGGCCTATTTGATCGTTTAGGAATTAGCGTAAATACAGATGAAAACAAAAGCATACTGATTATCGGTGCAGCTGGAGGAGTAGGATCGATTGCTATTCAACTTGCAAAATTAGCAGGGTTGACCGTCATCGGTACTGCTTCACGTCCAGAGTCAATTCAATGGGTCAACAGTCTCGGTGCAGATTTTATCATAAACCACAACGAACCTTTTCACCCTCAACTCAAGGAAGTTGGTATTGACACCGTAGATTATATCCTTTGCTTGAATGATACTGTTCAACATCTTGAAAATATGGCGGAAGTCATTGTCCCCCAAGGTAAAATTTGCTCTATCGTTCCTACAAATAAAGCTACCTGGACAGGGAGCTTGAAAATGGACTTGCTGTTTTCTAAAAGTGTAACGTTTGTATGGGAGTTCATGTTTACACGGTCCTTGTTTCATACCAATGACATGATCAAACAACACGAATTGTTGAATGAACTGGCGGACTTAATCGATGATGGAAAAATAAAAACTACGCTGACTGAACGACTAGAGCCCATCAATGCAGCAAACCTACGTTTCGCGCATGAGAAGTTGGAGTCTGGACGGACCATTGGAAAAATTGTTTTAGAAAACTTCTGATACTATGAAGGCGAAGTAGGTATGGTTGGTTCCAAAATGTGCTGATGTGAATAAACAACTCAAAGGCCCCTTGCTAATACGGGGCCTTTTTGAGTACAACGGTATGTGCTGGCGAGACAAATTCTCCCCAGACTTCTGTAAAAACTTGCCTTTAGTTGTGATACGGCTTAGCTTAACGGTGCGAGCTCATCTGCGATCATTTTTGCCTTTTCCGCAAGCTCTCTCATATCATCGGCCGGAACAAGCTCGGCTAATTCGTACGGCTGCCTATTCTCATCCAAATCATGCAAATCGACATAACCTGATTTATGAGACTCCAACACAATGGCTGAAAGATCGATTAGAGCTGAGCAGGCCATATCAAGTTCTACTCGAAACGTGCCGTTAGCATTTTTTTGCAAAAAAGCTGCTTTCGGAAAGGATGAATTCACTATCTTCCCGTCGCAAACTTGTTCAATTTCGTCTCTGCAGCAAGTATGACAGCGGCAAGAACATTTCCGCGGCTACCCTGTCCTCTTCTGAAATATAGACTACGCAGAAAATTTTTACTGTTCACACGGGCGATCATCTGAACGTAACTTCTCGGCCAGTCGACGCATTGTGTCAAACCGCTTATCCAGTCAGCGAGCTCCTGCTGTGGAAGCAGACCCTTTTCCATCATGGTATCCACGATACTGGCGATCCGTTCATCATCCTCATCGCTAAAAATTTGTTTCCCATTATGGAGCATCCCCTCAATAGCAGCAAGTACTTCAAGCTGTACCGCTGTATCGCTCTCCGGGCACTTGACCAGCTCCAGCAAAGCATCCGCACCGTGTGACGCACTATGAGCCCAGCCTCCTTCAGGCAGATAGCCGCGCAGATCCTTTTCCTCCTTATAATAGCGGAGCAGTGAATGCTTAAGATTCTGGAATTCAGCATAATCCAGAAAAGGCTTCTTGCTGTGACGCCGTACTATTAAAGCTACTGGCAGAACAGAGAACGTTCTTGTAAATACAGACTGGTCACCTTCGCTACCAATATGATAGAACAAATGATGCTCATCGGTCAGAATTGCCAGAAGAGTGCTCAATTCCGTTTCCGTAAACCGATCCTCTTCATAAATCCATTTATACAGTGTCGGATAGATCAGTTCATCCCGTAATTCCGGTTGAGGATCCCCGATAAATTGCAGCATTAGAGTTAAAAAATCCTGTGTCCGCTCACCTTCACGAAGCTGGTAATGTTCCTTCTCAATTCTTTGCAGGTCTATCATGAGTTTCATCCTTGTATTGCTCACTATCTCATCCCCTTGAATATATATGCTATTTCCGGACTACTTACACCCCTACTATAAAACAAAATGACTGACACCTATATGTCAGTCATTGTATGGTAGCAATATTGTTTTTATATATTCTTGTAATTCATTTCTCAAATAACAGGGCTCCACTATCTCGCATTCCTTACCAAAGCTTAAAATAAATTTCAGTAATCCCTCCTCATATGGAAATTGATCCACAACGATATATTGATTGTTATGTGTTTTAGTTATTTTCTCTTTTTGAAAATACTCAGTTAATTGCTCTCCCATTTTATGAGCAAACTTTAAGGTAACGGTTATGCCTCGCGTAAGATAGCTATTCTCAATTATTTCTTGGATTTCTTCATTTGGGATATCCTTTTTTTCGAAGTTCTCACCCATTTTCAAATTCTTGATCCGCACTAGCTTGAACCTTCTGTAGTCATTTCTTTCTTTGCAAAAGCCCACCAAATACCATTGACCGGCGGAAAATGTAATTTGAAACGGTTCTACTGTTCTTTCGAAATATTCCATACTTCTGTTGATATATTCGAATACCACTAGCTTATTTTTCTCAATAGCATTGTTTAAGAGAAGCAGGTATTCCTTTAATTCATTTTCCATACTGAAATGAGACAGATTAATGTCTAACTTGCCTGTATTCTTTTCTTGTTTAAGCGTATTCTCGATCTTTAAAACAATATCATGAAACGTTGTGTTTTTCCCAAATAGAAAACTTAGATTATTCATTATCGCCATGAAAGTAGAAGCTTCCTCTTTGTTTAAAAAAAGATTGTCCACATTATAGTCTTCCATAATGTAATAGCCCCCACCTTTACCACCAATGGATGCGATTGGGATACCTGCTTCACCTAACTTTTCTATATCTCTGTAAATTGTTCGTATGGACACCTCAAAATGTTCCGCAAGCTCTTTACCTGTAACCGTACCTTTTTTTGAGATAATGAGTAACATGGATAGTAATCGATCTACGCGCATTTATCTATTACGTTGATTTGCAACGTATCCTCTCTTATTCTTTTTTACAAGACCGAACGGAGTCTTCCCTGCCCCCTCCGGTCATTTTGTTCTTTTCTCAAGTAAATAGTACTTTCTTATCTGATTCAACTGTACTTCTAGCTCGATCCGCTGCTTTACCACTATTTGTGATAAGGCTCCCCCCGACTAATCCGAAACGCCCGATAAACCTGCTCCAACAGCACCAGCCGCACCAACTGATGTGGAAACGTCATCTTCGAAAACGACAGCAACGCATCCGCCCGTTTCAACACCTGATCGGACACCCCCAACGAGCCCCCAATCACGAACGCCACCTGACTGCGCCCATGCAAAGCCAGCTTGTCCATCTCCGCAGACAGCTTCTCCGATGACCACATTTGCCCATCAATCGCCAGCGCAATTACATATTGATCCTGCTTGATCTGCGCCAGGATGCGCTCGCCTTCCTTGCGCTTCACCTGCTCCATCTCCGCCGCACTCATCTCTTCCGGCGCCTTTTCATCATTGACCTCGATCACTTGCAGCTTGCAGTAAGCAGACAGACGCTTGCTGTATTCATCAATGCCCTCACGCAAATATTTCTCCTTCAGCTTCCCTACCGTGATAATCGAAATTTGCATGATCCTACATTCCCTTCTCTTTCAAAAGCGCAATCTGCCCAGGCTCTCCACATTCCCGACAACGCTTGTCTACTCCATCGCCCTCAATCGCCTGTGCCGCATACGTATCTGGCGCCGCTTCAAAATCATTTACGTAATCATCCAACTCCTGCTCCAAATGCTCCATGCAAGCAAACCGAACCGGATATTCCACCAACAGCTCAACTTCCTTGCCTTCTATTTGTAAGCTTTTCATCTTCATGTCCATATCGAATGCCTCTTTTCCGTACGAATAATGTCGCTTCCTATTCTACCCCAGAACAGCAACAAAACAAATGAATCAGGCAAAAAGGCCTCTATGAGTTTGCACACATAAGTTTCAGTATTTATAGCTTTTATTTTTAAAGCTTCGACCGACAGTTAAAAGCTGTAGAGAGAAAAAAGAAGAAAACGGCGAAAGTCTTTGGGATACCAACCGAAGCGCAATGGAAAAAAAGAAACCTGCCTTTAGCGTCCACCTCTGAGATACTCCTTAGAGGCACGACTTTGGACGCGGGTTTCTTTTTTTACATGGAGCTGGGCAGTCTAACCCCCAGCAGGTATCCCAAGAACTTGAGCGTTTTCTTCTTTTTTCTCTCTTCCACCGAAAACCCGTCTAACGAAAAAAAGAGAGCGCCGTATCAGCTCGGCGCTCTTAAGTAGGGATCTATTTAAAAATAGATAGAGGGGGGAACTTCAGATGCTGCATATATGCAAACGGGATAAAATGCATCCCGGAATTGCCCGTCAACGTTTGTTTCCTTCCCATGCCTGCCCGCAAAATGGCTTGGTCAGTACCTCTTACTGCTGTGGCGGAGCGGTCAGCTTCACTTTGGCAGTCTTCTGGATACCGTCACGATAGTACGTAACCTCCATTGTATCGCCCGGCTTTTTGCTCATCGTCAAGTACTTGCGCAGCTGAGCGCTATTGGAAATGTTCTTGTCATCTAGCTTGACGATGACATCGAATTGTCTCAAGCCTGCTTCACCCGCAGGAGAGAATTTGCCTACCTCTGTTTGCACAACGACACCAGCATTCACATTGTCAGGCAGATTCAAGGTTTCTTTCCATTCGTAGCGCGGTACATTTGCCAAGTCGAGCGGCTGCACACCGAGGTAAGAACGTGCCAGCGTACCTTTTTCCATCAGCTGGTCCACGATCACTTTGACATCATTGATCGGGAGGGCAAAACCTAATCCTTCGACACCGGCTTTGGAAATTTTCAGGGTGTTAATCCCGATGACCTGACCCTCGATGTTTACGAGAGCACCACCACTGTTACCAGGGTTGATCGCTGCGTCTGTTTGAATGACATCCAGCTCCCAGTCGTCCTGACCATCTTCGTTAAAGTCCATTGGCATGGAGCGTTCTTTGGAACTGATGATGCCTTGTGTGACGGTCCGGGAGAACTGCATACCCAGCGGATTCCCGATGGCAATGGCCGGTTCGCCCACCTGTAAGGTAGAGGAATCACCAAACTCAGCAACGTCCGTAACCTTGGCAGCGTCGATTTCCAGTACTGCCAGATCGGTGTAACCATCGGCACCGACCACTTTGGCCGATACTTTTTCACCTGTTGGCAGGGCGACCTCTAGTTTTTGCGCCTTATCGATTACGTGGTAGTTGGTAACGATGTAGGCTTTTCCGCCTTTTTTCTCAAAGATGACACCAGAGCCTTGGCCCTGCTCTACATCCATCGAGTTCTGCATCCAACTGTTTCTGCGCTGACCGATGTTGATTACACCAACGATCGCATTCTCCACTTTTTTCACCGCATCTACTGTACCAGAGCCCACACTTACAGATACTGGCTTGGCAAACGGGTTAGAAGAAGAGGCATTGCTGCTTAGCGCATTTTCTGTTCCAGGCTTAACCATATTAATATATCCGGCATTGGAGAGAGTCGGCAGCGTGAGCAGGACGACCATCCCCCCAATTACAGCGGACGTTACCGATGTCACAACCATTCGTCCAATACTAGAACCGCGTTGTTTTTTCCGCTCTACATGAGTTAAATCATCATAGAAACCCATGATTCATACTCCCCTTTCTACTTTCTACCATTACTAGCTTTACAGGTTTTTGATGCTCGTATACACAATGACATGCGCCGTAATTGGTTTGCATGATTGATTTCGTTGATGTCTGTTTCCTTTTGACACCCTTAGTATACGACCCGCTTTCGGCAAAATGGCGTGAGAATTATGGAAAGGTTGTGGAATAGAAAAAAGCTCTCGGAATATTTCTCCGAGAGCACGGATATGATAGATTAAAAGCTTTTTCCTGCCAGACCAAATAGAAAGGATTGATAGACTTGAAAGAAGTCCACCTCATCGCCAAGCTGGCTGACCTTCAGGAAGTAGACTACCACAATACGCTTGTCCTGCATGCCTTGATCGAGCTGCTAGTAGCCAAAGGACTGCTGACACATGACGAGCTGACTGCCAAAGTGAATGAGCTCGATACACAATTAACTTTCCATATCGATACGTACGCGAACCTCACAGAGCGCATCGCCAGTCGTCAAACGGGGATCAAACCGATCTTATAGCTCTTCCAGCTTGGTAGGTCGATCCGGGTACGTATCACGCAGATGCACATCGTCACCAACAGATAGCCCCCGCTCCTCCAAGATGTTTTTGACCGTCAGTCGTGCCAAATCAATCATGTTGTTTTCCTTACTCAAGTGGGCGAGGTATACACGTTCTGCCCCACCTGTTAGACAATCGAGCAAAGCATCGCCCGCCGCTTCATTGGACAAGTGCCCGACATCACTCAAGATACGTCGCTTGATGCTCCAAGGATACTGCGACATGCGCAACAGCTCAACGTCATGATTGGACTCGAACACGTACGCATCTGCTCCACGAATCGTCTCCTTGATCCGATCGCTGACATACCCCAAATCTGTCGCGACACTGAGCTTTTTCTTGCCATCATAAAAACAGAAGCCCATCGGCTCGGCAGCATCGTGCGAGATTCCGAATGACTCGATGCCCAAATCCTCCAACTCTTTCTTTTCCCCCACAGAAAAGAAGCGTCGCTGATCTTCCTTGATCGTCCCGATCTGCCCATCCAGCTCCGACCATGTCTTTTCATTGGCGTAAATCGGCAATCCATATCGCCGCGCCATGACGCCAACTCCTTTAATATGGTCGACGTGCTCGTGGGTGACGAGAATGGCGCTCAGATCGGCCGGATTGACACCAATCGTCTCCAGTGCCGCTTCTGCCTGCTTTCCTGTAATGCCTACATCGATCAATACGGAGACACGGTCTGTCGCCACATAAATGGCGTTTCCCGTACTCCCGCTTGCCAACACACTAAATCTCACCGAACATCCCTCTTCCCGTATCTTTCCCAGGCTGTCTATCTATTCAGCGCTGCGTTACCATCGGACGTTCCAGCGCTCCTGTAATCGCGTTGACAAAATGCCATTTGCCATCGTGAACCACGCGCCATACAGGCACTAGCGTCTGAATATCCGCATCGTAAGAACCGTAATAACCCAGGCTCACATTCTCAATCCGTTCCCCTGGCGAAATGATTTGCTTGTCCACCAGAGAGCGTAGTGCCGCATAACCAGAGATCACCTGTCGTTCTCCCTGCTGCTTACGAAGGTGGAAAAAGGTCTGCCTGTATCCGAGTATCGTTCCGTTGTCCAAATACATTTCCAAAGGAGCGACGAATACTGGCATTTTATCATAGACCTGCCAATACAAGAGCCGCGCTTGATTCGATTGATATGGATCGGCTACGTACTGATCGGAATAAATCAGCCTCGGTCCAATTTGACGCAAGAGCTCCTGCGGATTCAGTTGACCACGAATCTGAATCGGTGGTTCCAGCTTGGCAGCCAGCGCCATCTTTTCTACCGTCGCCTCAAGTCCTGATATCTCATGCAAGGAAATCGGATTAATTCCGATATACTCCGCATCCAAATTGGACATTTCCGGTGTATCCTGCGGTACTTCTGTATCCAATGTGATATTTTGCTGATTCAAGTACAGCTCTGTATTCCATTTCTCGCTCTGCGCGACTTCCTTGTCATTCCACAGGCTAATGCGCGTCACATACACCTGATACAGGAGAAACAAATCGAGGAGAAGAAAGGCCCAGATCAGAATCGTCTTGGTCCTACTCCAATCCATGCGCCTTCCCTCCTCCCTTATTGGTGTGCGCAGAAATATACAGGTTCGCCTGATTCGTCAATTCCACAACCCAGATTGGCATCAGGTCTACGTATCCTTCGCCTACTTTGGTCTGATAAGCCAAATAAGCGTTCGTGATTTTTTCTGTGTCCGCCAGCTTTTTGTCGCGGATATATTGATACAGCTCCGGACCAGACATAACCGTCCACTCTTTGTTATCGATATACTTGTCCAAATCCAGTAGCGATCGGCTCATCGTCACAACCTGGCCTGCCTCTGAAGTGATTTGGATGGTATCGATCTGCTTGGCCTCCCCTTCGCTGATCAAGGGATACGCCCCCAAGTACTGGCGGAACGTGATCAAGTCCTTTTCATTGTAGCTCTTCTTGATTCGTTCAAAATGATAGTCATCAAGCCAGCCCAGGTGCTTATTCATGAAGGTAACGGCACTCTGCACTTTTTCTTCATCAGACAGCTCCTGATCCCGCTGTTGGTATGCCGGATCAGTAAACGTGAACGCCTGCTGCTCCGATCTCAATTGAATCGATCTGCTGCCATCTGTAAAAATAACCGTTTTGTCCCGCTCCATAATCTGTCTGACGAGCGACTGATCGATAAAGTAGGACTCGATCAATCTATCATTCGTAACAGGTACGTAGCTATAGCGGAATTGCTGCATGCGCATCTGATTCTTGGGCAAATAATAGGTGCTCCACATCAGCGCAGGTCCTTCCAAATCTACGAAGCTTCGCTCTGGTTTGACGATTTTCATGATTTGCTCAGGCATTAAATCACCAGAAGCCAAATACGATTCTCGCAAATCCTTAGGGCTGATTGATGTTCGAGAACGCATCATTCGACCTTCCTCAGTCGACAAAAATAACGCGTAGACGACATCCTCGTCCTTCTCGTAGTACAACCACAATCGGTCAATCCCTTTCATTCGGTTGTCAAACTCATCCCGAAAGGTTACCAGCCGACCTACAATTGACAAGGGAACCGTGCTCCGAAAGCGCACTTCCAAACCCATCTTTTCCCGGGCAATATCTTCCCATTTCTCATTGGAGATGGTGAGCGGAGAAAAATCGAGGAAGATCCATTTCGACATTTCTCGCACGATCAAACTATAAGGAGCATCGGTCGCGGATGCTTTTGTGTGGCGATCTTCCCCATAGTGAAAAACAACGGATTCCGGCGTAACGAGCTGTTCGAGTTGTTTTTCCTGAACTGGCTTTGACTGCGTGTACTCTGCCGGTTCAATAAATTGAAGGTTAGGTTGATTCGACCACAACATCGCTGTCAAAACAAAGCTGGCTAGCACTAGCAGATTGAGTAAGACGGTCTTGGCAGGCTCTAGCATCCGCTTCATCCCGTTTTTCCTCCTTGGGCAAGTGGCACCCAGAACGTGACTGTCGTTCCTACGTTCCATTCACTCGTAATCTCGATATCTGCACCGTGTGCCTGTACTAATTCACGGGCAATCGCCAACCCCAGGCCTGTTCCACCCTGACCGCGCGAACGCGCCTTGTCTACGCGGTAGAAGCGCTCAAAGATTCGCTTCAAATCGCGACTGGGAATACCGATTCCTGTGTCGGTGATGGAGATTTGGACCCGCTTTTGCTTGTGGTTCTCTTTTGCCATGAGAACCACAGTGCCTCCTTGAGGCGTATACTTGATCGCATTGGACAAAAGATTATCCAATACTTGATTGATCGCATCCAAATCAATATAAACCAGCGGAAGCTTGCTCGGCATATCCAAGCTGAGCTGAACCTCCTGTTGCTCACTGAACATGGAAAAACGATCGGCAGCATAGCGAAGCAATCGATTGATGTCCGCTTCCTTACAATGCAGACGAACCCCCTGCGAATCAAAACGCGATAGCTGCAACAAATCGTTTACCAAGCGAATCATGCGCTCTGTCTCTGACGAAGTAACCTTCAAGAACCGTTGGGACAACTCTGGATCTTCCACTGCACCATCCAGCAGCGCTTCCACATAGCTTTTAATGGTCGTCAGTGGTGTCCGCAGCTCATGCGACACATTCGCCACGAATTCGCGGCGCTGCTGCTCCAGTCGTTGCTGCTCCGTCACATCAGCTACGACAGCGATGATCCCACCCATTTTTTTGCTATCGTGCTGCAAGGGCGTAAACGTCACACGCAGGATCACTTCTTCCTTATTCGGCAGTGTCATCTCAATGAAAAGTGGTTCTTCCTGCGCATAGAGCGACATCTCATCCTCTGGCGGCAGACCCAGCAGATCGTACAAGGTGCGTCTCTTGAGAAGGACATCAGCCATTGTCACCTGCAACATATCTTCTGCAGCACGATTAAACAGGATGATTTGTCCATTCCGATTAGCGGCAATGACACCGTCCGTCATGTTGCTCAAAATTCCCGCGAGCTTCTCACGCTCTTCTTCTTGCTGCAAAATCGCTTCCTGCAAACGCAAAGTCATATGATTAAAGGCCATACCGAGTTGGCCAATTTCATCATCGCTATAGACACGTACACTACTGTTAAAA
The DNA here is from genome assembly GCF_013284285.1 of Brevibacillus sp. HB1.4B. Classification (NCBI taxonomy): domain Bacteria; kingdom Bacillati; phylum Bacillota; class Bacilli; order Caryophanales; family Paenibacillaceae; genus Brevibacillus; species Brevibacillus sp. HB1.4B. Next base: position 294,446 of record NZ_JABSUT010000008.1, read on the forward strand.
TCCCCGTCTGCCACCAATCGTGCCTGACGGGTCATCTCCTTCACTGGCTTGGTGATGGTGCGGGCCAACACGACCCCGAGCACCGCAGTAATGACCATTGCGATCATCGTACCTGTCCCCAAGATCCCATTCATTTTACCAATCGTCGCATAAGTGCCTTCCATCGAAGCGATCATGTATACCGCGCCGTATACGATCTGATCGCCCTTAACAGGTAGTGCCAATACTTTCACCCGCGCCCCCGTCTTCGGATCGATCCGCATCGATTCACTGCGCGTCCCGAGCAAGGCAACCGTCACTTCAGGCTGCGAGGTCCGCTGTCCTATTGTACTTTTGTCCTCTGTCGTCGCAACCACCGTTCTTGTCTGATCGATGACCTGCACATTCGCTCCATTGATTTTTACCAGGTTGTTGATCAGGTTGTCGATGTATTGACGGTTTTGTTCGGTGTTGGATTCCTTCCCGTCATGCGGGCGCAAATCGCTTTCCAGCAAACTCGCTAACAAACTAGCTTGTCCATTCAATGCCTCGGAAAAGTTGTTGATGTAGTAGCTCTCGACTTCCCGGGCAAAATAGGCGCTAATAAATTGCATCGCAAGCAAAATCAACAGCATGTAAATGATGACCATTTTCCACTGAACGGTTTTGAACAGCCGCCTCATCCAGGCTGGCCTCCCATGCCGGGATTGCGTAATGTATAGCCCAAACCACGCCGCGTGATAATGTACTTCGGCTGGCTCGGATCATCCTCGATTTTTTCCCGTAAACGACGGATGGTCACATCTACTGTCCGTACATCGCCAAAATAGTCAAATCCCCAGACCGACTGCAGGAGATGCTCTCGCGTCAATACTTGTCCCTGATGGCGAACAAGGTATACCAGCAGCTCAAACTCACGGTGCGTCAGCTCTAATGCTTCTCCCACCTTTTCGACGGTATATGAGTTCAAATCGATTTCCAGCTCATGCACGCGCAGTACATGCTGGCTATCCTTTTCCTCCACTTTCGAGCGGTTACGTCGCAAATGGGCCTTTACACGGGCTACCAGCTCACGCGTACTAAATGGCTTCGTCACGTAATCGTCCGCGCCCAATTCCAGCCCGAGTACTTTATCCAGTTCAGAGTCTTTGGCAGTCAGCATGATGATCGGAACATCATACGTTTGACGAACGGTTCGGCATACGTCCATTCCGTCTCTGCCAGGAAGCATAACATCTAGTAAAATCAGATCTGGTCGCTCATCCTTGACCACGACAAGTGCCTCATCACCATCGTAGGCGCATACGACCTGATATCCTTCTTTTTCAAACGTGAATTTCAAAATATCTGCAATCGGTTTTTCATCGTCAACTACGAGGAGTTTTGCCATCCTGCGCCCTCCTTTTTCTGTAAGTACGTGTTCCAACAGTCACCTGTTTCCTCTCAAACTGCCTCTTCAAGGATTCCACTTCGACCCTCACTATTCCTCTACAATACACCATGTACGCAATGTAAAGAAGGGCTTGGCATTCAATCCCTGCCAACAAAAAAAGGGCCCCTCCTAAGAGTTGCCCTTTCTTATCCAGAAATTACATGTCTATTTTAAGTAACGAATCGGGTTCTGGTTTCGTCCATTTTGTAGAACCTCAAAATGCAGGTGGACGCCGGTCGATTGTCCAGTAGAACCCTTTACGCCGATTTTCTTTCCTTGGCTAACAACATCGCCGACTTTCACATTAATGCTGCTCATGTGACCGTACAATGTCTTCATTCCATTGCCGTGATCGATGATAACCGATTTTCCATAGTCACCATTCCAACCAGCGAAGGTGACACGTCCATTGTCTGCCGCCATGACAGAACCAGAACCGGCAATATCAATTCCTTTATGCATGCTGCCCCAGCGTTTGCCGAAGCCGCTGCTGATATATCCGCTAGCAGGCCAGCTCAAACGGCCTGTCCCGCGCGATGGAATTACTTTTGTACCGCGCTCCATAATTTTGGTTACAGGCTGCACAGTTACATCTTGTTTGATGACTTTGCGATCGACTACTTGTCCATTTTCTTTCAAAACTTCGTATTTAACTGTTTTAGTGCCGTTTTTACCTTCTTGTACGACTTTTGTTTCGCCTTTAGGGACCTTGTCATTGTTATTAATTTGAGTATTAAATGCAATGACCTCTTGCTGATCTACTTCTTCTTTGACTTGTACAGTAACCAGTGGACGTACTGCGGTTACATTGATTTCTTGTCCCAATTTAAGGACGGTATTTTCCGTGACGCCTGGGTTGTTCGCGTAAATATCTTTTGATGTAATGCCGTATTTCTTCGCGATGCAACCGATGCAATCGCCTTCTACGACCGTGTGCTTCATATCCTTGAAGGTGCCTTTTACCAGCAACTCCTCAAGTTTATCGGCAGACAAAATTTGAGATGCATCGACTGTTTCGGTTTGCATCTCTACGTTTTCTTTAAATGCGACTTCTTTTACCGGATTTGGTTTGACTGGGACTGCTGATGCTGCTGCTACAATAGCCTTTTTCCCTGTCGTTGCAGGAACTCCGGAATATTTTTGCTTCACTTCAGCCAGTACTTCATCAGCTGATTGCTGGTCTGGCAGGTAACCTACCACTTTGCCATCAATCGTCAGCTTAACGCTCTGAACCTTGAGATCCGCTACGGATGCCAGAGCTTGTACAGCGGCATCATTATTGAACGGTGCCTTGAATTCACGCTCTTCTTCAAATGCGATATAGTTAGCCAATTGCAAGTTAAGGCCTGTTTTTGCCTTTTCCTCTTCCAGCTTGGCTGCTGTCCAGTTATGTATCACATTTGGATCGTTTACCACGCCAATCTCTTTGCCGTTCACACTGACATGGTAGACAGAATTGACGTTGCTTGTGTAATAGTATTGTGCAGATGCTCCACCAGCAATCGTCAATACTAGACCTGCCGCAATTGAAAGCGATTGTTTTTTATGCGACTGGATGTAAGAGCTTGTACGTTTCATTGTACGTTTCGCCAGATCACTGCAATCCCGAACGATTCGTGATGACCGTTCCTGCAGCTTGGCCTTCCATTCCGACCAATGCATAACTTGTCCCTCCTGAAAACAGATACAACTTGCTCGTTCTATTTCCTGAAAATTTTTAATTTATTGATTAGTTCGTATATCCCAAAATTTAGTTTCCATTTATCTGCCAAATTGCCTAAAGAAACCAACTATGTCGACTTTACCATAAGATAAACGACAACATCAAGTGTAAATTGCTGTCGAATAAAAAAATAGCCGTAGAGTCACTATATGTACAAATAATTGGTAGCATTTATCATAACTGGGAGCTGATATATGTGAAGGAACGTAACATTCTTGCAGGATTTCAAACCGAAGACGATGCCCAAGAGGCAGAAAAAGCACTTCGACAAGCTGGTTTTTCCATCATTCAGATCGACAGAATTGGACAATTCCCTGGTGACGGGAATGAACAGATCATGAATCCTATTTCTGGAGATTTTCCCAGCTTGGGCAGCCTTACATTGGCAGGTGACTTCCCAAGCGGCAGGGATGCAAGCATTATGGCAGCAGTAGATCCTGACGCCAGCGGCATGGCAGACCGGGGCGACGATAATTTATATCGGAGTGTCTTGTTAACGGCAGTCGTACCAGAAGAACAAGGTGATCTTGCAATCGAGATCATCCGATCGTATGGAGGCATGATCTAAAATAAATATAGCCATCTTCCCTTAACTAACTAGGAAAGATGGCTTACTTCGTTATGGACATCTGTGAACTCACACCTCTTGCATCGAGGTAACGTCTTTTAACGCAAGTCTGCGTATTTTCGTTTTCTCGGCGTCATTTTGTTGTTTGTATGTGGTGATAAAGCATAAGTAGCCATTGTTGAAATGAGTCATGGTTCCCTTGATGACGACGCCATTGATCATCTTTACCTGTACATTTTTGCCCAGTAGCTTCATGGCCTTTTGGTCAAATCCAAAACCCATCATCACTTTTCACCTCTCCATTTCTCCCTATGTCTATCCATATGCCCAGAGGGTGTCGTTTCGTGTCTGTCCGTTGCAAAAAAAAGAAAGCTGCCGATTGATCGACAGCTTTCTTCTATTATATAGTCTATTGCTTATCCGTAAATGCCACGAACAATGACAGTTTGTTCACGATCCGGTCCCACGGAGAAGATCGACATTGGAATACCAGTCAGTTGCGTGATGCGCTCAATGTAGTGACGAGCGTTTTCTGGCAAGTCGTTCAGATTGCGAACGCCTGTGATATCCTCAGTCCAACCTGGCAACTCCTCATAAACTGGCTCACATTTCGCCAGCAGGTTGAGGTTCGCTGGGAACGCTTCGATAACTTCTCCATTGTATTTGTACGCTGTGCAAATACGCAGGGTCTCGATTCCAGACAGGGTATCCAGCTTGGTGATCGCCAAACCAGTGATACCACTGACACGACGAGCATGACGAACAACAACACTGTCAAACCAGCCTACGCGGCGTGGACGACCTGTTGTCGTACCATATTCGAATCCAACCTCACGAATATGGTCGCCAGTTGCATCAGTCAGCTCTGTCAGGAACGGCCCATCACCTACACGCGTCGTGTAAGCTTTTGCAACCCCGATTACTTGGTGAATCTTAGTTGGTCCTACACCAGAACCGATAGTCACGCCACCCGCAATTGGGTTGGAGGACGTTACGTAAGGATACGTACCTTGGTCAATATCGAGCAATACGCCTTGTGCACCTTCAAACAATACGCGGTTGCCGCTATCAATGGAATCATTGAGGACAACAGATGTATCAGTTACGTAAGGACGAATGATTTCTGCCAGAGCCAAGTATTCATCCAGAATTTCTTGAAGCTCAAAGCCAGTTGTGTTGTACATTTTCTCCAGCAGCATGTTTTTCTCTGCCAGGTTGCGCTCGAGCTTGCGAGCAAACTCTTCGCTATCCAACAAGTCAGCGATACGAATACCGATACGTGCTGCTTTATCCATGTAAGCAGGTCCGATACCTTTACGGGTTGTACCGATTTTGTTAGCACCGCGGCTATCTTCCTCTACGCCATCCAGCTTGATATGGTACGGCAGAATCACATGCGCGCGATCACTGATTTTCAAGTTGCTTGTAGAAAAACCGAAGCTATGAATGTACTCCAGCTCTTTTACCAATGCTTTCGGATCGATTACCATACCGTTTCCGATTACGCAGGTCTTGTCACTATAAAAAATTCCGGATGGAATCAAATGCAGCTTATACTTGTTACCATCAAAAATAATGGTATGGCCTGCGTTGTTACCGCCTTGGTAACGAGCCACTACCTCTGCACTTTCAGCTAGATAGTCTGTAATTTTACCTTTACCTTCATCGCCCCACTGGGTTCCGACGACAACGACTGTTGACATCGAAAAACACCTCCTGATATTATCATGTCTTTTCGGGCCTGAAACAATCTAAGTTTACTAAACGAGACTCCCCATGTCAACGCTAAATACGAACATTCATATAGTTAGTTCTTAATATGTTCGGCAATTCAATATAGAAAAAAAAGCCGGAATTTCTCCGGCTTTTTTTCCATTCCAACTATTAACCTGCTTGATTTCGAAAGCGATGATCCAAGTTAACAAACTTGTTGAATTCTTTCAAGAACGCCAACTCCACCGTCCCGGTCGGGCCGTTACGCTGTTTGGCGATAATGACTTCGATGACATTCTTGTTTTCTGATTCCTTGTCATAGTAGTCATCACGGTACAAGAAGGCAACGATATCGGCGTCCTGCTCAATCGACCCCGACTCACGGATATCAGACATCATCGGTCGCTTGTCCTGCCGTTGCTCTACACCACGGCTCAACTGCGACAGGGCAATAACTGGCACGTTCAGCTCACGCGCGATCCCTTTTAGCGTACGCGAGATCTCAGATACTTCCTGCTGACGGTTATCTCCTTTGCCTCGTCCATGAATCAGCTGAAGGTAGTCGATCAGGATCAGTCCCAAGCCCTTCTCTGTTTGAAGGCGACGGCATTTCGCCCGGATATCCTGTACAGTAACCCCGGGTGAATCGTCGATGTAAATCGGCGCTTTCGCCAGCGTACCAATTGCCATCGTTAGCTTTTGCCAATCATCTTCCTCCAGTGACCCTGAACGCATCCGGGACGCATCCAGATTGCCCTCCGCACAAATCATACGCTGTACCAGCTGAGGAGCCCCCATCTCCAAGGAGAAGATGGCTACGGTCTCACCTGCACGAGCTGCTACGTTTTGGGCGAGATTCAAGGCAAAAGCCGTCTTCCCTACGGAAGGACGGGCTGCCAAGATAATCAGGTCACTGCGCTGCAATCCTGCTGTCATCTTGTCCAAATCCGTATATCCCGTAGAAATCCCCGTAATATCACCGCGTCGCTGACTCAAAAACTCAATCCGCTCATACGTTTCCAGAAGGGCATCACGAATCGGTGTAAAACCGCCACTGTTGCGATTTTGACCGATCTCCATGATGTACTTCTCCGCATCCGCGATGATCTGCGTGACATCATCTTCACGGGAATATCCGTCATTGGCAATCTTGGTAGCTGTATGAATCAATCGCCGAAGCAGCGATTTTTCTTCTACAATTTTTGCGTAGTATTCGATATTGGCAGCCGTTGGAACTGAGCTAGCGATTTCCGTGAGATACGTAACGCCACCGACTTCATCCAACAGCTTGTGGTCCTGTAGATCCGCTGTAACAGTAACCAGATCGACAGGTTCGCCTTTTTCATACAGGTCCACCATCGTTTGAAAGATGCGCTGATGCGCTGTCTTGTAAAAATCCTCCGGACGGAGAATCTCAATGGCCGTGATTAAAGCTTCCTTAGACAAGAACACGGCACCCAGTACCGATTGTTCCGCTTCCTTGTTCTGTGGCGGCACACGATCCAAAAACAGGTCGCTCACGTCACACCCCCCACAATTAAGACATTATTCTTCCACAACGTGTACTTTCAGAGTCACAGTTACTTCGTTGTGCAGTTTTACTTTGATTTGCGTCACGCCCAAAGCACGGATGGCATCCATTTCGAGCTTACGCTTGTCTACTTTGATTTTATACTGATCTTCCAGCGCTTGCGCTACTTGTTTGCTGGAAATTGCACCGAACAAGCGACCACCTTCGCCTGCTTTTCCTACTACTTTCACTGTCAGCTCTTCCAGCTTTTTGCCCAGCTCCTGAGCATCCAGCTTTTCTTGCTCCTTGCGCTTATCTTCGCTGCGCTTTTGAGCGTCGAGCGTTTTCACGTTGCTATCTGTCGCTTCTTTTACCAGCTTCTTTGGCAACAAGAAGTTGCGTACATAGCCCTCTGACAAATCCTTAACTTCGCCTTTTTTCCCTTGGCCTTTTACATCTTGAAGAAAAATGACTTTCATCATCGTTTCCCCCTTTATATTTTGGCCTATACGACCGAGTCAATCGCTTCTTTCAAACGACGTGTAGCTTCTTTTATTGATATGCCTTGAATTTGTGTCGCAGCACCAGTGAGGTGACCGCCTCCACCCAGCAGTTCCATGATGGACTGAACATTGATGTCGCCCAGAGAACGTCCACTGATTAAGATCGTATCGTCGGATCGCTCTGCAACAACAAACGACGCCTGGATACCTGACAAAGTGAGTAGCTGCTCAGCAGCTTGCGCCACCTGTACCTGCGTGTAATCCTCGGACGGATCGCCTATGGCAATCGCCATGTTGTCGCGGTACGTTTCCGTGTTCATGATGATTTTTGCCCGCTTCACATACTGTCCCAGATCTTCCTTCAACAGACGCTGGACAGCCGCGGTATCGGCCCCGTTACGGCGAAGGAAAGACGCCGCTTCAAAGGTCCGTGAACCTGTGCGGAAGGCAAAGCTTTTGGTATCCACCACAATCCCTGCTAACAGTGCCGTTGCTATCAGATTGTCGATATTCAATCGCTCGCTCTGATATTGCAAGAGCTCTGTGACGAGCTCGGCTGTAGAAGAAGCATATGGTTCCAGATACAAGAGTACTGGCTCAATGAACTCCTCTGAACGTCGATGGTGGTCAATCACTACAATTCGGCTCGTTTCCGTCAACAGCTTCGGCTCAATCACCAGCGATGGTCGATGCGTATCAACAACTACCAGCAATGTGCGGCCAGAAATGAGTCGGATCGCCTGTTCTGGCGTGATAAAGGTCTCAGCCAACTCTTCATTGGCATAAATCTCTTTCATCAGACGCTCGACAGAATGATTGCCTTCATCCATGACGATATAAGCCGTTTTGTTGTGCAGCTGCACAGCCTTCAATACACCAAGTGATGCCCCGATGGAATCCATGTCAGGCTGTTTATGCCCCATGACAATGACGTGCTCCGCCTCATGAATGAGATCACGCAAAGCATGTGCAATAACACGAGCCCGGACACGTGTCCGCTTTTCCACCGCATTCGATTTCCCACCGTAGAAAGTGAGCTTGTTGCCAATCTTGACAGCGCACTGGTCGCCACCGCGCCCCAATGCGATATCCAAGCTTGATTGCGCCATTTGTCCCAGCTCAATGTAAGTGGTAGCAGCCGCTCCAACCCCGATACTAAGCGTAATCGGAATTTTGTTGTCAGCCGTCATCTCCCGTACTACATCGAGAATGTCAAATCGCGATTCTTCCAATTTATCAAGTGCTTCCCGTTCCATCAGAGCCAAGAACTTGTCGGCCGTGATTCGGCGAAGATATATGCCATGTTTGTTGGCCCACTCTGTAATCACACCAGCCACGCTTGTAGAGAGCAGCGTACGGCTCTGATCATCCATAACTTGTCCAACCTCATCCAAATTGTCGAGGTGAATGATGGCAAGTGCAGCCTTTTCTCGATGGTAACGAGTCGTCAGTTCTTTGAAATCCGTAATGTCCTTGAAATACAAAAGGCGCTCATCGGACCGCACAATGACCTCGTATACCCGCTCGTTATAAGTAAACTCCAGCCGTTTTTGCTCCGGCTTCCAAACCAGTTGGGGGAATACCTCTTGGAGGCTTTTCCCGATCATGGATTCATCCCCGGACATATGCGTCATATACGGGTTTACCCACTCAATTGCCTTTTCCTCGTTGTATAAAAGAATTCCGATCGGCAGTTCCTGGATAACGCCTTCTCCCGCCTTCTTCACGCGATGGGTGACCGTCGCCAAATACAGGCGCAAGTCTCGTTGGAACCCCTTTTCTGCTTGAAGAGCGTAAAGAACCAAGCCAATCAAGCAAATCATGCCGATCGCCCCGTACATCCAATGGAACAAGGTCAAAATCCCCAACAACAGCAAGCTAAAGCTGAGTGCCAGGACCATGTGCATCCCGTACCAACGCTTTAACAGGAACTTGGGCATTTCCTCAGCCCCTCTTCACTCTTGTTTCCAGTTTTTCACGCAAACGAATTCCTAGGTCAAATATCCCTACCAGACTAAGTATAGTACTTAGGGGGGGAAAAATAAATAGACAGACAATGAGCACGGGAGTCAATCTCTTCCAGCCGTACAAATAGGCAGCAAATAGACAAAAACTCAAGCCCTGCAAAACAAAAATAACATCCAGCATGACTTTCAGGTTCATCAAGGCGATTTCCCAAAACGTGCCCTGCATGCTTTCAGCAAACAACAAAAGACTGATCATCGCAATGAAGTAGTAATAAATCAATGACCGCGGGAAGCTCCATTCCCGAATTGGCTTCAATGCTGGAATCGGTCTGCGCAGACGTCGCCCAATCAGACTCGCCAATCCATGAATAATGGCGGTCGATAAAAAGCTGAACATGATAAGACTCGTAGGAAAAACGATTTTACCCAGTTCAAGGAGCTGATCAAACTGCTCTTTTGGCATCATTGCTGGACGCATCTTAGCAACTTCTTGCACGATGGCATTAAAATCAACGTTCATTCCGAATGCCGCGAATGCCAGCATGGAAACGACACTCAAAAAGGCAACGCCTGCCCCCGCCACAATCGCCGGAAGAGCCGCTCCTTTTTTCGCATAAAAAATCCCCATTGCTGAACCCCAAACCGCACTCGAAAAAGCAAGTGTTGCCGCAAACGGACCAGTAATGATCCAGCCCAGAAACGTAAAGGCAAGGGAGATCCAAACCATGTTAGGTACTGTTCGATTTACTGCCAAAAGGATAAAAGGCAGAGGTATCAAGAAACTGACGAGTCCTCCCAGTATGGTATATGTACTGAGAAACAGCAGCACCAGTGCGATACCCAGCATAAGGGCATTTTCAGCCAAGTGTTTCGTTTTGGACGGCATGTCAGCACCTCATTATTCATGTCTCATGTACACTTTCCATAGAAAACTATGGAAAAAAGAGGGCCACGCAATTGTGCCCCTCTTTGTATAGCTTTTGAAAATTATTCAGCAGTGTAAGGCAACAGTGCTACTTGACGGGATCGCTTGATTGCGATTGTCAGTGCACGTTGATACTTCGCAGAAGTACCAGTTACACGACGTGGCAAGATTTTGCCGCGTTCGCTGATGAACTTTTTCAGCAAGTCAACATCTTTATAATCGATGTGCTTGATTTTGTTCACTTTAAAGAAGCATACTTTACGACGCTTATTAGGACGTCCTTTGCGTGCCATGATAGTCCCTCCCTCTTAGGAATGTGAAAGTTATACGATCTTAGAACGGCAAGTCATCATCTGAAATGTTGATCGGCTTGCCTGCACTCGCGAAAGGATCACCAAACGGATCATAGTCATTATTTCGTTGACCGGATGGTTTGTTACCGCCACCCATGCCTGGTCCTGGATCATATCCTGAATTGTCTCCGCCGGATTCATTGCCTCGACCGCCCAAAAATTGAACGTTCTCCGCAACGACTTCCGTCACGTATACCTTTTTACCTTCTTTATTATCATAGGAACGTGTTTGCATACGTCCTTCGATGGCTGCTTGTCTACCTTTACGCAAATAGCTTGCGCACAGGTCGGCAAGTTTTTGCCAAGCGACAATGTTAATGAAGTCCGTTTCTCTCTCACCCGCTTGATTGGTGCGGGGACGATTGACGGCCACAGTAAAAGTAGCAACGGCAACGCCATTTGGCGTGTAGCGAAGTTCAGGATCTTTCGTCAGGTTGCCGATGAGAATGACTTTATTCATCTTGGTTCCCCCTCTGATCGCGACAATGATTACTTCTCATCACGAACAAACATAAAGCGGATTACGTCGTCATTGATTTTCATCAGACGCTCAGCTTCCGCAACAGCATCGGAGTTCGCTTTGAAGTTCATCAAAACGTAGTAACCTTCACGGAACTTGTTGATCTCGTACGCAAGACGACGTTTACCCATTTCTTGAAGCTTAGAGATTTCGCCACCATAGTTAGTTACAACATCGCTGTAACGAGCTACATTGGATTTTACTTTCTCTTCTTCAAGGTCTGGACGCAATACATACATTACTTCGTATTGGCGCATACCTTTTCACCTCCTTATGGACTTTAGCGGCCCTGTTCGGGCAAGGAGCGAGTGCTAAAACGAAACGCACAAAACATGCACTCCATAAATACTCGCATTATCGTATTATAGCAAACTGCCTAGTTCGAATCAAGAATTTCGTACTAAACATTGAAGCGGAAATGCATAACATCTCCATCTGCCACTACGTACTCTTTCCCTTCAAGACGGTACTTCCCACGTTCTCTGGCTACTGCTACGGAGCCAGCATCTACCAGATGATCATACGCAATCACTTCGGCACGAATGAAGCCGCGCTCGAAATCAGTATGAATCACGCCTGCTGCTCCTGGAGCCTTTGTACCCTGACGGATGGTCCAAGCGCGTACTTCTTGTACACCTGCTGTGAAGTATGTTACCAATCCCAGCAGCTTGTAAGCAGCACGAATCAAGCGGTCGAGACCAGACTCAGAAAGTCCCAACTCTTCCAAGAACATTTCTTTGTCTTCGCCCTCGAGCTCAGCAATTTCTGCTTCCACCTTCGCGCTGATGACAACCACTTCTGCGCCTTCACCCGCTGCATGCTGACGAACTGTCTGCACATGCGGGTTGTTGTCTGCATCGTTAATGCCGTCTTCTGCTACGTTGCACACGTACAGCATTGGCTTGATTGTCAGAAGATGCAAATCACGAATCCATTTGCGCTCTTCGTCATCGAGTTCAACACTGCGAGCAGATTGACCCTCTTCAAATGCTGCTTTCAATTTCTCCAGCACGTCCAGCTCTTGCTTGGATTCCTTGTCGCCGGATTTCACTTTGCGTGCAATTCGGTCAATACGACGATCAACAGAGTCCAGATCAGCAAAAATCAGCTCCAGGTTGATTGTCTCGATATCGCTCAAAGGATCGACACGACCTGATACGTGAGTGATGTTCTCATCTTCAAAGCAACGTACAACATGAGCAATCGCGTCCACTTCACGGATGTGTCCAAGGAACTGGTTGCCAAGTCCTTCGCCTCTGCTCGCGCCTTTTACCAAACCTGCAATGTCTACGAACTCAAACGCAGTTGGAACTACCTTGTTTGGTACAACGATCTGTGTCAGCTTTTCCAGACGCTCGTCTGGTACCTCTACGATCCCTACGTTCGGGTCAATCGTACAGAACGGGTAGTTAGCCGATTCAGCGCCCGCTTGTGTAATGGCATTAAACAATGTCGATTTTCCTACGTTAGGAAGACCTACAATCCCGCATGATGCACCCATCTATATACACCTCGTTCATTTATTATCCAACTCAAATAGTCTATCACATTCTGTCATTGCGTCCAATCAGCCATTAACTTGAAAACAATGAATACGATTTAAACTAGTAAACACCCCGTCTCCTAAAATAAGGTCGGGTTAAATAGGCTACTCACACGCTATTCCCATTTCGTGAGTCAAAATTCCTGCTGCCCAAACGGTTTCATTTCTATTTTTTTATCTTACCAAATCATTTAATTCCGTCACTGAAAACGCCTGATATGTAAATTCATGTAAACGAATGTAGAATTACACACTACCTTTCAGGTGGTGGGACAAAAAAAGAAATGCTAGACTGAAAAAAACTTGTTCTTTGAAATATCTCGACATTTTCATAAAAGAGGTGACTACAAAAATGAAGCTCTTACTTCTCGGTGCCACTGGTCGCGTAGGAAGCCATATCCTCGACTATGCATTAAAAGATGGGCATGAAATAACCGTGCTCGTTCGCTCAGCAGACAAGCTCGCTCACCTAGCTGCTGAAAACCTGCGTGTCCTGACGGGAAATGTCCTCGATCAAAAAGATGTTGCATCAGCCATGCGTGGAGTTGACGCGGTCATTAGCGCACTCGGGACAGACAAGGCAACGACGTTATCCGAGGGAACTCCTTATATAATTGAAGCAATGAAGCGAGAAGACGTTACACGCATTATTACGGTGGGCACCGCCGGCATCTTGCAAAGCAGAGTTTCTCCTGACCTGCTCCGCTATCAATCCAGTGAGTCCAGACAAAAATTGACGCGTGCTGCCGAGGAACATCACAAGGCATACTCGCTCTTGGAACAGTCCGAGCTCGATTGGACCATTGTATGTCCGACATATTTGCCTGATGGAGAGTATACTGGCAGTTACCGGGCCGAGGCTCACCAACTGCCTGTAGATGGGATGCAAATCTCCGTGCCGGATACGGCGGAGTTTACGTATCAGCAGCTTTCTACTTCCGAATACATACGAGCGCGAGTCGGCATTGCCTATTGATACATACAGGAAAAAAACAGGCTCCTATCCGTAATGGAAGGGAGCCTGTTTTGCTTCTGCCGTTTCTTTACTTCTCGTTTACCAGCTTTTCCAGCTCATTCAATGTCTCTTCAAAGATTTCCATTGCTTGCTCGATTGGCTGGGACGTGGACATGTCCACACCTGCTGCTTTCAGTACCTCGATAGGCGGAGCAGAGTTACCCGCTTCGAGGAAGTTTTTGCGAACTCGATCCACTGCTGGCTGACCTTCATCCATGATTTGCTTCGCTAATGCTTGTGCAGCGGCAAAGCTCGTCGAGTATTGATAGACGTAGTATTTATAGTTATAGAAATGGCTCACACGTGCCCATTCCATACCGATTTCCTCATCGGAAACCATGTCTTTTCCGTAGTACTTTTTGTTGATGTCGAGGTAGATCTTCTTGATCGCTTCCGCATTCAGAGATTCCCCAGCTTGCTCCTTCTCGTGAATCGCTCTCTCGAACTCCGCGAACTGCGTCTGACGGAACAGCGTGGAACGGAAGTTTTCCAGATAGTGATTCAAGAGATACATCTTCTCTTCTTTCGTCTTCGCCTTCGCGTACATGCTCTTGAACAGCAGGGTTTCATTCATCGTTGAAGCTACTTCTGCCGTAAAGATTGGATAGTTGGACGAAATGTACGGCTGGTTTTTGTTCGTGTAATACGATTGCATGGCATGTCCCATCTCATGGGCGATGGTATACACATCATCGAGCGTACCTTGGTGATTCAACAGTACGAATGGATGTGTGTCATATGCCCCCCATTGGTAAGCACCCGTACGCTTGTCATCCGTGGAATAGACATCTACCCAGCCTCCATCCAGGCCGTCAGACATTGCCTTCACATAGTCATCACCCATTACCTGTAACCCATTAACGACAATTTTCTTTCCTTCGTCGAAGGAAATATATTTGTCATCAGATGGAACGATCGGCACGTAAATGTCGTACATGTGCAATTCCTTCACGCCAAGCATTTTCTTTTTCAAAGAAATGTAGCGATGCAGCAATGGTAGATTGTCATTCACCGTGTCAATCAGCTCATCATACACCTTCGTCGGTACGTTGTTCGGTGTCAGGCTTGCTTCCAGTGCAGAATCGTAATTGCGTACAGCTGCGTAAAAATTATCGCCCTTTACTTTGGCAGCCAACGTCGATGCAAACGAGTCTTGGAAATTGATCAGTGCACCATAGTACGCCTTAAACGCTTCTCTGCGCACATTTTGATCCTTGCTTTCCAGATAGGAAATGAAATTGGCACGCGTCAACTGAACTTCCTTGCCTGTCTCATCCTTGATTTTAGGGAACCTCACGTCTTTGGACAGCATGCTGTAAATGTTTGTCGGTGCACCGCCCAACGGAGACGATTTTGCCAAGAGCTGCTCCATATCCGCAGAGAGTGAGTACGGCTTCGTTCTCAGCATGTCTTCGATAAACAGCTTGTAAGGCTCAAGCTCCTTTTCGGATAGCAAGCTCTTTATTTTGTCATCGGGAATCGCAACGATTTCAGGCTGTACCCACGAGGTTTTTTCTGTGACAAGCGTGGACATTTTCTCACCACGGTCTCCCAGCTTTTGCAGATCAGGATTCGCGGAGTTTACATCGAGAGACATATTTGCGTACACGTATGCTTTGTCATTTAAACGCATCAATTCAACATAGTCATCGAATGCCGCCTGCATCGCAGCAGATGATGTACCCAGCTTGCCTTGGTGCTTTGTGAAAGCGTTTGCCAAAGATTCAACCTTAGCAACATCCTTTTCCCATTCCTTAACAGTCGGATAAATATGATCTAGCTTCCACTTGTACGCATCTGGGATCTCAGCGCGAGTTTGATAAGAAGGCTTCTCAGCAGCAAGAGCTACCGCCTGCGTGCTGTAAGGAATGAATGGTACGGATACTGTCGACAATGCAATGGCCAAAGCCGTAACTGATGCAAATACTTGCTTCTTCAAATCTCAATCGCCCCTTTTCTTCTATCTATTTTTGCCAAAATTATAAGTGTGTAATTATATTTTCACCTGCCAAATTCCTTCTTACTAATAAAAATTTTTCAAATATTCAATAACAACCGTCAATTTATCCAGAGAAAATCCCCTTTTGTGGATAAGTCTGTGGATAAGTATTTACTAACAACTTTTTATCCCCCACAACGATTGCAGACACTCCTTTTTTATGCAAAAAGTTGTCCACATTTTCTGTGGATATGCTGTGAATAACTTATTTTCTTTGGAACTAGGGCATCCGCCTATACCTCATATTGGGTTCCTACATAGCATGAGTATTGAAACTACGGTAGGAGGTGTTAGCAAGTGGGTATCTTTAACGGCTTCGACGATTTCGCGCTGATCTTGGTTCTGTTCATCCTTCTCGTTATCGTAGGTTGCGACTGCGACTAACCTACTCCGCTGCCATCCAGCCTATCTGAAGGTAAGCTTGCATCCTCAGCAGCCTTACCTTCTCCATTGCACATAGATCATAACCAGGCGATGCAGCCCAGGGATAATGATCAGTCATAGCCTAAGTACCACCACCGGGAGATACATGTAATCGTACAAAAGGAAAAAGGATGCGCCTCTATTGGCTGCATCCTTTTTTTTACCCACATGCTTGAATTATTTAGATCCTGTCTGAAAAGTTATCCACTGCACTTGATTTACATTACCTGCTGTGTCCTTTACCAAACCCATAATGAGACTTACCTGATATCTCGTATGTGGCTGCCATTTTCCTTTTGGCTTCACAGACAACATCCGCTTGCTTTTGTTCCACGTAATGGTATGCGGAACGATAACCCCTTTTTCATCTGTCACGCGAACTAATGGCCCGGCCGTTTTGCTGGAGAGGACTCCACCACCAACCAAAGCAATCTCTTCTGCAAACTGGAGTGTCACTTTATTCTGGAGCCCTACATTTTTTGCCCCGTGACCAGGCAATATGACTGCTTGTGGAGCGATATTATCCACAGGTTTTTTCGTTTGAAACGTGCTGGTCAGCTCTGGATTCAAATTACCGCGCTGATCCTTCACTTTTTTGGCCAGCAAGCTTATTCGATAAGACGCCCCTGCTTCCAGATTTCCTATCGGATCAATCGTCATGCTTCGATCTGTTTTGTTCCATTTTGCCGTAAAACGAACCTTCTTTTTTTTCGCATCCGTGAGCGAAATGATCGAGAGACCAGATTTGTCAGTGAGCTCTTGACCATTTTTCAACGATACTGTTCCCGAAAATGTCAGTGTAATGATTTCATCCGGGTCTATTTCTGCCGATTTGTCAGCCAGGGATATTCTCACTCCCCATTCGTTTGCTGACTTTGCCCACACTCCCTGTGATGGAAGTAGGAAAATCGCAAGCACTACTACCCACTGCAACCACCGAACACTCATCTTTTCCATCGAACCCCTCCCGTCTATAACGACAAAGCCGCTCCCTGAAGCATATAAACGCGTCGCTTCATCGTTTACAGGCATTGTAGAAAAAGACAGATGGGTTGATCAAAGAAATATGGTCTATGCTTGCGGTTCTTCCTCTGCGCGAATCAGTATCTTTTTCAGCTTGCGTTCAAACTCTAGTCGTCCAATCATCACACTATGATCGCAACCCGTACATTTGATTCGCACATCCATGCCCATGCGTATGACCTTCCACGCATTCGTGCCACATGGATGTGGCTTTTTCATCTGTACGACATCCCCCAGTCCAAATTGCTTGCGTTCCATTTCTCTTTCTCCTCTCTACACTGTTCCCTTTCCAGACACCGCGACAATTTTGGGATACGGAATTTGAATGCCTCGGTTTGTTAATTCCGTTCTGATCTTCGCACGCAAATTTCGATTGACCCCGTGATGCGTGTTCGGCTTGCACTCAGCCGTAACCCGGATGATGACTTCGGAAGGTCCCAGTGCATGTACTCCCAAAATTTGCGGCTCAGCTACGATATCCGTCAATTCCGTTTGAGCCGATGCCAACACTTCTTTGAGCACAGACTCAACTTGGTTCAGATCTTCTTCATACGCTACAGATACGTCGACAACCGCTAACGTATTTTGCAAAGAAAAGTTGGTCACTTGATTAATCGTGCCGTTTGGAAAGATGTGTACCTCACCCGTCCAGCTTCGCACCTTTGTAATGCGCAGACCAATCTCCTGCACCGTGCCCGTCAAATTGTTGATCGTTACAACGTCTCCGACAGCAAATTGGTCCTCAAAAATAATGAAGAATCCCGTAATGATATCACGAACGAGACTCTGCGCCCCAAAACCAACTGCCAGCCCCAGTACCCCTGCGCTTACCAAAACAGGACGCAAATCAATGCCCAACAGCTGCAAAATCATGAGAATCGCCAAAAAGTAAATGCCATACTGCACGACATTGTTGACAAGAACCCGCATCGTGTCTACTCGACGTTGATCCATTTGAATCTTGCTTCCATGCCGGTGCTGGAACACTTTATTTACGCCTGATTGCACAACCGACACGACGATTCGCGATAACAGGATAATCGCTGCGATTTTCAGTACAGCCATCCCTATATTTACCCACATATCTGCATCGGTCACATACGTATATACTTGGGCATAAATTCTCTCAAAAAAACCAGCCTGATTCATTCCTCCCGCTCCTTCTGCTCCCCGTTTTCGTCGACCTCGCTATACTGGCCAAAAAACTGACGGAAGTATCCTCGTATTACCACTTGTTGTTCCATCATGATCGCTTTCGCTCGTGAGTAATCCGACAGTGGGAACTCAATGGAAAGGGCACAGCCTGCCGTTATTTCTTTCGGTGTTGGTCTTGTATCGATCTCAATATCTTCGTACTCCAGCAGCATTTCTGCCCGCAAGGCTTGCTGCGTGGAATCAAACGCGATCAGCACTGTCTCTCCTCCCATTTCACTCCCCCTCATCTATTTCACACAAACTGCTATAGGCTCCTCTTATTTTACCTGTTCGTTTTCATGCATGCCAGCCTCACTGAGTTTTCAAAACCTACGTAACTTTCCCATTAGCAGGTATAAAAATGTCATATCGGTACGATACTGTGAATACTTTTATATAACCTTTTACAGGTTGGTTTAAGCCAAGTCGGCAAGAGTGGGGGTTTCCATGAGCACATCCGATAATCGCAAGGATTATTCTTTGCCACCTTTTAAAGTGGAATACCGCAGTGAAAACGCAGACGAGCATCTCGCCGGTCACCTTGCACAGCGCTTTCGCTTAAATCGGTTCGATGACGACCTTGTCATTGTATGTATTGGGACAGACCGTTCTACTGGTGATGCTCTAGGCCCATTAGTAGGAACCAAGCTCATCGCACAGTCAACTCGTTTTTTGCAAGTGTACGGAACGCTTGAGGACCCTGTACACGCCATGAATCTTAAGGAAAAATTAGAGCTCATCCAAGCGAATCATCCGACAGCTACACTCATTGCAGTCGATGCCTGTTTAGGTCAATTTAGCCACGTCGGAAACATCAATGTGATTAATGGTCCACTAAAACCAGGGGCTGGTGTTAAAAAAGAGCTACCTCCTGTTGGTTCCTTTCACATTACCGGGATTGTCAACGTAGGAGGATTCATGGAGTATTTTGTCCTTCAAAATACCCGCCTCTCCATCGTCATGAACATGGCAGATATCATAGCTTCCGGACTGGCAAAAGCCGTAACACTGGCTTCTACGCCGAGTCGATTCGATAGTGTCTTATATGATTGACCGTTTCTTTTTGCAAAAGGTTCCATCCCTCTTTAGAAAACTTGCTTTTCGATCTGTTCTCTCCCTCAACGGACGACAGGTCTATTTTTTTTACACAAAAATCGTCAGACGCTTTTCAATCACTTGAGCACTGATCGTCGTTGGCGCTACGCTTTCTCCATCTGCATGGACGGGCAGTTGTCCTGCTGCTTGTATCGTTACCTGCTTGCCCCTATAAAAACGGACACCCGGATGATGACGGTGAGCTCCTGTGAATATTTTCGGGAAAGCTGCTAACAATCCGAATCGACTCATACCACTTACTACGCAAATATCCGCAATCCCATCGTCCGGTATAGCATCGGGGCAAATTAGCATTCCGCCTCCGTAATTCGGAATATTGGCAGCGACAACTAGCCAGACAGCCTTTAATCGAACCTCAAGACCATCAACGTTCAGTACGATGTCACGTGGCTGATACGTAAATACGACGCGAATCACCGATATAATGTAAGCGAGTGCTCCTAGCTTGTACTGATTCAGCCAAGCTTTGTACACAGCTTGATCCGTTATCTTTGCTACCTGTGCATCGAATCCGGCCCCGATTGAATTCGCAGCCACTTCTCCATTCAATAAAATCAGATCGATTCGCTTTTCCCCTTTTTCCGACAGAATTCGTTCTAATGCCTGTAACGGTTTCATCGGAATTCCATGTCCGCGAGCGAAATCATTCCCGGAACCAGCTGGTACCAATCCAAATCGGCAATCTTGATTCGACTCGTATATTCCGTTTATCACGCCTCGGACCGTTCCATCGCCTCCGACAGCAATGATTTTATTTACTCCCTCTTTTTGAATCAGCTCTTTTGATAATTTTTCTGCTTCCCCCTCTCCTGATGTCATCCTGACATGAAAAGGCGCTCCTAGACGTCGTAGCGTTGGCTCAATTTCCCTCCATACTTTCAACCCTGTGCCATTGCCCGATACAGGATTGACGATTACACCCAACATAGTAATTCTCTCCCCAACATGCTGTCATACTGTACTGTTTCGTCCCACTTATCCATACTTGCTCGCAAATCAAGTTTTTGTATCATATTATCGCATGCTATTTTTATCGATGATAGTTGATTTTTCATTAAAAAAGACTCCTCCCGAAGGAAGAGCCTCTGTGCCATCTATGAAAACAGCTTTGAAATCCAATCTATAAAGGGAACTCCGACTGCTGCGATCACTAATGCTGGCATCATGTTGGCTACCCTTATCTGTTTGATCTCCAAGACGTTTAATCCAATGGCAATGATCATCAAGCCACCTACCGCCGTTACTTCTACCAGGATCGCATCCAGCATCGTTTCGCTTACCACACTGTAAATGCGTGTAGATAATAACGCAATCATGCCTTGATATAAAAACACGGGCACAGCCGAAAAGATAACACCGATTCCTAGCGTTGATGTGAAAATGATCGCAGAGAATCCGTCTAGCAATGCTTTCATAAACAATACATCATGGTTGTTACGCAAACCACTGTCCAATGCACCCAGTACAGCCATGGCTCCAATACAGTACACCAGCGTCGTCGTGATAAAACCAGTGGCGATACTGCCTTGGCTTCCCCCAACTTTCCTCTCCAGCCAATGCCCCACATTGTTTAAGCCTTTTTCTATCCCAATCCATTCACCTAGTACTGTTCCTAGCACAATACTGATAATCACGAGTAAAAAATTATCCGAACCCAGGCACATTTTAATGCCCAATATGAATACGGCCAGAGCAATTCCTTGCATGACGGTTTGTCGCATCGACTCCGGAATTCGCTTCAACATTCTGCCTAACAATGCTCCTAAGATGATTGCTCCGGCGTTGACCAATGTTCCAAGCAAGATCACTTGCGCTGTCCCCCTACAGATGCCTTACCCTTACACAAACGCTGCTGCTATTTCTCGAACAGCGTTATGAAGCGCTTCTACATCTTTCTCTGAGTTGAAAATTCCAAAGCTGGCGCGAACCGCTCCACGTTGTTCGGTACCGGCAGTCTGGTGACCCAGTGGCGTGCAATGAAAACCCGATCTGGTCGCAATCCCGTATTGTTGATCCAGGATAAACGATACCTCTGCTGCATCCACCTCTCCGATATTAAAAGCAACCACACCTACACGTTCCGTCTCAATCCCCGGTCCGTAGACATGTACACCCTCGATCTGCTGCAATCCAAGGATCGTTTGTTTCACTAACTCCCATTCGTGCTGACGAATGTTGTCTACACCTTTTTCCATGACAAAATCAACGCCTGCTTGCAGCCCTGCCAAACCAACCGTATTGAGTGTTCCGCTTTCGTATCGATCTGGACGAGTTGTTGGTTGATCGATCGCTTCAGACTGACTACCTGTCCCCCCATGAATCAAGGGCTCGAGATCAATATCATTGCTCACGTACAAACCACCTGTACCTTGTGGACCATACAGTCCCTTGTGCCCAGGAAAAGCAAGCATGTCAATATTCATTGCCTCTACATCGATAGGCAAAACACCAGCAGATTGAGAAACATCCACCAAAAACGTAATTCCGTGCTCTTTTGCCAGTTTCCCCAGTTCGGCTACAGGCAGAATGACACCTGTCAAATTGGAGGCATGACTCACAACGATTAACCGCGTCGCGGGCGTAATTGCCTTGGCAAAATCCTCTACATAGAATTGATGGTCTTCTCTCGGCTCGACAAAAGTAGCTTCTACCTGGTTGTTTTTGCGCATGTACTCGATGGGACGTCTTACCGAATTATGCTCAACAGACGAAGAAATAACATGATCGCCTGCTTGTAAGAATCCTTTTATCGCCTGATTAAGCGCTTGAGTAGCATTGAGATAAAAAAAGAGGTTATTCGGGTTTTGAATCCCAAACAACCGCGACACTTGCACCCGTGTCCGAAACACAGCTTTACTCGCTTTCATCGCCAGTGCATGTCCACCTCGGCCAGGATTTGCAGCAAAATCTTCGATGACCTCCGCCATCATTTCTTTGACTGCTGGTGGCTTCGGCCATGTAGAAGCTGCGTTATCCAAATAGATGATCGCCATGACTACCTCCTGGACTTACTTCTCTATATTCAACATATCGATGATTCGCTCCAAATCTTCCTGCGAATAGAAATCAATTTCGATCTTGCCGCGCTTCGATCCTTTCTTAATCTTGACCGATGTTCCAAAACGACTGCGTAGTCGTTCCTCCATCTCGATCAATACTGGCTCGTTTTTCGCTGGCTTTTTCTTTTTTGTTTCACGTGAAACATTGAGCTGCTTCACAAGCTCCTCCAGCTGACGAACACTCAATCCTTTTTCCACCACGTCATTTGCGAGCTGTTGTTGTAATTTCTTATCCGTTACCCCAAGCAAAGCACGCGAATGTCCCATGGATAGTTCGGATGCCGAGACCATTTTTCGGATCTTCTCTGGCAGTTGCAGCAAACGCAGCATGTTGGCTACATGCGGTCGACTCTTCCCTATCTTTTGTGCAAGCTGTTCTTGCGTATAATCATGGTGAGAAATCAGCTTGTCATAAGCCTCTGCCTCTTCGAGTGGATTCAGATTTTCCCGTTGCAAGTTCTCAATCAGGGCAATCTCCATTAATTGCTGATCTGTGTACGCCTTTACTACTACCGGAACCTCTTTTAACCCCGCTACTTTTGCAGCACGCAATCGTCTTTCTCCAGCTACCAGCTCGTAACCTTTGATGCTTTTCCGAACAATCAGCGGCTGGATGATCCCATGCTCTTTGATCGATTGTGCTAGTTCCTCGATAGCCGATTGCTCGAATTCTTTCCGGGGCTGATAAGGGTTAGGACGAATCTCATTGATGGAAACTTCTTTTACCTGTTCCCCTTCTTCGATGAGATTGGAAGTAATAAGCGCATTCAGCCCTTTTCCCAATCCTCTACTCATACCCCTACCACTTCCTTCGCCAAATCAGTATAGACTTCCGCTCCTCTTGAGCGTGGATCGTACGTAATGATGGCTTGTCCGTGTGACGGCGCTTCACTCAAGCGAACATTTCGAGGAATAATTGTCTTGTATACTTTGTCCTGAAAATACTTTTTCACTTCTTCAATCACTTGCAAACCGAGATTCGTACGTGCATCGAGCATCGTCAGCACGACACCTTCGATAGCAAGCTGTGAATTCAAGTGTTTTTGGACCAAACGAATAGTGTTCAACAGTTGGCTTAATCCCTCTAGTGCATAGTATTCACACTGGATTGGAATTAAAACGGAATCAGATGCTGTCAAAGAATTAACCGTCAAAATCCCTAAGGATGGCGGGCAATCGATGATGACGTAATCGTACTTGTCCTTGACAACTTCCAGCGCCTTTTTCAGACGAACCTCACGAGAAATCGTAGGAACCAGCTCGATTTCCGCACCTGCCAATTGAATGGTGGCAGGAATGATCATTAATCCTTCAATTTCAGTTGGCAAAGTCGCATCGACGGGGTTGATATCATTGATCAGGACATCATAAATGCAGTACTTAACATCTGCCTTATTTACCCCGATCCCACTGGTTGCATTTCCTTGTGGATCAATATCAACCAGCAGCACCTTTTTCCCCAATGCGGCCAAACAAGCACTTAGATTGACGGACGTAGTCGTTTTCCCGACGCCGCCTTTCTGGTTCGCAACCGCAATGATTTTTCCCAACTTCTCCACCTCTTTTTTGTCGTGTAGGAAAGCTTGTGGTTTGACCAGTACACTCTCCAGTACGTCTTTCAAAGTCATCTTCTGTATCCTCATCTAGTTAGTCATTCGAGTCTATTTACGATTTGCTCGTATTCTTGTAAAACGATAGTCTTTTATACAATTTCCTTCGTTCGTTGCCATTCAGTAACCTTACATGGCCTGTACATGATAAGACGAAAAAAGTCTCTGCAAAGTTATCCTCATTTATTATCGAGTAAACCTGCTAGTATGCACAGGTTGGTACTCTCCATGTTATCAGATTTACAGCTTGGTCGTACGCTGTTTTTTTTAGATAGTGAGACAAAAAAGCCTGATTTTTGTCCCAAAAATGCAAATTTCCCTAGCTTTTTTTATGCGAAATGCTTTTTTCTGGAAATTAAACATTACCGAAAGTCTCTTTTTCCTCTAAATAATCAGCATTTGCCCAAAAAGAAAGGCGACCTTGTCGCCTTTTTTGTTACCATCTCATTTATTTCCCTGTTTCCTTGTTTTTCGGAATACGAATGGTGAATTGATAGAATTCATCATGATCTTCTTCCGCCGTCTCTACAGGTAGGCCCGTCTGGATCACCATATCGATCGATTGTCGAACAGTATTAATCGCAATCCGCGTATCTCTTGAAAATGCTTTCCAGCGAGGCTTCGCATCTTTCTCCGATTTTGGGTTCTCAGCCAATTCTAGAAGCTGCTTCACGCGCACTTCCGTCTGTTTCACATTCCATTCCCGCTCCAAAATCTCCAACAGGACCTTAATTTGTAATTCTGGATCTTTTAACGGAATCAGAGCCCTTGCATGACGCTCTGTTACTTTTCTGGACAACAATGCATCTTGAATTTCTTGCGGTAAATGGAGCAAGCGCAGTTTGTTTGCGATTGTCGATTGTCCTTTGCCTAAACGTTGAGCAAGACTCTCTTGCGTCAAATTGTGCAAATCAATCAGCTTTTGATATGCGACTGCCTCTTCAATGGCTGTCAAACCTTCTCGTTGCAAATTCTCAATCAAAGCGATAGAGGCTGTTTGCGAGTCATTAAACTCTTTGACAATCGCAGGAATCCTCTCCATGCCCAATTTTCTAGTTGCGCGCAAACGTCGTTCTCCAGCAATCAATTCATAACGACCATCGCGAACCCGCACGACAATCGGTTGAATGAGCCCATGAGTTCGTATCGTTTGACACAACTCATCAATTTTCTCGTCATCAAATACAGTACGAGGTTGATATGGATTCGGTACAATCTCCTCAACTGGTATTTGTTTGATTTCTTCGTTATCTGTCTTGTCCGTCAAGCCAAAAATCCGAGAAAATGAATCTTTAACTGCCATAGAAAAATCCCCCACTTCTACCCGTTCCATCCGTGCTATTTTAAAGTCATTGAAGAGGTGTTCAAAAAGTCATTTTTGATCACGAAGTAATCCTGAAGAGATTGCGCAACAACGAAACAAGCGTTCACCTTCGAAGTCCTGGTGCTCATGTAGCTCCCCTACATTCCGCCCCTCCATCTTCAGCTTCTCGCCACTTTCTTGGTGCTGAAAAGACGACTTTTTGAATACGTCCTTGAAACTGAAAAAGGTCCTGTCCAATCAACGACAGAATCTCCCTCGAAACATTTTGTATCCCTCGCCCATCCATTGTCCGAATATGACAGATTGAATATGTTCTTTGATTATTGCTGCTAAGGAAAAATGGCATATTGGCATCGTAAGTGAGTGCAGTCCTACTCTTTTTACATAGGTCCTCCTCTTACATCGTTAGAGACAGCATGCATTTATTTAAAAAAAGCTTCACAAGCCCTATCGTACACGCTGCTTAACAGACTCTTCCTGCCCATCCGGTCGGTTTGTAAAATTGCCTTTGACCTAATCTTCTTTCCCTATACGCTTTCTTCAGGTTCATTTATATATATGTAATTCTGCAAGATTCGTCCAATTCCTGCTAACGAAAAACGTTTCACGTGAAACATCAATCGTGATCTTCGTCATAAAAATCGCGATCGTCACGGTGCTTTGGCCTCTCTTCACTTCCAATGCTCTCATCAGTAGGATGTGAAATCTTGGTGACAGAAAACAATCGAGGGAAAAGTCTATGAAAGTCTAACGTCAGGTAAGAGAAAATCGCGGCAACGATCGCAGCGACATACATTCCTGCACTGAACATTAGACCAATGGCTGAAGCAACCCACATCCCTGCTGCCGTCGTCAGTCCTTTCACCGTACCATTGAATTTAATAATAGCTCCGGCTCCCAAAAATCCCATGCCCGTCACGACTTGTGCAGCTACCCTCCCTGGATCGTGATTTACACCACTCGAGGAAAAGCCATAAATAGAAGCTAGTCCAAAAAGACACGAACCAAAGCAAACGAGACTATACGTTCGAAACCCAGCACCTCTTTGCCTACTCACATCCTTTATGAATCTCTCTCGCTCCCATCCCATGATGGCACCTGCTAGAAAAGCAAGAAAGAGCCGAAGCAATATGGTCGGGAGTTCTGGCGGAAAAAAGGAGGAAAGTACTGCTGCTTGCATAGTCTAATCACCCTCTCATACGATGTCATTCCTTCGAAGGAGCTAGTACTATGTATATGCCGAGCTGTAGACTCCATGATCCAAGAAACAAACCTGAGAGACTACTTTTGAGGCATACTTTCCATTTCATCAGGAATGGGCAATTTCACTTAAACTATCCATACGAAAAAAGGCCGCAGCACGTGGCTACGACCCTCTCGTATGACTGACTCCTACACTAACGGCTTTTTCGCAGGAACTCCTGCCTTGCGCGGATAGCTTTTCGGTGTCGCTTCTATTTTTTCCATGATGACGATGTTACGCTCTCCCGCTTCCTCTAGAAGCTGGAATGTCTCGACCTTTCTCGTCTTTCCACCGAGCGTCTTGATTGCCTTTTTCGCTTCAGCAAGCTCTGGAGTAATCTCCGCTCCCTTGAGAGCGACGAAGTGTCCTCCGACTTTGGCAAAAGGAAGGCAGAACTCCGATAACAGATTGAGTCTCGCAACAGCACGTGCCACTACGAGATCAAACTTTTCCCGATAAATCGCTTCTTGCCCTCGATCCTCAGCACGCCCATGTACGGGATTTACGTTCTCCAGGCCCAGTTCCTTAGCTACATGCTGCAAAAAGCTCATTCGTTTATTCAAGGAATCAATGATCGTCATTTTCAGATGTGGGAAGCAAATTTTCAAAGGAATGCTCGGAAAGCCTGCGCCCCCACCGATATCTACAACCGATTGCACCTGGTCAAATGGGAAGTAAAAAGCCGGCGTGATCGAATCATAAAAATGCTTGTTGTACACTTGCCCCTCTTCGGTAATCCCGGTCAAGTTCATCTTCTCATTCCATTCCACCAGCAGGCGGTAAAAATGATCAAACTGCTCCTTCTGACGATCCGTCAAAGAAATCCCCTGGGCTGCAAGTACCTCGGCAAACTGTTCTTTCGTCATAGCTTTTCTCCTTATTCGGCTACTCCCACGCGTTTGTACTCCAGATATACCATCAACACGGAAATGTCTGCTGGAGTAACCCCTGCAATACGAGCCGCCTGCCCGATGTTCAATGGACGAATTTTGGTCATATTGTCGCGGGATTCCTTGGACAAACCAGAGATTTGGTGGTAGTCAATATCCGTTGGGATGCGGCGCTCCTCCATTTTTTTCATCCGCTCAACCTGTTGCAAAGACTTTTTGATGTAGCCATCGTATTTAATCTGGATTTCAACCTGTTCGGTCACATCCTCTGGCAGTGCTTCTGGTGCAGGGACCATTTGAGCAATGTGGCTGTAGTTGATTTCCGGACGACGCAGCAATTGAGCCAGCTCGATGACATCTGTCAGTTCAGGAGAGCCTGCGTTGCGCAAAACCTCTTGGACATGTGCCATTTCAGGGCGTACACGCGTGTTTGCCACACGTTCTTTTTCTTGCTCGATCAGCTCGCGTTTTTGGATAAATCGATTATAGCGCTCTTCGCTAATCAGACCAATTTCACGGCCGATATCCGTCAGGCGCAAGTCCGCATTGTCATGACGCAGCAGCAAGCGATATTCTGCACGAGAAGTAAGCAAACGATAAGGCTCATGCGTTCCTTTCGTAACAAGGTCGTCAATCAAGACACCGATGTACGCCTCTTCTCGTCCCAAAATAACTGGTGGTTTCTCTTGAACGCGAC
This sequence comes from Brevibacillus sp. HB1.4B, assembly GCF_013284285.1. Lineage (NCBI taxonomy): Bacteria > Bacillati > Bacillota > Bacilli > Caryophanales > Paenibacillaceae > Brevibacillus > Brevibacillus sp. HB1.4B. The sequence goes on from NZ_JABSUT010000008.1 coordinate 322,775, forward strand.
GTGCTGCGTTAATTCCTGCCATGAGACCTTGACCCGCTGCTTCTTCATAGCCAGAGGTACCATTGATTTGTCCTGCTGTGAACAAGCCAGGCAAGATTTTGGTTTCCAAAGAAGGCCAGAGTTGCGTCGGCACGACCGAATCATACTCAATCGCATAGCCAGGGCGCATCATTTTGACTTCTTCCATTCCAGCCATGGAGCGCAGCATGGAAAGCTGAACATCCTCCGGCAAGCTCGTCGACAAGCCTTGTACATACATTTCTTCGGTATTGCGTCCTTCTGGCTCCAAGAAAATTTGGTGACGCGGCTTATCGTTAAAACGAACTACTTTATCTTCAATCGAAGGGCAATAACGCGGGCCTGTTCCTTCGATCATCCCCGAGTACATTGGAGCACGATGCAGATTGCTATTGATGAGTCCATGTGTTTCTTCATTTGTATATGTCAGCCAGCAAGGAAGCTGATCCATAATAAACTCCGTTGTTTCATAAGAAAAAGCGCGCGGTACCGGATCACCAGGCTGAATCTCCATTTTAGAGAAATCCACACTGCTGCTATGAACACGTGGTGGCGTCCCCGTCTTGAAACGTGTCATTTCAAAACCGAGTTCCTTCAAATGATGGGCCAGACGAATGGACGGACGCATGTTGTTCGGTCCACTTTCGTATTGGAGATCTCCGAGGATGATCTTTCCGCGCAAATAAGTTCCGGTCGTCAATACAACAGATTTGGCCATGTATCGAGCCCCAGTTTGCGTAATAACCCCTTCACAGACACCGTCGTTCACGATCAGCTCTTCCACCATCGCTTGACGCAGGATCAGATTCGGAGTATTTTCAATCGTTTTTTTCATTTCATGCTGATACGCAAATTTGTCTGCTTGTGCGCGCAAGGCATGCACAGCAGGTCCTTTCCCTGTATTCAGCATACGCATTTGGATATGGGTTTTGTCAGTATTGCGTCCCATCTCTCCACCAAGCGCGTCTAATTCGCGTACGACGTGGCCTTTTGCTGGACCACCTACGGAAGGATTACATGGCATGTACGCCACAGCATCCAGGTTGATCGTCAACAGCAATGTACTGCAACCCATACGTGCAGCCGCCAATGCAGCTTCTGCACCGGCATGACCCGCACCAATGACAATGACGTCAAACGAGCCCGCTTCATATGCAGGTACAACGTTCATTTTTTGTCCTCCTCTATCACTTACCCAGACAGAACTGGGAGAAAATCTGGTCAATCAAATCCTCGCCGACGCTTTCCCCGATGACTTCCCCAAGCAGCTCCCACGACTTTTTAATGTCGATCTGAATCATGTCTACTGGCATCAAGTCGTCGATTCCACCCAGTGCTTCATCTATGGCTCGCTCTGCCTGACGAAGCAGTTGAATATGTCTGGCGTTACTCACGTAGGTCAAGTCATCCTGCTGCACGCGGCCACTGAAGAAAATCTCCCCAATTGCCTGCTCCAGAAGATCGATCCCCGTCTCCTCACGCGCAGACGTCATAATCAACGGCTGCTGAGGGAAATGACGCTTGATCTCTTCCAAATCCACTTTTTGCGGCAGGTCGAATTTATTAACGATCACAATTACATGGAACCCTTTTGCCGCTTCAAAAATCGCGTAATCATCGGCGGAGAGAGGCTCGTTGTAGTTGACCACGAGCAACACGAGGTCAGCCTTTTGCAGCAGCTGTCTGGACTTCTCTACCCCGATTTTCTCCACGATGTCCTCTGTATCACGAATTCCTGCGGTATCGATGAGTCGCAAAGGAACCCCACGCACATTGACATACTCTTCGATAACATCGCGTGTCGTTCCCGCAACGTCAGTCACAATCGCCTTTTCCTCTTGGACCAGACTATTTAATAGAGAGGATTTTCCTACATTTGGACGTCCAATAATCGCGGTCGACAAGCCTTCACGCAAAATTTTTCCTTGCTGTGCGGTCTGCAACAGGCGTTGGATTTCATCTTTAACCTCCAGGCACTTTCCTCGCAAGAAATTTTGTGTAAACTCCTCAACGTCATGCTCTGGATAGTCCAGTGTTACTTCTATATGGGCCATCGCTTCAATCAAGTTTTGGCGCAGCTGCCGAATGAGCCTGGACAGCTTCCCTTCTACTTGATTCAATGCGACCTTCATCGCTCTGTCTGTTTTCGCCCGGATCAAATCAATGACGGCCTCAGCCTGAGACAAATCGACACGTCCATTTAAGAACGCACGCTTTGTGAACTCGCCCGGCTCCGCCAATCTTGCACCATTATCCAAGATTAACTCCAGAACCTTTTCAACGGAAACAATTCCTCCGTGACAGTTGACCTCAACTACATCCTCCCTCGTAAATGTACGGGGAGCCTTCATTACGGAAACCAGTACCTCTTCCACTCGTTCACCTGTGTTTGGCTCATACAAGTGCCCATAATGGATCGTATGGCTGTCCACAGTGGACAACCGCTGCTTTCCTTTATATATCTTATCCACAACTTCGATCGCTTCCGTACCGCTTACCCGGATCACGGCAATACCGCCTTCACCCATCGGTGTTGCGACCGCCGCTATTGTATCGAATTTCATGCTGTTCACCTCAAGCTTTCCACTCTTACAAGTCAGCCACTAACTTACTAGCATAACAGATCGTCTAGAAAAATTCCAAAAGAAAGTGCAGCCAATCCATATGGCTAAACATCTAATAGGAAAAAGCAACCCTATCCGCCAAGGTTGCTGTCCATTTTGGTTATCCACAGTATAATCATTTTCGCAAATCCTCAACCATTTGGTCAATTATCCACAGTGGACAACTTTTTGAAGAGATTGTTCAAAATGTCGACGCTTGCTCACTTAATTTCAGCAAAAAAAAGAAGCCTAGCGAGAGGCTTCTTTCGGTGCAATCACGATATAACGATTTGGCTCGTCTCCTTCACTGAAAGTAACCACATCCGCTCTCTTTTGCAAGAAGGCATGGATTACTTTCCGTTCAGCAGCAGACATTGGTTCCAGACGCACATCCCGTTTGGTCGATAACGCTTTTTTCGCCACACGATCTGCGAGCTGCTCCAATGTTTCCTTGCGACGCAGCCTGTAATTTTCGGCATCCAAAGTGATACGTACATGTTTGTCCGCATGACGGTTCGCTACGACGTTTACGAGATACTGTAATGAATCAAGAGTTTGTCCCCTGCGGCCAATAATGATTCCCAGATTGGTTCCCTGGATGTCAAACAGCATACCCTCTTCATTTGTACGCGTCTCCACTTTGGCATTCACCTTCATGTTCGACAAAACGTCTTGAAGAAAGTCACGTCCCTGTGCAACCGGATCAAAGTGAAATTCTACTTGCACTTTAGCGTCCTTTGCCCCAATCAGTCCAAACAATCCTCTGCTTGGTTCTTCTAGAACTTGGATCGTTGCCCGCTCACGCGGCACTCCCAATTCCAGCAAAGCTTTTTGCACAGCATCGTCGATCGTTTTTGCCGTAGCTACCACCTTTTTCACTTGGAGGCTCCCCCTTTAGGAGTAGGCATATTTCCTTTATCACGATACAGGAAGTAGGTTTGTACGATGGTAAATAGGTTACCGTATACCCAGTACAGAGACAGCGCTGATGGCAATGTGACGGCGATCGCCAAAATCATCAGCGGCATCATGATGATCATCATTTGCATTTGTGGATTTCCTTGTGTTGCCTGACCCATCATCTTGGACTGTAGGTACGTCGTAATCGCCGCAACAATCGGCAAAATGTAGTACGGGTCTTTTTCTCCCAACGTTAACCACATGAACGTTTGCGAGTTAATCTCGGTCGTACGGATGATCGCATGGTAGAACGCGATCAAAATCGGCATTTGTACCAACATTGGCAAGCATCCAGCCAACGGATTGACACCGCTCTTCTGGAACAAAGCCATTGTTTCCGCTTGCGCTTTTTGTGGATCATTCTTGTGCTTCTCACGGATTTTTTGCATCTCCGGTTGAATCTCTTGCATTTTCTTGGAGCTCTTGATTTGCTTGACCATCAATGGAAGCACAATGATTCGGATGATGATCGTTGCAATCAGGATACCCAGACCGTAATTGTTTCCGAGTATCAATGCGCTCTCTTTAATTAGCCAGGACAGTGGATAAACAAAATACTTGTCCCAAATGCCGGTTGCGTCAGGGCCAATTGGTGCAGCAGCTTGGGGGTTACAGCCCGACAAAACTAGAACCAGCATAGTCAGCATAAGAATGCTGAGTGTACGTCTACTCAAGGGTGATCCTCCTTTTCCCCGCTTCAATTGAGGTAATCTTATTTGTGCTGATCCGGGACTGGATCATACCCGCCCGGGTGGAACGGATGGCATTTCAAGATGCGACGAAGGGCCAACCAGCCTCCCCTCCACGCCCCAAATCGACGAATCGACTCGATTGCGTAGTGAGAACAGGTGGGCGCGAATCTGCATGAAGGTGGTTTATACGGAGAAATCATCAGTTGGTATCCCCGAATCAACCAAACCATGATCTTCACCATCATCGTTTCACCCTCTTTTTCCATCTCTTTTTCCATTATGTACGGGTGCCTGTTTGATCACTTTGGCTCGCTTCATCACATGTAACAGAGATTGCTCAATGGCTTCAAGCGTCATCGCTTCCACACCCGGACGGGCGATGATGACGAGATCGAGACTGACCGGAATATCAGACTCCATTCGAGCTACTGCTTCGCGTATAAGCCGCTTGACTCTATTGCGGACAACAGCATTGCCAATTTTTTTACTTACGGAAATTCCCGCGCGAAAAGCCGCTTGTCCTTCTTGCTTTGCTGAATACAAGACAAACTGCTTATTAGCAGCAGAACTTCCTCGTTGAAACACAGCTTGGAATTGCTCATTTTTTTTGAGCCGGTGTGAACGATGCAAAGGTAAACAACCCCTAACATCACAATTATAGTAGAAAACGTACACAGCATCTACCAGTATATCCTTGTTTCGTCCACTTTTTTCCCCTAAGTATACTCGGTTTAGAACAAAATCAAAAATTCAGTGGAAAAAATGAATGCTATTAGCCAATTTCCGCGATGATTTCTGCACTGGCATAGCGCAAGTCAGAGAGCAATTGCTCATCCGCTTGGAAAAAGCCCAATTTTTGAAGGGACAAGGAAAGCTTAGCAGGCAGATCCGCCCAATGATTCTCCAGCCATTCATCAGAATCCACGCTATGATATAACCAGATCGCCTCTGAAAATAATAAAAACCCGGCCATATCAAACTGATTTCTCTCCTGCAATCTCTGAGCCTTTTTCTTTACTAACCAATCATTTTCAACCGCTAGCGCAAACTGGGTCCCCTCATATTTTGACCGTAGATGAGCTCGATAGTCCGCCAATAGCATGAGTGCATCCTGTACCTCTTCATTACGCTGGTATGTCTCCTGAAAAAAGCCTTCCATACCGTCGGAACGTCCTGTTTTCTGTACCAACTGATACAGCTGTGCATCACTCAATGAATGCCCCTGGAAAAAGGCACTCATTTGATGCGCACCGATCCATCCTGCCCATGCAGCCAAATAAGCAGAGTAAGGGAAGCCTTCCATTAAGGCAGCCTGCGCCTCTTCGTGGAATGAATCTACCACCGCTTTTGCCTGTGCGAACATTTTCTCTTTTCCAGCCAGAGAATCCATGTAGGCACACATGTCATTCATCCAGGAAGTGAAACAATCCTCTGGGTCCAGAACAACCTTTGCTTCCTTTAAGTAACGCCATGCCCACGGATTCTCGTATACTTCTTCATCTGTAGGAGCAGCTTGGACCTGTAACTGTATCACATGCCCTCTAAACAGACGATTTTCAAAGGAAGGATCACCTTCTCCCTCCACAAAGATGTGTAAATCGAGGTCGCTGTATGCGTCCGCTTCTCCCCTCCCGACAGATCCACCAGCATAGGCACATACCAAGCTAGCTAGAGGCCATTCGTCAAGAAACTCGCGCGCCAACGATACAAAAAACTCGGTTACGTCCTTGCTTTGCTCCATCGGCCTCCTCCTGTCCCTTCAATAAATAGTAGGATTTTTGGTAGCTAGGTAACGATTATCCCTCAAAAGGTTTCCACATCGGAGAGAGCCTTCCTCTTTTTATAAGAACAAAGAATTTTCAGACATATGTAAGCAAACAAAAAGGCCACTGAAAGTGTGGCCTAAGCGGAAAGAACTTTTCTACCTCTTTGACGACGAGCAGCCAAAATTTTGCGGCCATTCTTTGTGCTCATGCGCTTACGGAATCCATGATCCTTTTTGCGCTTGCGGTTGTTAGGATTGAAAGATGGTTTCATTACGTATACACCTCCGTCTTGCAAAGACATTCTTTTGCATTATAAGAACATATGCCTAAAAAGTCAAGTGACAGTGGAATTTCATTACCAAGGCAAATATCCCCATAAAACTATTTCCCGAACCTGTGGATATCATTTTATCCACAAAAACAGGTTTCGACAAGTTTATCTACAGCTTGTACACAAAATATAGGGATGTGAATATGTGGGGAGTACCAGAAGTTGTGTTTGTGGATAAGTATGAAAAAACCATTGATACCATGCCTTATATCTGTTATTATGTTTTTGTTTTGAAGCGTGAATAACTCCGATACGTAAATCGGTTTTTCCACAGGGTGTGGATAAGTTTGTGGACAGATTCTTTCCTATGTGTATGTCGTTACTCACAGGATTGAGGATAACCGTCTGCTTTTTTTCACTTCTACGAGCGGAATCCCTATATTTCGACTTTTTTTATCCACAGTCGCTACATTCGACTGTGTTGACAATTAGGTCACAACATAGCAGGTTTTTGCACTTTTTCTCGATCATTATGGATCGGTGCTTCATCAATTTTTCGGATGGTCCAGAGGGAGGGATTCTGGTTGGATGCAGCGATTAGCGAACTATGGCGCAAAGTACTCGCCAAGATAGAAAAATCGCTAAGCAAACCCAGTTTTGATACCTGGCTGAAGGCGACAAAGGCAACTACATTAGAAGAAGATGCACTGATCGTCGTCGCACCAAACGACTTTGCTCGTGATTGGCTAGAAACCAGGTACGCACAACTGATTACCGATACACTATATGAAGTGACGGGTATCAATATGAAAGTAAAGTTCGTCGCGATGCAAAATCCTGATGCGGCTTTTGCCGACGAACAACCTGCCCCACGGGTGAAAATGAGCGAGCCGCCAACAGTCGCGGATGACCAGCCACCCAGTATCTTAAATCCCAAATACACCTTTGACACGTTTGTCATCGGCTCAGGGAATCGATTCGCTCACGCCGCATCGCTTGCGGTTGCTGAAGCTCCTGCAAAAGCTTACAATCCCCTCTTCATATACGGAGGAGTCGGACTTGGCAAAACCCACTTAATGCATGCAATTGGCCATTATGTCATTCAGCACAACCCATCGGCGAAAGTGGTCTATTTGTCGTCTGAGAAATTCACCAATGAATTCATCAACTCTATTCGTGACAACAAAGCCGTCGAATTCCGCAATAAATACCGGAGTGTTGACGTTCTTTTAATTGATGACATTCAGTTTTTAGCGGGCAAAGAATCGACACAAGAAGAGTTTTTCCATACGTTCAATGCCTTGCATGAAGAAAGCAAACAAATCATCATCTCCTCCGATCGGCCTCCCAAGGAGATCCCAACACTGGAGGATCGTCTCCGCTCACGCTTCGAATGGGGACTGATTACGGATATTCAACCGCCAGACCTCGAAACGCGGATTGCGATTTTGCGCAAAAAGGCGAAAGCGGAAAATCTCGATATCCCTAATGAGGTAATGGCGTACATCGCCAACCAGATCGACAGCAACATCCGCGAGCTGGAAGGCGCACTGATTCGTGTCGTTGCCTACTCTTCCTTGATTAATCGCGATATCGACACGCAGCTGGCAGCGGAAGCACTGAAAGACATTATTCCTTCCTCCCGCCCACGCGTGATTACCATTATGGACATCCAACGAACGGTCGGAGAAGCGTTCAGCCTGAAACTAGAAGATTTCAAGGCGAAAAAACGGACAAAAACCGTCGCTTTCCCACGTCAGATTGCGATGTATCTCTCTAGAGAGCTGACGGATGCCTCCTTGCCGAAAATCGGTGATGAATTTGGCGGCCGTGACCATACGACAGTCATCCATGCCCATGAGAAAATCTCTCGTGCGCTGGCAAATGACCCTCATATGCAAACAACCATTCAGTCGCTCATTGAAAAGTTAAAAGCAAACCATTAAACCTGTGCATAACGCAAAAAGCCTATACACAACTTACCCACATGTGTATAGGCTCTCTTTTACGTATTGAACCCACATATCCACAAATCCACAGGCCCTATTACTACTTCTGTTAAAAAGATCTATCCTAATAAGTTATGATAAAGGCGCAGCCATTATGCAGATTCCAACCAAAAATAATGGCGCCGGAGAGGGAGGCTCACGTCGATGCATATTACCGTTCAGCGTGAAAAGCTATCGAACGCCGTATCGCATGTTAGCAAAGCAGTTTCTAGCAGAACTACGATTCCAATTTTGACCGGGATTAAAATCAAAACGGATGATGAAGGTTTGACACTGACAGCAAGCGATTCTGATGTGTCTATTGAAGTTCAGATCCCGCTGGAAGAAGCCGGAGAATGGGGAGTAACCGTACATCAACCTGGTAGCATTGTGTTGACTGCACGTATTTTCAGCGAAATCGTGCGCAAGCTGCCAAGCAATGAAATCGATATTCAAGTTGATGATCGTCTCGTAACCCAAATTCGTTCCGGACAAGCGGAGTTCACCATTAACGGAATGGATGCCAACGAATATCCACAGCTGCCGCATCTGGAAGAAGATAAAGTCTTCAGTGTTCCCTGTGATTTACTGAAGGCAATGATTCGCCAGACTGTATTTGGTGTCTCTACTTCCGAAATGCGTCCGATCTTGACTGGTTTGATGTGGTCGCTTGATCAAGGCAAATTGCGTTTTGTGGCAACCGACAGCCATCGCTTGGCTAGTCGTACTGCTATGGTCGAATGCCCAGAGGATCTTTCTTTCCATAACGTGGTTGTTCCGGGTAAAAGCTGCAATGAATTGGTAAAAATATTAGATGACGACCAAAATCTCGCGGATATCGTTGTTGCTGACAATCAAATTTTGGTGAAGTCCAAGCATATCTTGTTCTATTCCCGTCTCTTGGAAGGAACATATCCAGACACGACCAGAATTATTCCACAAGGAAGTAAAACGGAAATCACCGTCAGCACCAAGGAGTTTTTGCAATCCATTGAGCGTGCTTCCTTGCTGAGCCGCGAAGGCAAATCGAACGTAGTCAAGCTCGTTACGATGCCTGATGGAACCGTCGAAATTACGTCCAATGCACCTGAGATCGGGAAAGTAACGGACATTTTGACGCCAAAAGCAATGAATGGCGAAGAATTGAAAATTTCCTTCAACGCCAAATACATGATCGATGCGCTGCGTGCAATCGATAGCGCGGAAATCAAAGCGAGCTTTAGCGGCCCGATGAGTCCATTTGTGATTCGTCCGACCGATCACGACTGGATGCTCCATTTGATTTTGCCGGTTCGTACGTACTAATTTGTTTTTACGTAAAAGAAAGGAGCCAAGCCATGCGTGAGGTTTCCATTAGCACAGACTATATTGCTCTCGGCCAATTTTTGAAGCTGGCTGAAATCATTGACACGGGGGGAATGGCCAAAGCTTTTTTGGCTGAGGTTCCGATCCAGGTCAATGGAGAGTTAGACAACAGACGTGGACGCAAGCTATATCCTGGCGATGAAGTGGCGATTGAAGGCTATGGTCGCTATCAAGTGGTACGCCCCTGAGAGGAGAGCGTGATTCTTGTTTCTCAAGAACCTGTCGCTAACCAATTATCGCAACTACGAAACGATGTCCCTGTCGTTTGACGGTCCCATCCAGTTGTTTATTGGCAACAACGCTCAAGGGAAAACGAATGCTCTCGAATCGATCTATGTTTTGGCACTCGCCAAATCCCACCGAACGCCCCGTGACAAGGAGCTAATTTCTTGGGATGCCGATTATGCCACGATCCGTAGCGATGTTCTTCGTCGCTACGGTTCTGTTCGTTTAGAGCTGCAGTTGACAACCAAGGGAAAGCGGGCCAAAATCAACGGAATGGAACAGCAGAAGCTGAGTGCCTATGTGGGGGCATTGAATGTCGTCATGTTTGCACCTGAGGATCTTTCCATTGTCAAAGGCGCACCTGCCCAGCGCAGACGCTTCATCGATATGGAAATCGGTCAGGTTTCACCTACGTATCTTTATTATTTGAGCAATTACAACAAAGTGCTGGCCCAGCGAAATCAGCTTTTAAAGGATTTGGCCATGAAAAAAAGTAACTCGCTGGAAATGCTGGCAATTTGGAATACCCAATTAGCCGATTTAGCGGTAAAATTGTTACGGAAGCGTTTTGAGTTCCTTCGGAAGTTGGAGACGTGGGCACAGGAAATCCACACCGGCATTACCGATGGCAGGGAAAGACTTTCTTTGCATTACGTAAACTCATCGCCCGTTACAGAAGAGATGACGATAGATCAGGCTGTAGATAAAATGCTTGCTGCCTACGAAGAGGTTCGCGACCGGGAAATCATGCGGGGGAGCACCCTTATTGGGCCACACCGTGATGATTTTTCACTTAAAGTGAACAACATGGATGTGCAAACGTATGGTTCCCAGGGACAGCAACGCACCAGTGCGCTGTCTATTAAATTAGCCGAAATTGAGCTGATTAAAGAAGAAGTGGGAGAATACCCCGTTTTGTTGTTGGATGATGTCTTGTCAGAGTTGGATGAACATCGGCAAACATTGCTGCTCGAAACCATTCAGGATCGAGTACAGACGTTTGTAAGTACCACAGGTGTGGAAGGCTTAAAGCATCAGGTTCTCCAGCAAGCCTCTCGTTTTTACGTGAGGGAAGGGAAAATCTCCGGAGAAAGGTAGGGGGTACAGGGATGTTTATTCACATTGGTGGAGATACTGTGGTGAGCACGAAGGAAGTCATTTCCATTCTTGATCATCAGACTGTGAAATCCTCAAAAATCAACAAAGCGTTCTTACTCGAAAAAAGTAAGACAATTGTTGATCATAGCGAGGAAGAAACGAAGTCTTATGTAATCACCCAGAACGCCATTTACTGTTCACCTATTTCTTCTCTGACGCTGAAGCGACGCGCTCAGTTCGTGGACAGCTTGGATCAGTTTCCCTTTGTACAAGCTGAAGTGGAGGAGTTGACAGAGTAGTGGATCAAGTGACGACGAAAGATACAAACTACGATGCGAGTCAGATTCAGGTACTGGAAGGGTTAGAGGCAGTTCGGAAACGTCCTGGCATGTACATCGGGTCGACCAGCAGCCGAGGTTTGCATCACCTGGTATGGGAGATTGTCGACAATGCCATTGACGAGGCGCTGGCCGGTTATTGCGACGAGATCTTGGTGGTCATTCATCCAGACAACTCCGTATCTGTAACCGATAACGGTCGAGGAATCCCGACTGGCATTCATGAAAAGACCGGGAAATCCACTGTTGAAACCGTTTTGACTGTATTGCACGCCGGGGGTAAATTCGGTGGTGGCGGATACAAAGTGTCCGGCGGTCTTCACGGGGTAGGTAGCTCGGTAGTGAACGCGCTATCCGAATGGATGGAAGTCGAGGTTAAACAAAATAACCAGGTATACTACATGCGCTTTAAAGTAGGCGCGCCGGATGCCGATCTTGCTGTAGTGGGCGAGACCGAAGAGACGGGAACAAAAGTTACCTTCAAGCCAGACCCGACTATTTTTACCGAAACAACGGTATTTGAATACGAGATTTTGCAAAAACGTATTCGCGAGCTGGCGTTCCTTAACAAAGGTTTGCGTATCACGCTGAAAGATACACGTCCAGATCAGCAGAAGGAAGAGTCCTTCCACTACGAGGGCGGTATCATCCAGTTCGTAGAATACTTGAATAAAAACCGGGAAGCCTTGCATGATGATGTGATTTATTGCGAAGGGGAAAAAGAAGGTCTTGTCGTGGAGGTTGCCCTTCAGTACAACGACAGCTATGTGAGCAACATCTACTCTTTTGCCAATAACATCAACACGCATGAGGGTGGTACCCACGAAACCGGATTTAAAACGGCTCTTACACGTGTTATCAACGACTACAGCCGCAAGTTTAACTTCCTGAAGGAAAAGGATCCGAATCTTTCCGGGGACGATGTGCGTGAAGGTATTACCGCGATTATCTCCGTAAAAATTCAAGAGCCTCAGTTTGAAGGACAAACAAAAACGAAGCTGGGCAACTCGGAAGCGCGAAGCATTACTGAGTCAGTCTTCGGTGACCGTTTTAACACCTTTATGGAAGAAAACCCGGGTGTAGCCAAAAAAGTTGTGGAAAAAGCACTCATGGCATCTCGTGCCCGTGAGGCAGCTCGTAAAGCACGTGAAATGACTCGTCGCAAGAGTGCCCTGGAAGTAAGTGCTTTGCCAGGGAAACTGGCGGACTGCTCTTCCAAGGACGCATCCGAATCTGAACTGTTCATTGTAGAGGGTGACTCTGCGGGTGGTTCTGCGAAGATGGGACGCGACCGTCATTTCCAAGCCATTCTTCCTCTTCGCGGGAAGGTATTGAACGTAGAAAAAGCACGTCTGGACAAAATTCTCGGGAATAACGAGATCCGTGCCATTATTACGGCTTTGGGAACGGGTGTTGGCGAAGACTTTGATATTTCAAAGGCACGTTACCACAAAGTCGTCATTATGACGGACGCCGACGTCGACGGGTCGCATATTCGGACGCTTCTGCTGACGTTCTTCTTCCGTTACATGAAACAGTTGATTGAAGCGGGGTATATTTATATTGCGCAGCCGCCTCTCTACAGCATCAAGCAAGGGAAGACGTTGCAGTATGCTTATACCGACAAACAACGTGATGCGGTACTCGCTACCTTGAAGGCTCAACCCAAGCCTAACGTCCAACGTTATAAAGGACTAGGTGAGATGAATGCGGATCAATTGTGGGAGACTACGATGGACCCAGAAGTTCGTACGTTGCTTCAGGTAGATCTCGAGGATGCTATGGATGCCGATATGGTGTTTGAGACACTGATGGGAGACGAAGTAGAGCCTCGCAGGGAGTTTATTGAGCAATACGCGGCAAACGTACGCGATCTTGATATTTAAGTTGGAACGAAGAAAAGCTTGTCCTTTACCGGGCAAGCTTTTTCTTTATGAAAATATAAAAACACATTTGAAAAATACGATGAACATGACTTATAATAGAGTGTGCTTTTGTTAAGCTCGTATTCCACAAAAAAAGTTCACTCATGCAATAAAAAAAATCAAATTTTCTATTGCAATGAATTTAAAAGTGTGATAGATTTAAGTTCCGGAAGTAATTATGGGCCTATAGCTCAGTTGGTTAGAGCGCACGCCTGATAAGCGTGAGGTCGGCTGTTCGAGTCAGCCTAGGCCCACCACTTACATAGCTGACATGGCAATTACGTCATTAAAGCGTTAGGATGGGGCTGTAGCTCAGCTGGGAGAGCGCCTGCCTTGCAAGCAGGAGGTCATCGGTTCGATCCCGTTCAGCTCCACCATTCTAAAATATGATTATTCCTCGGTAGCTCAGTTGGTAGAGCAATCGGCTGTTAACCGATCGGTCGGCGGTTCGAGTCCGTCCCGAGGAGCCATTGAAACGGCCCGTTGGTGAAGCGGTTTAACACAGCAGCCTTTCACGCTGTCATACAGGGGTTCGAATCCCCTACGGGTCACCTAGCAAAACGCCCTGCAATCACAGGGGTCCTGGAGGCTTAGCTCAGCTGGGAGAGCATCTGCCTTACAAGCAGAGGGTCGGCGGTTCGATCCCGTCAGCCTCCACCACTTTTAACAACTGAATGTTTTACATGGAGCTGTGGTGAAGTTGGAGTTCACGCCGGTCTGTCACACCGGAGGTCGCGGGTTCGAGTCCCGTCAGCTCCGCCATTTTTCTCAAGCGATGGCGAAATAATTACGCTTGAGGCTCGGTAGCTCAGTCGGTAGAGCAGAGGACTGAAAATCCTCGTGTCGGCGGTTCGATTCCGTCCCGAGCCACCATTTATACAAAACACGCCGGTATAGCTCAATTGGTAGAGCACCTGACTTGTAATCAGGGGGTTGTGGGTTCAAGTCCTATTGCCGGCACCACTTTTTCTTTGAAAGTTGAATAAGGTTTACTTTTGAAGGACAAGCTTGGGGAGATAGTGAAGTGGCTAAACACGGCAGACTGTAAATCTGCTCCCTCCGGGTTCGGCGGTTCGAATCCGTCTCTCCCCACCATCTTTACTTCATGGCTATTGGGGTATAGCCAAGCGGTAAGGCAACGGACTTTGACTCCGTCATTCCTAGGTTCAAATCCTAGTACCCCAGCCATTTTTCGAGAGCCATTAGCTCAGTTGGTAGAGCATCTGACTTTTAATCAGAGGGTCGAAGGTTCGAGTCCTTCATGGCTCACCAGTTTTTAAAACGAGAGATAGATCTTCATATGCGGTCGTGGCGGAATGGCAGACGCGCTGGCTTCAGGTGCCAGTGGTGGCAACACCGTGGAGGTTCAAGTCCTCTCGACCGCACCAAGAATTTC
>NZ_JABSUT010000009.1:0-320734 GCF_013284285.1 Brevibacillus sp. HB1.4B
CTTAACGACAGCGCCAGTCTACAACTTTATTTTTACGGAACATATACGACGAGGCTGCTGTGTACCGATAAAAATGGAGGCGAGCACCAGGATCATCCCCACTCCATGCATCCAAGTAAATGCTTCGTTCAAGAAAAAGACAGCCACGAGAGCAGCACTTATCGGCATCATTCCAGTGAACAAGCCAGCTTTGGAGGCCTCCACCTTCTCCACTCCTTTGTACCAGAGAAAGAAGGATAAGACGCTAGCCGTAATCGCATAGTACACAAGAAGCCACCATACATTTGCAGGTACAGCACTCCAATCAAACCGCAAGCTTTCCCAAATCGCAAACGGAAGAAACAAGACAAAGCTGATGACATTAATTGCAGCCGTCATTTGGAAAGGCGTAATTTTCCCAGAAAGTCTTTTGGCGAAAATCGTAAAAAGCGCTTCGCTGACGACTGCAAAAAATACGAACAAATTGCCAAGCATGCTTACCCAGTTTTGCTCCACTCCGCTTCCTGTGAACGTAATGAAGCCGATGCCGCCCACTGAGAGACCGATCGCAACTAAGCTGTTGACGTGTAATTTTTCCTTGAGAATCCAGAACGAAAACAAAGCGATGCAGGCAGGTACCGTACTCGTAATGATACCGGCCGCAGTAGCCGTCGTCCACTGAACGCCGTACAGCATGCAAATACTAAACAGAAACACGCCGAAAAACGACTGCCAGAATAGCACCTTGCCTTCCTCACGGCTCCAAGACGTTTTCCATTCCCCACGCATAGCCAGCAGCGGCAATAGGATGATGATCGCGAGCAAAAAGCGCAGCTCCGAAAACAAAAACACAGGAACATGGGAAACAATTTCTTTACCGATGGAGATGTTGCTTCCGACCAAGGCCATAGCCAAGGCTAACTGAATGTAAGCTAACAGCATGACGACTCGCTTCTCCCTTCAACCTCCTACAATTCTCTACATATGGCCAAACTGCTTGCGATTAACCCGCGTTTTGCCATTCTTTTTGAGATGACGGGATCTTTTTTGTCTTTTTCTCTGCTGCCCCCACCAGCCAGGAACCAAACGGCAGTTTTCCCAGCCCATATGATATGGCAAAAGAAAGAATGGAGCACAAGGCGAATGCTACCATACTTCCCCACACGCCCGTGTGAAAAAGCTGAAGCTCGCGCAAAATCTTCATCAAGTACGTCAAGATCAGCGCATGAATCAAATAAGCTCCGTACGAATATTTCCCAAGGAGCCCTAGCCAATGTGTCCATTTGGACTGCTTTTTGCTCATCCATAGGCAGAGAGCGTACACAGCCAATAAACAAGCCATCGTATAGAGGAACATGGACGGTTTCAAGGATGTCGCTACGTTTAAATTGATCTGGCCTTGCCCTGAATCACGGAAAAGTTCATAGCCAATGACTGCGTACAGGACACCAACTGAAACAATGATCCATTGCCAGTATCTTTTCAGGAGTGCACGAAATGCAGGCAGCGTGACAGCGACCAAGCCACCGAACAAAAAGTAATAGAAATAATAGAACGCATTTCGATCGCGGTATTTGATGAAATATGTATCAAGCCAATTCATATCGAATCGGAAACCGTGCGCGGGGATGTACCGCGCTGAAAACCACATGAGGCCCCCATAAACCAATCCGGAGACACCAAGAGCGACAACGAGACGAAAGCGGCTTGTCACGAATCTGCGGAAAAGTTCAAATACTCTTTGCCAAAACGGATACAAAAGATAGAACTGAAAAATCATCACGACGAACCACAGATGATACGAGGATGTCCCTGTCAGGAAATTTTTGCATACATTCCAAAAAAAACCTGCTCCCTCCCCCAAGGGCTTCTCCATCAAGTAAAGATAAACCACCGACCATATTCCATACGGAACCAAAATCTCCGTTACCCGTTTACGTGTAAAGGAAATATAGTTCACTTTTTCGGAGTAGTTGTAAAACAAAACAAGACCCGTGATGAAAATGAATGCAGGTACCGCGAATTTTAGCAAATGAAACAACATTCCGTAGACGATCGACACCTGCTCTGTCAGTCCCGGCTCACGGATATACACGCCTATGACATGCTGATAAACCACAGCCAAGAATGCAAAGGCCCGGATTAGATCCAACTCACCAATTCGTTCTTTTCGAGCCATAACCAAATACCAGATCCTTCCTGTTTTTCGAAAAAAAGTGCTATCTCTCATCTTACCGACCAAAAGTCAGTCTGGCAAGCCTCAAATCCAAAAGACTGATACCCTTTTGTACTGGTATCAGTCACTACTATCCACCTTGATCCGAAGACAGATCCGCTAGACTTCGAATCGGCCAAATAAGACTTTGTACTCCACGTGAATACAGGGCTAGATGCGGAGAATCCGTGAGTGGGATTGACAGGTTTTCGGTCATCGAGTTTTCACGAATATGAAAGGCTGTCTCCTGTAGTTGCCACGGCTCGTGCACCACATCCGCATACATCATTTGCTTCGTTCTGTTACACCTGCAAAAGAGCGTGTATCGCTCCGTCAACCAATGCATCAGCGTTCCCTCTTTGACGAAAAATCTGTCAGCGAGAGGCTGGTAGCTACCTTCGAACCAGGGTGACTGAGGTAGACCAGATAGCCGTCGAGAGGTAAAATCGATCCGATTCCCTTGGCGATGAAAAGTCATTTGGGCCCGATAATAAGGCAGTCGGTACCAAAATTTCGCAATCTGGATTACGAGGGGATTCGACGTATCCAGCGAAAGAAAATACACGCCTGTCTTCCCTTTCGCCTTCACATACGTCCGCACGTTGATTTCAGGGAAAGTCGTCGTGAATGGTACGGATGGCATCCGATGCAAACGCACGCCACTCAGCAAAAACGGGATAATACTGATCCATGCCTTGCCATCATATGTATCGAGCTCAAGTCCTGCTGGAATGAGCGCTTTGATAGACGCTGGTGAAATCGCCCAATGTAAAAAAAGAAGATGCTCCCACGTCTGTGTCATGGTCCATCCGTTGTACTGTGCGGCCGACTTGATTTGGATGATCCTCTGTTCGATACGAATCCCTCCCATTCGTACGTCGATCAAGCATTTTAACTGGAAGAGGATGAATGATAGGCAAGGGGTACTTTCGTCACTTTGCTCGTCATCTCATCGAGTGAGACGAGATCCGCAGCCGTAACTTCACGAAGAGACGTTTTCCCCAGCGCGAGGATGGCAATTTCCATTTCATCCACAAACGAAAGAAAAAAGTTAGCCAAGTATTTCGTGGCTGAATCGGGGTCAAATTTGTTTTTCAAGCTCCCAGGATAGGTGGTCAGCTCTGTCGGTGGTTCCCACGGTATTGCTTTTGTCACCTGATCATGAGTCATCGCCCACAAAACAGCCGTCCCCATAAATATGCCGTCTGCTCCCAAAGCAATTGCTTTCAGGCACTCACCCGGGGTATTATATCCGCCCCCAGACAATAAGGTAATTCGTTCTTTCACACCTTTCTTCTTCAAATAGCGCACGGCCCGGGTCAGCGCATAAATCGTTGGCAAACCGAAATCATCCTCCAGGATGGGAGGTCCTCCTTTTGTCCCCGCTTGTCCGCCATCAATACTGATAAAATCTACACCGGCTTGGATTACAATCTCCAGGTCTTTTTCAAGAATCGCACTGGCACAGATTTTGACACCAATCGGAACGCCGTCTGTTATTGTGCGCAACTTGTCTACGAGCTTCTTGAGATCCTCCGGCTTCGATACTTCCGGATGCCGCGAAGGAATGATAATCATCTCTTCATCCTGAACCCCCATGATTTCAGCAGCTCTTCCCTGGATATATTCAGCGGGGATAAAGCTCGCGGCAGCTGCAGTCGCCCCCTGCCCAAAATGGATTTCGATGGCGTCAGCCTGTCGCAAAATTTCCGGCTCCTTTGCCCACTTTCCCGAGTTGTATTGGAGAATCAGGTGTTTGGCGAATTTCCTTTCTTCCGGCAATAACGGGCCTTCACCCGTATTCGTCAAAGTCCCCACTGCGGCCGTTCCTTTTGCAATCGCGATTTTCACATCGGCACTTACACCGATACCGTACCCCATTGCCCCTACCATGAGCGGAATGTCCAAGGTTAACGGCTTTTTTGCCATGGGGCCAATCGTGATTTGCATGTCCACTTCTGTATCCTCACTCGAAGGCAGCTTGGCCAGCTGTGCAGGAGAAAATATCAAGCTATCGAAGTTCAAGAACTTGCGCGGACTTCCGAAAGGACGTTCGATGGCTTGTCCAGTAGCTGCTCGCAAGCTGTTCTCCAGGACGTAGCGTGGACTGACTTTGGTCATGGCGGAGACCATCTCAAAAATATTTTCCGGATAGCGGTCTGACATAAGGCGCTTCATGAACTTGGCGAGCAGCCACTGGGTAAGAGGTCGAAAAAGACAGATCAAAAGCAGTCCCACCACGAGGAGTGCAGCTATCGATCCTACAAAGGAGCCGATCAAAAATGAAATCCAATTGCCAGCCATCCTCTTTCTCCTTCCTACTGTCAGAGCGCTGCTGCTGTTACTAGGTATGTGAGATAGGAAAATTTTGCCCCAATCATGCCACTTTTATCCTACGCTCTCCCCTGGCCATTAAAGCTAGAAAAAACGCCCAGATTAACTGGACGTTTTCGAGCGAAGCCTTTTCCATAAATAAAAATAACAGGACGTCAGCACAAGCACGACAGCCATTGTCATGATAGTGTCAAATCGCATGAGATCCTCCTTATCGTTTCATTGGTACAAATTTGCCGTATGTCAAACAGCGCCACAGCCATTCTGCAGGACCAAACTGATAGTTGGCGAGCCACCAGCGACTAACGAAGATTTGCGCAGTGAAGATCACCAAGCTATACACCAATCCGAGAGCCAACCCAGGTGTTCCGTACAAATGTCCAACACGCACAACCAATACAGCGATGATGCTTTGGCTCAAGTAGTTGCTTAACGCCATTCTGCCTACCGGTTCCAAATACTTCAGCATGCGCTTGACTCTCTCTTTCCGATACAGAAGCAGAAGTGAAGTAATGTAAAAAGCGCTCAGGGAAAGACCGCTCCAGGTAACAAATGTCTGAACGGCAATCGAGATCGAGGCTGGAAATGTAACAATGCCGAATTGAATAAGCGGAATCATCGGTACAAGCACAGCACTCAAGCCCAGCGCAATCCACCATACGCGACGAATGGCCGGAATAAACTCTTCCGTCCTCTCAAATACTCCCCGCTTGGCTGCCAGAAATCCGAATAAAAAGAGCGGCAGAACAGATAGGATAACAATAAACTCAAGGGAGAAAACGACCGGAATTTCGTAAGCAACCCGGAATTGCAACCACTCGATGATCGAGCCATTGGTATAAGCATCGATTGCTTTTTGTATGAGCAGTGATTGATCTGGCATAGGAACGAGGTCTTCAGGAACGGTCAGCATAAGAGCGTACATGGCCTGCACACCGATCAAAAGCGTCCACGCCCACCTTTTGATCGTCTTTTCTTGCCTGTGGTAAAACAGCAACAGAAGAAAACCAGCTAGGGCATACGTATGAAGAATGTCTCCATACCAGAGGAAAACAAGATGTGCCATCCCCACAATCAAGAGCACCAATAATCTGCGAGCAAACAGTCCCTGATAAGGCAGCTGTTTGCTCTCGGCACGATGCATAAACAGAAAAAAGCCTACGCCAAACAAAAACGAGAAGATAGTGTAAAACTTCGTCTGTACAAACATGTTAAACAAGAGCCGTATCCAACCATCCATTTCTGAATGGGTATTGACCATCCCTGCATCTGGTAAGAACATGATGGGATACAAAAATGACGGCATATTCACCAGCAAGATCCCCAAGAGGGCAAAGCCTCTAATCCCGTCTAGCTGCCGAATTCGCTCACCTTCCGCAACAGGTGCTACTTTCACGTAAATGAACCTCCCCAACTGCCCCTTAGGCTTTAACACATTTAATACGAATGAACCTCGAAAAAAGTAACAAATGCTTCTACCACAACAAGAGAGCTTCGCGAAAACGAAGCCCTCTCTTACGTGCTGCCTTATTTTGATGGGGAAGTCTTTGTTCCTGTTCCTGTGCGGTTTGTTCTATTCTGAAAATCGAGCAGAATACCGACAAAACCAGCAAATATTGCGGGCATGATCCAACCGGCCCCTTCCTTATAAAAAGGAAGAACACCCAAGATATCGTTCCAGCTCTGATTAAAAAACGTAAGATTCATCAAATCCACGACACCAAAAACCGTCACAACTGCGACAGTCGTCATATACACAGACGAATGAGCAGGTATCCAGCGCTCTAGCAACGCCAACAAAATGAGCACGATCGCAATTGGGTAAATTGCGCCCAAAATCGGGACAGATACGCTTAAAATCTCCGATAATCCCAAGTTTGCGACTCCCATGCTCAGGACACAGAGAATCACTGCCCATCCTCTGTAGGACAAACCTTTGAATCGTCCATGAAAGTATTGGCTGCAAGAAGTTACGAGTCCAATCGATACACAAAGGCAAGCGACGGTAAAAATGACACCAAGAATCAGCGTACCGCTTGTCCCAAATAGCTGCCTCATGATAGCTGTTAGGAGCAGCCCGCCATTCTCCGGCCTACCTAAAGAGGCTCCAGATGAACCGAGCAATCCCAAAATGACATAGATGAATGTCAGCAACATACCTGCTCCGAGACCTGCTTTGATCATATTCGCAGACAATTGCTTTTTGTCTTCGATTCCCTTGCTTCGCAGCGTATTGGCAATCACGATACCAAATACGAGTGCAGCCAAAGCGTCCATTGTTAAATACCCGTCCAGAAAACCTTGCACAACTGGATTGGAGGCATATTTTCCTGCTGGTACCCCCGTTTGGCCCAGTGGTGTGAATAAGCTCTTGATGTAGATCAAGGCAATCATGGTCAACAATGCAGGAGTCAGTATTTTCCCAAAGCGATCAATCAATTTGGAAGGAGTCAGACTAAACCAAAAGACAATGCCAAAAAATACGATCGTATAGAAGAAAAGACTCCAGGTGGAATCAGCGGCTTGTGCCGGCAAAAACGGCGCCATTCCCATCTCGTACGCGAGACTGCCTGCACGTGGGATAGCAAGTGCGGGTCCAATCGACACATAAATCAAAATAGGAAAAATAAGAGCAAAGCTTGGATGAACACGACTCGCTAATTGGTAAAAGCTCCCTGCTTTTGCGATGGCAATCACCCCAAGGATAGGAAGACCGACAGCCGATAATACAAAGCCTGCAATCGACAGCCAAACATAGGAACCAGCCTCTTGACCCAGATAGGGTGGAAAAATAAGGTTCCCTGCACCAAAGAACATCGAAAACAGCATAAAACTGACCAGCAACATTTCTTTCTTAGACAAGGTTATCATCGACGTGTATATTACCTCCCATCGTATTGAGAGGCATTCTATCAACTTTTGCGTTCCTTCGCTAGTAGCAAAGCCATAGTTGTAATTGCAAGATCATTATCATTTTTCCTACAATAATTGAAAGTAGAAAAACAAAGGAAACCACCTGCCATTTCTTACCGTTTGAACATCGACAAGTGGTTTTCCTCTTATCGTTTTCTCATGGAGACAATTCGTTTGTAAAAGGACTGATCCTCTAGCTTTTGAAAGAGAGAAAGAGCGGGTCGGAAGTTGGCTTCAATAATCCACGGTTTGCCATCCACATCAATCCCTAAGTCTAAACCGATCTCCCGGAGTGTCGGATAGGCTCTTCCCAATCGATTAGCTACCGCCGTAGCTACCGTGCGGATGTCACTCAAGAGATGCGGACCTGCTTCTATATTCGACAGCTTGATTGCCGTGCCGATGGGTAAAACTTTTCCACGACTGCGAGCTACATTTGTCACAACATAGCCCGGACCTGCAAGCTTTGCACACCACCCTGTTATGACCCAAGGCTCCTTGTAGCTCCTACGCTGGATCATGACACGCACATCAAAAGGTTTGCCGTTGATTCTACCAAGCGGGATAAGTGGCTGGAGCAGGTATGTTTTTGGCCGAAACAACGATTCCACGTATCGTCTCGTGGCTTCTTTCCCATCCACGAGACGACGGCGACTTCCACTATGAACCAAATACTGCTCTTCTCCTCGCGCCGTTACTTGAATAATTCCTGCCCCACCGCCGCCTCCTGAAGGCTTCAGCATCACGTGTGTAAACGCTTCTGCATACTCCCATAGCTCTTCAGGAGAGTACACGCGGGTTTTGGGCAAATACTCCTGCAAAAGTTCGTCTTGGACCATGTGCTTATGCTTGCCCCATTTTCCTACGTTTGGCGGTTTAATGGCAGTGTCTCTCCATTCTTTATTAGATGATGCTCCTCTATTTTCGTGATACGATTCTGTTCGTCCACAAACACGACCTTGGGGACAAGCTGTTCGATCTCGGATTCATCGTACATGCCCATACTCAAAATGATGACTAGATCTCCTGGCGAAAATAGGTGGGCAGGTGGTCCGTTCAAACAGATGACTCCGCTACCCGATGCCCCGGGTAACGCGTATGTTTTCCAGCGCGTGGCATTACGCAAACTGGTTATTTGCACGATTTCATATGGCTTGATATCTGCCGCATCCATAAGAGCAACGTCAATTGTGATACTCCCCACGTAATCCAGTTCGGCCTGTGTAACTGTCGCCCTGTGAATTTTGCCTTTGCACATGTGTCGTTGCATTGGCGGTTCACTCCTTTCCAAACCGATGACATTAGTCTATGTGCAATGTATTGTCCATGAAACCTACCACGATAGGAAATCTGGTTAAGGGACATGATACGCAGCCTGCAAATCGACGCCATAGGTGCGGCATAATTGGCTTAGTTCTTTCGTCAGATTCGGATCGAAAGGAATACCGTTTTCCATACGTTCTTGCTTTTTTCGGCTCTCGATCTCCCCAGGAATGAAAATTTCGGATACCCCTTTCTTCGTAGGTACGCTTTTCACCTCACGAATGTATGCATCCATACTGGCGCAAAAATCGGGCAGTGGCATAAATCGTTCAATATCCACCGTCAAGAATAGATGTCCAACGTTTTGTGGATCGTTCCAATTGTCATACAGGCTTTTTACATGTGGTCCCGTTGCTGCACCCGTTAGCAGCCCACACAAGATATCAATGAACATTGCCAATCCATAGCCCTTTGCTCCCCCGATCGGCAAAAGTGAGCCAAGCAAGGCTTGTGTGGGATCAGTCGTTTCCTTCCCATCGGGATCGATGGCCCAATCGGCAGGAATCGTTTCCCCTTTTTTTACGGCTAAGGCGATTTTTCCCCTGGCAGCGACACTCGTAGCCATATCTAACAAAAAGGATGGCTCTTCCCCTGCCGGTATTCCCACCGCAATTGGGTTTGTTCCGAAAAAAGGGCGTATCCCTCCTGTAGGTGCCATTGCTTCGGGGGCATTGGAAAGGACAAGAAGAATCCTTCCTTCTGCGATCGAGCGTTCTGCATAGTACGAACAGGAGCCAAAGTGGTTGGAATGACGAACACCAACAACCCCGATTCCCATCTGCTGTGACAACTTGATCGATTCCTCCAAAGCCGCCACCCCGACTACCGCACCCAACTGGTTTTTGCCGTCTACCAGTGCTGTTGCCCCCTCCTGTTTCCATACCACTGGTTCATCGTTCAATTCAATCAAGCCTGTTTCGATTCGTTGGATATAAATCGGCAGCCTCGCCAGACCATGGGACTCGATGCCGCGCAAATCAGCATGGACGAGAGATTCTGCGACAAGCCTTGCATGCTCGCGTCTGGCACCTGCCTGTACAAACACTTCTGTTACGACTTGCTCCAAACGCTTCCAATGAAAGAGTGCAGGGTGCATCTTCTCTTTTTCCCCTCCTTCACCGCTGTTCTGTACTTCGCCTGCTTCCTAATCTGAATATAGATATGTCACCCACTGATTGACCGCTACAGGCATTGACCCAGTTCAATCGACGGTCAACGCAAAAAAGGAGCTCCCGATAGTGGGGCTCCTTTTTACTTGACTCCTATTCATAGCTGGCCAGTATCGTGATGATCTGGTCCTGCATCTTGGTAAACAGCTCTTCATCTTTGACATAGCCATTAAACATAATCGAAACGACGAGCTTCTCCCCGCCTTTGGTCGTGATATAGCCCGACAGTGTATTCACACCCGTCATCGAACCTGTTTTCGCATGAAGATTATTAGCGGCAGGTGTGTCCTTCAAGCGGTTTTTCAGCGTACCATCAATGGCCGCTATGGGTAAAGATTCATCATAAGGAGCAAATGTCGATTCCTTCGTCATTCCCTCTAGTACGGATGCGATGTGCCGAGCAGAAATAAGATTGTAGCGCGTCAATCCTGATCCATCCATCATGTCGAAGCTGGTATTCCCGCCGAGCGAAGATACGAATTCCATAACGATCTCTGCCCCAGCCGCTGCGCTCCCTTCCCCTTTCTTTGCAGCTCCGATTGTCTTGAGGAGCATTTCGGCGTAGTAATTGTCACTTCGCTTGTTGAGGTACTGAACGATTTCCTTCAGCGTCAGTGACTCAAATTGTGTCCATTTCACTGCTGCTGGAGGAACTGGCTGGATCAGCACTTCGCTTTTCGGAGCAAACGTAATTCCTTGCTGCTCCAACGTTTCCTTCAGTACGGTCCCCACGTACTTGGCTGGCTCTTCCACAGGCACACGCTCGTAATCGCCTTCGTGATCAAGTGGGAGGTTCCCTGACAGTCTGATGGTATTTGTGCCACGGTCCCGCAGGATAGCAAACGTATTTTCTTCTCCTTTTTGTACGGTCTTGGCTTCATTGATCACTTGCACGTATGCTGTTTTGGGAAGCACGTTGATTTCTACTGGTTCGCCAGCATCGTTAGCGGGCTTGAATTCGATCATAACCGTCCCACGGTTCAATGCTAGAGCCCCAATGGTCGGGTTGTAATAATAGCTCTCGTCATCCCATGCCCAGCCGAGGCCAAGCCGTTGTTGGTCAAAGTAGCTTTCATCCATCACGAGATTCCCATTGATACGTGTGATTCCTTGTTGCTTGATCCACCCTGCTATTTTTTCAATCGACACACCTTCCTGTACCTGAAGCGCATTCTCTGTGTGCAAAGCAGGGTCACCGTATCCTTTCACATATAGATTGCTTTTTTGTACGCCTGGTGAGGTGATTGGTGCGTCTCCATACAGCTCCGTTTTGAATACGTAATCCGAACCAAGCTGATTCAGCGCTGTGGCAGTTGTCAACAACTTCAGATTCGAAGCAGGGGTAAGCAGTGTGTCCGCATCCCGCTCGTATAAGACGGAATCACCTGTTGAATCCAATGATTTGATCATGATGCCTGCCGTAACACCTGCTGCTTCCGGCGTATCGAGGATGGGATCGATCAAAGAAGAGAGTGGGTACGTCTTTTTCTCTGGAGGGCTGAACCCTTCCGGTGCTGCAATATCCGGGTAGGTTGTTAACAAAATCCCGATTTGATCCTGTAGCTCCCTCGCATACTTCGATTTATAGATGCCGTTGATCAGAATCGAAAAGGCCAGCTTATGACCATTTTTTGCCGTTACATAACCAGACATTGTGTTAACTCCGCTTAATGAACCTGTCTTAGCAGCTAGATTCTTTTCCGCACTGGTTCCTTTCATGCGGTTTTTCAAGGTGCCGTCCACCCCTGCGATTGGGAGTGATTTTTCCAGCTCCGTTCGATATTCTTGCTCTTGCAAAAAGATGAGGGCTTCGATCATCTGTTCTGGAGTGATCATATTAAATCTCGATAACCCCGAGCCATCTACTTGGCGGAAGCCCGACTCAATGCCAGCGCGCTCCATCACGTCCGCTACCGCTTCACTGCCTGCATCAAAGCTCCCCTCACTTTTCTGGGTAACCCCCAGCGTCTTTACAAGCATCTCCGCATAGAAGTTGTCACTATCCTTGTTGAGCTCCACCGTGATCTCACTCAACGGTTTGGATAAGTGGGTATAGAGCGGCACTCCGCTTTGCAGCACTGTTTTTTTCACTTCGATCTTCGAATGTAAGGCAATCCCTTGTTTCAGCAACTGATCCTTCCATAGATCGCCCACATAAAAAGCCGGGTCTTCCATCGTGACATCTTCTTCATAAGGAGCTGCTTGCATCCCGATTGTACCGGATACGATAACTTCATTTTTTCCGCGCGGACGCTCGACGAGCACGTTGCTCTCCTTGCCCTCTGTCGTTTTTAACTGGTTTGTGACTGTTATGTATGTGGTAGCCGGATTCATGGTCAGGACAGGGGCATCGTTCACCGTTTTACCGGGGGTTGCGGTTAGCGTCGTAAAGTTTTTATTTACGGCTAATCCACTTACCTGAGCGCTGTACCCATACGGTTCATCATCCCACATCCAGCTCGTACCCAATCTGGTCTCATCGAAATAGCTGTCATCGAGAAGCAGGTTTCCATTGATTCGTTTGATCCCTAAATCCTTGATGGCTTTTGCCATTTGCTGCAAATCGTCTGGCTTCAGGCTAGGGTCCCCATAGCCTTTTAAAATCAAATCCCCTTGCAACACGCCACCGTTATTTATCTTTCCGGAAACAAACACTTCAGTCTTCCACTGATAATTCGGCCCCAGCTTATCCAGACCCGCAATGGTCGTAAACAGCTTCATGTTGGAAGCCGGGATAAAATTACGTTCGGCATTGTGCTTATATACGTACTTTTTGTCGGTTAGATCGTAAACCGCGATTCCAGCGTACATGCCCTTGCTATTCTCGTCATTTTTCAAATCGGCGATGAATTTTTCTATGCTGAGTGCCAGAGGACTAGTGGAAGTGACCTCTTCCCTGGCTAGTGCAGGCAAAGCTGCTACCTGCAACAAGAGAGCCAACACGAAAAACCACGTACCAACACGTCGAAAAGCAAACAAATGATTCATGATAACCTCCTTGTCATAGTCTGGGCGATTTCAACCAACAAATCACAGTACGCCATCATGATAGCACGTATTCTATTTATTCGGAATATTACCATTATACTAAAAGTCTACAGGCATGAACGATACCCTTTCCGTTCATACTACCTTCAAAACTTCTTTTGTTTGGAGGAAATGGCTTCATGTTCTATCGATTGCTGCTCTGTTTGTCACTTCTCTGCGCCTTTTCATTCTCCGCACTTGCCCAAACTGACATCGGTCGTGTACAAGTAGATCCCGCACCGTATCCTTCTCTTGCCGATCTAGTAAAAAGGTCAGACTTGATCGTCATCGCATGGGTAAACGGTGCTCATCAGCCTTATCCAACGGGACGCAGCGTTCCCCAAGGCAAGATCGTGAATTACACACAAAACCTCCAAGTAAAAAGAACGATAAAAGGCAGGTCATCCAGACCATTAACTGTGATTAGCACTGGTGTAGAGCCGCTTCCCGATGCCTCCAGTCCGCTCAACCTGCAATATCCTGGACCGCTGTCGGAAGGGAATTATTTATTGTTTTTGCGAAAAGTGAGAGGATCACAGCTGTACAGTACAGCAGGTCTCTGGCAGGGCGTTTACCCGATCTACCAAGGAAAAACGATCGCCCTGTCCAATCTTGGCTTTACGGAGTTGAACCAGCTGTCACAAGAAGAAGCCGTCCGAAAAATAACAGCGATATCCCGCTAACGCCACAGCAAAAAACCGCTCTCATATACGAGCGGTTTTTTGACATTTCCACCCTGTGCTGTCAGTTGCGCATCACGTAGATGAAAATCGCCATAGAAACAGCACAAGCGAGTACGCTGAGAATAAAACCCCAGATCACCCATTTGCTATTCGTCTTGTTTATGTGTTTGTCGTCCATGGAAACTTCTCCTCATTACAAGCATTCACCTTCTATTATAAGGTTGTTTGACAGGAAAGGGAAACCGTTAATGTGGTGAAAACTGTTAAAGACCTGCTCTCGTCAGATGGCGAATCCCCAGTGCACAGCCGGTCGTCACAAACAGTACACACATGACTGCAAACGTCCCCAGCTCTCCTAGCGATAA
The DNA here is from genome assembly GCF_013284285.1 of Brevibacillus sp. HB1.4B. Classification (NCBI taxonomy): domain Bacteria; kingdom Bacillati; phylum Bacillota; class Bacilli; order Caryophanales; family Paenibacillaceae; genus Brevibacillus; species Brevibacillus sp. HB1.4B. Next base: position 14,009 of record NZ_JABSUT010000009.1, read on the forward strand.
ACTCTCTTGACTGAGCACGCCCATGCCAATCGTTAAAATCGACAGAGGAAAAAACATCCCGAGCCCAGACACATACAAGCCTAGCCCTACAAAAACAGCACACACACTAATGCCGACAGGTACAGCAAAGCTCTGTATCCGCGTGGAAAGCCATAGTTGGAAGGCGATGATGGTGAGCGAAGCCAGCCAGCCTCGTATGATCCATCCGAACACTTCCGGAGGAAACGAAAAATGTGCGTGTAGTCCAGCGATGAAACCCGCGCAAATATACAGCACGAGGAAAAAAAGCTGCACAGCAAAAAGGAGAACGCCAACCACTACCAGCTTCGCGAAAAAAATCGTTGGAGTCGATACAGGCGCTGCCAGTATCATGTTCCAGTTCCGATTTACATGCTCCAGTCTGCACACGAACGAACAGCAGATCGCGATGAGAATGGGCAAGAAAAATTCTCCGTAGAACAAGCTCACCTGCGTCCACAGGCTATACCAGCCATTTTGCAGGATCGCTTGGTTCATCCAGTAGTTAGCGAAGCCGATCAGCGTACTGAAAACAGGAAGCACAAGCAAAACGAGCCAAATACGAGAACGACGCAGTTTTACCCATTCAGCTCCCAAACATCTGAGTAGCATAAAAAATCCTCCCTATACGTCTTGCCGGGATACGTGAATGCTCCCAGCAAGGTAGAATGAGATGCCCATGAGTACGACGATGATCGGCAAATGAACGCCGATTTCACGCGTAGTAAACAGCATGGTTTCGTTCACGTACTGATACGTAACGGGCGAAAAATCTACATAGTACGACCAGATGAAAAGGCGTCCGACTTGTGGCGGAAACAAGCTCGCTGTCATCCCAATGAACCCCCCGATCATCCCGAGACATAGGCTAAATGCCTGATTTTTGATGGCGAGAGAGATCCATTGTTGCAGAGCAATCACCACGAGATTCGTAAGCGTTGTCCCTGCTACAAAGCGGAGTAATAGGCCAATCGGGACTGGCTCTGCTAAACCATAGCCAATGCCAAATGCCACGATCGCCACTACCTGTAAAATGACGGCTCCCCCGATCAAAACAGCCGCAGAGACGAACTTTGCCGCATAAACCGCTTTTCGACTGACAGAGGCAGCCAACAGCAGCTTCCACGTACGCCCTTTGTGTTCCATATCACAAATCCGTGAAACAATGACAGCCGAACCGATCGGCAAAAACAATCCGTTCATGGCTGTAATCGTGACCAGAATGGCGCTCCACGTCGTGGCATCCGGATTTTTCGTCATAGAGGTACTGACAGCCATAAACCCCCATGCCAGTTCGATACTCAAAAGAATGGCGAGCATGAGAAACAAACGCTTATGTCGAATTTTATAAAACTCCAGCCAAAGCGTTCCCATTACAAGCTCCCCTCCTTGCCTGTAAGGGAGAGGAAAATGCTCTCCAAGCTTTTTTTGTGCTCTTCAATCCGATAAACATCTATGCCCGCCATAATCAGCGCCCGGTTTGTCTGTGCTACCTCTCTATCCCCCATGCCTTCCATGACCAGGAAGCCATCTTGGAGACTTGGAGAAAGCTCCATCTCTTGAAGAACTCTTCTCGCTTTTTCATTGTCCTGCGTTTTCATCCACACATGAGGCTGACTATCCCGTTGCAACTGCTCCATACTCCCTTGAAACAGCAGTTTTCCCCCGTGAATAATGCCGATGGACGTGGCCACTTGCTCGATTTCCGAGAGCAGATGGCTGGAGAGCAAGACGGTCATTCCATACTCGTGTGGCAACGATTGAATCAATTCCCGAATTTCACCGATTCCCGCAGGGTCTAGACCGTTTGTCGGTTCATCGAGGATGACGAGCTTTGGAAAATGCAGCAAAGCCATGGCAATTCCCAGTCGCTGCTTCATCCCGAGAGAATACTGATCTACCTTTTTGTTCTTTTGTTTTTCCAAACGGACGATTTGCAAGGCTTTTTCTACATGTTTGTCCGGTACATCTCGCAGTCGCTGCATGACGCGCATATTTTCCAGGCCGGTAAGATGACCGTAATAGGAAGGAGCCTCGATCAAGGAACCCGTCTGACTCAAAATCTCAAGTCGGTTCCTGCTAAAATCCTTCCCGAATACAGATACACTCCCTTCACTTGGCTTGACTAATCCTAGCAGCATTTTAAGAGTCGTCGATTTTCCTGCACCATTTGGACCGAGGAAGCCATATACCTCCCCTTCTCCTACCGCAAGATTCACCCGCTGGACGGAATAGACCCCTCCATAGCGTTTTGAAAGGTTTTCCGTTCGAATCACCGTATTCATCTTTTCTCGCTCCTATCTGTTGGTCTCTCCTACGAAATCATAGAGTCCCAACCCGTCGATAAGCTGACAGGAACCTTACAACAACCTTAAATTGACTCTGAGTGGGTAGAACACACAATTCGAGCGAGTATAATGAATACGGGTGATTCAATATGGAAGAATGGAAACAGAAAAAAGTGCTCATCGTGGAGGATGAGCTTGAAATCAGAAATATGATCGATGGATTTTTGCGTAAGGAAGGATTCTCTCGTATTTTTCATGCGGGTAGTTGTAAAGAGGCGTTAGTGATTTGCGCTTCGGACAAGCCTGATGTCGCGATCCTGGATGTCATGCTGCCTGATGGAGATGGATTTGGACTTTTGACGTTGATCCGTCGCTTCTCGCAAATCCCTGTCATTTTTCTTTCAGCGAGAGGGGAAGATGAAGATCGATTGCTCGGACTTGGCCTGGGGGCTGACGACTATATTGTGAAGCCATTTTTACCGCGCGAGCTCGTTCTTCGTCTCCTGGTCATTTTACGACGCGTTTATGCGCCTCCCCAAATCGATCGTCTGCCCGTTTTCCAGCTTGGTGACAGTACGATCGATTTGGAGGCGGCAATCGTGACGAGAGATCACCGCGAATACGCTTTGACCGCCAAGGAACACGCACTCTTGCGAAAACTCTATGAAAATCGGGGACGAATCGTCACGAGTGATGCCCTGTGCCAATCTGTATGGGGTGACGATTACTACGGGTATGAAAACACGCTGATGGTTCATATGCGGCGCATTCGCGAAAAGATCGAGCCATGTCCGTCCACCCCTGAATATTTGCTGACGGTAAGAGGACTCGGATACAAATTACTCGTAAAGGAAGAGTTGTAGATGGATGGAGCCGCACGAATTTTACGTCGTTATACAGGTGCTTCTATCCTGATCGCCGTCTTTTTGCTCATCGTCAATTACATTATTCTTGGTACATTTGTTTTCAAAGGCATGAACGAAGGCTCTTCTCCCGTTCACGTCACACAAACTGTCGCAGAAGGTCTTCACAAGAACGGTACCAGCTATACGTTGGAACCAAATGCACAAGATTGGTTACAAAAGAGCCAGGCTTGGGCCATGCTGATTACGAACGATGGGAAAGTCGTCTGGGAGCAAGCCATACCGGACCAATTGCCCCGCGCCTATTCTCTGGCAGAAGTGGCGCAGTTTTCGCGGAATTACTTACAGGACTATCCTGTTTTTGTATGGGAGAATGAGATGGGGCTGGTCGTCGTGGGCTACCCGAAGGATAGTCTCGCCAAGTACCAGTTTCATTTCCCGATCAGTTGGATAAGTGATTTGCCGTATCGATTACTGGCTTTGCTTTTCGGAAATATACTACTTGCCGCTCTTCTCTCGCTTTTCATCGGCTCTCGACTCATTCGGGCAATCCGCCCACTGATTAGCGGGATTCACGCTCTGTCAGAAGATCAGCATACACATGTCGAGGCAAAAGGAATGTTCAGCGGGATTGCCAAAAGCATCAATCATGCATCGTCGCTTCTGCAAGAAAAGAACGCTTTGCTAAAAGCAAGAGACGAAGCACGCTCGAACTGGATCGCTGGAATCTCCCACGATATACGCACGCCATTATCGATGGTGCTCGGGTATGCCAGTGAATTGGAAGAGAGCAACGCAGTGCCTTACGAACAGCAGCAAAAAGCAAGCATTATTCGAAAGCAAGGGGAAAAACTCCGGTCTTTGGTCAGCGACTTGAATCTCGTTTCCATGCTGGAATACGAAATGCAGCCCATACATACCAAACCGATTCGGCTATCGACACTTGCGCGGCAAATTGTCACTGACTTTTTGAACAATGATTTGGCAGAGAGCTTTACCATCGAGCTGGATGTCACGACTGAGCAATGCTTCGTGATGGGCGATGAAAAACTTCTTGGACGCGCCATCACGAATCTGGTTCAAAACAGCATCGTGCATAACCCATCAGGCTGTCACATCCACGTGCAAACAACCCTGTCAGCCAATCAGCGCAATGCTCTCCTGATTATCACTGACAACGGAAAAGGCATCGAGCCATGCATGCTGCCTGACTTGGTGGAATTGCCTTATTCATCAAAAAGAAAATCTCCCTCACACAATGGTCATGGTCTCGGTTTGCCCATGGTTGCGCGTATTGCTGCCGCTCATCATGGACGCCTGCTGTTATCAAGCGATACAGGAAAAGGGATGATAGCAGAACTTTGTTTCCCCCTCTCCTCTTGATCGAAAAAGCACCTCCTCTGTCTCGCCAATGAAGAGTAGACTCTCAAAAGCGTGCAAAGGGGGTGCTTTTTGACTGATTACTTCGCGAGATCGCGCATGATCTCTTCTGCTTTCACGTCAGCCGTAATCAACTTCTCTTTTTTCATCCAATCAATCAGTGTTTGCCATGATTCCACCGTCTGGTATCCAAAAGGCTTTTCTCCCGCATCCATTAACGGAATCAGGATATCCAAGCTTTTGGTCTCAATGTCTTGTTCCAGCGGGAAATCGGCAGCCTGTTTGGTAAACAACAGATCGAGTGCCTTTTCCTTATTATGTTTCACATAGTCCTGGCCCTTGCCAATCGCACGCAGGAATCCTTCCACAGCTTTCTGCTTTTTGCCCAAAGTATCATCACTTGTCGCTAATACGAGCTCATAGTAGTCCGGTACACCAAACTCAAAAGGCTTGAACACATTGACTGGAACGCCGTGTTTCTCCAAAATCGGTTGCTCATGGTTGATATAGCCACCTACTACAGCATCGACCTTTTTGGCTGTCAACGCTGGAACGATGTCAAATCCGATATCCGTGAAGGTCAGTCCGGAATCATCGCCACCATTATGCTTCACGACTTGACGTACGATCGATTCATCGAGTGGAAGTGATGGATAACCGATATTTTTTCCAGCCAGCTTTTGCGGCGTATCGATTCCACTGTCCTGGCGCGTCATGATGACGTTTAACGGATGACGAACGAGTGCACCTATAGATACGACAGGTACTCCTTCTGCACGAGCTTGGATGAGCTGTGGTTGATAGCTGATTGCCAAATCCACTTTACCCGCCGCCGCCATCTTCAACGGATCATTGCTGTCTGAAGGCATTTGCATGGTCACCTTGAGGTTCTCGTCTTTGAAATAGCCTTGCTCCTCTGCGACGTATAAGAAGGAATGTACAGCATTCGGATACCAATCGAGCGCAATCGTCAGCTCTGTCGGCTCCGCTCCTTTATTAGCAGGGGCTTGCGTCTGACCAGCATCCGAGCTCGCCTGATTGCCGCAAGCGGCAAGACCTGTTGCCAATGTGAGTGCCATGAATGCTTTCGTCCATTTGTTGAAAGGTTTCATTGTTGTTCTCCTTTAGTTTTCATATGCGGGGAAAAATGACGTTCGATTCGTCCAACCAGCCAAAACAGCAGCATGCCGAGAATCGAGAGCAACAGGACCGAGGCAAACAACGCGGGAGCCTGAAAATTGCCGGATGCCCGTCTGCCAAAATACCCGAGACCCTCGCTCGCCCCAAGCCATTCTCCGATCGTCGCCCCAGCCACACTGTAGGTAGCTGCCACTTTGAGACCACTGAAGAAATGGGGTAAACTCGACGGGAGTTGCAGCTTGGTGAAAATTTGTCCGTTTGTTGCCCCCATCGTTTTTAACAACTGGAGCATTTCCTTGTCCGTCGAGCGAAGTCCATCATACGTGTTGACGACGATCGGAAAGAAAGTAAACAGAATCGTAACAGCGATTTTTCCAGATAAATCATACCCGAACCACAAAATAAATACGGGTGATAATGCAATAATGGGGATCGTTTGGGAGATGACGATATACGGATAGACCAAGCGCTCGACAATCCGACTGCGAATCATCGCGAAGGCAAGAGAGATTCCAAACACAATCGAGATCGATAGTCCTAGTAACACTTCCTGTAACGTCGCCCAAAGATGGACACCTACTAGAGAGGCACGTAAATCCCACAAAGACACAACGACAGCGCTAGGCGGCGGTAAAATGAATGGCGGCACTCCGAAGAAGCGACATACCGCTTCCCATACCAGGAGAAAAATGGCGATGGAGATGCCAAACCAGATGCCTCTCCCCATCATGCTTCTCTCCTCAACGGCTTCGTTGCTGCTTGGCGCTCCTGTCGCAGCAGTTCCCAAATTTGTTCACGCAATGCCAAAAATCCGGCTTGATTGCGACTACTTGCCGTCCGAGGTCTGCTTACCGGAACGGTTAATTCGATCGGCTTGGTGATCGGACTACCCGAAAGCACGATAATACGATCTGCAAGTAAAATGGCTTCGTCGATGTCATGTGTAATCATCAGCATCGTACTGCCTGTTTCCTGCCACTTTTCCATCAGCCACTCTTGCATGTCCATTCTCGTAATTCCATCCAATGCACTAAACGGCTCATCCAACAGCATCATCTCTGCACCAGAAAACAACGCCCGCAAAAAGGAAACCCGCTGACGCATCCCACCAGAAAGCTGGGCTGGATAGCTGTCAGCCCAATCCTGGAGCCCGTACCTTGGCAATTGCTGTCTGACGCGCTCATGCGCTTCTTTTTTCTTCATACCTTTGATTTCTAGCGGCAAAGCTGCATTTTCGACAATCGTACGCCATGGCATGAGCTGATCGCGTTGGGGCATATAGCCGACCTGCCCCAAACGATTTGCAACTGCTACACTGCCTAGTCTGATTTCACCTTGCCCCGGCTCAAGAAGACCTGCGATGAGCTGAAATAAGGTGCTTTTCCCGATCCCGCTCGGACCGATCAAGCTGACGAACTCTCCTTTTTCCACACGCAGATCAAAATGATCAAGAATCTGCTTGTCGCCATACGAAAAGCTGACATCGGCGAAAGCTAGTTGTTCTCCCACGGCCACATTTCCTCTCTGTAGGACATGTCCCAGAACATGTACTCCATTTTGGAGGTATTGACAAAATACTCTTCCAGTTTGGCCAGCTCTTGCTCGCTCTTTCCTTCCGCCAATTGGTTCATGATATCCATCAGCCAGATCGCCAGCTGCCCAAACTCATCGGAGCTGTACATGCGTACCCATTCCCCGTACAGTTCGTGTTCCAACGCCCCTTCTACTTGTGCCAAGCGCTTGCCGATTTCCCAATAGCTCCATGTGCATGGGAGTAGTGCACTCACCAATTCTGCCAACGACCCTTGATGAGCGACACGCAGCATGTAGCTGGTGTATCCCAGCATGACAAACGAAGGCTCTGTCGCTTCCAGCTCCGCGCGAGAGATGCCAAATCGCTCAGCATACTGACGATGCAGCTCCATCTCTGTGTTCAGCGTCGATTCTTGCAAAGCAGCGAATCTGGAGCTTGTTTCCAGATCGTACGCCTTCACACTCGCAATCGCGAACATTTTCGCATAATCAATCAGATAGATGTAGTCTTGTTTCATGTAATATTTGAATGCACTAACGGGCAGGCTGCCATCTCCAAGTCCGGTGACGAAAGGATGTTGATGAACACGCTCCCAGATCGGGGCTACACTTTTTCTCAAACGATCAGTAAAGGTTGTCATGCGATACTCACTCCTTCGCTTCCTTTGGGGTATTGCACCAGGTGGCAATAAATCGGGCCATAATCTGGGCAAAATGAACAAGCTGGTCAGGATCAATGGATTCATCTACGGCATGTGCATACGTGAGCTCACCGGGCCCGAATAGTACAGCCGGAATGCCTGCATGCGCAAACCAGCCTGCATCCGTCACCGTAGGCGACATATTAACGACAGGCGCTTGATGCATGTGACTTTCATAGGCGGATTGCAGCATTGCCAACCCCGGATGTTCCGTATCCAACTCCAGTGAAGGGAAAATTTCACCGCGCTCCTCAATCATCGAACGTCCTCCCCACCGGAATGTTGGAGGATTGTCTCTCAACCAAAGATCAGCTGCTGCTGCACGCCCGACATGATCCTCGATCTCTCGGATGATCTCTTCGTAGGATTCATTCGGATAAAAATGAACAGTAATCCATAGTGCGCAACGGTCTGCGATGAACGCTGCGTGACGACCACCCTCGATGACTGCGGGATTGATCGTATTGCTGCCTGGTAGAAAGCCGGGGTAGGACTTCATGACAGCCCAATCCCGTTCCAGCTCCTGTAGTGCGCTGATCACCTTCGTCATTTTTTCAATGGCAGAAGCTCCCCGTACGCGTCCGCCTGCATGAATGGTCTGTGCGCGCATTCCGTCATGCAGCGTCGTCGGACTCTCAATCGTGATCCAGCCTGTGATGACCCCGCCCTGTCCTTGCATTTGGAGATTGCTCGTATCCACTACAACGGCGTAGTCAGCTTGATAGCCTCGCTCGATGGCGACCAATGTCCCCGCTTCACCCGCTTCTTCTCCGATGACGGATTGAAAGAGCAGATCTCCTTGGAGCTCCATTCCGTGTTCGCGCAGCATTTGGATCGCAAACAAGCTCGCTGCCAGTCCACCTTTCATATCCGCAACACCACGGCCGTACAGGCGCCCATCCTTGCCATGTGTCAGAGTAAACGGTGGATAGGTCCACCCCGTGTCATCTCCGACTTCAGCCACATCGATATGCCCGTTGACAATCAAACTGTTTGCCTGACTAGAGGCACTCCCTGATAACCGGCCGACGATATTGTCGTCTCCTGGATATACCGTCCAGCGTTCGACCTCGAATCCCATCGCTTGCAATCTGTTGGCGATTACTCCTTGTGCGGCATCGCTGTTTCGCGCGGGAGGACTCACAGTCGGATGAGAAACGAGCTCTGCCAGTAATGCGAACAGCTCTTCTTTGCGGCTGGCAATCGATTCTACCGCTTCTGTCAGTCGATCCACGCTACTCAATCATCCCTTCAGTCGGGCTGCTTGCGGACGCGTAGCGCTTTTTCGCGATACGGCCTGCCAGGAAGCCTTTGCGACCTGCTTCCACCCCGAGCTTCATCGCTTCTGCCATCAAGACAGGATTGTCAGCGAGTGCGACTGCTGTATTCAACAAGACACCGTCAGCACCTAGTTCCATCGCTTTCGCGCAGTCTGCTGGCGAGCCAATTCCTGCATCGACGATAATCGGTACCTTAGCATCCTCGATGATAAAGCGGAGGTTGTTTTCATTGACAATCCCTTGTCCGGAACCAATTGGTGACGCACCTGGCATAACCGCATGTACGCCGACTTCTTGTAAACGTCTAGCAAGAATCGGGTCGTCATTGGTGTAGGTCAGTACGATAAAGCCTTCTTCCACCAAGATTTTCGAAGCCTCGAACGTACCAATCGGGTCAGGGAGAAGGGTTTTCGGGTCTCCAATGACTTCTACCTTGATCATGTCACACAATCCTGATGCTTTAGCCAAACGAGCAATGCGCACTGCTTCTTCAGCTGTATAGGCACCTGCTGTATTAGGTAGCAAGGTGAATTTTTTCAAATCGAGCTGTTCCAAAAAGTTTGGTTCTTGCGGATTTTCCAAATTCAAGCGACGAATCGCAAATGTCAAAATCTCTGCTTCCGACACCTCTACCGCTTTCCCTTGTGTATCCAAATCAGCGAATTTACCTGTCCCGAGAAGCAAACGGGAGCGAAACTCGTAAGGTCCAATTTTCAATGTATCCATCATAATGATCATCCTCCTCCGACAAAATGAACGATTTCTATGCGATCTCCGTCTGCAATCGGTGTTTGTTCGTACGTGGAGCGATCAATAATTTCACCATTTCGTTCTACGACGACAATCTTCTCTTGCAGGGAATAAGAAGCAAGCAAGGCTCGCACTGTCGTGATCTCTTCCGCCAACTCTACTTTTTTCCCATTCAGCTGAACAATCATTGATTACCTCCTTCTACTGGAAAAAAACGGCTTCCCCCGCCTGCCTGAGTCGATTCAGACAAACAGAAGAAGCCGTATACCCATCCCATCTCCCCAGACGAATGGCATAAAAAAACCATCCGCCTCGGATGGTTGAGTGAGATCTGATCATGCATGCACGCAAACAAGCATAGTTCTGCTCGGATGCGACACCGTGATACTGATTCCAAATACCTCTTCCTCCGCTGGCATGACCCAGGTCAGGTTCAACGGTCAGTAACACACTCGTTACAATCTCAGCCAACGTTGCTTGGCCCCCGTTTGGTAGTAAAGCTATGCAATTGTCGTACATTCGAGTACTACAGTACCACTCTATTTCGTGTTTGTAAAGGCTTCCTTGTGCATCTTTTCCAGCTCAATGAGACAACGCTCTGCCCAAGCTGCCATTTTCGAAAGCTTTTCCATTTCTCTCTCCATCGCCTGACGCACAGATTCCTTGTAGTCCGGAATCGCGCCATTATAGCGAATGACCCCTTGGACAGGCGTCATGAATTTTTCCATGTAAGAGAGTGCTGGACGCTGGTGAAACAGCGGCACATCTACTTCGTAGGAAGAATGCAAATCGCCTTGCGTCGGGTATTTAGTAACGGCCAACACTTTTACCAGCAGCTTCGAATCGTGGATTTCCAATACTTCTGCAATATATTCTCCAGTTCGCTGCGCCACGCGAACGATATCTCCCGGATTCCAGTTCATCGCGGTTTCCTCCTTTTATTCAATCAAATGTATTTACATTAGTGAGGCTTCCAGCAGTTTGCGAGCATGCAGCAATACTTCTTCCGCATCCACTACTGACTGACCACCACCCTGTGCCATGGCAGGATTTCCTCCGCCTTTTCCTTCAATGACCGGCAAGGTTTCTTTCAACACTTGATTGATGGCTACGTTGACTTCTTGCCCACGAGCAAACACGATTTGCATTTTGTCTTCGGTAGTAGCAGCTAAAAGGCAAATCGCATCTGGCGCCAGAGCAGTAGCCAGCTGTGCGAACTGCTGAAGCTGTTGAATGGTTTTGTCCGTGAAGGTATGCATAATGAGGCGAGAATGACCGAGTTGGCTAGCAGCAGATAGTTGTTGATTGACTTCCACTTCTAACAGCTGCTTATCCACTTCTGCCAATTTTGCCTTCAAGGTGTCACGTTCTGCAAGGAGGCGTTCCGTCTGTGCGATCAGTTCACCTTCATTGGTAGCGAGCAGCTTCGCCGTATCACGAACGACAGCTTGCTTTTGGTTGTAGTCCCGCAAAGCTCGCCAGCCACAGATGAATTCCAGACGAATGTTTCCGCGATGTCGCTCCCAGCCCAAGATCTTGATCATCCCGACTTCGCCCGTACGTGCAGGATGTGTTCCTCCACATGGGTTGTAATCAAACTCAGGAATCATCACGACACGAATGTTTTCAGTAACGGTCGGCTGTTTTTTCAAGGGCAGCGTTGCCAACTCCTCGTCATCAACGAACCGCGCTATGATGGGGTGGTTTTCCAGAACAATCTGATTCGCTCGCTTCTCTACCTTCTCCCATACATCTGTTGTCAACTCATCTAGTCGTACATCAATGGTGACACGTTCTTTGCCCAAGTGAAAGGCAACAGTCTCCGCTTGCACGACTTCCAGGAAGGAAGCAGATAAAATGTGTTGTCCAGCATGCTGTTGCATATGATCGAAGCGACGGTCCCAATCGATGTGACCCGTTACTTCCGCTATGCTTTCAGATAAGGGAGCTTCCAGTCTATGGCGAATTTCGCCTTCTACCTCTTCCACATCTACCACACGAATCTCTTCCAATACGCCCAGATCGGAAGGCTGTCCACCTCCAGTAGGGTAAAAAGCCGTTTGATTTAGTACTACGTAAGGTGTCCCATCTTGCTCGACACCAGCCCTCGTCACCTGGGCCGAAAACGTTCTTGTATAGGCATCCTGATAATAGAGTCTGTCGTCCATCGTTACTCCTCGCTGCATGGAACCATGGTTCCAGCCTGATTCTCCCACTTGGGGGCAAAACAAAAAAACGTATGTATAAAACTTAGCCAAACAAGTGATCCATTTGTTTTTCGCGCTCTTGGCGCTCCTCTGGGCTTGCCAGGTCATACTTTTTCAATAAATGAAACAGTTCATTTAGACGCTCTTGGCTGAGTTCGCCATTCAACTGATTCTTGAATTGACTCACACGCAACTCCGACAGATATGGAGTTTGTTCTGCCAGTTTTTTGTGTACGTCCTCATGGCTGTGATCCAATTTGCATTCTCCCATGATTTCTCCCCTTTTCCTTACTGTCATCTTCATCATACCATGATTTTTCATTCGAAAAAAAGGCGTACAACCCGCGATGGAATGTACGCCAGATGACTATGCGCGCTTACGAACGCGAAAGTTCTCCTCGATCAACAGCCAATTTTGCGGAAATGGCAAACCGAGTTTCCAGTAGCTGACGCCTCTCAAACCAAGTTGTTTAACTAGATTGAACTTAGCTTGGATCGACCGCGCATCCTCAAACCACACCTGATGTTGCTTGCCTTGATCATCGGTGTACGTAAAAAACGGAGCCTGTGCGCGATAGTCATACCGGATCACTGCATTATGCTGCGCAGCCAAAGCAATTGCGGCTTGTGGACTTAGAGCTTTCGCTGTCGTTCCTCGCTCGTACGGTAAGGTCCAGTCGTATCCGTACAGATTTTGGCCCATCAAAATTTTCTCGGCTGGTATTTCGGTAATAGCGTACTGCAAAACACGCCGCACCGGTCCGATCGGAGAAACCGCCATGGGAGGACCACCACTATAGCCCCATTCATACGTCATGATCACGACAAAATCGGCAAGCGCTCCTATCGCTTTGTAATCATGGGCGGAATACCATTTGCCAGCTTGCTCGGCACTCGTCTTCGGTGCGAGCGCAACAGACATCATCAATCCTGCTGCATGTATACGATCCCTTGCTTTTCGCAAGAAGTTCGCGTACGCTTCAGCACCGGTTGTGGGCAATGCTTCTAGATCAAAATGGATATCCCCCATTCCCAGCTCACGGGCGGTCGCGAGAATATTATCCAACAATTTGTTCTGGAGCTCTTGATCGTTCAGGATGAGTGCGCCCAATTCCGTACTGAACTGACCTTTTTCCAAATTCGTCACGACCATCATAAGTAGTACTTGGTTTTCTTTTGCGATCGCCGGAAAATTGTTCAGCGTTGGTCGATCGAGGGTGCCATCCCGTTTGATACGAAAGCTGAACGGTGCCAAATACGTCAGATGAGGAGCAGCCGTCCGAACATCCGCTTCCATCGCTGGTGGGACAGTGCGGCGCGGTTCCACATATGCATTGAAATCAGCCGCTCGTCTAGGGCGAGGCGGGATATAAAGTTTTTGCCCGACTTGTAGCGGTTTATAGGGAGAAATCCCATTGACGCGAGCAAGCTCTGCTGCGCTGATCTGGTAACGCTGACCGATGGTATACAACGTATCTCCTTGTTTGACCCAATAGTAGCTTCCTACAATCGGGATCACCATCGCCTGTCCGGTTGCCAGCTTATTGGGATCTGGCAATTCATTCGCCTTGGTGATCGCTTCTGCCGTCGTGCCGTACGTCTCGGCGATGCTCGCTAAGGTTTGTCCTTCTTCCACCACGTGGATTTGCATACGCCTCCTCCTTCGCATTTCTTCTCTCTCTGTCATATTCATGGCGAAGGAAATAGGTGTATGTCTAGGCCAGAGGTTTCAGTACATCGTATAAAAATCCAACGGACTGGATGGCATAATGGCGTTCCAACAATTCATTTCTGTGAAAAATAAGCAAGGCGGGAACGCTGGTCACTTGCCATTGTTCTGCCAATGCAGGCGCCGTATTAATGTTGATCTGATACAGAGGAACGGTAGGTAATGTTTCTTGCATGATGCCGAGCATACGTGCTGCGAGCTTGCAGGTCCCACACATCGGTGTATAGACAAAAAGAGCGACCGACTCCTTTTCTTGCAGGTATTGGATCAGTTCTGTTGAGGTTAGTTCTTGCAAGTCGTATCTCTCCTTTCTGCACATTGGACATGATACAGGATCTAAACAACCTTTTTCTCTTTCGCAAACCAAAAACGACAGTAACCAACCATAAGGTAGCACTGTCCATTTGGTACTCTTATACAATTATGGAACAAAGCCAACCACTACTCTACGCCTCATTACTTGATTGTAGTTGGGGCGGCATTTACACATGCTACATCTTGGCTATATTTTGTATTTTTATAAAAATCATCGATATTTATTAATGGAAGCCAATATAATGGGTTATCTTTCAATATCCCCTCTAAAGCTAGTATAATACCAGAACTCCCTGTTTGAAAGTCATCAGATAAACGATAACAAAACTGCCCTGGAAATAAAATATGATTTTCCTTAGGAATTAAAAATAGACGTAACAATTCAATTACACAATCTTTTTTGTTTGTATACGCAGAATCACTTTTTCCTAGGAGCGGCGGTATTATCAAAAAGCTTCCAGCGCCATCGTAAAGCCCCCCGCTTATGCTACATCTAACACGATATAAATTCGTAATTAAGCTCAATTCTCTTTCGTAACGTTTTTTATCACTAACATGATTTAGGTATACGATTGCTATTCCTATGCCTAACGATCCCCCTGAAAGGTAAGGTAATAAGCGATTGGAGTCATCAATCGTTTGCAATGTGCTTTTGTCTTCTTTGGTTTTTTCTAAATCTTTATCAATGCATTCGATAGATTTCAAGTAATAATTTTCCTTTTTGGTGACTGCATACAAAGCCGAGTAAAACAACGAGACTCCAGACCAACCATCCATTATACCGATTGGAATCCCGGCCCAATCCTGAACTTTTAACTCTTTCTTCTCGCTCATAAAAGTATCAATGATACTCGCTACAAATATTGCTTTGTCCAGAACACGTTCATCTTTTTCTTCTAAATAAAGACTAACGAACCCAAGACCTATACCTGACAATCCTGACCTTAAAGATAGATCAGACGAATTAAGATTCATGTTTGCAAAGATGTTCATTGCTTCTTTTTTATAACCGATTTCATACAATGTTGTCCCTATGCCTGCTTTACCTGTTAATAATCCACCTTGTTCAATAGAATCGATGTTTTTCATTAATTCATTTTCAATCCAATGGTTTATTTTCTCACTCACAGTACCAGATCTAAAAAATGCTAGCGCAGCTCCAGTGCCTCCATTTTGTACATTGTATTTCCCAGCTTTGCTTTCATATTGCCTGATATCCCCATGAATTAATTTTTCGCTAGGAACAAAATTTTTCTCAATACCATTTCTGAGACCTTCAATAATGGAGGAAATATCCTTTTTCATCACATTTTTATTTATGGCATGCGACCTACTCTCTTCTCCTATAAATGATAAATGCTGATTACATTTTTCCCTTATCATTTTTACAAATAGTAGAAAATCCTCTCCATAAACCTTTTCAATCCATTGATCTTGATAATCATACATATCAGAATCAATATCCTCGATTGGTCCAATTGGCAATAAGCAATGTCGTAGGATTTTCTTTATTGCATACCAATCCCGCTCTCCGTTATTTTTATTACGTGGATGAGAGAATCCGTATGTTTGCAGTGTAGGCTTTCCTTCCAAATCCTTAGGTCGTGCTGTTTCAAAGTCAATCAGAGTCACGTTTAAATCTTCGGATATGATAATATTTACTGGTTGTAAATCTCCCATTCCTACACCATTTTTATGCATTTCTTCGACAATAGACACCAATTTAGTAAGAATATTATGTATTTTGTCCTTATAGACTTTGACATCACCATTATTAATAAAAGGGTAGTTCGCTACAATCCAGGAATCTAAGTCCATTCCATCCACATACTCTTCCACAAGAAAACTATGTTTCCAATATGTAAAGTAATCTAGTATATTTACAATTCCATCTACTTTCGATAGCTTTGATAAAGCATCAAGTTCGATTTTTTGTCTTTCTAATGCATCAACTTTTTGACCATCCAATCCTGATTTTGGCCTTGCTTCTTTAATAATGACTTTCTTTTTATCTTTCTTCCTTTCTGTTACATAGATTCCTCCACCATTCGTAAAGCGAAGTGCAGTTTGAAATTCGTATTCTTCAAATTTATTATTTTCTACTTCAGCCTCAATAGATGTGGTATTTAAAGTATCTAAATACTGATCAAATTCTTTAACAAAAGAAGGTACTTGATAGTAAGGAACTCTTTCGTCTACAAGCAATTCACCATTCTCATCTTTTATGCACAGTTCGCCTTGTTCGTTGAATATCATTGCAAATCCACCATACCTATAGTAAACATTGCTGTTTTTCCAACACTTGTCACTCAGAATGTAGGGACCACTCTCAAAAGAATGAAGGGTGGTATATAGTAGATCTAATAAATGTAAAAAATCATCATCACTAGGAGGATAGATCGTAATAAACTTTCCCGAACTTGCTCTATTTGCGATCTTTGAGTTTGAAGTGAAATAATCCCATTCGCTTGCAAGATGTTTGAAATAGACTTTACGTTCAACCAATATATGACTGACCTTCTGTAAAATCTGTTCTGCATTATCAAGTGTTGCACTAATATGGATTTTCCAACCTTGAGCTTGCAAGGATCGTTCTTTAAACTTGTACATTTTCCATACAGAATTTTCTTCCCTGCTAACTACACAATCATCTGATAAATTTGTCACATTAAATTCTCTCTCAGTAACGATTGATTTGTTAGGAGTGAAATATTTCGAGTTTTCATTTAAATAATCATAATAAACCATGTCTGCCTTCATGATATACTCTCCTCTCATAAATGATTTATGAACCTCTCCCAATAATTTGTAAGCTACATCTTATGTATTCGTCTCAATCAAAAGGACCTAGTTGAAGTTACCCTTCAACTAGGTCTTCTCTGAAGAAGCACTTAACAACCATTACCCCCATGGCCAAGGGCAAATGTTACTATACAACGACCACCTAGCAGCTGCTTCACTTGCCTCGTTTTGAGGAAGTTTTTGTAAATTCAGTACTTGATTCATTATCATTCACCTCCTTCCAAAATTTAGATGAAATGTCGTGCCTATTATTTTTCAAAGCTATAAAGCTTGTACTATATTAATACTCCGGTCTTCATCGCGAACTAAAATTCTAACCACCTTTAAATCGAATCTATATTACATATTTTAACAATAAGTGATATTATTGTCAAATGAATTCGGAATCTGCGATAGATTCAGAAAATTTCTCAAATAGCTGATGGTACCTATATAAGGGCTTTCCAGCGCCACTTGCCCCACAATAGCTGTCACTCGGTTACAGAAGATTCTTGGAGAGTCACCGCTACTGAGTTTTTTATCTTTTATTTGGGGAAGAGAAGACCTACGAAGAAAAAAAGTAGACTACAAGCAATAGTTGCTGTAGTCTACTTTCTCTTTCAGATTCAACGCTTAACGCGCAATCGTAGTATGAGCCAACTCCTCCGTCACGGTACAGACGGCACTCGAATCCCAGCTACCCTTGCCTTGTGCTTTTGCTGCCTCATACATTTGCGCAACCGTACCACCAACGAGAACAGGCACTTGTTGTTCACGTGCGGTTTGCGCATAGAGCTGCAAATCTTTGTGCATATGATCCAATGAAAAGACCGTATTTTCATACGTACCGTACAAGATGTTAGGCCCAAAAACGGAGAGCACACGATTGTGGGCAGAACCTTTGTCCATGACGGCTGCCAGCTTGTGTGGATCGACACCTGCTTTTACACCGACACTGAACGCCTCGCCCAATGCTGCTGTGATGACGGCAACGACAGAGTTGTGGCAAAGCTTCGCCACTTGTGCAGAGCCAGATTCCCCCAGATAAAAAATTTCCTTTCCAATTGCCCTGAGATAGTCCATGATTTCTGGAAGCTTTGTCTCATCTCCGCCGACCATAATGGTCAACGTTCCGGCCACAGAACCCGCAGGTCCTCCACTCACCGGACAATCGTAGTAGTAGATCCCTTTTTCTACGCCGTGCTGATTCAGACGTTTTGCTGTAGTAGGATCAATCGTACTTGTATCAAATACGAAACTGCCCTCCCCTAATGATAAGAAAAGTCCGTCCGCACCCAGCATAACTTCCTCAACAATCGCAGGACCTGGAAGCGAAGTGAAAACGACACGTGCTACGCTACCCACTGCCTGTGGAGACTCGACGACTATCGCTCCTTTTTCCTTTGCCCAGGCTTTTGCTGCTGGACTTGGATCATAGGCATACACGTGGTAGCCTTTTTGCAACAGATTGCAGACCATCCCTTTACCCATTGCACCGATGCCGATTACACCAATCGCTTCCATCTTCGCTCCTCCTGCTTTTCCTATACTTATTCTTATGGCCGAATATAAACCGTTTTGGTCTCGACGTAAAAATCGAGCGCTGACTCCCCTTGCTCTCTCGGACCCAATCCAGATATCTTTTTGCCACCAAACGGAAACTGTGATTCAAAATGAGTCGACGGCATATTAACATGCGTGACACCTGACTGAATGCCTTTGACAAATTGGAAAGCTTTTTGTAAATCGTTCGTAAAAATCGTGGAGGACAAGCCAAATTCAACCTGGTTAGCCACTTGCATGGCATGTTCGAAAGAATCCACATCGATCACGGCGATCATAGGGCCAAAAATTTCTTCGTTGGCAATCGTCATCTCCTGCGTAATACCGGTAAATACCGTCGGCGCGACGAAGTAGCCCTGGGCGAGATCACCTTCTACAAGGCGCTTACCGCCGCATTCCAGTACGCCACCTTCTTCGATCCCCTTTTGTACATAATGAAGATACAAATTGAGCTGATGCTCGTCCACTACTGGCCCGTTATGATTGTCTGGATCGAAACCATTCCCGATTTTCAAGCCCTTCGCTCGCTCAATCAGTTTTGCTTTTACTTGTTCGGCTACTTCGGGAACAACCAATACGCGACTGGTCCCTGTACAACGTTGGCCATTATCGAAGAATCCACTCAGTACGATAGAATCGATAGCGAGGTCAATATCAGCGTCCGCGAGAATGATCGCCGGATTTTTCCCACCCATCTCTGCCTGAATCTTGCCTCCTCTGGCTCCAACTGCTCTCCCTAAGGCAAGTCCCACTTCCGAAGAACCCGTAAATGAAATCCCTTTGACCAGTGGATGATTCGCTAATTCATCACCGATGACCGCACCCGGTCCTGTTACCAAATTCACGACACCACTCGGAACGCCGCTTTTAATCAGGAGCTCCATCAGCTTTACGCTAATCAAGGAGGTGTTGCTCGCCGGCTTGAACACAACTGTATTGCCTGCGAGGATGGCTGGGACGATCTTCCACAAGCCAATCCCCAGCGGAAAATTCCATGGCGCAATAATCGCGAAAACCCCGATTGGCTCTCGCACCGTGTAACCAATTACCTGTTCATCAAAGGAAGGCACCGTTTGACCTGTCAAGCGAGTAGCTTCCCCAGTCAACTGCTTCATGGAGGTGATAGTCTTGGCGACCTCGCCTCTCGCTTCCCGCAATGTTTTTCCGACTTCACTGGTGATCGTTTCTGCGAGCTCTTCTTTGTGTTTTTCCAATAAGTGAATGAGGGAGAACAAGAATTCTCCACGTGTGGGAGCGGATTTTTGTGACCATTCACCAAAAGCATTGGCAGCAGCTTCAATGGCAGAACGCGCATCCAGCCCGTCCGATTTTTGAAAAAAACCGAGAACCTCTTTCGTATTGGCAGGGTTCGTGCTTGGGAAAACCTGTCCAGTATGGCTCGTCACCCAAGCTCCATCGATGTAGTTATTGTAGGTTGCTGTCAAATCGTCTCCCACCTTCCGCATCTTATAGGGTTATTGTATATAGTAAAAATTATGAATACAATGTATATACAGACACTTATTTCCAACTATTAATGTGTATTTCTCTACATGGAGGACACGTGGATGAATTCATTTTCGCTCCTGCTTGAAAAGCTGCATGAATGGTTTGGCGATCAGCCTTTTTCGATCTGGTTCCAATTTTCGCATGATCGACATTTTCGGCATATTTTCTCTTCTTTTCATGAAAACGCTACCACGAAGATTCCCCCTATGACAGTACCTCTCTGTGACAACGATGCTAGCCACATGCGTTATGCATATGCCCAACAGATGTACCGTTTTTTCTACGAAAAGGAAGGACAAGCTGTTATTTGCCTTTCGCATAAAGCAAGCCAACCGACCATCCTTACCTCTGACCAGTGGGAACTTTTGTGGTTCGGGATTCGCCTGTTGTTGGCAGAAGAAAAAATGACAGCAAAAGCGGAGGAAAGCAAGAAACTCTTTGAAGGGATTCGCTCGATATCTGCTACCCTTGACGTTCACCAAATCATCCGTGGCATCATAGGTAACGCACTGGCTGTTATCCCGGCTGCTGACGCAGGTCTCTTGCACTTGTATGATCCCTCTATCGACCTTTTGATTCCGAAAGCGACCGTCGGTTTTCATGATACGGTGTTCAAAGATCTCAAAATGCGGGTTGGCGAATCTATCGCGGGCAAAGTGTTTGAGGACGGAATCCCACGCATGTACAAAACCAGCCAAGAAACAACCCACGCGATGAAGGACATCTCTGCTGACAACTTTCACTCGCTGAACCACGCCAAAACATTGCGAGACTTGAATGGGTTGCTATGCGTTCCGATATCACGTGAAGAAAAGCGTATCGGCGTGCTAGTCCTCCATCAGTTTCATCAAGAAAATGTGTTTACGGAGTACGACCTCGACCTCCTTCAAGGCTTCGCAGACCAAACTTCCATCGCCCTGCAAAATGCAGAGCTCTATGCAGAAGTCAAGCAAGCGTATGAGCAAATGGCTGCCATTAGCGCCCAACTGCAAGCCAAGCACGATGATTTGATACAGCGCAACCATATCCATGAATCCATCAAGCAGTTGTCCTTGCAAAATAAAGGGGCAGAAACAATCGTAAAAACCCTCGGCAAAATGACAGGCCATTCCATCTATTTTGCCGATTGGCTTGAGCAAAAATTGTATCCTGAAAAGAGTGCTTTATTTTTTAGCTGGGATGAACTGTATACATTGCTGAACAAAAGAAGACAACCTGTTTCTGTCAAGCTGTACTCTCCTGATACTGGTGACAATCAATGGTTCTGTTTGTATCCGTTGATCAATGGAAGCATCTTTCTCGGAGGTCTCATGATTCCCTTAAACGAACGCGGGCTATCTGATCTCGCACGAATGACGGTCGAGCAAGGGAGTGCAGTGCTCATACTCGATTTAGTGAAAAAGCAATCGATCAGCTCCGTGCTATACAAGCGAGCACATGATCTTTTTCAAGAGCTGATCGCAAGCAAAGGCAATGAACTGATTGACCGCGCTCGTTCGATGGGGTTACAGCCGCAAGCAAAATACTACGTGGTTTATGCCCATCTGACACAGTGCCACGATCTGGCCTTGCTAGAAGCAAACATTCATCGGCTCATTACTCGTTGGAAATGGGAGTTCAGTAAAACTCAGATGTTTGTCTACGGCTTCCATAACCATGTCACCCTCCTCATCCGGTCTCTCGGCTCCCGAGATGGCAAGGACATCCGGGAGCGGCTGCAGCAGGCGTCTTATGAGTGGGAACTGGGCAAGGAAGCATCGTTATCGATTGGCGTGGGAAGTATGGCAAGCGGGATTGAACAAATCAGCAAAAGCTACGAAGAAGCCAAGAAAGCCGCTCACTACTTGACCAACCGCAGCCGTTTTGGTGTGCTGCACTATAAAGACCTGGGTGTCAATCGCCTCATGCTGAACCAGAGTCAGGACGATATTGATGCATTCATTCAAGATGTGTTTGCCCCTTTCTGGCAAGACCCGGAAAAATATCAGGAATGGGAACAGACGATCATGGCCTATATGAAATGTAGTCAATCTCCTCAATTGACCGCCAAAGAGCTGCACATTCACGTCAATACGTTGTATCAGCGATTGCGTAAAGTCGAGGAGCTTCTTCACATCGATTTGCGCAATCCGGAAGACTTGCTGAAATTACAGCTCGCTTGTCATTTGCGCCAGGAAGGATAAATCGAAAAAGGCAGGAGTTGGTTTACCATAATTTTGTTATGTTAATTATTTCTCCATGTAAATCGTGAACAGCAGACGCTTATTTTCTCTTGTAATATTTGGATAATCATCCATAATGAACATGGGGGCATCAGGCACCAGACACCCCAGAGATTCGCGCCCTACTACAGGTAAAGGAGTGATGATGTTTTGGATTCGCAAAAACAAATGGAAAAGCATATGAGAGGTTCCAAACGATAATTTCATCCCTTCTCTCATATGCTATGGGAGGAAATGAACGAAATGTTTGCTCAAAAGATGGTTCAAGGAACGGAACTCACAACCGATTGCTTCCATAGCGCGACCAATCTGTTCGAAGCATTGAAGCATCATGTATCCATCAAAGGGGTCATTACAGGTGTTATTCCTGGTAGAGTATTCCTGTCAAATGACGCGAGATCAGCCTTGTTGACAAGCCCCCAAGGTATTTTTCTAGGAGGCAGTGTTGATAATCCCCTCTTCTTTGAAGAAGTGAATGCATTGCTCAAAGAGGAGATTTTACCGCAGCTTGCTGCTGATGAACAGCTTGACTACGTCCTGTTTTATCCTACTGATGAGAAGTGGGATGACATTCTCGATATCGTGATGAAAGATATATTACCCATGAGAAGCGGGCGAATGATCTTTACTCACCATCTACAGGATCTATCCCCTCCTGCTGACGATTATATTGTCCCGATAGACAGCACCTTGTTGAAGCGTAAAGAATTGATAGGTCTTGAGGATGTTATCGATGAAATAGCGGAGAACTGGCCATCTATAGAAGCCTATGAAAACAAAGGATTCGGTTGTGCCGCGATTCAAGATACCGATGAGGGGCCTACCATTCTTAGTTGGTGCATGACGGATTGGGTAGTAGAAGACGAATGTGAATTGGGTATAGAAACCGATGAAGACTATCGGGGTAACGGATGGGCTCGAAAGACAGTATTGGGTGCTCTCTCACTCGCCAAACAACGCGGAATCAAAAGAGTGGGATGGCAGTGCTGGTCAAATAATATAGGTTCGCAGCGAACAGCCTTGTCTGTCGGTTTCGAGCTGCTCGCGGATTTTCCGGTTCTGTTCGGTTGGAACCTTCCTTTAAACAATTTCCTTGTCAACGGCAACCACTATATGCGTGGCGATCTGAAATATGGCGTGGAAAAAGACTACGCCCGCGCCGCATGGAGTTATGCCCAAGCACTCGATAAAGGCTGGGATTGGGATGGTGATCCGGCCTTGTATTGGAATGCTGCTTGCTTGTTCTATCTGAGTGGTGAAGAGGACCGGGCAAAGCATTACTACAAAAAGGCTCTCGAACTTGGCTGGGTAAGCATTCACCACCCGCATTATCATGATTATGTGTACAGAGAGCAGGACAGCGATCAGATCGGTCGAATTCTTGCTGAATTAGTAATCTAATGGAATTGGCCGCCGTTTTATCGGCGGCTTTTTGCTGAGCTCAACCATTTTTCCTCTACTTTTCTACCTTTGAATAAAAAAGAAATGGCTTGCCGTTCAAGTAGTTTTTGATCATAGGTATTGCATAGGGCTGTTCTTCTTTTAGCCCCTCGGTTTCCCTGGGGTCAGGAGCATGATGACTATAATTTTCAATCATGACCATCACCGTGAAGCTCTCAAGTGTGGGGAGCCAGTCCCCTTCTAGTTTCCGCAAACTCTCGTAGCCTTTTATGACAAGCTCTCTTTGTGCAGGATATATACCCAAAAGGGTATGGGCGATATCATAAAGATAGTAACCAAACCCACATCTTCCAAAATCAATCGGACGAGGATCTCCGTTGTAAAAAACAATGTTACCTTGGTGCAGATCGCCGTGAATGATTCCGTAGTTGCTGCTATTCTTGTCCATTTTGGCAAGACAAGTGAGTATTTTATCCGCCGCCAATTCATATAGCTCGAACTCTTCGTCTGTCAGAAATCGTTGGTAATGCTCCTTCAAACGAGTCATGGACTCCTTGAAGCGATCCTCTCCCCAGATCGGACGAGCAAATTCAGGGGTCAATTGGAAATCCTGGGATACTGTATGAAGCTTTGCTAGCAAGACGCCCTCTTTGTAAACTTGGTCTTCCGTAAGTTCATCATCAACATGCTCCCCTTCGACCCAATGCATGACGGATACGAAGACACAGTCACCATTCGCAAGATCAATGCTCACTGTCTTGGAACCATTGCGGCACGCTATTCCCGTTGGAATCGCTACCTCTATTTTTTCATGCAAATAGCGGAGCCAGGCAAGCTCGGAATCAATTTCATTTCTGTTCTTGTTTCCGTGAATACGGAGTAAATAGGTACCATCCTTCTCTGTTTCTATCACAAACGTGCAAGTGTCGGACAGTTGGTTGAAACGAATCTGTTCCCCATCCAAGTCGTATTCGTGCATTGCCTTTTGTGCGATTTGCTTGAACTGGGCCACTACGTTCTCGATGTCATCTTCAGAATCCAACTGAAATAACCTCGTCATGCGAATCCCCCATCCAATATATGGTTCATATGCTTACATTCGTTTGATTTTCGCCATACTCCTCTTTTCTTTTTTTCGCTTGACTCCAACCTAAGGTCAGACTGCAAACTCAATTTCAGGAGGTGAATCGCCATGTTGTATACCGTTAACGAGGTAGCCAAACTGTCTGGTACCACAATCAAGACACTGTACCATTATCAAAAGATTGGCTTGCTGATGCCCGAAATTGTTACAGAAAATGGATACAGATATTATGGTGAGAATGAACTCAAGCGGTTACAACAAATCTTGTTTTATCGTGAGCTGGATTTTTCGTTGGACAGCATCAAAGCTGCACTTGATCACGAACCAGACAGACTTCGTTGTTTATCTGAGCAGCAAGCGATGTTAAAGGCACGCCAGCTTCGAATGGAGCGCATCTTGCTTACTTTAGAAGAAACGATTCGACACGAAAGGAAGAGAGGAAATATGTCCACTGAGAAAATGTTTGATGGATTAAACGAAGAAGAATGGAAACAGGCATTCACTCAACAAAATGAGCATTTGCAGGAAGCCTACGATTTTCAATTGGATACAGAGAATCTGGACGTAACTTCCATGAATGAAAAAGCTGCCGAAGCGACTGCTTTCATGACATTTATGGCAGAGGCGTTGAAAAACAACAAAAGTATTGATGATAAAACGGTTGTTTCTGCAATCGAAAATCATCTTGCTTTTTTGCAAAAAGACCATCCGATTGATGCGAGAGCTTTCGCCGAGCAGTCAAGGTTTTTCCTATCAGATGAGTTCCACCGCACTATGTTGGAAGAACAGCAAACGGGATTAAGCTACTACATTTGCATTGCTGCCGAAAATTTTGCTTCCAAGTAACGTATAGTTAAACGATCGTTTAACAGTTAAAACGGGTGAGCTGCAACTCCCCGGTTTTTTGTTTCATCCCTATCTGATGCCTTAGATTACCGCCCCGATAATATGCTCCTTGATTAGCGTCCATCGATCCCGAGGATTCGGCATGAATTCCGATGCAATGGCTACAACGAGGTTTTTTTCTGGGATGCAACAGATAACATGACCGCCATCGCCTATTGCTGCGTATGCAAAAACACCGTCCTCTTCACGCAACCACCATAGATACCCGTATAGACAGGATGCCGAGTCGATGCTGGATATGGGGACCGGCGGCGGAGAGCTGTTGTCAATGTTGAGGCCGTGGCCGAAATTCGTTTGCGCCACCGAAAGCTATCTGCCGAACTTGTCCGTCGCCAAAGAACGATTGGAGCCGTTGGGTGTGACTGTCCTTTCTGTGGATGATGATCGTCTTCCTTTTGAGACCGATCAGTTCGATTTGGTGCTGAATAAGCTTGAATCGTATTCGCCGCGGGAGGTTCGTCGGGTGCTCACCGATGGCGGGTACTTCCTCACCCAACAGTCGGGAGGCACCGATTGCTTCGAGATCAACGAACGATTCGGCGTACCGTTACATTCAGCATTTGCGGAATGGAAGCTCGATGCCGCCATACATGGAGTGCGGGAGAATCACTTTGAAGTCGTGAAACAGTCTGAGCAGTTTCTTCGTCAACGCTTCTATGATGTCGGCGCATTGATCTATTATTTGAAGGCCATTCCGTGGCAGATTCCGGATTTCGAAGTCGATAAATACAGAGAAGAGCTACACAGCATTCATCTGCATATTGAACAGGAAGGTTACTTTGAGGTGACACAGCACCAGTTTTACT
This sequence comes from Brevibacillus sp. HB1.4B, assembly GCF_013284285.1. NCBI lineage: Bacteria > Bacillati > Bacillota > Bacilli > Caryophanales > Paenibacillaceae > Brevibacillus > Brevibacillus sp. HB1.4B. The sequence goes on from NZ_JABSUT010000009.1 coordinate 40,485, forward strand.
TGCTGGCAAAAGCATTGTCTTCGGTTATATTTAAATGTAATCAAATGGATTTCTTGGAGCTTGTCGCGCAGCGACGGCTCCTTTAACTTTTTTATGGCCAGCTTTTCGAATACGCGTGGAATGTAACGATGTAAAGTTTGATTTGCAACTGTTCTTTCCCTATTTTTTGGCAACGAATGCACAAATAATAGTCTTGTAGCGAAGTTTGCTAAATGAATAGAAAAGAGATAGGAGTTCGCTTTTTATGTCACGATCCGAAAAACGTAACCGCTTCATTATCCTTGCAATGGCACTTGGCCTATTGATGTCTTCCCTCGACAATACCATCACCTCGGCGGCCATTAGTCACATGATTAAAGATATCGGTGGCTTTGAAAGCATGAGCTGGGTTTTCACTTCGTACGTATTAGCCGCAACCAGTACGATGCTCATCTTCGGGAAAATGTCCGATCTTTTTGGACGCAAGTTGTTTTACTTACTTGGCATTACGATTTTTCTCATTGGCTCGGCACTTTGTGGCGTTGCCCAAAGCATCGAACAGCTAATTGCTTTCCGTGCCCTTCAAGGAATTGGTTCAGGAGCTCTCTTTCCGATTACTTTTACAATCTTATTTACGCTATCCTCTGATCCGAAATATACGGCACGAATCTCTGGCGTGTTTGCCGGAATCTTTGGGCTCTCTTCTATAGCCGGACCTCAAGTCGGGACCTTGCTCTCGGATTACTTGGGGTGGCGCTGGTGCTTTTATGTCAATGTTCCGATCGGTTTGTTGTCTCTTTTCACTCTTCTGTTTTCCCTGAAAGAATCCCGTTCTCATACAAAGCCAAAGATTGACTATTGGGGTACCGCTACATTAATCGTCGCCTGTATAGCTGTCATGCTGGCGCTTGAATGGGGAGGAAAAGCATATGAGTGGTCTTCGTGGCAAATCATTTCACTGTTTGCCCTGGCCGGAATAGTGGGGATCGCTTTTATTCTGGTAGAACGTCATGCACAGGAACCGATCCTTCCTTTCCAGATTTTCCAAAACCGTATGGTGGTCGCGACTTGTATCGCTTGTCTTTCTCAAGGTGCCATCATGTTTGCTGCCATCACTTATTTGCCTATTTTCGCCGTGGTCGTGCTCGGGTATCCGAACTCCAATAGTGTTTTGACCCCGTTGATGCTCTCTTTGACGGGAGGTGCCGTGGTATTCGGAATGTTGCAAACAAAATTTTCCTTCCGAGCTCTCATGGCGTTCTCTATGCTCGCTTGTGTAGTAAGTTCTATTTTACTTATGTACGTTTCAACGGGCATTTCCTTCTTTTACTTAACACTCTTGATGATTCTGTTCGGGTTTGCTGCAATCGGGCCGTTGATGAGCGTTGCACAAAACGCGATCGTGCATTCGGTCGATAAACCATATATCGGTATTTCTTCCTCGATCGTTGGGTTTTGTCGAAACCTGGGGGGTGTACTCGGTGCATCGATCACGGCTGCTGTTGTGAACCAAAATTATGCAAGTATCGTATCCACAGGGGCATCATTACATGGCATTTCCTCGGAGAAAGTAGCTTATCTGCTTAATCCTGAAGTTCTCATGCGTGAGCCGTTAAAAATCGAACCGAGTGTTCACTCTTTTCTGAGTGACTCTCTAGGAAGTGCCATCAATCATGGTTATATCGTGGGATTGATTTTCGCCGTTATAGGTTTCTTTTCTGTACTATACGCAGGCCCTGGCAAGCTAGAGCGCCATCAAAAGAGTGTCGAATCATAAAGGTCCACGGGTTTCTTGCTCGGCATCACTTTCCAAAAATGGCAGTATGATATATGGTAAAGTATATGTATTTACTAATCATACTTCCCAAAGGAGAGTGTGCTTTGTGCGTGAAACCTGTGTTCCGACTGGCGTGGAGCTGAAAGACACTGGCTTTGGATATACGTTGTCTTTAATAGGCGGGAAATATAAAATGATCATTTTGTATTGGCTCGCTGAAAATAAGGTGATGCGGCATAATGAGCTGAAGCGAAGTATCGGTACCATTTCCTTTAAAACGCTGAGCTTGATGTTAAAAGAGCTGGAGGCAGACGACTTGATCATCCGCAAGGAATTTCCCCAAGTCCCTCCCAAAGTGGAATATTCCTTATCAGAGCGTGGGCTATCTCTCATCCCCTTGTTAAATATGATGTGCGACTGGGGAGAGAAAAACAGCTTGCCCTCTCAGGAGGATGTAAAGCAACAGGCATAACAATTGTTTCTAACAGGAAAAGAAGTATCTCCCGAACGAGGAAATACTTCTTTTTTCATGGGTCTTCTTACAGGCTATCAATGAATTTCACATAATCTTGCGCGCTCTTATCTAATACGCTGCCGGTCGCCTCAAGTTCTTCACCAGGTACATTTTCGCCTGACTCAGTCTCCGTACCATAATACGCAAAGAATGAACGATAATCCGCATGGCAGTAACGGAAGGTTGTTTCAAAAGGGGTCAATATTTGCTCAAGTGTATACCGATATCTTCCCTCTTCCTGATAATCCTCTTTCCTAATTCCAGCAGATACGGCTAATGCAGCTTTGCGATTCTTTAATTTATCGCCTCCCTTTGAACCGTATGCCCAACCATATGCGAAAACATCGTCAAGCCATTTTTTCAGGAGCGGCGGACAATTAAACCAGTAAACCGGGAACTGTAAAACAAGATTCTCATGCGATTCAATCCATTGCTGTTCTTTTTCCACATCAATGTTTCCATCTGGGTATGCCTGATGCAATTCATGGACGGTATACTTTTCTGGATATTTTTTGAGTTCTTCTACCCATCGCTTATTGATGACGGATGTTTCGATGCTTGGATGAGTGACGATGACAAGAGTTTTCAAAGTAGGTTCCTCCTTGAAGGTTTGTTGTTTTATGAGTATAAAATGCTTGCTGCAAATTTGTAAGTATGCACATTTTGTTCAGTTACTTACATAAAGGTGAGTGTAAAGAACAGAAAAAAGCCTCCCCTCGACCTAATGATTCTAGGTTTGTATCGTTGGGAGGCCCCTTTGCAATTGTTTTATTTGAGCTTTTTCTCCATATACAACGTGCCTTCAATCGGATTAAAACGATAGGGTTCAATTGGATAAAATTCCAATGAGCGGTACAGCTGAATCGCTTGTTCCATCGTAGGAAGCGTATCTAATCGGATGAACGAATAACCTCGTAATTTTGCTTCGTCCATGATCGCCAAGGCTAATTTTTTCCCTAAGCCTCTTCCCGTCCATTCAGGCTTCACGTACAATCTCTTCATTTCGCAAACTTGATCATCTATTTTTCGTAAGGCAACACATCCTGCTGGCTGCTCGTTATCTAACGCCAGCAAAATACAACCGGCAGGGGGTACGTATTCGCCCGGTATATTTTGCAATTCGGTTGCAATGTTTTGAAAGCTCAAATCCACTCCTAATGAATCTACATACTCCAAGAAAAGTTCACGTGCTTGATCGTATTCATATTCCTCCGTTGCATGAATCAAACACAGCAATCCAAGCACCTCCACATCCCGTTCTACATTCTACAAACTGAAACTCGTGCAGGTCGGTGACACGAAAAAACCAGCTTACAACAAAAGGATCATGGTGTGAGCTGGCATTTTTCATTTCTTCGTGCGATCGTTTAAGAGGTGCGCAACGAGCGACGCAAGATTTTCCCTGTACTGTTTTTAGGAAGCTCTGCTACGAATTCGACCTGACGAGGAACTTTGTATTTCGCCAGCTTGTCACGACAAAATGCCATGATATCCTCTTGAGAAACCGCTATTTCCTTCAATGCCACAAATGCCTTGACTGCTTCGCCATGCACCTCATCAGGAATCCCGATCACAGCCGCCTCGATAATCGCAGGATGCTGGTAAAGCACTTCTTCTACCTCACGCGGGTACACGTTATAGCCGTCAACGAGAATCATGTCTTTTTTGCGATCAACAATGTACACATATCCTTCTTCATCCATACGAGCCATGTCTCCCGTATACAGCCAACCATCTCGGAGTGCCGCGGCTGTATCATCTGGCAAACCGAGGTACCCTATCATAACGTTTGGCCCATGTACCACAAGCTCGCCTACTTCTCCACGTGCGACTTCGTTACCTTCGGGATCGACGACCTTGTTCTTCACAAGTGGGATATCGACTCCAACCGATCCTGGCTTTCTAGTCCCGTGCAATGGGTTAAAGGTTGTAGCTGGAGCTGCTTCTGACAAACCGTAGCCCTCCAGTACCTTGGCATCGTATTTCGTTTCGAACTTATGCAGGAGCTCGACGGGCATGGATGCACCTCCCGAGCAGTATATCCGGATAGAGGAGAAATCTTCTTTTGTCGCATTCGGGAGCTGTAGCAGATAGTTGTACATGGTCGGAACACCTGCGAAACAGGTGGCTTTTTGCTCCCGAATCGTTTGGAGGACGTCTACGGGATGAAATTTCGGCACGATAATAATGGCTGCTCCCGTGCGAATCGGGCCATTCATGCACACCGTCATGCAGAAGACGTGAAACATCGGAAGTACCGCGACCATGCGATCTTCGGCCACCAGCTCGAACAATATCCCCATCGCTTCCGCATTCGAATCCATATTGCGGTGGGAGAGCATCGCACCCTTTGGCTGACCAGTCGTACCTGATGTGTACAGGATTACAGCGAGGTCATCTTCGTTTCGTTCCGGCTCCACGTACCCTGCCTCTGACTCTTGCCCTTCTTGTACAAGCTGATCGATCGTGATTTCATTTTCAATGGATTCCGTGTAGATGAGAAGCTGCAAATCTTCTATTTGGTCTTTCATCGGGGTTAGTACCGGTTGCAACGCGGATAAGGCGATGGCTGCCTTTGCTTTACTGTTCGATAGAATGAAGCTAATTTCGCGCGCCGTATAGATGGGGTTCATGGGAACAACAACAGCTCCTACGCGGAGTATCGCATAGTAAGCGCTAACAAAATGCGGCCGATTATCCATGAGTAGGGCGACAGCATCCCCTTTTCCAATCCCGTGCTGGGCAAGTCCTGCTGCGAGATGTTCGACTTGCTGATTGAATTGTGCATACGTAGTCGTTTCTCCCAAAAAGACAAAGGCTGGACGATCCGCAAACTGTTTCGCGCTCTGCATGAGGCTTTCATTCAAATGATACACCACACATCTACCCCCTTTTCAGAAAATTTTAACATCTAGAACCAAGCCTATAAAGTATTACTTTTAGGAAACATGGGAGATTGGCGGTGCTGATTGACTGACTTGTTCATTGCGCTTCACAAAGAGCAGGAATAGCACGCCACAAATGATGAAGAGCAACCCGTTGACGATCATGGCGTTGCCAAAACCAGTACCAATATCTCCGGCTGACTGAACGATAGATCCCGTTACCAGCGGTGAGATGATCCCTGCCAATGTAACCAGACTGGACAACACGCCTACCAGAAGTCCCGTGCGTTCCGGCAACAAGCTGCTGACAATAACAGAGGCAGCTGTCCCCACAGAAAAAGCAAATCCTTTTCCTAGGCACAAAAGGATCAAGACAAATACCGTAGATTGAACAAGGGTAACACCGTAAAAACACAGTCCCCCTAAAATAATCGAAACACCGCCAACCAGAACGTATGATTTGCGATAGCTACGATGCTTTTTAAAGAAACGATCGCCAATCGATGAAATCAGTATGGTCATCAGTCCAGCCAAAAGTCCTGTGCCAGCAATCGCATAAGCCATTTCTTGATTTGTAAACTGGAAAACCTTGACGAGATATACAGGCTCCCATACGGATGCGAAGGTCGTCCCCCAAATTTGTGCGAAATAGATTAAAAAACAGAATAGAAACGTGGATGAGAGCAAGACACCGGATATATCCGACCATTTCGCTTTTGATAAGATGGGAGCTTCTACTTTTGCAGGAGCGACGCTGACAAGTGGTTTTTCTTTTCCAATCCACAGCCAGACCAAGAGCCATATCAGACTGAGTGCACCCATAAACGCCCAGGAAAATCGCCATCCATAGCTATCAATTAGTGCGACGATCATCGGTGCGGAGGCAACCGCACCGACGAATGCACCGAAGTTCACGGTTGAATAAACCAGTCCACGCTTTTCTTCGGGAAACCATTTGTTCAAATGGCTGACAACCGTTGCCCAAAATGGCCCTTCGCCTATTCCAAGCAATACCCGCGCAACGACAAGCATCGGCAAACCCGCGATCGCATAAGCGCCGAATTGGATGACTGTCCAGGACAGTGCCATGATCGCCAGCATTTTTTTCGTCCCGATACGGTCCGACAATGCCGCGCCTACAATCCCTGCAATGGAGAAAAACCAGAAAAAACTGCTTCCGACAAGTCCCCAATCTTTCTCGTTCAGCGAAAATTCAGTCATAATCGGCACGGCAGAATATCCCGCAATCGTTTTATCCGCATAATTGATCATGTATAACACAAACAACATAACCATTGTGATCCTGGCCATCATGTGAATCACTCCATTTGTCTAGGAAATAGACTGCCATGATTCCCCGCTATTTTGAAAGCCTGACGCGCCCAATTCCATCCATGATCTCAATCACTGTGCCATATGATTCACTTAAAGTCTTGAGCCCCTCGAGGATTGAGGTATCCCCGCTTAATTTCGGCCACCCCATACGATGTACAGGCAGATCAAAGCCTAATTCAATCGGATGCAGCTCCAGTTCGAGCAGCTCACCATCTTGCATTTTCCATAAAGGAATAACCGACTCCCACACCTCTTTGTGCACACAGAGTCCGCGTGTGTAGTTGGCACTCATCGCTTCCAACGCATCTGCCACATTATGGGTGTAATTCAGGCCATAGTGCTCGTAGAAATCAGCGGGTTGACTCGTAACTGCTTCTGTCTGAAAAACAAAATCTCCCAGGCTGTAAAAAATCGGCCGATTTTTGTAGATTTCAATGCCTCGCAATAAATGGGGACCGTGTCCCACCACTGCGTGGGCGCCTGCATCGATGCAAGCTTTTGCAAAAACAGGCAAGAAATCAGCTGCAATCTCTTTCGCTTCTCCCTTCATCTCATGTGCGTGAATACTCACGATGACGTAATCAGCCCGCCTATTTGCCTCCTCAATCGTTTTGACGATTCTGTTCAGATCGCGCGGATGCGGTTGGGTAGTCGTCCCCTCTTCGTCGCTTACCATGAAACGTGCATTTCCAAAGAGAAAGATCTCCTTGCCCGGATCGTTCATGAAGCCTTCCTCGATGAGAAGCTTGTTGAAGGCGTTAATGTCTGTTGATTCCGCAATGGCCCTCAAATCAGCGAGCTTTTCTTCTGTAATGTGGTGTGTCATGACATAGCGCATCGGATTGATCCCTGGTCTGCCGATACTATCCGAACGCTGATCTCCGGCCGCCCACCATGGATGAAAAGTCGACGTCGCAGCGATCAAGGCTACCCTAGCTCCTTCGCATTCGAGATAACGCGGAGCCCCCGCTTCTGCGAGATTTTTGCCTACGCCAGCATGGACGAAGCCATACTCATTGAGATATCGTTCGGTTGCTTCTAGTCCGCCATACAAATAATCGAGCGTATGGTTATTCGCCCAGCCAATCATGTTAAAGCCGTAATCTTTCATGACTTGCAATACGGAAGGTGGTGACATCGCCCACGTGCCTCCGCTTTGCGCGCTGGGATAGCCCTCATTATCGTGTACGGTCGTCTCCAGATTCGCAATGCGTACGTCGGCACGGTGCAGCAAGCTGGAAACCTCTTGAAAAGCTTGGTCCCTGTATGGCAGATTGCGTGTAATAAAGCTGTCACCAGTCGCAGTAAACCAAATTGGCTTGGTCATTGGCAGGATTCCCCTTTCCCTTTTCTCATTTTTTCTGTTTTCAAAAGATCGAGAAGTCTTCCTCATCCTCTCCGACAAACGAGTATAGCTTCGAGCTGATTTCATCATAGTGCTGCAATCGTTTCTGGACATTTTCCGCGTCGTGGAGCATGACGCCTTTGATCAAGACATTTAGCATGGAGAATAATGTGGGCATACCGCTAGTGGCAACGGGTTGGGGGGTGGTGATTTTCAGAAGATGATCTGCGACTTGGCTGATGGGGGAGAACTCGCCTTCCGTGATCGCCAAAATCTTCGCTCCCAGCTCTTTTGCTGAATGGACCATGGCGACCGTCTCGCTAGGATGACGAGGAAATGATATCGCGATGACCAACCATTCCTGATCTCGTTCGGTGAGAAAATAATCTGCGTTATCAACTGCTCCCGTATAAAGATGTGTGTTTCCTTTGATGGCATTCAACGCTGAGAACAACCATTTTACAGGAATATGGCACCAACGAAATCCTACCACTACAATTCGGTTTGCCTGCACGATGCTTTTGACCACCTCTTGGAGCAACGTGTAGTCAATTTGCTGCAAGCCTTGTTGGAGATACGCAATATCACTTTCCATCACTTGATGTGCGTAATTGCTCTGATCGAGTGTAACCTCGGTATCCCGATATTTCTGGATCGGCCCCTTCCTTTGGTCTCCTATTAATAGAGACTTTTTGATTTCTTCCTGAAGCTCTGTGTATCCGGAGTAACCCAATGCGTAACAAAAGCGAATGACGGTCGCTTCACTGGTATTCGTAAACTCCGCGATTTTTTTGGCGGTATGGATCGCAAGTAAGCTCGGCTTTTCAATCGCGATCTTACAGATGATTTTTTGGCTTGCTGTCAGTTTTCCATACTGCTTCCGAATCCGTTCTTTTACGAGTTGTGCCATACCTGAAGCTCCTTTATCATTCGTATTTGTTTTAATTTTGAGAATAGTATATCTCTTGCAAGAAATCACTTCAATACCTCTTAGAAAATGTAGTTTTTGCTTCATTTTGGTGGATAACGAAAAGGGACCCCCACAGTTGGAAGGCCCCTTCTCTCGTCTTTATCGTTCTGTATTGAGACATTCATTTGGAATCCAGCCCCATTCCCCGGTGCTCTCTAATTCGCACCAGCTCCATCCATTCAATAGCTTAGTTTTCATTTTAAACCAATAACTGCGTTTACTAATTCAAAGTTATAGCCCTAGTTTCTTTAAAAATCTTATTAAACTCCATTAAACCAATCATAGGTTTGTTGTCTATTGCACTAAGTATTTGCTTTTCAAAATCTCTGTTCGGCCTTTTACACCATATGTTCTCAAATGAATTTCTACCATCGGTAATTAAGTATCCACTCGCCTGCCCCCGTTCGGGACTTCCATCCTTGAGACGACGCCCATGCTAGGCGCACCAAAAACAGCCGATATTGCTGCGAGAGCAAATCGGCTGTTACGTCATTTATTGGCGGGACACCTTGACGAGCTCCCCTGTCGAAGCATCGATAAAGCTATAGCCATTCTTCCATTTGCGCTGATAGACCAACTGCGGTTCGGGAGCTCTTTGACCAGCAAACTGCTCCCACACGTAGACCAGTTCCAGCTCAATTTCTTGTTGGATCGTTTCTTTTGCTTCTGCTGCACTTACAATCTTCTTGGAATCTGGAAGGGTAATGCCCGGGTTGAGAGGGTGGAGGTTTAACTCTGTAATCGTACCCGTTGCCTTGTCTACCCCCACCATATAAGACTCGTCAGATACTTCGATCCCGTTGCGTTTTACGTGGAAAGTGAATGAATACGTTTTATCCTCTTCCTTATCCAGCTTGTTCTTGTCTACCCAATCCGGAATATCTGCTTCAGGAGTCTCTACGATAAGCGATAGCTCCGTTAACGCCGGGTCAAGATAAGGTACGAGTGCTGCGATCGCTTTTTTCTTCGCTTCCTCTACACTGATTTTCTGCTCTGTTTTTCGTTGGTCTGGCAAATTCAGATCGAAGTCGATGAGCCGATCACTCTGTTCATCTGTCGTGAGGCTAACCAGCTCAAATGCAGTCGTACCTTTATTTGAATCGTTCATCCACCGATAGGATTCGATTGTCTGAAGTCCTTCTAAAAGATTGTCCTTGTGATCATCGTATTTAAAGGTCGCACCTGAAACATCAATACCAAACTGTGTTTTCAGCCATTTCTCTCCTTGTTCGCGGGAAGCTATTTTGATGCTTTTCCCTTCTCCTTTTACACGAACACCCTCCCCTGCCAGTTCGGCTTCTTCCCCTATGACTTTGCCGGTTAGAGCATCGATCCAACCAATGGTATTTAGTTGATATATAAGCATCGGTTTCTTTTCTGCCGGTTTTCCATTTTGAGCATAGGAAATCGGCTGCTCCGATACGTATACCAGGTCCATCTTAAGCTTGTCCTTATAGATTTTGCTTGCTTCCTCAAGTGTTATCGCTTTTTTCGGATCAGGCCAGTTCACTTTGCTAGGATCGATGAAATCATACGCTTCATAGCGAATAATATGTCCAGCATGATCAACGGAAACGGAAATAGAGTTGTTGGACAGAGGGAGGTCATTGATGAGAGAGTGGTATTTCACGGTGGAGCGAGCCCATTCCAGCTTGTTGCCTTTCCCGTCACTTGATCCTGCTTTTCCTCTGCCGAGTTTTTGTGCGGCTTTCAGCTGTTTTGCTTCCGTACCGAATAATTCCTCGATAAAAGTTGAAGCCTTGTCTCTGGCAAGCTTTTCTTCCGGATAATCGGCTGAAGCCCATGCTGGATTTTGGATATCCATGAAAAGCAGTCGGCCGGTATGCGCATCCAACTCAAGGCTAACGGATGAGTATGCGTCATACTCTTCTTTTTCATCTGTTTTTGGCATGTTGGTGAAGTGCAAGCTCCAGATTGGTTCCGGATAACCGCGAAAGCTGTCTTCCTCATAATGTTTATCAATTAGCCGATACCCTTTCAACTCTGGAATCGCCTCAAATAGCTTGTCTAGAGAATTCTGAACATCTTAGGAATAATCATTTTTTTGAGACTCTGCCTTTTTCACATCGCTTGCTGCTTGTACCGTTGGTTGATGGGTAGTCCATGCAGGTGCAGAGGCAAGTAAGCACGCCGCTATAACCGTCATCATGGATGAATTAAGTTTCATTAGGCACCTCCAAATAGTGTTCAGATTTGCGGATAAGTTCGGTTTGACCTTACCACTGGTAAGACGGAGGGGCAATTATTTGTGTCACATATTATTCCAATATTTTAAGATAATCCCATACTTCTATTAAAAAACACGCCCTCGTGTTAAACGACGAGGACGTGTTGGTAACCACTCTGTTGTGAACATTTGTTTGCTTACTCAAAATCAAGCCAGCCCTTCATCTTCTTGATACGATTGAGGACTGATATTTCACGAAGGTCAGATCATTCATTACTGTTGAGAGCTACATTCCAATCAACTTGACGCATGGGACTGTGCCTAGAGGCGAGCAGCTTGGTGTAGAAACCTCGATTTTCTTTAGCAGTTTGGAAAGACGTATCCGGAATTAAAAAATCAATTCCTGCCACAAAACCGGCAATATATTCACTCCATCCGGAATACGCTTGTTGTGCCAGTCTTGCAGCACTCAACATATATTCGATTGCCTGATCCTTTTGCAAGTAACCCAGTTTCAAACCAGCTCTGGATAAAAGGATACACCAAGCATAGTCATGAGCAGCAATCCCCTCTGAAGGTAAACATCTCGAATAGTAATCGACAAGAATCAACTGAGATTTCGATTGATGGTCCTCGGGTAACGCTTGAATGTATGCCGTTCGTTCTGATTCGGAAAAAGTAAATAAGAAATGACGGAGACGATTGAATTCTTCCCTCTTCCCTTCCGATATGAGCCATTTTATTGTATCAATTAGTGCGGTCTTATCTGTAATCTGTTTTTCCTTAAGAAGAAATAGGCACGTTCGTCTACTTAAATTTTCATGATATAACGCATAATAGTAGGCTCCACTTTTGCTAAAGCAAACAGACGAAAGAGCTCGCAGAAATAATCTGTGACCCTTCTGATTATATGTAAGAACGTTGGGTGCCATCGCTTCCTCCTTATTAGAATCGGACCGTTTTGTAGGTTCTGACAAACAGTCGAAGCAAAAATGCATAGAGAACTAGTAACAATACGGAATAAATCACTGCTTTAACGGGAACTTCATTAGTGACATTATGTACAACAATTAGTTTATCGACAACAAATTTGGAATCTTTGTATTTGGATCCAAAGTCTGTAATCTGTAAAACTTCCCATACATACTCAGGTAACTCTTGCGGCATTTTCACGATTGTTCCTGGCGAATCAATGAAATTACTTTTTTGTATCTGCACTGCTTGATTGGCATCTGAGACCAATAAAACGATTGATGAGTTATCAATCTTAGCAACATAAAACCATCCTGTGGGGAGAATACTTCGAGCCCAATTACGTTGCTTACTGTAGGAAGAATTATATCGAGTACTGATAGCACCGGTTTGGGCTTTTGCTTGATACTCTGTTATTCCTAGAAAATGAACACTGGGAAGCTTTAATTGGGCGATATCAGAATAATCCAGTTGATTCAGCACCTCAGTGGAAGATAGTTCTACAGGATGAATCATATTTTTTAGATAGGAGATAGGTGTTAATCCGGTATCATTGATGAAAGAATTAGATAACAAAACATGTAGAAAAAGAATGAAGGATAGAGTGAATACGACACCTGCTTTGGGCAACTGCATCCAAAACAGTTTCACACTGCCAAAAAAATTGGGCTTCCCAAGCTTTTTATACAATCTCTTTATGACTGATCTTCTGGTGAAAAAGGGCCTCCGCTTGGCCTGCTCCACCATCTCAGAACGGATATGTGCAAGGCTGGTTATGGCATCAATATCATTCGGAAAACTCTCCAATATCTTCAAGTAGTTCTCCTCTGCCTTCTCTAACTCACCAAGTTGAATGAGGCATTTCCCCAACAGACGCAGGGTACCCATATTGGCAGGCATACGTGAGAGGATGTACAGACATTCGTCTTTTGCTTCTACGAATTGATGGGTTTCATACCATATCCGAGATCGAATCAGATACCAATCGATGTCATCTGGATAAATACGGATTCCGTGTTCCATTGCAGCAAGAGCAGACTCCTTTTCACCCATTCGAAGGAAGTATTCACCCTGTAGCCGAAGCAAGTCAGGATCATCTGAATACATCGCATATGCTTCATCAAGCGATTGACCTGCCAGTTCCAGATTGTTTTCCTTAAGTGCCTGATATGCCGTCTCCCGCTTGTTCAGAAACACATCGTAGTCTAAATCGGCTGCATGCTGTATAAAGGTATAACGAAGAGCAGGTTCATCCAATTGTCTACAATAAAAATGGTAAAACTCTTCGGTGAAATGCTCCATTCGATCATCCGGATCTTCTGTTGCTAGTTCACGCCAACGAAAACAGTATTCGATGAATTCCCAAACTCTTTTAGGGAGAAACCGATGTTCATGCAAGAAATCCAATAATGTTACTTCTACTATTTCTTTGAGTCTTACATTCCAGACAATATCGTTATTTAAAAGCTTTGACCATTGTTCATGCCTGATACGGGAAGAGAAATCAGAATACACCTCTTCAACTTGTTCCATGAATTCATCTACTGGGTCAATCTCTTCTAGTTGGTCTATAGTTTCAACTGTTAGCTCGACGGTGTTGGGAGGATTGGGCCAGATATGGATGTTGTTTTCATCGCTGAACGACAGGCTAGTTTCTTTGATGTCTCCCTTTTTCGCAGCCTTCACTGCATGGTCATATGCTTCTCTTAGCCTTTGATAGCCTTCCGGATCATCCTCTGGGTGGTGAACCTTCAGTTTTTTCGAGTAGGCTTTTTTAATCGATTGAATATCTTCTGTGGGTTCAATCCCCAGTACTTCCCACACACCCATTAGTAGTCGAACCGCCCTTCTACATGATCCAGTTGTTTTTTAAACGCTAAAGTTGCCTTTTTTATCAGTTGCTGCTCTTGTGTGGCTAACACAGCTTCGAACTTTTCCAGTAAATATGCAATTTCTGTGTGTTTGTCCCCAAGGGATTCTTCATACATCCGTTCACCCCGAGCAAGCAACAGTCTATTTTCGGCCCTGTCACACGGATGGATTTTGATATCTCTCAATTCGTTAAGGCCACTTGACGCGGATTGGCAAGGTGTCGCAGTTTGGCGATCATGATAAGATTTTCCCGCGCCGTTCGCTCCGATCAGCGTGACGACTTCGCCTTGACTAACTTCCAGCGAGATGCCCTTGAGCGCGTGAACATTTGGGAGAGACGCGAATCTTCAGGAGAGTGGCACGTCATCCCTGAGAAGGCGAATGAAACCGGCTTCCTTATTGGAAGATTGATCATGGAGACGGTTATACCATATTTAGGGATAAGGCGTAAATGTTTTTTTAAGTGGATAGTGGAAAGGCAGGAAAACAACATTACCTACAGGGGGTTTTGAGCTCTCAACATGGGTATAGTTCAATCGCAATCATATTATGCGTACATGAAGGCATATATGAAAAAGCCGCTTAACTAAGCAAGCGGCTTTATGTGGCTATCTACTTCGGTCTTCTCAAATACTATCAGTTCTTACGTTGTTGTCGATGCTCATTTAGAGCATCCATCCAAATCGTAACGAGCTCCGCAAAATACTTTGTTTCAATGAACGACTCCAATTCCTCGCCAGTGTCTATACCCGCTTCTAGCTGTTCCTCAACGTATGAGTTATAAATTCGAGTATAATCCCTCCGTATTTCGGAACTGTATAAATTTCCTGTCCCTTCTGATACTTCTGTTTCCCCGGAAACAACTCGTTGTATCCTATCTAAGATTAAGTTTTTTGAAAGTTCCGATCTAACCTGGCCTTCCAAATACTCTTCCACTAAGGAGAGGTAATCAGGTAAGCTTATTCGTAGTTGATCAGCTTTATCATCGAAAAAAATTTTGTAAGGTATCATAAGAATCCTCCTAGATTACGGTTCATAAATTGGGTAAGCTGTAGTAATCCTTCCATCTTTGTCTAGCCTCATTTCATTTTTAATGCCAGATGAATGACTACCTTCCCATTTTTGTATCATTTCTGTTCCATTTTTCTTTATGGAGGGAAATAGCAGTCATTACATCATCTGTTGACTAGTGTTTTGGAAAGAAGTTTGCGTTCTCATCCTTCCTGACATAAGATGTGCCGCTAAATATCTCAACTACTCCGTCATATACTCCGTGCGAATCTGGACTACTTGGGGTTCAGACATCTACTTCCACTTCGAAAGTAAATCCTTCACATCCTTGAGGTTCTAGGTTCTAGCTCCTCCTCTACAATAACAAACGCAATCTCCCAAGGTGGACATCATTCTATATTCTTATACTCCTTAAACCATTCATGTCCGTCGTGTCTGATCTTATAGGTTCCAGGAGCTTTAAATCAAACTCAATGAAAAAAGGACTCCCTAAAGGAAGTCCCCGACTCAACTTGCTCTTATTCCACTTATGATAGTCTTAAGATTTGGATCTGCTGATCTTCAACCGTCGTATCGTATTCGTGTGTCCATACCCGTTCTACTTGGTTCTGGCCACAAAGTTTTTGTTCCATAAGCTCGGTCAATTCTACACATGAACGACCGAGGACACCCTCAACCTTCTCTTCCATTTTTCCTTGGCTATCCATTGAGATGCTAACTTTCTTTTCACTCTGGCCAATTGTTAACACAAACGACGTGATTGCACCTGATTTTTCTTCACTGACACTAACAGTACCTCCTGCATTCGTAATCCATTCTGTTACCGCTTCAACAGAATAGTGCAAGTAACCCTCTCGGATACTCGTAAGAAGCACTTGGGCTTGTTTCTCCAATTCCTCCGGTGAGAGAATATCTGATTCAAAATGTGGTATCATCCCCCCTTCACTTTCCACGAAGAAGACATGAATCCCATCCTTCATACCCGTCAGGAGTTTGCCAATGATGGTGCCTCCGATATTTAGTCGTTTTTTAAATTGGGACTGATAGTCGACCCAAACCCGATTTTCTGGTTGGAATCCTCGGCTACGCATTGCCCGAAAAAGAGTACGTTTGTCCTGAAAAGTCATCGTAAATGAAGTGCAGTGACTCACTTGGGGCACCTCCTAAAAGTCAATGTTTCGACCTACTGCTTCCTCTCGAGTAAAACCTGGTAATGCCTCGTTTATCAGGCTTGCGCGAACAGCATATTCCTTCGCCCAAGTACGAAGCTGTTCCACTTCCAAACGCCTTGATTTGGCCAAAGGAACTGTCCGCCTCATGGCTTGTAAGATATCATCAGTCACGATGTCTCGTTCATGGTCCCCTTCTGAAACTCGTTTGGAGAAAGCATCCATCAGTCCCTCGTGTATGGAATATTCTATCTCTGCACCAGTCAAGCGAATTCCTTCGCCCCAGTACCCTTCCCCTGATGCTTCTACAAGTTTGGGTATATCAAACACTGTATTGTGTCGCTTTAGACGATCCAGATGAATTTTAATAATTTCTGTACGCTCCTCTGGAGTAGGCAAATCCACAAAAAAGATTTCATCAAACCTGCCTTTACGCAGAAGCTCTGCCGGGAGCTGCTCGATTTTGTTCGCTGTAGCAAACACAAACACTGGACTTTTCTTCTCCTGCATCCATGTCAGCAATGTTCCAAAAATTCTCGTAGCAACTCCTCCATCTGACATTCCACTTCCTATACCAGAAAGAGCCTTTTCAATCTCATCTATCCAGACGATGGATGGAGAGACGGCCTCGCACATTGCAAGAGCAGAGCGAATGTTTGCCTCCGATGAACCTACGATGCCCGCAAATACTCGTCCTAAATCCAGGCGTAGAAGAGGCATTTGCCAAGCAGCAGCTACACTTTTTGCACACAAGCTTTTCCCACACCCAGGAACTCCCACCAGCAATACGCCCTTTGGCCACTGGATACCGAATTCTCTCGCTTCTGTTGAATACGAAGCCTTACGTTTTAATAACCAGCGCTTCAGGTTATCTAATCCGCCAATTTGATCAAGGCTAAGAGACTCCGTCGAAATATATTCCAAAATACCTGATTTTCGAATGATTTGTTTCTTTTCCTCTAAAATCGTAGAAACATCGGAATCAGAGATGCCTTTATTTTTTACTAATGCCTTTGCTAAACAATTTTCTATTTCACTACGAGTGAGACCTACAGCTGCACGAGCTAAAGCTTCTATCACCTCAGGAGATTGGTCAATCATAACCCCAGGTCGTCCCTTGTAAGCATCCGTGAAGTTTACGATAATCTGTTTTACCTCCTCCAATTCAGGAAGTGGTAAATCCAAGATCGTAATCTCCTTTTGTAGCTCAATGGGTATTTCTATACTCGGAGAAATAATAACCGAATTGGAGGGGGAGCCCATTCTTATTTTTTGTGCAAATTCCCGAAACTTCCGGATGTAAATAGGCGAACTGGAGCCTCGAATAAACGGATGCAGATCACACCAAACAAAAAGCGTCGGTTCTTTCGCTAAATCTTCCGCCATCTCCAATGCTACCCGAAAATCTGTACTCTTAGAATCTAGCTCGTCACCGTCCAAAATCAAACCCTTTGTCGCGGTCCAAACGATAATACGTTTATTAAGTTGCTTGCCAATGCTTTGAAAAACCTCCAGCGCCCGCTCCTCTTCTTGTGTAAAAATATAGAGAATACTATATCTTGCGCGTATTAAATAACCTACTTCTTCGATGAAATCCTGTAGCATATTCTTGGGCCTCCATCTTACAGCAAAATTTGTATCTTGTTTTTCATACGTTCAGTAGGAAATCCAGTTACATGAATGGATTCTGTATTTGTTACGAGTTCCACTCTTCTCTGTGGCTTTAACTCGTCAGAAGATATACGACCTGTGAGCAAAAGCAGCTTCTTCCCATGCCAAATCTCATCTGATTGATGAAGATAAGGTCCGACTAATGCCGCATCAAATTGGAGGAGTGCTTTTCTTTTGGCATTGCTTTTTAATATACTCTCTACCGTATAGCCTGAGTAAAGAAGTGCTGTGCCGGTATGAATTTTTCGAAATGCTTCAACCATATCCACCAGTTGTTCCGCTTGATCAAGTGGTTCCCCACCTGAAACAGTGATACCATCAATCTTCAAGTGTCCAAGTTCTGTTCCCAGATTTTGCGGGTCGCGCAATGTGCCTCCTTGACGATCAGGATGCGTCTCTGGATTAAAGCACCCTTTGCAACCTATGGAGCAACCCTGCACCCAGACGACCGCTCTCACGCCGGGTCCATTTACTCTGCTGTGCGTACATATTTCATGTATTCGCAATGTCGATGACAAGCTCGATTTCCTCCTACAAATCCAAGATACGCCCGCTATTCCCACTCGATCTCTCCATTTTAGTCGATGCAGTTTCGTCAGTTACCTCGATATCCAATTTTCGATTGTTTGTGGTATGAGAAGGCGAGGTGGACATGTTATGATTCTCCGATGTTTGTAAGTACCTGCCATCTCGAGTATTCTTGACAATGTCCACTTGCGTCGACAAGTGTGCTTTATCCAGTGCTTGTAAAAAGTAGGTCATGAATTGTTCCGGTGAATCTTGAAAGCTACTCCCTTCCATTTTTAAGCGTATGACTTCATCTTGGGAGATTCCAAGAAATAGGAGCAATCCTTGTCCATCATTCCCACTACCTAATAGACCCAGCTTTTTAATATCACGAAGCTGCCATTCCCTTCGTACTGCTTTCAAGTTCTCATTCATCACGATACAAACAAGTGCATCCTGCTTGACGAGAAAGACTTTGTTTCCCGGCTGTACATTCGTCCAACTTTCAAAATCCTTATACAAAGCGTTGACAATATCTTTTGAAGTAATAATTCCAATTTCCTCTAATTCAAACAAGGAAGCATCATCAATTTTCGTATGGAGCGAAATTCGTCTTTTAAAAGTGTACTGAAGTACTAAAATACCAATGACTCCGAAAGAAATCGCATAAAAAGTCGATAACTTTAGTAGAACGCAAACAAGAATAAGTCCCGCTAGCCCATACTGGCTATATGTAATCTGCTTAATCTTTTGCTCCCCAGTCTTACGGAAAAACGAAAATCCTTTTCCAGGTTGATAATCCGTTAATTGATTTTGTAGCATTTTCTTAAATTTCCCAATCCCCCAAATGCCACCAATTACAAATAACAAACCAATAAGAATAAGAATGACATTTCCAGCAAAAATGCCTACAATAGTAAAAAGGCCAAAAATAATGACACTTTTCCATAACGTCTTAATTTTGGCGTTAATTTCTTTGACAGTCTCATCTTGTGTATCCATATAGGTCCCCCCTCTATCATTATGCTATTATATTACTTTTTTCCCATATAACACAAAATGTTCTTGCTATTAATCGGCACGCTGAGCATGACAGCGTTTTTTTTGCATGCAAAAAATCGTTTATGATAAGCTATCTTCCAATTGGAAAAGCAGGAGGAAACAATCATGCAAAAAACAACAAGCGCAAATGCGATACGCACCCTTTATGAGCAACTCATCACAGGCTGGAATGATCGCAGTGCTACTGGTATGTCCACTCCTTTTGCGACAGAAGGTGAATTGATTGGCTTTGATGGCAGTCAGATCATTGGGCGTGACGAGATTTTCAGTCATCTCGACGAAATTTTCTCCCATCATCAAACTCCTCCCTTTGTCTATAAAATCCGGTCGGTACGGTTGTTGAGCGAAGAAGTTGGTATCGTCCGAGCAATAGCAGGCATGATTCCACCAGGAAAAAGCGAGTTGGACCCCGCATTGAATACGCATCAGACGCTCGTAGCGGCAAAGCAAGGAGACAAATGGGAAGTCACACTCTTTCAAAATACCCCTGCTCAGTTTCACGGTAGACCCGAGTTAGTCGAGCAGTTTACAGAAGAGCTGCGGCAAGGGTTGCTCTAAGGAGGGACTTACGCATCATGCATCATGCATCATGCAGTATGCGTTTTACGAAATGGAAGTCATTTTGAATGTTTGAAAATGGTGTATGAATGCGAATAAAGATGCCTCCAGTAACCTGTTGCATACAAGGTCAATGGAGGCATCGTCTTCTTTACATCTCTACCTTACGCTTTCTTCTCAATCCATGGCGTTCCTTTGCTTTTTCATACTGTATGCGCTCTTCTTCTGTATCAGGAATGACACCAGGTACGATCGTCGGCTTTCCTTGATCGTCGAGGGCAATCATCGTCAGATACGCGCGTGCTGTCATGCGCTTTTCCCCCGTCAACAAGTTCTCCGCTTCCACTCTCACGAATACCTCCATCGATGTCTTATGGGTCCAGGTGACATAGGCCTCCAGGTTGATCGCTTCCCCTGTTTTGATTGGTGCGAGAAAATCGAAGGAATCACTGGACGCAGTGACAACAGGTTTACGGCAATGTCGCATGGCTGCGATGCAGGCGATCTTGTCTACATATGCCATGACTTTCCCGCCGAAAATGGTATGGTGGTGATTGGTATCCGGTGGCAAGACGAGATCAGTCAAAAAGGTTCTCGATTGTTGGATCGGTCGTGCTTCCGTCATCATTTGTGTGGCTCCTCTCATCGTGTGCACCTTCCCTACTGGGATGTCAAACGATTCCGAATCGCCTTCGTTGCCGCAACCATGTTTCGTAATGACTGAACGGTTTCTTCTCTCCCTCTTGTCTTCAGCCCGCAATCCGGGTTAATCCAAAATTGATCGGGTGGAAGTACTTGTACACCCCGTGCTACCATATCTTCCATTTCTGAGACTGCTGGAATTCGGGGGCTATGGATATCATATACGCCGAGCCCGATGCCTTTGTCATACGTACCTGTTTCGAACACAGACACGAGCTCTCCGTGGCTGCGGGAAGTCTCAATCGAAATTACATCGGCATCGAGTTCGCTGATGACATCCATAAAATCATGGAATTCGCAATAGCACATATGGGTATGAATTTGGGTACTTGGCGCAACGGTAGAGGTCGCTAGACGAAACGCTCTGACGGCCCATTCGAGATAAGCTGCTTGCTCTTCTTTTTTGAGCGGCAATCCTTCGCGAAGTGCTGGCTCATCGACTTGGATCATGAGAATACCCGCCTCTTCCAAGGCTTCTACTTCTTTTCGCAATGCCAAGGCGATTTGCTCGCACACTTCTTGTCTGGAGACATCGACCCGCGCGAACGACCAATTCAAAATGGTCGCTGGACCAGTTAACATACCCTTCATTGGTTTGTCCGTCAATGATTTTGCATACACACTTTCTTTGACTGTCATTGGTGCAACAAACTCCACATCTCCGTAAATAACAGGTGGCTTTACGCAACGGGAGCCATACGACTGCACCCAGCCATTTTTCGTGAACAAAAAGCCATCGAGCTTTTCTCCAAAATATTCGACCATATCTGTTCGTTCGAACTCCCCATGGACGAGGACATCCAGACCGAGCTCTTCTTGTATATCGATCCATTCCTTGATTTGCGCTTGAATGAAAGCATCATATTGCTCCGCTGCCCAGTTACCTTTTTTAAACTGTTGTCGGGCTTGGCGAACCTCTGACGTCTGCGGGAAGCTACCAATTGTGGTCGTTGGCAGCAGTGGCAACTTCCACGTATTTTGTTGAATCTCACGACGTTCTTGGTATGGAACGCTTCTTTCAGGTTTTCCAGCTGCCATTTGGCGTAGCTCATTCTTCACTTCTTGACGATTCCTCGCTGGGGATAGTGCCAGCTTGAGCAAGTCCGTTTCATTTTGAGCAATCTCTTTTGAGATGACATACTTACCATATCGGAATCCTCGGACTAAAAGCTGAACTTCCCCCAACTTTTCATCCGCAAATGCCAATGCAGGCATGACTTCCTCAGGCAAGTCCTTCTCTGCTTCAACCGATACTGGTACGTGCAATAAGCTACTGGACGGCTGCAACCACAGCTTTTCGAGTGGAACAATCTCGGAAATTTCTTTGACTAGTTCCCACTTCTCCTCAATCGATGCACGCCATATGTTTCGACCGTCGATGATTCCCGCTGCGAGAATCTTGTCTGCTGGAAACCCGTGTGTTTTGAGATTGGTCAGATTACGCTTCGCTCCGTGTACAAAATCAAGACCGATTCCTTTTACCGGTAAGAAAACTAGCTCCTCATACCAATCCACCGCTTCAAAATAAGTTTGCAGCATGCACTGGATATGCGGTAGTGCTTGACCGATTTGCGTATAGATACGTTTGATGATGGCGCGATCACGCACCGAGACATCCAGTACAAATGCAGGCTCATCGATTTGCACCCATTCCACGCCGTGTAGCTCCAACTCCCGGAGAACGTCTATGTAAAGCGGAACGAGTTGATCCACGATGGGCTCAAATTCGTTTTTCTCATATCCTTTGGACAATTTGACAAACGTATACGGACCTACAATGACAGGCTTTCCGATGATTCCAAACTTTTCTTTGGCCTCCAAATATGCCTGGAGAGGCTTGTTCTCCGTAATGACTGGTTGACGTTCACCGAACTCCGGGACGATATAATGGTAGTTCGTGTTAAACCATTTCGTCATTTCACTGGCGACAGCTTCCTTCGAACCGCGAGCCATGGCGAAGTATGTGGCTAACGAAACCGGGCCACCCTCGTATTCATAACGCTTGGGGACCATTCCAAACATCACAGCCATATCCAGCATGTGATCGTAGTACGTAAAGTCACCCACAGGGATCAGCTCGACCCCTTTTTCCTGCTGACTCAGTAGATGTTGTTGACGGATTTGTTCCATTTGCTGCTCCAAGCCCACCTCACCGATAGTGCCTGCCCAAAATGCTTCCAATGCCTTTTTCCACTCGCGGTTCTTCCCGATCCGTGGATATCCCAAATTGCTGCTTTTCATGAGCTTCCTCTCCATTCTTTATTCGATCTTGACTTGAATCCGCCCAATAAAAAAAGCATCTCCAACGATCAAAAAGAACGTTAGAAATGCCAAATAAGCACTGAGATCACAGCATCCTAACACCTCCCTATCTCCCGTAGGTTAAGCAGTGTCGTCGAAACAGGCAGGTCTCCTGACTTTGGGATCATCATCTGCACATGCCTTCCCAATCCGTTTGGATCAGTGGCTGAAAAATGTGCCGACTCCCCTCATACAGTGGCGGGACCGTGTCGGATTCTCACCGACTTCCCTTTTCATCCTTGGTCCATCTTGATGACCAAAGAACCTGTTTCCACTCTTATGAAATTGTCATGGTTCTGTGAAGTGCCCCCCATAAATTAGCAGGGCAGCATACTGTTCATACAGTAACACAGAATCCATTTTTTGTCATACTAAAATTTAAAATCATCATCGGTCAACGGCTCTACGTTTAGCGTACGGACATAGCCATTTCCTTTTTTCGAGAAGAAGTCATGCTGCTTCGTCTGCGTGCGAATGCCGTTCAGTACGATCGGGTTCACTTCTTCCTCTGGGAATAACGGGTCCAGCCCCAGATTCATCAATGCTTTGTTCGCGTTGTAACGCACGTACACATGAACCTCGTCAGCCAATCCGATTTCCGTATACAACGAAGTCGTATAGGCCTCTTCATTTTCTTGCAGCTCATGCAAAAGGGCATACAGCTCCTCTTTTGCTGCGGTCTGCTCGACCACACTCAGACCTTGATATACTTCTTGCGCAAGAACGCCGACATAGAGTCCGTGGATGCTCTCGTCGCGAACAATCAGGTCGATAATTTCCCCGCTGCTAGTCATCTTTCCTTGCCCCGCCAAATAGAGCGGATAGAAGAAGCCGCTGTAAAACAGATAGCTTTCCAGGAAGACAGAGGCTACCATCGCCATGTACAAGTCTTTCGGTTTCTCAATTTCTTGATAGCGTTTCGAGATGAGGGCCGCTTTCTTTTGCAGATGCGGATTGTTTTCCACCCACGAAAAAATACCGTCAATCTCTTCTGTCGATGCCAGCGTTGTAAAAATACTGCTGTACGATTTGGCATGGATTTGCTCCATCATGCCCATGAAGGCGAGAACCGCTTTTCTTTGCAGTCCATCGACATGCTCCATGATCTTCGGCATCCCTACTCCACCCTGGACCGTATCCAGCAAGGTGAGACCGCCCAATACTTTTTTATACGTGTCCCGTTCAGTCGCACTGAGCTCCATCCAGGACATCTTGTCATCTGACAGTGGTATCTCATCATCCGTCCAGAACTGCATGATGTTCTGATTCCAAAACGTCATCGTAAAATCGTCGTCCGGCCTGTTCCAATTGACTGCTTTCATATGGCGTTCCTCTTCTCTTTTTGCTTGATGCTTTTCCTTTTATGAAGCTCGTTCACTAAATCGCGCAGCTAATGCACTCTTCTACAGTCAAATGCTTCGTACGCGTATAGTAGAGTGACTTCAGACCTTTTTTCGCTGCGTAAATGTAATAGCGAGCCAGTTCTCTGGTTGAAATATTGCTGTTCACGTGCAGCACAGTCGAAATTCCTTGGTCAATGTGCTCTTGAATTTCGGCAATCAGATCAATCACTTTGAATTGATCGATCACATACGCCGACTTGTAGTAAAAATAGTTTTCCTGCGACAAGTACGGCATCGGGTAATACGTCGTAGAGTTAGCATATGTTCTCGTTTCGATATGCTCAACGATTGGCATCACACTAGAAGTCGCATTCTGAATGTAGGAAATACTCTGAGTCGGTGCAATTGCCAAACGGTACGCATGGTAGACGCCATGCTTTTGCACCTTTTGCTGTAGTTCCGCCCAATCCTCTGACGTCGGAATGTGCATTCCTTCAAAGAGAAGCTTTGCTTTTTCCGTCCGCGGGCTGTAATCGTTCGTCAAATACTTGTTAAAATAAGTGCCTTTTGCATATTCCGATTGTTCAAAGCCCAAGAAGGTCTTGCCTGTTTCCTTGGCAATTTCCATGCTTTTTTCCAAGGAGTAGAAGTTCATCATCATGAAAAACGTACGAGCGAAATCCTTGGCTTCTTCACTTTCGTAAGCGATTCTGTTCTTTGCCAGATAACCGTTCAGGTTCATCGCACCGAGACCTACTGAGTGCAGCTCACTGTTTGCCTTTTGAACGCCTGGAGCGTTTTCTACACGCGTCATGTCACTCACGGCTGTAATGGCTTCGATTCCTTCGTGGACGGATTCACGGATCATTTTGCGTTCCATCACGTTGACGATATTGAGCGATGCCAAATTGCAGCTAATATCGCGACGGATGATATCCATCTCGCCGTAATTGGTAATCGTCGAAGTCTCCTGCAATTGGAAGATTTCCGTGCACAGGTTGGACATTTTCACCGAACCGAGATCTTTCAGTGCATGGTTGTTGTTCGCATTCGTTTTGTTCATGATGTACGGATAGCCCGATTCCATTTGAATCATCGCGATTTTGGTCAACATCTCGCGTGCGCTCATCACGGTCTTTTTCTTGATGCGATCGTTTGCCAAGAGCTCCTCGTACATGTCATCGAGGTCCATATCATCCAGATGCACACCGTATTCTTTGTACACGGAGTACGGAGCAAACACAGTCAATGGCTTATTTTCTTCAGCCAGCTTGTAGAACACGTTTGGTACGATCAGGCCGATGGACAACGTTTTGATGCGTGCTTTTTCATCCGCATTGATCTTTTTGCAATCGAGAAACTCGTTGATATCCCAACCGAAGATGTTGTAGTACGCTGCACCCGAGCCTTTGCGTTGCCCCATTTGATCTGCGTAGGAAAACGCATCTTCCAACAGCTTGAGAACGGGCATAACACCTTTTGCTGCGCCCTCGACGCCTTTGATCGGCTCTCCTCGTCCGCGGAGCTTGGACAAGTTCACGGCCACACCGCCGCCAATTTTGGATAGCTGCATACAAGTTCCCAAAATAAAGTTGATGGAGTTCAGTGAATCATCCATTTCGAGCAAGAAGCAGGAGACCATTTCTCCACGGCGGCTTTTGCCTGCATTCAG
The DNA here is from genome assembly GCF_013284285.1 of Brevibacillus sp. HB1.4B. Classification (NCBI taxonomy): domain Bacteria; kingdom Bacillati; phylum Bacillota; class Bacilli; order Caryophanales; family Paenibacillaceae; genus Brevibacillus; species Brevibacillus sp. HB1.4B. Next base: position 66,318 of record NZ_JABSUT010000009.1, read on the forward strand.
GAAGGTTGGTGTCGCTGGTTGCAAGCGTTGATCCATCATGGATACTGTCAAACGCTTAGCGAGCTCAAAGTCACCTTGTCCAAGGGACAGTGCCACAACGGCCACCCGGTCTGGATACTGCTCTAAGTACATCGATTTATCGTTCGTTTTCAACGCGTAATCTTTATAAAATTTGGAGATAGCCATGTACGAAGCAAATTGAAAATCAGCGTCATAGGCCAAACGGTAAACTTCATCGACCTGCTCAACAGTGTATGTTTCATAGACGTTTTCATAGAAGTCATTCTCGATCAAATAGTCCATGCGCTCTTTGACACTGCCAAAAGTCATCGTATTGGACTGCACTTCTTCCATGAAGACCGCAACCGCTTCCCGATCCTTTTCCAGTTGATAAAATCCGTCATTGCCACGCTGCATCAGTTCGTTGTTCAATTCAATATGCCGCAATTGCTGCCACCCCACTCGTAAATTGTTCCACGTCACGGCCGGTACCGGACAGTTCAAATTTAGAAATCACCGGAACGCCATATTGGCTCGCGATCGTATCCGCGCTTTTGGCAAAGCTGGTTCCCCAGTTGCGGTTACCGCTGGCGGATACTCCCCGCAGATGGACATGATTTCGCTTCAGGAACGTCGCCACCTTCTCCGGCACTTGTCCGAATCCCGTCGTGTATGTTATCAAAATGAATGGCTCGTCTAGCACCATATCTTGATCAATTTCCACATGTGGCAAATTAATTTTGTTGACGAATCTTCGGACGTTTCCTGTTTTTGAATCATAAGCGATTAGCATGTCCCTCATCCTATCCCCTGCTATTTTTACTCTGTATGTATGTTATTTAGCCAAAGTAAAAGCGCATCCGACGTTTACATGCCGAATGCGCGTGATGACTTCCATCTAGCAATTCGCCAATACGAATTGCGCGCTCGAACACTTCCCTATCTCCCGTAGGTTAAACAGTGCAAGCGGTTAGGCAGGTCTCCTGGCTTTAGGATCATCGCTCCATTTTCACCTTCCCAATCCCTCAAGATCAGTGGCATTCTTTCGCAAATGGAACTCTCTCATTACAGTGGCGGGACCGCGTCGGATTCTCACCGACTTCCCTATTAAGTCTACCAAATCTGGCTGGTAAACACCTCACCGCATCAATATGTAGTTGGTAAAACTTACTTTACCTCAATATATCGTAGGAGTCAAGCTCAGTATGCGCTCTTTTCGAAAACTAACTATTCTCCTTTTTCGGCTATTGCCAATCTCTGGTTCTCGTTCATATAATAGATTTTGTGTGCGTTGGTTAGCGTTGGAAAGATTGGAGAGTAGCCCTCATGAAAAGCACCGACTATCAACCTGTCGTCATTCCTCGTTCTTACAGTAAAATCATGACTTATCAAGAGCGTGACTATCACATTTTTGTAAGTATACCTGCCGATCCCCCTCCGGAATCAGGCTTTCCCGTCATATATTTGCTAGATGGCAACTCTGTTTTTGCAACCATGACCGAAGCGATACGAATACAATCACGTGGCCCTGAACGAACTGGCGTGTATCCTGCTATCGTCGTCGGGATTGGGTATCCAACGGACGGTCCGTACCATCCTGCCCGTTTCTTTGATTACACGTATGAAGTTCCCGTCACAGAGCTTCCTGGCAACCCACAAGGAGCCGACTGGCCTCAGATGGGGGGAGCAGAGCAGTTCCTCACCTTTTTAGAGGAGGACCTCAAGCCGAGTATCGAAAACGACTTCCCCATCGATCGGACGCAACAAGCGATTTTTGGACATTCGTTAGGTGGCTTGTTTGTCTTGCATGTACTTTTGTCGAGACCACACGCTTTTCAGCGTTATATAGCTGGCAGTCCTTCGATCCATTGGAATGAGAGCGTACTGCTTGCGAAGGAGAGTCAATTACCGAGCCTGCTGACAGATGACCTCGACGTCCATGCACTCCTCACCATCGGGGAGTTGGAAAACGATGGGCGATTCTTAGTCAAAGAAAAATCTCTGGCGATGATCGAACGATTGTCCTCCATGGGCAAAGGTCAAATCAAGGCTTCCTTTAAAGAATTTGCTGACGAAAATCATTCGTCCGTCTTGCCCGTCTTAATTTGCCAAGGACTCAAATTCGCTACGAAAAAAACTGCCCGCTAATAACGGGCAGTTTTTGTTTATCATGATTCGCTCGCTTACTGCAGAGATAACACTTTGGTGATTTGGGGCAGCTCTTCGATGGCAGATACAATCGTCGGTGTAATCTCTTCATCGGTCACAGAGATAAGCAGGGCATTCTTCCCTTTTTGCTCACGCGATACATTCAACTTGGAAACATTGATTTGATGTTCGGCCAGTTTTCGTGAGACATCATAAATCACACCTGGATAATCGATATGGCGAACCAACAATCCATGGGCACCTGGAGGTATGCGACACGCACAGTAATTGATTTCACTGATGTACACTTCTCTCCAATCTTGCGCCAAGGTGTACTTGTTCGCTCCTACCCGCAACACCGCCAAATGATTCGCATATTCACCGGAGCTATGTTGGACAGGAACCTTCGTCCCTAGTCCTTCCACTAACTGCGTTGCAATTTCCTCTTTATTTTCATGAGCAAGAATACTTAATTGTGCACCCGCTAACTCTGGCTCGAGTCTTTGAATCAGTTCAGCTAGTTCACGCAGTCCAGCATATTGGGTCATGTGTTGCCTTCACTCTCCCAGTCAGGTTTATCCTTGTTTTCACGGCAGAATCCAAGCTTCCGGCTCTTTCTTGATAGAGGATTCGTTATCAGCACGATACCAAGCCGTCAACGTTTGTCCATCTTTCGTATAGTAGATTCGGTAGATGGTATTGCCTTTTCCGCTATTGGTAAAAGGACTTTCCTCCTTCGGAACCGCTGTCACTCCACCCGCAACTACAGCCCCGCCGTTCTCCTTGATGACGTTTTGGATCGTCGCCATATGCTCTTTACCCATGGAGGCCATCCCAAAATAAGAGATGATCGCCAAGAGAACCGCTCCCGCCAAAAACGAAACGATAATCACTTTTGATTTTTTCGTAGCATCCACCGAGTGCTTCCCCCGTCTATCTTAGTTCTCTTTATCAACTAAGCGTACCTTGTCAATCGTACCGCCACCCAAGCACACTTCCCCATCGTAGAAGACGACAGCCTGACCAGGTGTTACTGCTTTTTGCGGCTGGTCAAAAATGACCTCCACGTTTCCGTCCTCCAGCAGGTGAATAGTTACTCCCTGATCTGGCTGGCGATAACGGAATTTCGCTGTACAAGTAAATGTTTCGGAAGGCTTTTTATCACTCGTCCAGCTAACGTTGGTTGCCAAGAGGCTCTTCGAGTACAGACGGATATGATCAGAGCCTTCACCTACGATCAGGACATTACGCTCCAGATCTTTGTCTACAACAAACCAAGGCTGTCCGCTCGTGCCATGACCTCCACCTATTCCTAAGCCTTGTCGTTGACCCAATGTATAGTACATCAGTCCGTCGTGCGTGCCGATGATTGCTCCTTCTACGGTCTCGATATTTCCTGGTTTGGCAGGCAAATAGTTTTGCAGGAACTCACGGAAGTTGCGCTCTCCAATAAAACAGATCCCTGTACTATCCTTCTTTTTCGCTGTATAGAGTCCTGCTTTCTCTGCGATCTCCCTTACTTGAGGTTTCGGGAGATGACCAATCGGGAACATCGTTTTGGAAAGCTGTTCTTGGCCCAATACATTCAAGAAGTAAGTCTGATCCTTGTTGTTGTCAGCGCCACGAATGAGTTTGTATTCGCCATCAATGTGCTTGACCTGCGCGTAATGGCCGGTGGCAATATAATCCGCCCCAAGATCCATGACCTTGGCAAGAAGCTCGCCGAACTTGATTTCACGGTTGCACATGACATCCGGATTCGGTGTACGGCCTCGTTTATATTCATCCAAAAAATACTGGAATACCTTATCCATGTATTCTTTTTCAAAGTTTACCGTGTAATATGGAATGCCGATCTGTTCACAGACGCGCCGGACATCCTGGAAGTCTTCTTCCGCCGTGCAGTGGCCGAATTCATCGGTATCATCCCAGTTTTTCATGAAGATGCCGATGACGTCATATCCCTGTTGCTTAAGCAGGTAAGCCGTCACGGAGGAGTCGACTCCGCCGGACATGCCGACAACGACGCGTGTATCTTCTGGTCGCTTCATAAGTCTTTCTCCTCTTATTCAATTTGTACCATTACAGATTACCATGTTTCGCAAAACAAATCATGTTTTGTTACACTTTTGCCCAATAGAATGAAAAAACGCCTGACGCATAGTTGGCGCCAGACGTTTGGTAGTAAGGTTAAGCCTGCGAAGATTCATCCTTGATTTCCGCGCGATATCCCTCGATGCTTTCTTCACGACGCTGATTTTTTGCTTCGAGGTTTGTTCTTTCCTCCTCGGAAATCTCGCCAGCATTAGCCGCTAGGTAAGCTTCGGACTCACGAATGTTCTCTTCCGTATTAGAAATCATGTTTTGCAGCTTTTCTGCGTTGTCAGAACGGTCATCCGGCTTCGCCATGATCGATACGCCTCCTACAAAGGGTTATATGCAACACCTTTACCATTGTGCGCCAATCATGGTTTCTTTATGTACCCGTGTTATAATAGAAGAAACGGATTAAACGAAAAAGAGGGTTTCCCCTATGGCTTCCTTAGATTTGCTGGAAAGAAAGCTGCTTCGGATCATCTCTGATACAGATCCCGTCCGCCTGAAACGACAATGGGTGAAGGGGCAAAAGGTACCTGTATCCGAAGTGGAACAGCGCATGCGAATCGATCTTCTCTTGCGCAGACTCGACAAGCTACCTGAGGCCAAGCGCCAAGAAGTGCTTGCGCTACTCAAATGGTTTAACTGGTAGAGATTAGCGGATGGACGTTCCCAGACGCCACTGGCCGTCTATCCGATTCAATTGCTTCATATCCATAATCGCATCTTGATTCAGCGGTCCATAGATGTGCGGATACAGCAATCCATCCTTCGCTGCCTCGTATTTGACTTCCGAAGTCGTTTTGGTTTCATCGACAACGAGTACATACAACTCCTCGTCAAACTGTGCGTAGACGCGGTTTGCTACCTTTTCAAGCAGCTCGTCCCCTTTTGTCGCGTGAATAAAGCCTTCCTGCTCGTAATCGCGCGGTAAGTAGTGATCCTTGTCCATCCACTTTTCCCAATATGCTTTTGGTACCATGCAGTAAATGATAGAGTTTTGCATGTTTCTCCTCCAAATTTGATTATTTTTTTGGCATTGCTTTGTTCAGGTGACGCATAGCTTTATCATAGAACATCTGGTCCATCTGCCCTTGATCATATCGCCATTGAATGAAGTTACGCAGAGAGTGCAAATCCACCCAAGCATCCTTCGCTTGCGGATTGCGGTCAGGTACGTCTCCTGTTATTTCACCCTCGTAGACAAGCTTCGCCATCTCGGTTGGGTGCATGCCGATCTGATAAGCGATTTGGTGTAATGCGATTTTCATGGAACCTCCCCTTGCTTTCGCATGGATACATCTTATCTTCCGTCTATTGTGCCAGTCTTTTCGAATGATGCCAAGCCCCTAGCACTACTCCCAAAGGTTGTACCTTCCTCCTTACGTTTTGCTACAATGAACACAGTATTACAAGGAAGGGGCAGTATCCCATCATGTCAAAACAACGAGATCAACTACAAAAGAGATGGTTCCAGCGAAAACGCATCTGGATTCCCCTGCTTATCATCGCATTCCTGTTTCTGGGTAACAGCTCTTATCTTGCAAAAGAGCCAGAAGGGGAGCCTTTTTTACTTGCTCACCGCGGGATGGCACAAACCTTTCATATGGAGAACATCACCAATGAAACTTGTACGGCAGAACGGATTTATCCACCGGAACACCCGTACCTGGAAAATACGATTCCTTCCATGAAAGCCGCTTTTGATGCAGGCGCGGACATCGTCGAGCTCGACGTGCAATGGACCAAAGACAATCGATTCGCCGTGTTTCATGACTGGACGCTCGACTGTCGGACAAATGGAACCGGTGTGACGAGAGATTATACCTTGACCGAATTACAACAGTTCGACATTGGCTACAATTACACAGCGGATGAAGGGAAAACCTTTCCCTTCCGTGGAAAAGGGATTGGTATGATGCCCTCTCTCGATGATGTGCTACAAACTTTCCCTGATCGCTCCCTGCTTATTCATATCAAAAGCAATGACCCACTTGAGGGGAAAGCGTTGGCGGATGTTTTGGCAGCATTGCCCGCTGAACGATTGGCACAGCTTTCTGTTTATGGAGGTGACAAGCCAATCGAGATACTGAAACAACAAATGCCAGAGCTGCGTGTCATGTCCAAAGCATCACTAAAAAGCTGCCTCATTCCGTACATGGCAGTGGGTTGGTCAGGATATGTGCCCGATGCCTGTTCACAGACTCAACTACATATTCCCGATCAGATCGCCCCTTGGCTCTGGGGTTGGCCGAATCGTTTCATGGCAAGAATGGAAGCAAAAGACACCCGCGTGATCTTAGTCGCAGGCAGTGGAGAAGTGTCGCAAGGCTTTGATGTTCCGACTGATTTAAAACGAGTGCCCGCAAGCTTTACAGGGGGCATATGGACGAACCGGATTGATCTGATCGGTCCAGCCTTTCACGAAAACGTAGAAAAATAATGAAACGATTCTCTAACATATTCGTATATACTTATACGGAATAGACTTCCAACCTAACTAGGAGTGATTGATATGCTCAAGAAGCTTTTGAAAAATTTACTCGGTAATCACTCATCTTCGCACAAGTACCGGAAATACAGCAGCAGCGATTACAAACATCGCAGAAAATACAGCTCTAGTAGTAATCGGTACGGACATTCCCATCACGGCAGCTCTCATTATAAAAGAAAGCGTTCCAGCCGTAGCTTCTTCAGTAGTTAAACAATTGTTTAACAAATGAGCTGACAACAAAACTCCGCTAAGCGCTAGCGGAGTTTTTTCATTTAACGAGACATGATTTCTACGAAACGATCAAGTGGTAATGCATGTACGGTTCTGTTTTTCTGGCCTTGTATCGTTTCCGCCATCAGCATGGAGTTCAGGATCGCTTCCTTGACCGCTTCGATTGCTGCTTCAAACAGTGCATCCAGTTGTTCGGACGGAAACATTTTCATTGTGCTCATTTGCTCGTCGCCATATGAATAGCAATTTCCTGTGGAAAAGGTCAGAAAGAAATCACCGCTGCCCTCCTCGCCAATCGCACCGAGCTGTGCCATCGCGAGTGACGCTCGCTTGGAAATGCGCTTGCATTGTGTCGGCAAGAGAGGCGCGTCTGTCGCAATCGTGACTAAGAAAGAACCATCATTTTCTGGTGTTACCCACGGCAAAGGAACTTCATTTTCGGAGATCATCTGGCCCACAGGAATGCCATTCACTTTCAAATCCTGTCTTCTGCCAAAATTCGTCTGCACTAATGCCCCAACAGTAAAAGTGCCACATTCAGTCTCGACGATGCGTGAGGAGGTTCCGATTCCGCCCTTGAATTCAAAGCAGATCATCCCGGTACCTCCGCCTACATTGCCTTCCTCGACATTTCCTGTATGCGCCTCTACAATCGCTTCTTCCAAATCCTCATACTGAATCTGCGTCTTTTCGAGATCACTTAACCAACCATCCCATGTCTCCGCAACGATTCCATTAGAAAACGGTTCAAGCCCCTCGATTTTTCTCGTCGCACGAGCAAGATGGTGATGTGCCAGCCCTAGCAGATGGCTTCCCGTAAATACGATCGGTGTCACAAGCGTACCGGTCTCTTCTATCCAGTGACTTCCCGTAAACTCTCCCGTACCGTTAAAGGAGAAAAAACCAGCAGGAAAATGCTGCCCCTCCAATTGTCCGTCGTTGGGAACTATCACCGTGACACCTGAACAAACGTCTTCCTTGTGAATCGTTTTGTGGCCGACTCGCACTCCTTTTACATCTGTAATTGCATTATACACACCTGGGGTACCCGTCCCAATCAATACGCCACATTCTCTCGCTCGTTTTCTCGTCATGTTACTCTCCTGTCATTTTTGAATCTTCCCATAATAATGGTGTTGTAGAAATTGCCATCGGAAAGAACTTTGTCGCCTCTGAGTACCCCTTCGATTTCAAAACCAAAGCGTTTGTAAAGCTCAATGGCTTTCTCATTCGTTTCCATCACATTCAACGTCATTTTGGTAATGTGGTTGGCGTCTGCCCAGGCAACTGATTCTTGCAAGAGATTTTTCCCAATGCCATAACCCCAAAACTCTTGTAAGACGCATACACCAAACTCTACTTTGTGTGCAAATCTGTTTAAGTAAACACCTGCACATCTGGAAAACCCGACAATCCGATCCTGTACAACCGCAACTAAAAACAAGTTTCTTGGACTTTCTGCATCCCTATTGATGATGTATTCGAATCCTTGCACATCGATGAAAGCCTCTCCTCTTTCTCTGTCCAAATTTTCAGTCTCTCCATCGATTTGCAGTCGCAATTCCGACAACTGTTCTGCATCTGTTTCTATTGCAGAGCGAATCGTGTAGGATAACCCGTTCACAGAAAGTAGTTGTTCGCTGATTATCATCATTTATCTCCTTTGGTAAAATTTCGGTCTTTTATTCTATCATAGGTAGCAATCTTTGTGAATCTTCTCTCTTCATACTAGAAAGAGGAAATTACATTGTTTACATAACATTTATTATGTTCATTTATACGCCTGACTGTGGATATGCTACAATAAGGGAAAGGAGCGTGCTCGCATGAATTTTTCCAAATCATTTTATTATACGGTCGACCATTCCAAGGTAGAGGAATATAAAAAGATGCTTGATCTAATGAAAGTCCCCTACATCGTGGAAGCACCGATCGTCTTGCTAAATCAAGGAGCGAATGAATACTCCTTCGTTTTTCCTAACATGTCAGGTCGTCTTTATGGAATGGTGAGCAAGTTATTTCAAGCCGATGGGAAGCCATATCCGAAGAATGAAACATAGGCAAAAAAAAGGACCCCATGATTGGGTCAAATAGGAAGTGGAGAGAATGCATGCTATGTAACATATTCTAACACGAAAAGAACGAATGTCAACCAAACTTTCGAATTTTCTGTGTTTTTGCGTTAGGTTTTATTACATATAGACTTGGGTTTTTGTGCAAAAAAGAAAGAAACCCTGCATGAGTTGAATTTCATGTAAGGTTTCTAAACGCACAGCTATGCATGGACATTGATAATTTTCTCCATCTCGATCCATTGACTAATCGTTTGGTTTGCTAATTGAACACGCCTGGCCTTCGGGTCTACCCATTTGACCACACCCCACATGCTGCACGTATTCCCCCGCTCCCCCTCAAAGGACACACACCAGCTCACATTCAATGGATAATTTTCTCTTCCCGAATCTCGTAGCATGTACATAAATGCCTCTCTTTCTTTGTCCGTTACTTCAAGATCGCCGTTAGCCACGCGTTTCCACCCGCCTCATCCTGTGTGAGAAATTGTATTTCCATTATAGTGATTACGAACACAAGTTCGCAACCTTTTTTTCAATTCCTCATGAACGGGGAGAGAAAACGGTAGGTACTTGCCTTATGAGAGGTTCCTCTCGAAAAGTCTCCCCATTTGTTCTGCCGAGTCTTGAGGACCATAAGAAAAAAGCCGTTTTCCAAAAATTAATTGGAAAACGGCTCTTACTTTTAACTGGATAATTCCTGTGTTTGATGCTGCGGTCTTTTCTCGACCAGCTCCAAAAACTTTCCGAAGGTAGAAGCGAGTATTTGCTGAAAAAGCATACCGAGAACAACGGGAAGTGCAACAGGCGCAGGAAAGTACGTGATCGCCATAACTGCCCCAGCACTAATGTTTCGCATTCCACTGTTGAAGGTTAACGTGACGATCACATCACGCTCCCATCCGAACAGCCTTGCGATCCCCCACCCCATCAAATAACCCAAAATAGCTACAAACAACACAAGGACCGCCATCCCCACCAGTTTTGCGTCCATCATATGAAAGTAAGACGAGACCATCGAGCTGTTGATCGCGACGACAACACCCATTCCCATCTTAGAAAATGGCGCTAATTTTGGTGCCAGCGTTTTTTTGACGTTCCCTTTTGATAAATGGTTGAGCAGCATACCGACAAGCGATGGCAACACGATCATATAAAATAAACCCTTCATCAATTCAGCCAAATCCATCTCAACTGTTGCCCCTAAAAACAAGGACATTCCCAACGGAACAATCAATGGGGAGAGCATCGTATCCAACAAAATAATGGATAGCGTTAGTGCGATGTTCCCGAAATAAATCGATGACCACAAAAAGCTCGTAATCCCCGTTGGAATTAAAGCAGCCAATAAAAAGCCCGTGATGACATGGATATCATCTGGATAAAACAACCGTGCCATTGACCAAGCAATTAGCGGCATAAGGGCATGAAGAATGAATAAGTTGACGATTAAAGGTAGTGGTCTGGTCAGTACCTTTGCAAATTCTTTAAATCCTGAACCCAGACTGCCGGCAAATGTCATGAAGGCAAATACCCAAGGAGACAAAAAAGCAAACGGTTGCAAATGTGTCCCTGCTATTACGCCAATGGCAACACTACTCGGCGTGAGTATGGGCATGATTTTCTCTAGCGATCGATTCAGTTTGGCTAACCCGTTCATCTGATACACCTCAAGTCTCGTCCTTTGATGCTATTGATGTGAGGTATGTTATCATGAACAGATTATTGTTACAAGACCAAAGTTCATTAGTAGATTACATACAAGTCATATATTCGCAATTTCACCTTGCATACTTTCGCACCTGGGAGTAAAGCCTATGACGGAAAGGAGGTATTTTATGAACGGAATGGATTGGGTAGAATTTATCCGAAAAACCGAAGATAAGATGTATCACCTCCATCGAGCGATAGATGGAATCTGTAATGATCCCGACTATAAGGAATCCGTTACGACCTTGACGGAAGTGGTAAGAGATTATCAAGTACTTGTGGAAAAAGCCAAGGGTGAATTACGCGGCATCGACTTCCATCGAGATCGAGAGCGCGCGCATCATTACGATCATGATCACCACTAGCCTATATAGACTCCCAGTTAGGGAGTTCTTCTTCGCTAGGTAATCACAGAATATTCATTTCACCTTGATCATTCTGTCAAAACAGACAGCAAGAACCTCACTCTACCCATATAGTGTGTGAGGTTTTTGAAATAGGCTAGCCCTTCATTTTCTTTTCTATTTCTTTTAAGGATTTCTTCTTCTGGCATGCTGCTTTTACATCGGTTGGCCACGGTTCGTCACTTAGCCTTTGTAAATCTTTTATCAATCGCTTGTCAGCTGTCACATGAATATTGGCATCTGGAAAAGCCTCTTTTAATTTCTTTCCGACTTCTTTTTGAATCGATTCCAGCTTGAACCGATTAAAATTCGTTACTTGAATAGCTACGTCGAGCTCTTTGTCGATTTGCACAGCCACTATTTTGTCTATGCCCTTCACGCTCGCTGTAATCGATCTCGCGCGCTCTTCCCATTGATAATGTCTAACGGGAACAGGCATGCACAAGGACTCCGTTTTTTGCTTCGTTTCTGTACCAGATTGCTTCGTACACCCCGTTACAATCAAAGCAAAAGCCAGCGTCAGCACCACGAAAGTTGCCCGCACACAAAACACCTCCTGACCAAAATCACCTGTTACTAGCTTGACCTGGAACGGAGGAAGTATGTAAAAAAAAAGCGGTGACTCCTCTGCATAATTTGAGTCACCGCGGACCCCAAGAACATTGCAAGTCCTATGTATAAGGATATAAAAAATCGCATCGAAACGCGATAGGAGATAGCTGGATATAACATGGAACAAAAAAAATCCCAACCAACAAAAAGTGGTTGGGGCGTACGGGGTAGTACGCATATGTCATACGTGAATGATATAAGCATAAAGGACTTCGCTTCAATTGACAACGAACAATAATAGGTACATTTACCTATCGGTGGAACAAAAAAATTGCGCCGACTTTGACTGCATCATTTAGTCGAACGCGTTGAATAGAATCCCCAAGGTTGGATTATACTAGCTAGCTTGGATTACTTTTCTATTATCTTGAAAACTTATCGTTCACGCTATGCGAAAATAATGGTAACAGGTGAAAATCTTTCCTATAAAGCTTGATCTACTATAGAAACCCTTCGCTGAAATGTGTGATTTGCTACAAAAAAGCCAGCCAGAAGTTTCTAATCGTGTTATGATATCCCTGTAAAATCTTGAGGAGTTGAGATCATGAATAGAGAGCAATGGACAGCGGTTGATCACTATTTTACGGATAAATTACTGGAAGCCGATCCCGTTCTAGTCACAGTTCTTCAAGAGAACGCAGCTGCAGGCCTTCCAGCTATTGATGTAGCACCCAATCAGGGTAAATTCCTTCATCTGTTAGCACGGATCCAAGGCGCTCGTTCGATCTTGGAAATTGGCACTCTTGGTGGATACAGTACCATCTGGCTAGCCCGGGCACTCCCTGCTGACGGGCGTCTCATTACTCTCGAATATGATCCGAAGCATGCAGAAGTTGCACAATCGAATATTGCACGCGCAGGACTCGATCAAATCGTAGAAGTGAAAGTCGGACTTGCCCTTGATTCCCTCATCCAACTTCACAAAGAAAATCAGGGTCCTTTTGATATGATTTTTATAGATGCAGATAAAAAAGGAAACCCCGACTATTTCCAATGGGCATTGAAGCTCTCTCGCAAAGGTACTGTGATTATCACGGATAATGTTGTACGAAGTGGTCAAGTCTTGGACGAAACAAGCACGGATCCTAATATTGTCGGTGTACGTCAATTCACCGATTTGGTAGCGGAAGAGCAACGTGTCAGTGGAACCGTTGTACAGACAGTTGGCAGCAAGGGCTATGATGGCTTTGCGATCATGCTTGTCACCGGAGAGAACTAGTCTTTTTCACTTTCAAAGGTTGTAACGAGTAGGAGTGTGTACATCTTGTTTAGGCTTGGTTTACCTAGCTTTATGCTCATCGCTAATGTCATTTTGGTTCTCACGGTACTTTCGTTGATTATCAAAGTGTTGGTGAAGAGAGAATAGCTGATGTTTTTTGGAGGTGCTTTTCCTTGGAGCCATTGCGTGATCAGTCCCTTGCTTTACGTGAAGTAACAGAAGCAGATCTCCCTATATTTTACAGGCAGCAATTGGACAAATCTGCTCATGAGATGGCGGCCTTTACTGTCAAGGACCCTGAAGATAGAGACGGATTCACCGCTCATTGGACAAGGATTTTGAACAATGATTCGATTGTGAAAAAAGCCATTGTCTTGAATGGGCAGATTGTCGGTCATGTTTTGTGCTTTGAACTGTTTGGCTTGCCTACGATTGGATACTGGATTGACAAAAGCTTTTGGGGTAAAGGAATCGCGACAAATGCACTTACCCTCTTTTTAGAGGAACTCCGAACACGTCCTGTATATGCGCGTGTCGCTCATGACAACATTGCATCCATACGTGTGTTAGAAAAAAACGGTTTTCAGCCTATTGGTGTCGATCGGGCATTTTCGGAGGCACGAAGTGAAGAAGTGGAAGAACTCATTTTGATCAAACACACATGAGGTCAGAAGCGCTTCCGTGAGCGCTTCTCCTTTTTTTATGCAGCGCTCATTTTCTAAATGGAAAGGGACATCCTACATGCAAGCAACGATATCTGCCATGCACTTAGAAACAGAACGACTCATCATCCGTCCTTACGCAGAGGATGATTTGATGGAATCTTTTGAACTCATGCAAAACCCGGAGTTGTTTACCTACCTGCCCATGGACGTATTGCCTCTGGAAAACTACAAGCGCTTATTTCGCTGGCTACGAAGCAGTTATGAAACCCCTTTTGACAAGCCTTTTAAATATTCTGTGGCCATACGCGAAAAGGCTACTGGCAGGTTCATTGGCTGGTGTGGTGTTGACGTTCTCGATTTTCTGGCTCCGGAAAAAGAGCTCTATTATTTAATCGGACGGGATTATTGGGGGAACGGCTATGCTTTTGAAGCTGCCTCCGCTCTTACTACGTACGCATTTGATGTAATCGGATTGGAACGATTGTACGGAAAAGCACACCCAGACAATAAAGCATCGCTACACATCATTGAGAAACTCGGCTTCTCTTTTGAACGCGTCTTAGATGGCCTAACTGGGGACGACGAGGACTGCAACGGTGAATGGTTATATGTTTTGACGAAATAAACAAGAGAGCATACAAAGGGGCCTGCTGTATGGCAGCCCATTCACTCCCCTACCCAAACGTTCCGCCATTCTTTCGAAAGCATTCGTCAAAATCTTCCTACATGTGTTATAATAAAAGTACAGTATTCTCTTCTTACCGAATTTTTGAATAACCAACACAATTGAATGCGGTAGTTCTTAAGATGATCTCCTGAAACAGCGAGGATCATCTTTTTTGTTCTTTCTAGCAAACATCACATGACGAAAGGTTGTAGATGATATGGATGCATTGCCTTGCCAAGGCTGTAAAGGATTGTGCTGTGGTCCAGTTCCCATAACAGAGAAGGAGTATAAAATGATACACAAGAAATTGAAAGCGCTTCCAAAAAAGCTCCGTGACGATCTGAAAAATCAACCGAGAATGTTTGGAACTTGTATCTTCTACGACATGCAAAAAGATCTGTGTGGCATCCATAGCGTTCGACCGGAAGTGTGTCGCGCTTTTGGGTATTACAAAGAGCTTGTCTGTTTTCGCAAACCGGAATTGGCAACGAAAGAAGCGCTGACCTTCAAAGAGAAACAGATTGGGTATTTGAGTATTGATTTTACTTGGCAGCATTTTTAAAGAAACGGAGCTTTCAGAATGAAGCAAATCATGGATCTCAACTGAATAATAATGTTATAGGAAGGCAGCATCACTTCATTTCATCCGCCGAGGGTAGTGTATGAGAAGGAGGCTCATTATGCTGAGAAAGAGTACAAATGCAGGTAGAAGGTCAGCAGTAATGACTGGGGTGTTATTAATAGTCGGGTTGGTTACAGGTATATGTAGTGTTGTTCCTGTTATAGATGGAGCAAACTACCTTGTCGAAGCTTCTACAAATGAAAATCAGGTACGAATAGGTGCGTTTTTCCAGTTGTTAATGGTCGTTGCCTATGTTGGTATACCTATTTGGTTATATCCGATTTTAAGTAAGCATCATAAAGGTTTAGCTCTTGGCTCTGTTGCTTTTGGGATCATTGCGGGTGTGTTCATTATTATTGGTGTAATCACTCTTCTGTTGCTATTGACAGTAAGCCACGAATTTGCAAAAGTTGGAACTTTGCATGTATCGTATTTTCAGACCCTGGGTGGATTGTTACGGGAAGGACGTGATTTGGTTAACCATGTGGCAACGACACTGGCATTTGTTTTGGCTATGTTCTTGTTTACCTGCGTATTTTACCAAACAAAATTAGTTCCACGGTGGTTGTCAGTCTGGGGTCTTATTGGGTCTACATTGTCCATATTGGCAAGCTTATTCTTTATGATTCGCTTCATCGGTCTGGATGCAACCTACATGACGTTGAACATTCCAATAGCCTTTCAACAATTGGTTTTGGCTATATGGCTAATCATGAAAGGATTCAACTCAACGGAACAGGATTGAGAAAGGGATGTCTCCTGACTTTTCATTGGAGACATCCCTTTTTTTACACGCTTTCACGCATCCCTTTACTCCACACTAACCAAAACGCGCTCCAACGCATCCAGCGCCTGTTCCGCGTCTGCACCATCCGCAGTCAAGACGACCGACTGTCCTTTTGAAACAGCAAGGGACATGACGCCGATAATACTCTTGGCATTCACCTTCTTCTCATCCTTGTTCAATCCGATTTCACTGGAAAAGGAAGCTGCCACTTTCACAAACAAAGTAGCCGGACGCGCGTGTAATCCCTGTGCCAACCCGACGATGACCTGTCTCTCTCTCATCTGATTCACTCCTACCCCTTTCTCGTAAAATTGCTACAGGCCTTCTATAGCAGTCAGCAGTTCTTCTACCTGATCCAAACGAGTCAATCCCGTTTCCTTGTCGACGATCGATGTATAAATGTGAGGAATGACCTGCTTTGCACCTGCGGCAAGGCATACCTCCACAATCGGACGAATCGAAGCTGCATCGATCCCGCCAGTCGGCTCAAAAACGGGAATCCCGTAACGTACGGCTGCTTCTGCCATCGCTTTGATTTCATTGAGCCTCTCCAGCCCGTCAACTGGATAAAATTTGACCGAGTGTACGCCAATCTCCGCCAACATCGCGGCGGCTGCATCGCAAGAGAGCCATTCAGACACTTTGTTGCTCATTGGTCCTGTGGTGACTTGAACCTTTCCTGGTTGTCCGCCGGGGGCAATCAATGCATTCACGATGGTATGCGAGTTGCCGACTGCCTGTAGCCCCCCGAGCGTATAGCCTGCTGCCGGAAATACCTGATTGACGTGATCTGGCTGTGTCTGCACCGCGACTTCAGCGACCTTTTTCCATTGAGTAGGATCACCTGCGCCCAGCCCTACAGACACTGGTACACCTGCTTGCTGATATTGTTCAACTGCGGTTATTGCTGCTTCTACGGACGCAAATCCTTTGACTAAGATTCCGATAAGAGCGCGGCCATCAGCCACGGAACATATTTGTTTTGCGTTTTCTACATCCCTTGCCAAAACGTTTAAACGAATTTTCGGTGTGCCCACTTTTGTTATTCTCCTTCTCTCTGTTTTAGCAGCAGTTCCTTCATTCGCGCTGCGATGATGTGCTCTTGCCCCTGGTGAAACGGTCGTGGATCAAAGGCAATCATACCCGTATTCACATAATGGTTGCGGGTAAAAATAGCTGGATTTCCTTGCTCCAGTTGGCGTGTAAGCTCCCGAGCAGTCATTCCCGTCACTCGTTCGTCAAGCTGAACTTGCACGCGATAGATCGCCCGACCTGCCTCATCCTGTGCGATCACTGCTTTCACACCAGGCAAGCTGTTCAGTTCCCCTGCCAGCCACTCTACTCGCCTACGCTGCTCGGGAACATTTTGCTTTTCGGGGTGATATTGTCCAATCGCTGCAAGTAAACCCGCAATGGCTTCCTTTCCTACCTTCATGGCACGACCGATGCCTTTATATTGCGCGCGACATGCAGCCACCAGATCGGCACGACCTGTGATAAACCCAGACGTTGGCCCGCCGATTGCTTTTCCGCCACTGTAGATGACCAGATCGGCACCCATCGCTACATAGCGCCGCAGATCCTCCTCCGCCGCTGCGTCTACGATTACCGGAATTCCAAACTCCCGACCGAGTTGAAGCATCGTGTCTAGCGACTGCATCCCTTTTTGAATCGCATGATGAGATTTGACATAGAGCAGCGCAGCGGTCTGATCATCAATGGCTTCTCGCAAATGGTCTTCTTCTACGTGATTGGCATGCCCGACCTCTACGACTTTCCCACCGCCCAGTGCAATCATCTGTTGAATGGAAGCACCGAAGTGCACCGCGTGTCCTTTTTGGATAATGATCTTGTTATTCAACCCGTCGGAAAGAGGAAGCCGTTCGATCAAACTCAGATGGCAACCGGCTATGACTGCCGCTACACTAATGGCAATGCCTGCAGCTGCTCCCGAGGTAGGACAACCGTCTTCTGCTCCGGTCGCCTCTGCGATATGACGACCTGCCACAATCATCAGCTCGCTAATTTCTACATAATCCATGGCCGCTTCTCCCATGGCCTGTGCGATAGAAGGATGGACGGCACTTGCACCCAGTGCCGTCATCTTACCGCTTGCGTTAATGACTTGCTTCAACCCTAGCTGCTGATAGATTCCCATGGTTTGCCCATCCTTCCTGTGAAAACTCTTCGCTCTTCCGTCATTGTGTCGGGATCGGGAAAATGGCTCCAAGGATCATGGCTCCGATAATCGCACCACCCGCAATCGGTTTGTTGTAATAGTAAAAAATCGCTGCACCTGCTGTTGCGCCGAGTCCAACTGGAATCGAAGCCATAATCGCCGAAATGACAATCAATGGACCTAAGTAACGACCTGCTGCATTTCCGGCTCCCATCATGACATCCGCACCAAAAGTGGAGTTCGATGCGTTGATCGTGTACTTCCGAATCAAAATAATCACGGTACCAATGATGAAGCCCAAGAGTGCACCTGTCGCCAGCGCCAAAGGAAAAGAAGTCAACGGAGCTGTAAAGCCTGCTCCCAACATCAATGCTGGAACGCCAATCCCGATACCTGTTTGCAACGAGCCGCCAATATCGAGAATTCCAACCAGCGGTCCCTCCAAAACGCGGGCGAACAAAAAGCTCGCACCAAACGCAGCAGCCGCCCCGTATCCGCCACCCTTGATCCCTGCCTCCAGCATCGCAACGATGGCGATATCGTTAAAGGCCCCGACATGATACACATAGTAAAGATGAGTACCTGCAAAGATGCCTGAAGACAAACACGCCACAAAGAGGGGAAATGCCCATTCTGAATACCAAAACCCTTTTGCCTGCAATTCACCCATTACTTTTTCACCACCGATCCGAATGTTTCGTGAAGCTCTATCAACCACTGTGGAATTTCTACATACATGCTCTTCAAGAGCGCGACGTCAAAACCGCGGAAGAAGCCACTGAATACAAACAAGAGAATGACTGCAATAAACATGGATTTCGTAATTTTGTTCCAACCACTGTCATCCAAGCCTTTACCGATCAATATACCCAAGACGATTCCAGGCACCGCATTGCCCATGACCAAATGCGATAAACCGCCCAAGACCGTTCCCCAAATCCCTGTCCGTTTGCCTGCATCCATCGCCGCCATCCAGAACACAATCGGCATGATCGGGTTGATCAACCAGTTCGCAGCAGGAACCAGTACCTTTGTCGCGACGAGCTGCATCGATTCGGGAATCGCTGTTGCTGTAGAATTCAAAAGTGTGACCACAACGACACCAACCGCCGCCCCGGCAATCGCCATTTGCTTTGGATTGTGCAACGTCTCTGCCACATTCTTGTTACGCCAGAGCAGCACAGCCGCTGCCCAGTTCGGGATGACGCGATGATCCACATCTTGCGTCAAAGCACCGGCACCGACAACAGACGCCCATGAGTTGAACAAAAAGCCAAGTCCAAATGAAAAGTGGGAAATGGGATCGCCCGCACATGCGTTCAGCTCTCCAAAAGTCCGGAAGGCTCCCATCCCTTGGACATTGGGTGCATGGAACATCCTCGCCGCCCCCGCACCAACACCGAAGCCGACCAATGCCCCGATGACGATCGACTTCAACACAATCATCAAAGTAACCATGAACCTACCCCCTGTCTGCTTCTATCGCTGACGAACCAACTGCCCCATACCCGCAGTCTGCTCGGTCTGCTGCTGAAACGTTATGTTTTCTACCTGGACCAGTCCCAGCCTCACTTGAATATCTACAGTGATGTCATACCGCGTTCGTTTGCGTGGAAAGAACAATCCAAAAAACCGCTCATGCTTCACTGTTTCTGTCGCAGACACAATGGAAACTCCTACTGGTTCGATTCGCACGACCAAATCACTCGTCTGTCTCGCCACTACATGCTTGATTTGGGAAAAAATCTTGTTGAAGGCTCCTTCTTTCGTATCGCCACTGCCGGATAATCGCAAGGTCAGCGTCGTCTCCGTGTACATGGATTACTTCCCTCCCAGCTTGATATATTCTTCCACCATGCGTCTGCCCAGCTCTTCTATATCCATGAAGCCAAAACCAATCACTTTTTTGCCGCTACGCAAGGCAGTAATACCAGCATCGACTGAGCGCAAGCCGTACTCGACTGGAAAACCATACTTGGTCTTGGCAGTCAGTGCCCCAGCCCCACCACTTCCGCAAAAGGAAAGCCCGAGATCTGCACTCTCACTGACCATGACATCTCCTACCTTCATATCAGCGCCAACACCTGGAATGACGATCGCGGTCCCGCCAGCAGCTTCGATTCCTTTTGCGATGTTCTGTCCTTTTCCGAGACGATCACCAATTACGATTTTTACCTTAGACATATACATACCCTCCTTTTATTCACAGCGATGATTTACGTTGGCCCCATCTGCATGGCACGAATGGCTTCAAAATGAACAGCCAACAGAAACGCTTCAGTATCATCTGCCTGCCACGCACTTTTTTCTTCTGAGAGGACTTTGTGTGAGAGTGTAACCATATCGGGATGAATTTCGGCGAACAACTCCGCTTCAATCACGGGCAGCTTTTCACCGTTTGTCATCCGTCGTACAAATGCCAGTACATGAGCTCCGATAGCTAGCCAGCGATCTCGCGGTATATGAATCTCCATGAGGCGAAACTCCTCCTCTATTTTTTGGAGAATCTGTTTTGATTCAGAAATTTCAGATAAATAATCCGATTTTGTCTCAGCCAGTTCCTTGAGAATGTCATCAATCATTTGCATGTCAGTACCTTTCCCGAAGTAATCGCTTGATAAGCCACTATTCTTTCCTTTGTCTCCAACGTTTCTTGTTCACTGTCCGTCAAAATTGTCGGCTCTTTTTTGATCTGCAAAATGGATACGTCCGCGCATGCCCCTATTTTCAACGTTCCGATCTCGTTTTCCAGCCCGAGAATTCGTGCTGGACCTAGCGTACTCGCCGCAATCACATCGTCGAGCGAGTAGCCCATAGCGAGAAACTTCGTAAGTGTGTGCGTCAAGCTGTGCACAGGACCATCGATGTTGCGCTGGTGAACATCCGTGCTAATGACATGTGGCATAATACCTTGGGCCTGCGCATGACGCAGTGTTTGGAAGCTGAAGCTCGCTTCGCCGTGCCCGATGTCGAGTAAGACTCCCCGCTCCAACGCGTCTTGCGCCTCTGGAATCAACTCGCCTCGTTCGTCGAACATCCCTCCTTTTTTTCCGTGAAACGCATGTGTCACCACGTCTCCTCGGTCTAGCAGAGGCAATATTTCCGTGAGTTTTGGCGGAGCGTTTCCGATGTGCACCATCATGGGAACGCCCGCTTCCCTTGCGGCTTCCTTGGCTACGAGCAAGGGATGGATCCCGTTTTGCTTGACGACAGAACCGCTCATGCGGGCTTTTATCCCTCGTAGTATCGGCTGTTCTCGTATGAGGGCTGCCGCTTCTTTCGGGGTTAACCGCGACATGTCTGCGAGCTCCCCGCCGCCTGTGCACAAACCATCCCCTGAAATGTTCAGAAATGCCAGAACACGAGTAACAGAAGGATACACTGCTTCTTCAAGAAAAGCATCAAACGACCATAGCCCGACACTGCCAGCATCTACTACGGTTGTCACTCCTTGCTCGACGCCGACCCGATCCGCGACTACGCCCAAACTCGTCTTTGTCGGAAAAACGTGAGCGTGCAGATCGATCAGACCGGGGGTCACCACATATCCCTCTGCATCGATCGTCTCCTTGCTTTCCAGATTCATCCCTTGGTCATCGGTTGTCTTCCCTTTCTCATACAACCCAACGATCCGCCCTTCCCGAATAGCAAGATCATAGTGCCCGTTCACATTCTGCGAAGGATCAATGACCTGTCCGTTGCGTATGAGTAGATCCACTTTCACTCTCTACCGTCCCCTTTCCTAAAAAATAGCGCATAATGGCCGTCACTTCACTAGGCGGAACTTGGAGGTTTGCCTCAGCCAACAATTGGTTCAGCTTTTCACGCCATGCCTTCCATTCTCTCGATTCTGCCTCAGTCGCCGATTCCCACTCCTCCTGATAGGGTGAGCCAAAAGCCAGTCGATTCACCATCAACAGCAGGTGCAGCGTCAGTCCGCTTGCCATTTGTTCCGTTACGTACTCCCGAAAAGCAGTCACGATTTTTTGACTGATCTCATACCCTTTGCAGATAACTTCCTGGGACAATCTCTCCACCACCGGCAAATCTGACGGATTGAGATCAGTAGTCAGTGTTGGGAACCAAGCTTCCTTGCGAGCATTCACAGCCTGTTGTCGATTTCCTTCCGCCACTTGCAAAGCTTCCAGACAGTTCTGAATCTGGTTGATATCTTGGCGTGTTGGAAGAGGACTGACAATCACAACAGGCACCTCGGCTTTGATCGGCAGGACACTGATGATGACATCCACGCGACGACTCGCCAAATACTTCTCTACCTCTGTGCTGGAACACAGACCTACGACCCGAAGTGAACGCAATTCGCTTTCCAGATACGTTTTCAAAAACCGCGAAGTCCCTCTGCCTGTTCCGCAAACGACAAGCGCATCTGCCTTTTTCTGCTCCAGCCAGCGATCATAACCTGCTTGGAAATGCAGGACAAAGTAAGCAATGTCTGCATCAAGCCAATAGACCCCCCGATGCCAAAATACTTCTTCGCAAGAGCGTTTGACTGCATCAAACATGCGTGCGTAGGAACGGCGAATCTCCTCCGTCAGTGGATTCGCAAAAAGAACTCCCTGACGATAACGGTTCAAGCTATCATCCAGATGAGCAAAAAGCAGTCTGACCAGCTCCTGATCCTCGTACAACGGTGCCAACATCCGACTGCTAACCGCTTCTGTCAGCTCCTTGGTTGCCTGGAAAACGTCCAAAACGATCCTACCTGCACGCGCTTCTCTTGGCACCTGTTCAGTCCCTAGTAGCGGAAGGCACGCATACGCAATCTCGTGTTCGGGAATATCGACGTTCAATCGCTGGCAGAATGCTCGAACCTCGTGTGAAAACAGCTCGTACCCGCTCCAATGCCTCGCTTCTCCCATCTCGGCATCATCCGCATTGACCATTTGGCCCCTTTGTACACGATGGACGACAATGCATAAGCGAATCAGTAAACTAATCAACACTCGGTCTGCCAGCGTCTCCGCAGCAGCATTCATCCATGCTTTGATGCTGTGAATGATCTCCCCTAACTCTGTCCGACTGATCAGCCATTTCTCCAATAACGGACCTGTTCGCGCTTCTTGTCCATACTCTAAAAGCATTCCCTGTACCATCCGATACATGTCGATTCCATCCAGCAGATCGTGAATCAAGTTTTCGAGAGCATACCGCTTGTGCCGCTCACTCCCGTCCACACGTACACCGTACCTTGGCTTCGTGACGAGCTCGAGACGCCAGCCATCGAGCAGCTTTTCCGCGTCCTTGACATCGGCCACGACAGTATTGCGACTGACTCCCATATGGTCGGCCAAATCGTTCATCCGCTGATACCCTTCTGACAGCAGAAGAATGAACAAAAAATGCTTGACCCGATCCTTTTGCGGCAGAATGAGTGTCTTGCTGTCATCCCTTTGCAAATTTTCCTTCAAAGCATTTCGATGCTCTTGCTCTTCCGTTATCCACAGCCCTTTATTCGGTTGAGAATGGAGGATGACATTTCGTTCCTTTAGCCATTGCCTGACGTTATCCAGGTCGTACTTGACGGTGCGTTCGCTTACCTGGAAATCGCGCGCGACGTCCTTAATTTTCAGCGGATAGTAGCTGTCGAGTATCACCTTCAGTAATGCATGGGAACGTGTGGTTAAGAAGACCATTCCTTTCTCCTTTCCATAAAAAGCTGTGTCCTTGCTTGAGATTCATTATAGAAAACGCTTTCTCAGTGGTAAAGAACGATTCCTTTCCCCATCAATCGTGCAATTTTTGCAATTATCAGTTCGATTCGACAGCGCATAGAAAAAGCCCGCAACGAAAGGTTACGGACCTCTACTTTTAAAATGAGCTCACTTACAGGATTCCACCCAAGCTCGCACCTTTGACAAACAGTCGTTCGATATTTTTCTCGACAGTTGGATCGGGTACCAATGGCGGTGCTTGATGGGGCTTGGTACGTGCATCGATAATCAGATTATCACAACCCCAATGCTTGTTCTCGTAGTAGCTGTTCACGCCGTAAATGTCGTGGGATGGATTACTGCGTGTAAAGGTTGCCCACAGGAAGTTTTGAAGAGACGTGCTCATGAATGTACTGTCGTCACAAAGGATGATCATCGGGCAAGACGGGATCGGACCTCTCGCTTGAATCGCGTCACACAGATTCTGTAATTGCTGCTGGGCGCTCGCGTAATCGGTAAAAGCAGGACCTTGGATCGACACCACACCTGGCATAATCAAGCGGGCATTCTCAAACTCTCGCAAATCCTTCAGCTCATCCGGCACCTCTTTGCACAGCTCTCGTTTTTGATCGCCGTAAGCAGCGAGGACAACCTTACTGCCGCTGTTTAAGCCTGTTCCCGAATAATCCAACGTATCAATGGTCGTGTTTGTATAAAAATGAACATCGCGATGCAGATCGATTCTCTCCAAAATATAGGTCATAAAATCGACTTCATCATGCGTCGTCAATGGTCGATTTTCTTCTGCGGTAATGAATAAATACTTGGCCAAGCTCAATTGGCCAGTTCCTAAAATGCGGTTGGCAATGGTGAGCATCTCCGTCGGCTGTTTGACTTGCTGATAAGGCGTATATCGCTCGCTTCCGATGGCAAACAGCAGCGGATGCACACCGGCAGCATCTACAGCATGAACTTCTTTTACACCTGGGATTTCTTGCTTGATCGCATCGCCCGTTAACTCGTGAATCAGTTGACCAAATGACGTATCTTCTTGTGGCGGACGGCCCACAACTGTGAATGGCCAGATCGCATTCGGCTTGGCGTACACTTTCTTTACCTTCATCACAGGGAATGGATGGATCAGACTGTAATAGCCCAAATGGTCGCCGAATGGTCCTTCTGGTTTCGTATCTCCAGGATAAATATCTCCCGTGATTACAAAATCCGCATCATTGCTTATGCAGTAACCATCGATATAGCTGTAGTGAAAACGACGCCCAGAAAGCAAACCGGCAAAAGTAATTTCGCTCAAGCCTTCTGGCAACGGCATGACAGCCGATAAAGTATGGGCAGGCGGACCGCCAACGAAACAACTTACTTTCAGCGGCATCCCCATTTTGGTCGCTTTGGCTTGGTGGACACCAATTCCACGATGGATTTGATAGTGCAAGCCAATTTCTTTGTTTACCTCATATTCATTACCAGTCAACTGCACACGGTACATCCCCAAATTGGAATTCATGATTCCAGGCTTGTCCGGATCTTCCGAATAGATTTGGGGCAACGTGACAAAAGCTCCACCATCCATCGGCCAGCTTTGGATAAGTGGCAAGTCTGTTATGCTGATTTCCTGTGCGGTTACCGGCATGCTAGTCGATTTTTTTGCAGGCAAAGCCTTTAGAGCAGCAAAGCCGTTTTCGATATTTTTAAATGGCTGCTTTAGCGCTTTCATCGGATCATTGCGCATAGCGATTATATTTTCAGCGGCTTGCCAGGTGCTTCTGAAAATAAACTTGCTGCGCTCAATTGTGCCAAAAAGATTGGATACCGCACGAAACTTTGAGCCTTTTACGTTTTCAAACAGTAAGGCTGGCCCGCCAGCTTCGTACACCTTCAAGTGAATCGCGGCCATTTCTAGATAGGGATCTACTTCTTCGCGAATACGGACCAAATGTCCGTGCCTTTCCAAGTCAAGGATGCACTCTTCTAAATTCTGATACATATCTATAGGGCTCCAATCACTAGATTCTAGATTTACCTGTAGATCAATACCTTCTCATCATACAGGAAAGATCCTACAAATTCACGTTACCCTTCCGCACAATTTCTTGAAGCTCGCTCAGTTCTCTGATTTCGTAGGTTGGCTGAATGCTCGTCTGATTTTCCTTGCCCAGAGGGTTGAACCAGCATGTATCGATCCCGTAAAGGGCTCCCCCTTGTATATCAGAGGTCAACGAATCTCCCACCATCAATACGTTCGCCTTCTCCGTCCATTGCAGTTTGGAGTACGCGTATTCAAAAATTTCCCGATCCGGCTTCTTATAGCCGACCTCTTCGGAAATAATCAGGTGCTCAAAAGAGTTGCTAAGCGGTGAAGCGGCAATTCTTGCCGTTTGCACAGAGGCGAACCCATTCGTAATGATCGCCAAGCGGCAATCCTCCAAACTGTTGCACAATTCAACCGCTCCCGGTACCAAATGCACTTCTTTGCCCAAGGATTCGAGATAGGCGCTGCCGAACGCCTCTGCATCGACGTCTAGCTGAACAGCTTTGAAAAGTCTTCGAAATCTCTCTACACCCAGCTCTGCTAGAGTGATTCGCCCCTTTTCTAAATCCTCCCACAATCCTTTACTGATCTCTTTGTAAGTCACTCCATAATCAGACGATCCCGTAGCGAGTCCAAACTGAGAAAACGTCTTTTGCAAAGCATTTTCTTCTGTCGTTTTGAAGTCGAGAAGTGTATCATCTACATCGAATAATATGACTTGATAGCGCATGGTAACCTCCATAAATCTTTACTGATCAAGTATTCGTACAAACTAACACCTTTCTATCATATCAAAAACAGAAGGCCAACCTGCATACAAAAAGCCTCGAACTGTATCATTCGAGGCTGTGCGAGATTTATTAGAGGAGCGGCTTCTGGATCAACGTGGCGAATTTGAACCGATGGACATGTCCGTCGTTAAACGTGGTCCTCCCACTTACGAAATGAACATGTTTTCCATTTCCAACCGGAATTGCGGGTCCAGTTACAATTCGCACGCGATGGAGATGAGTGAAGAAGTCTGTATTGGACCGAATGACATGAACGTGGCTTTTTCCTCTGGGGATTGCTTGACCAGTGACGCCAGCAAAACGGTGATTGTGTCGATCTGCTCCTTCTTCTGCAAGCTGCGTGCTACCTAAAAACTCATGAACATGTCTCTGAATTCTTGTTGTACGTTTACTTTTTAACTTCCATTTTAATCTTTTTTTATTAGCCATTGTTTTCATCCTTCCATCCCAGGCTTGCTATCACTGTATTCAGTGTGACAAGGAGGCGAACTGGTCAATAGCTTGTTTCCTACGAAAATCCATACTACCCTAACTTAATTCGCGCTTTTTCCTACATAGCTCCCTGCCATGATGATCGAATTCGTGTATCCACCACTTACATTTTCGAAACCTGAGAGCAAGGTTGGGACCCCAACAAATTCAACCGTATCATCTTCATAGACATCTAATGCACCTAGGTAAACAACTTGGTAGCTATCCTCCTCGTCATTGACGACATGCAAGACGGAAATCATCCCGATTTCCGGTATTTCTTCTTCTTCGATGCTCAACACCGTTCCTTTATCTTGAATCATCGAAGCATGATACTTGGAAATGTTTTTATTGATATGTTTCGGTTGCACATTTTGATCGACTAATTGCTGAGCTTCCTTCACTTTGTCCCCAGTTGCCGGAAACAGATGAGCATGCTTTGCCAAAAACGCTTTGGATTCCGGTGGAAATTCTTCTCCAGCTTCAAAGCCATTCCCTTCATGTAAGGCGAGTACAGCCATCGAAAAGTACATATCGTCATTATTATTTTCTGATTCCGCAACTGCCTCTGTACCTTCACTCGTGGAAGAAGAGCCTTGTTTGGCTAAATTGGAAAACACGGATGAAGTACTTGAATTCGTTGAACCACATCCTGTAACGAGAATGAATGCGACAAAAATGAATGCATAAGAAAATGAAATTCTCATCTCACTCAACCTTTCCTATTATTTCCTTCCCCTCATTATCTCATGGTATTTCCCTTGCAGGAAGTCCACCCTTTCCTTCCGAATTCTCTCTCTACATGGTAGAAGGAAGGTGAAACAATGAACGCACTCTTAGTGATTGATGTGCAAAACGGAATTGTGAGTTGTGGGGATTACAAAGAGGAACTCTTTTTGATGGAACAGGTGATCAAAGATTTTAAAGAGAGCAATGGTCCTGTCATTTTTGTCCAGCATGTGGATGATGCAGAAGAAAGTCCCCTGAAAAGAGGCTCTATCGGTTCTGAAATACACCCTTCATTAAAAGACTATTCCGACTTCATCATTGAGAAGCAAACCCCTAGTTCTTTCTTCCAAACTGAACTCACACAGACTTTAGAAAAGCTAGGAGTCGATCATCTTTTTATCATTGGTTTTGAGACGGAATTTTGTTGTATGTTTACGGCGATCGCTGCCTATGATCGCGGCTATAAAGTGACGTTCATTAAGGACGCAACTGGAACAACCAATACCGCCGAATCATACAGCATGCAAGGATTAGACATTAAACAGTTTGTCGGAACCGTTCTCCGTTGGTCAAGTGTCATTGAAGTAGTAAACTACACCGAGTACACTGAAAAATACAAGTGATGTGAGCAGGTCGTACCTGTTATCCGAGGACTCGCAGATACACGATCCTTTGTAGAACGTTCAGTCATTGCTATATGACAAAAGATGTCATAATGGGCGGTTTATACTGAATCCATCAACGAAACGATTGGAGGATTTCAGTATGATAGGTCTGCGTATTTTTGCAAAATGGGTAATGATCGTAGGGTTGTGATCGGTTTAGGCGAAGTGCTCGGCGGGCTGGGCTTACTGATGAAAAAGTATGCGCGGTACGCCGCCTATACGCTCGCAGTGATTATGCTTGGTGCTACAATCACTCTTCTTTTACACGGTGATATGACTACGGTAGCGATTCCGTTTGTCTTACTCCTTGTTTTCTTGCTTATCGGTCGCCAGAGTGGTAGCAAAAAACAGCCGAATAACGCTACTCCGATTTAATCCGACTGCTCACAAAAAAGGCCGTCAGTTCCCACCCGTAGCTAGGTGAGGATCTGACGGCCTCCCGCTTTTTCTTTAAGCTCGTTCGTTTACAAATGCTTTTTTATAAAGTGTAAGAGGGTCTGACCTTGTGCGGTAAGAATCGCTCCCTTACCTTGGCATTTGGGGCATGATTCCTCTTGCTTGTTTTCATTCACTAGAGTCCCCTTGCCTTCGCATTCCCAGCAGGATTGCTCTAAGTCATCCATTGAAATCGTCATGATGCAAAACCCTTTCCCTGCTAAAAATAACCGTACCTTGTCCTGATTTTAACACGAATTCGTCATGTTCTGCCAGCAAGTTCACTATCGCGATGGCTGGCTCTTCCTATGTAGTCAAACAATTATTTTTCACATACCCTTCTGCTCGAAATCATAGTAGGTAAAGATAGTAAAAAAGGAGGGATGACATGTGGATCAAGAAAAAGTAACCATCAAGATTAACGACAATGGATCAATTCGTGTGACTGGTGCAGTTGAATTGCTGGATGGAGCAGGCGACAAGTATGAAGTCGGTTCATCTTTTTCACTCTGTAGATGCGGTCAATCCGAGAAGAAACCGTTCTGTGATGGCACGCATAAAAAAGTAGGCTTTGAAAGTGCACCACGAGCAAAAGCATGATTTGAAAGAGCGCAGATGCGCTCTTTTTTCACTTATTTATCGCTTATGATGTCAAATTGTTTCATCATTGAAATATTGGTATAATTTTGAAGAATACTGTTGGAAAGGTCTTGATTACATGCTGTACTTCGTAAGTTTTATGGTCGCTTTGTTTCTCATCAGCTTTTTTAATACACTGCGACAAGTCATCCATAACCCGAATCAATAACTTATGTCTGCAGCTATCACGGCATTTTTAGGAGCGGTCCTATTTATCTTGATTGTCCTGAATCTCTAACATTACGCAAGCCAAATTCTCGTTTTGATTGACGGGGTCTATTTCTTATACCTAAGATAAAGACATTCCGATCCCATACGCATTGACGAAGAGCTATCCTTCGTTCGGTTATGGCTGACAAAGTTAGGAGTACACTACCATGTATGCACAAACAGTACGTTACGATCAATTTGGCGAACCTCATCAAGTATTGAAGGTTGAACAGCGGCTCATTGAACCTCTGAAGCAAGATGAAATTTTGGTGAAAATGAGCGCACGTCCTATTAATCCTTCTGACGTCATTCCGATTCGTGGTGCCTACAAGCATCGCATCAACCTTCCCGCCATTCCTGGGTATGAGGGGGTTGGTACCGTTATGGATACAGGTCCTTTTGCTCCCCGCTCTCTTATCGGTAAACGTGTTCTGCCTTTGCGCGGTGAGGGTACGTGGCAAGAATATGTAAAAACGACAGCCGAGCTAGCCATTGCGGTTCCTGATTCGATCCAAGATGATATCGCTAGTCGGTTGTACATCAACCCGATCACTGCGTGGGCCATTTGCAACGAGACACTACAAATGTCTCCTGATCAGGTATTGCTAGTCAATGCCGCCAACTCAGCCATTGGTCGCTTGTTTATTCAGCTATCCGCTCTGTTCGGTTTTAGGGTGATCACCATCGTCCGAAACGCAAGATATACTGAGGAGTTAATGCAACTTGGGGCGTGGCATGTCATCGACAGTTCACGTGCGTCTATTTATGATGCCATCATGAGTGTAACGAATGGACAAGGTGCTCATGCGTCTATTGATTCCATTGGTGGCCCAGATGGTTTAGAGCTGGCGAAGTCTACACGTGCCGGCGGGATTTTCTTATCGTTAGGTCTTTTATCGGGAGTTCAAGTGGATTGGTCGATCATCTCGAAAGCGCTTGGCGTTTTCCCCCAACTTTTTTTATTGCGCCACTGGAATCAACGAGTTTCCGTGTCTACCTGGCACGAAACGTTTGAGAAAGTCATCGAGCTCGTTCAGAATGGGAAGCTCCTTTTCGAAGAGCCTGGAGAGAGATTTGCTTTACAAGATGTTCGAGAGGCAGTACAGTTTGCGGAGAGCCGTCAGCGTACGGGGAAAATCATCTTGGTGTAATCGAAAAGAGTACATGGGATGTACAAGTCGCTTAAAAAACACCGAAGCCAAAAATGAGCGTTTTCTCGCCCTTTTTGGCTTCGACGAAACACAGGAGGTCCTATGGCTAAACATGAAAAGATGTTTCTTAAAAATTATGAATCAAAAGCCTCTGAATATCTGAACGATAAAGAAAAAGCATCAAATCTCCTAAAAAAAGCAATGAAAAAAGCAGATAAAAAAGCGATCGGAGATGCTTGGGAGAATTTACAGCTCCTCTTTCATATTTTCGGTGATTGGACGAGTGGAAAATATCGAACAATCCCTGTTAAATCCATATTGATGATTATTGGCGGAATTTTGTACTTTGTTTCACCCATAGACGCCATCACAGATTTTATTCCTGTTGCTGGTTTACTAGATGACGCGACAATCATTGGATTGGTGTTTCGACAAGTGAGCAGCGACCTTACTCTGTACAAAGAGTGGAAAGAAAAAGATTTTTTACAGGAATAGAGGAACAATCCATTCAATGGATAGTAGGAGAGTCTCTATTCTCTCCTATTTATTTTCTCTGTATCCTATTAGTAGAGCGAGGTGCTTTGATGACAGCACACGAGTATTTACAGCATACCTTTCCAACGTTAAAGCTAAGACCACCTTTGTTTTACAGCTGGGATATTGGAATCCGCTTTGAACTAGGCGTGAACTATGATTATCATTACGTTTATGAAAATTGCCCCTACTTACAGGGGGTTTATACGCGAGCGATTGCCTTATTTAAGGCTTCACATTCACCTAATGATGACATTTTTATCGTAGTGGATGTAAACGATTTTGGAGACAGTCGGGCCTTTAAGCGTAAATTGAACGCCTTTTCCAAGTATGTGAAGAATAAATCACTTTTGTATAAGCTTAGGCAAAATACCATTCCTTATGTTTTTCCAGAAGACGATGAGAATGAAGTCTATCGAACGCATCGGTTCTTCATGAAGTGTAAGACGTCGGACTTTGCCTATGTTCCCATGATAAAAGCAATCTGCCGTCAGGATATGGGATTAAAACCACGTATTTTTCATCGCGTCTACTTTATCAATACGAGCAAACATACCATCTTTCACATCTATGACGATCGAGGCTGTGATTTATTAGCCACTTCTCCTGAAACAATCAGAGGGATATATGCCAGCTATCCTCATTGGATATTAGATTATGACAGAGCCAAGATCGATCAGGTATTTTTGTAAATGGAATCAGTTACGGCAACACATTTCCGGCAGAGCGATAGATGTCATACCACTCCTCTCGCGTCAAACGAATATGGGTCGCTTTCACGCACTCTTTCATTCGGTCGATATTCGTCGTGCCAATGACAGGTTGCATGTTCGCCGGGTGCCGTAGTAACCAAGCGATGGCGATTGTTGTGTTGGATACCTCATATTTAGCTGCCATTTCATCGATTTTTTTGTTCAACTCAGGAAATTTCTCGTTCCCAAGGAAAGATCCTTCGAAAAATCCATACTGGAACGGCGACCAAGGCTGAATCGTAATATCATGCAGCCTGCAAAAGTCGAGTACACTGCCATCGCGGTTCACAGCCGAGTTGTTCTCCATATTGACGTTGAAGCCTTGCGAAATCATCGTCGCGTTCATCATGCTGAGCTGCAACTGGTTAGCGACGATTGGTTGCTTCACATACTTGTTTAACAGCTGGATCTGCATCGGATTTTGATTGGAGACGCCAAAGTGGCGTACTTTACCCGTGCTTTCCAGAAGATCGAACGCTTCCGCTACTTCTTCCGGCTCGACAAGAGTGTCTGGGCGATGCAACAGCAATACATCTAAATATTCCGTTTTTAGACGTTGTAGAATGCCATCCACAGCATTCAAAATATATTCTTTGGAAAAGTCGAACATGCCGGGCCGAATGCCACATTTCGATTGCAAAAGGATACGCTCACGAACGCTAGAGCTCATCTGAATCGCTTCTGCAAATACTTCCTCACATCTGCCCTTTCCGTAAATATCTGCATGGTCGAAGAAATTCGCACCTTCTTCAAGCGCCGTTTGTACGAAGCGCTCCGCTTGCGGCTTGTCTAGTGACCCCATCCTCATGCACCCAATTGCGATGACTGGTACTTCTAACTTGCTCGTGCCGAGTGGTATGGTTCTCATGTCAAACCCCCGATTCTAATAAGTGGGTCGTGCGATAGAGCAAAGAGCCTTCCCCAATTACCTGGAAGGACTCTTGTTTGGTGTAACTTCCCTGTACACCCGTGATTCTTCTATTTTCGGTAGTAATATTTCGCCCATTCGTTGATGATTTGTTTTCTCGTCTTCGCCTTCACCTTAGGGACATCGCTTGTCTCCCAATCTCGAATAGCCTCTCGAAATGACTTGTAAAACCAGAAATCATTAATAATCCATGAGCAAAAAATTTTTCGATACATGCGTCCCGCATGAATGCCAGAGCTGTATCTTCTTACAGCCTTACTTGCTAACCGTTTTGCAAACTTTTTACTTGGTCCAGTCTTGTCCTTTACAACCGGGAACTTCTTATAACTTTTACTCATCACTAACCTCCTTTTTGGGAAGTTAATGACCGTAATTCATCTCCTTCATCGCACACCCTCCTTCGGGTTTATCTACATGAAAATACTCATGAACCACTTAAAAGTTTCGCTTGTTCCATGAAAATAAAGTTTTAGACTAGAAAATAAAGTACTAGACTGATGGTAAATTATTCAACTAATGGGCAAGGCATCTCCATTGTTCATGCAAGTAAACTTACAAAAAAAGGGATTATTAAATTGTTTGTGGAAATTCACCTAATGAATAATATCTGGAGGAGATAAAATGAGTGACATGGTAATAAATGAAACGAGTCAAAAACTCGACATAGGCGGAGTTAAACTATGTTTTAAATATTATGGTGAAATAAGTGATTTTCCAACGGTGGTTTTTGATTCTGGTTATGGGTGCACATTAAACTACTGGAGTTCCATTAGTACTGAAATTTCAAACCAAACAAGGATGTTCATTTATGATAGAGCAGGTATAGGTGAAAGTGAAAGTGATGAGAGACCTCGACATAGTCAGCAAATCATTGAGAATCTTAGAAGCTTGCTTCAGAAAGCAAACGTGTCCCCCCCTTATGTTTTGGTCGGGCACTCTTTTGGGGGATTGAATGTTCGACTATATGCAAGTACATATCCAGAAGAAGTTGCCGGGGTGATTTTATTAGATCCATCTCATGAAGATCAAAA
This sequence comes from Brevibacillus sp. HB1.4B, assembly GCF_013284285.1. Classification (NCBI taxonomy): domain Bacteria; kingdom Bacillati; phylum Bacillota; class Bacilli; order Caryophanales; family Paenibacillaceae; genus Brevibacillus; species Brevibacillus sp. HB1.4B. The sequence continues at coordinate 100,280 of NZ_JABSUT010000009.1, forward strand.
TAGAATCATGGTTCCTTTATTTTCGGAAGAAGTTCAGGCAGAGTACTATAGTCAGTTTGTTCTTGAAGGCTCTATTCAAGAAATTGAAGAAAGCTTTGATCAAGCTCGAAAATCTAAATCACTTGGTAACAAGCCGCTCATTGTCGTATCAGGTACATTACAACCTCATCATAATCCTGAATCTATGTCTGCTTGGATCGCATTACATAAAGAGCTTACTAAATTATCAACCCTTAGTAAGCATATAATTGTTGAAAATGCCGGTCATGCAATTCATATTGATCAGCCAAATGTTGTAGTCGATATCGTTAAAGACATGCTACTTTTATGTAAAGCTCAAAGTAATTGAGGTCATTCGTTCATCAGTGTTTTCTTTGATCGGATCAGTCTAAAACTTATTTGAACAAACAAGAAAAGCCTTTGTAAGCAAAGGCTTTTCTACCATTTCGTATGGAGCGGGTGATGGGAATCGAACCCACGCCGCAGGCTTGGGAAGCCGGAGTTCTACCATTGAACTACACCCGCATGATGTTATCGCATTCATTCCAACTGCTTCCAATTATATAACTGTCTGAATTGTTTGTCTAGTACATCCAATCGAATGGAACCGTGCCACTCATGTAAGAAAAGACCGCCGGGTATCATCCCCGTACGGTCTTCTCTGCATGCTTTGCCATCAGGCATGCGCAAGTGTTTGCTCCGAAATAATTCGCCCACTCTCCATTTTCACTACCTGATCAGCAAGATGGAAGTAGCGATCGTCGTGTGTGATCGCAATTACACATTTGCCCTGTCTTTTCATTTCTGGCAGCAAGGATTCGTAAAAGAATTGACGATATTCTGGATCTTGGTCAGCAGCCCACTCGTCAAAGAGGAAAATCGGCCGATCTCTGACCAGACTGAGCATTAAGGCAAGACGCTTACGCTGCCCAGTAGACAGCTTCGTCGTGCTAAACGTTCCCGTTTCATCCACTTCTACTTTGTCAGCGATGCGAAGCACCTCTAAATGTTTGCTCACTTCTTCTTGCTTTGCTTGGTAATCGATTCCATACATCTTCTCAAACAGATAGAAATCACTGAAAATCGCGGAGAAGAATTCGCAGCGTTGATCAGCATTCACTTTTTGGCCGTTCATGAAAAACTCGCCCTCATCTTGCTCATACAATCCGGTAATCAGCTTGGCAAACGTTGACTTCCCGCTACCGTTCCCACCAACAATGAAGACGATTTCCCCTTTTCGGCAGGAGAAGTCCAGCGGACCTACGGAAAACTCTTCGCCCTCTTTGTTTTTGTATCGGAAACGCACCTGTTCAGTTGAAAATCTCTCAAAGTCTTGCGTGTTCCGCTTAGCCAAGCTTTCCTCTTCTCTTCTCGTTTCCACTGATAACGAATCAAGCAGCGCATTCAATCTCTGCCAGCTGATCTTGATCCGAATCAGCTCCGGTACCGCATTCAAAATACCGTGAACGGGCCCTGTCATATACAGGAAGACAAACACATAACTAATCAGCATTTCTTTTTGCAGGGAAGGGAAGAGAACCGGGAATAAAAAGGCAACCGTACCGATTACCACGACGAATAGCAATTCCCCAATCAAATACACGTTCACAAATTTAAATTGGCCCGCTGATTTCTTATGTCGATAGTCAGAGCAGCTTCTTTCCATGTCTTCTTCGAATTCTTTTCGTTGTGCCTGCGTTAGATACAGCTCCTTGAAGCCCCCGATCATATCGGTAATATAGGAGAAAAACACATTTTGGATGTCTCTGGTTTCCTCCCATACTTTGTTTGCAAAGCGACCTGCCAGCGTATACAAGCCTACAGCCACAAAAATGACAGCCAGACAAAACAAAAATCCGTATAGATCCAGCGAGCCTAGATAAATGAAGCAAAACACGAGTGTAACCGCACTAGTTAGTGCCACAACGACACTATTGGCGAACGTACTAATCGTTTCCGTATCATTATTTAACCCCGCATATATTTCACCGTTATCAAGTGTCTCGTACTTTTGATAAGGGGTCCGAAAAATTTTGCGGATCAGTTCCATTCTTTTTTCGTATACGATTTCATTTGTGATCACAATCAATCGGCTACGCATCATTTTCTCCCCGACGATATACAACAAGATACCCAGGAGAAAATACAGGAAAATGGATGCATGAAACTTGTTTGTAGAAGTGAGCGCCAGATTGATCATAAAAATAATCAGCGCATTCCCAAATCCGCTGATCAGCCCCTGTATGACAATAGAGGTCATGGATGTTTCTTGCGATTTCGGGAACAAGCGGGTGAGTGTGATGTAGACATTAAACAGAACGAGTCCTGCCACCAATGCGTACATAGCGTAAAAAATGGTGATGGGAAGCCAAACCTCGATGAACGACCATGGTAAGCCCATAAAAAAAACATCTGGCAAGTAGTATAAGGCGGCTGTCAAAACACTTCCCATGACAACAAATGCAACGAAGGATGCCAGACAGATTCGCCCCGCATTCGCGGCGAGTTTTCGTTCGCCTCGATAAACTTGCACGAAAATCTGCACGATCGCCCCACCAAGTACCAACAAAAGGATACCAAGGATCACGAGAGAAATGCTTGCCATACGATCCGCTTGAAGATTGGTGTCAGACACGATTAAGGGAGCTTCTTTGCCTAGTACGAGATTGACGGCCCCCTCTGCGATAACAGATGCGTTCAACGAGTTGATATTGGTCAAAACGACGGCGCCCAGCTTTTCCTCTGGACGAAATACCATGTACGAAGAAAATGCAGGGTTATTGCCGCCATGCGAAATTTGCCCTCCACCATCCTGATAAATCATCCAGCCTGATGCATACGAAAAACCATCTCCAGCAGGAGCTACCGAACGATCAGGAAGATGGGAAGCACGCACCAGCTCAGGACGAAATGCAGATGCCTCCAACCCCAACTGAATCTGTAACCATCGTTCCATATCGTTTAAATTGGAAACGACATAACCGGCTGGCGTATTTCCACGATATTCCGGTGCATCATACACGCGTGGGGAAAATAGTTCGATTTTGTGCCCTCTTGCCATCTCTGCCACGGGTGCCTGTGCCTTCAAAAAGGTATGGGTTAGCCCCAATTTAGCAATGACTTGTTGCTGCACATACTGTTCATAGGACTGTCCGGTAACTTTCTCGACCACATAGCCCAGGATATCGTAGTTAATGGTGGCGTATTCATACTCGGTCCCCGGCTTGCGAACCAGTTCAGTATCATTGATCGCTCGCACGGTTTCTTCGATTGCATTCTCACTGGAAGAAATAGGGATGGAGCCAATGCTTTCAAAAGGAATCCCGCTGGTATGATACAGCAAATGCTTAATCAGGATCGGTTGCTGTTGTCCTTTATAGGTAACGCGAAACCACGGGATATAGCTCTGAACCGGATCGTCCAGCGAAAGTCGCTTTTGCTCGACAAGCTGGTGAACAGCTAGCGACGTAAAGGCTTTGGAGTTCGATCCGATTTCAAACAATGTGTCAGCAGTAACCCGCTCTTGCTTCTGGGTGTCAGAGAAACCAAACGATTGCTTGTAAATGGTTTTCCCCTCTTTGACGACCACAACAGCTGCACCCGGGATTTTTTCCGACTCCATGGTTTTATTGACTAGCTGCTCGATTGCCGTTGTGATTTCCGTATCCTGTCGAACGCTCGTTTCGGCGTACACGGACATACTGCCGGAAAATACGAGAACCAGACATATCAGCAAGAATCCTAGTTTTCGTCTCGACTCATCTATGATCTTTTGCAGAATGATCCACTCCTTTTTAGGCACTGCGTCTGTGGGAAAGACCGCAACCAGTACGTGATGTAATTGGGATTGGATAGAAACCGTGGCGAATCAAACTCGCCACGGTTTCCTATTACGCATCGCACATATACACGGGTTTCGAGTAGAGGCGCAAGGTTTCTCTCCATTTTTTAACCAATCGCTCCCACTGTTCTAGCTCGATTTGCTCCTGTTTCAATAGGCTAATCGGGATACACAAGTTTAATAGACGCCCATCTATTTCAAAACGGGTAACACCCGCAGGCAAAACATGCCCTTCCGATACGATACGCTCCAATTCTGCCAGACTGATTGGCGGGAACCGTATCAAGGCGGCTCCTGTTTCCGGCCATTCGAGCATCCCTGTGGGCAGACGATGCACCTGGTGGCTATAGTTGTAACTGTCCACTAATTGACGCCATAGCGTCATTCGCCACTCATCATCGTGCCGATTCTCATTTGGATACAGATAGAAGCGTTTCTTGTTCCCTATCTTCATTTCTGCCACAGGCGTTTCTCGTAAACGCTCTGTTTCCCATCGAAACACAGAATCTTGCTCCACTGATTGCAACCATGTAGCGACTGGCACAATATGATCCCACATATCCAAGTGAAAATCCTCATGCTCCACTACCTGTACGGGGATATGTTTGCACCCAAGCGCTTGAAGAGCAAAGGTCCGATGTGCACCATCAATGATCAAATACTGGCCGTTTTGCATGAGAATCGCCAGCGGAGGATGGCGCAAAATACCTTCCTCCTCAATGATCTGTCTGGTCTTGTGTAGTCGCTTGTATTCATGTGACTCGTGCAAACAAATTCGAGATGACTCTACCAGTTTTAGATTTGCCAGCACATCGTACAAAATGGTAACCTCCAGTTAGTCTTGCAAGTGAGTTCCGATCCCCTGCGAGAGTGCTTGTTTGTAATAGTAGCCAGCAATGGCGATATCAAAAATCGCCATCCCCATCGGATTAAACATGATGGGCTCATCTTGTGGAAAGTCTTTCATCTGGTCAAGGCAGACGATATCTGTGATGGATTTGGTATCTTCTTTTTGCAACCCTCTCTCTAGATGCATGATCTCGATGTCCGTGTTCTCACGGCAAACTTCGATCCAGTCGTCTACGATAATGGAGCGGGTATAGTCGAGAATTTTTGGTGTAAAATCGCGTAACGACACATTTAACAACAAGGAATGACGTTTTGGTTGCTTGTCAATAAAACCATGCGGTGATACTGTGCACGTAATGAACACATCTGCTTCGCAGTATGCTTCTTCCCACGTTTGCGCGATAACCGTTTTCTCTTTGATCTCAGCCGGAATATACTCCTGTTGGATACCCGCAATGTCATAGAGAACCACCTTGGCGATCTTCTCTCCTAATAAGGCCGTTACCATTTGCAGATGAAGTCTGCCAATCGGACCAAATCCGATAATTCCGACCGTTACATTTTGCAGGGGGCGTACTTGTTCGTAATGCTTGAGGAGAAGACCGGAAACAGAAGCAGTTCGAATGCCGCTGACCAGAGCCGTATTAATCGTTGCCACAGGCTTACCTGTTCTGGCTTCGTTCAGGATGGTAATCGAATGCGCGCGTTGGATACCCTCTTGGAGGTTTTTCGGGAAACTGGCAATCCACTTGATTCCCGCCATGTAGGTATCTCCGCCTACAAATGCTGGCATGGCAATAATGCGGTTTGACATGTCATGATATCGCAAATAAGGTTTAATCGGCTGCGCATAATCTTCCTTTTGTAAGGCATGCACAGCATGTTCAATTACACCAATGGTTTCCTTCCAATTCTTGCCGATCTTTTCGATATCACTCGTGTTTAGATATAACACCGTGCATCCCACCCTGCTTATCGTAGTAGATTTGATTAGACACTGCTTAATTGCCAACGAAAGAATGCTTTTGCTGGTGTAACCACTGAACCCATTCCTGGTTGTATACGGTATTGACATAGGGCATACCGCCGTCTGGGCATAAAAAGACAACATTTGGCTTGGCTACGTGCTTTTGATCTTTGAAATACTTTTCAATCGCCCAGTAGGAAGTCCCAGAAGATCCTCCAGCAAAAATGCCATGCTCAGCGTACAGCTGATAGCAAGCCTTGACTGTGTCCTCCTCCGAAACATGGACGACCTCATCAATAATCGCGCCCTTAAGTATGTCAGGCCGCATGCTCGATCCAATTCCCGGGATGTATCGTTTTTGCGGCTCTTGTCCAAAGATAACGGATCCTTCTGTATCGACAGCAATGATTTTGATGTCTGGAAAACGTTCCTTCAATCGCTGCGAAATTCCAGTAATTGTGCCCCCAGAGCTAACGCCGATAAAAGCATAGTCCAATGTCTCAAAGCTGTCTGCGATCTCGGCTCCCAGTCCGTAGTAATGGGCTCGAGCGCTATCCGGATTTCCGTACTGATTGGTCCAAAACGAGTTATTCGTCTCATTCAGCAGGCGATTGACCGTTTGGATGCGCGTTAGGAGAAATCCTCCTGTCTCGTCACGGTCCGTTACTTTTACGACCTCATGGGAAAATGCCCTGAGCAAGTTCTCGTAGACGGGATTGATGTTTGGATCGATGACTGGAATAAATTTAATTCCGAGTCGCTTGCACAAAGTCGCCAAAGCGATAGCAAAATTTCCCGAAGAAGATTCGATTACAGTAGTTTCCTGCGTGATCTCTCCTCTTTTGATCGCCTCCTGTAATATGTAAAAGGCCGGCCTCACTTTTACACTTCCCATGAGGTTGTTGTATTCCAGCTTGCAAAACAGATTGATGTGCTCATGCTCAAGTTTGTTTAAAGGCGTATTGCCAATCATGTGACTTATGGCCATCATTTTTGTTAGCATATTGAGCCCTCACTCCCGATTTTTCCCGTCTTCGTCCGATTGACTATATACATCTTGGCCCTTCGATCAGGCAGATTTTTCATCCATTTTTTGCTGGATGTAACCTGCCAACGTTTTCATATCTTGAAAGTTTTCCAAATGGAGCATGTCATCATCGAATTCAATGCCAAACTCCTTTTCAACCTTTACGACCGACTTGATAAAGGTCAAGGAATCAATGTACTCCGTAAGTTCTCCGCTTTCGTTCACGTACTCAGAAAACAACCGGAGGAGCGTCTCGTATACTTCGTTTTCCCTTTCCATAGGAGTCCCTCCAAGTGGTAGATGCTTACACAACAACGCCAACTCGTTCCAGTACTTCTCTTGTTTTAACGACCGCTTCATATTCCTGTGTTTGTATGCTGCTGATTTTTTGGAGAACGCGATGAACCATGTCACTGCGATTACTGTCAAAAGCCTTAAGAATCATATTGGTCGTAATTTTCCATTGATGCCCGATACTGCGATACTGCTCGGCAAGATCTGCAAAGTTTTCGTACTTCTCACTGATCGCCTGCAGGACATTGGCATACATCGCTCGTGTTTGGGCCATGCTGATCAAGCTGTGGTTAAGGATATCGAGATGATCGTCTGTAATCTCCACTCCGCTAGCGAGAAAAGCCTCTACGTCTTTGAGAAAAGGATCAAGCGATTTCAACCCAACCTCGACGTTGACATCGTCGGGTACATCCAACTCCCGTTTGATTTGACTTACTTCGCAACGACCCTCTAGTACGCTGAGATTGCTTCTGACTGCTTCTATCAACTGATCGGGCGTCGGATGCAGGGAATCGGAAAGTACCAATTCAAATGAACGATTGTGGAGTGGATACCATTCACCTGTACCTGCATCCCGATAGGAAGAGTTACTAGCCTGTAAAAATTGCTCGATGGGCAACAGTCCTTTGTAGCGGTAGTAATCATCGACGATCAGAAGCTGGTTATCTTCTCTTCCTGTGACAATGATGCTATGCATTTCTGGCAGGTCCTGATAATAAGGGTTGTACGGGAGTTCTGCCATATTGCAGAGGACGATTGTCGGTACCTCCCGTTCCAAACGATCTTGTATATTTGCCAAAAATAGGTCGTCTTCTGGTTCAGCCCGTCCTTCTACGCGGATATTGTGAATCCACTTCAACTCATCGACTGTTCTCATGTATTGACCATTTATATCTCCATAAGGCGAATCCTGCGTTTTAAGATAGATGGCACCGCACTGCTTCCATGCTGTTTCCAAGGCGGAAAAGTTCAGGTATTTCAGAACTGTGTAGATAGAAGCACCGATGCAATCCAGGTTCGGATGCTTGCTCGGTTGAATCTCGGTGAGTGACATGAGCACTCTCCTTCCTGTCTATCGTAATGGTAAACACATGCGACTATCGGATATCCGAATCACGTTCTCGCAAGGCAAATACTTGTTGCAAAAATTGACTAGTGAGAGACCTCACCTTATCGACAGCAGCTTCCATATCGGATCGCTTCAACATTTTTTCTTTGTATAAGCTAAGAGCATAGCGGTTCACCACGTGATTGGATGCCTGCAAAATCTCCTCCGCCATTTCGCGTACAGACTGATCCGCCTGTGGTATGTACCAATCCACTAATGTTTCCATCCACAGTTCTTTCCCGCCTAATTGAACGTAGAGCTCGTTTAAATTGGCTTCATGAAAATAGTTGTCTGGCTGCTCCGTTAGTGACAGCAACAGCGTAAGCTCACGGCCAACTTGCTGTTTACTCTCAACCACTTTTAGTAAACACAGCAACTCCTGTTCCGCGCTGGTACGTAAGATTGCTTCGTCATCTGTAACGCGATCGAGCACCATGATCAGCCGGGATTGCGGCTCTAAATTCGCATAAATCTCCTCAAGCGTTTGATACGTGGTGGAAAATTTATCGTACTGGATTCGTTGAGCCTGCCCGCGAGTCAAATGATTGTGATTGATGATCGTATAAACCTGCTTGTCATGGTCATAGCCAGTGATGACGGTGAGATGATCGGTATGTTCCTTCTGGTATTGCGGCGTGTAAAAGGTGTAGTACTCGTCAAACGCAACCATTACGGGCTTTCCTTGATCCAACTGGTGAATGATCGACTCATGCAATTCATCCAGACGAGCGACCGGGACGAGTTTGACTCGATAGCCAAATTTGTAAAGCATCTCCTCATCCGACAAATATCCCATAACCTCAGCATGCTCCCGATACGAATAGGGGTACCCCTCTGCATCAAGCTGATAGCCGCGCTTCAACCCTAGAAAAAGCTTAAAATACGGAATCAGATGGGCATCCTGCTCTTCCATTAATAAAGCGAGGCCGCGATCATAACAATTCCATTGACGCCAGGATAATTGACTGACATCGGCATACGAGCTGCGTTTGATTTGCGTACCATGCAATGATTTTGTGTTTCGTGATTGAACAGTTTGGACGGCAGTAGCAGCTGCCTCTGCTTTCGCAACCTGTTCAACTTCATGCCCAGCAGCATCAAGATAGGCAGCAAAATCGGAAATCGTCAAATGGGTAAGCAGGTCTTGTACTTCTACTTCTCGGTTCATCCGCTTTGAGATTTCGCTGATCATTCTAATCGCGATGATCGAGTCCCCGCCCAGCTCGTAAAAATTGTCATGGACGTCTACTTCTTCAAGCCCCAGAACATATCCCCAAATGTTAGCCAGCTCTTGCTCTAAAACGGTGAAGGTATCCTGTTTTCTCCCACGTACCACCACGTTTGGCAGCTTCGCTTCTCCAGATATTTGCGGTGCAACATTGTCTTTTTCTCTCCCGGCATCCTTGTCAAGAGAATGAAGGGAAGAGATGTCCAGCCAACAACGCTTACGCTCAAACGGATAAACAGGGAGGTGCACGCGGCGCGGCTTTTTAAACGTATACATGGCACTCCAGCGTACATCTGCCCCACTCACATACAATTCGCCGAGCTCTTTCAGATCAGATAACTCTTTGCTTTGCGCCAATAAAAGCTTTTGCAAAAGTGCATTAGATGCCTTATTCATCGCTTGTTGTTCTGCCTCAGTCAGTATCCCAGGCTCTCTATCCGCTTTTTCCTGCGAGATTACCTTGTGCCAGCCAAAGAAAATATCTGGTTCAGAAAGTGTTGTCCAGTCGCTCGCGCACAACTTGGAGATTTTTGCAAAAAAATCATCCATGTCCCTGCAAATCAGCAGCAAACGGTAGCCGTGGTGACTACGTCCCGTATTTGCCGTAAAGCTGAGACTTTCCAATGTCGGCATTTCCTCCACAGGCTTGCTGGTCCACTTCTGAAAGCGGAGCAACAGGTTGAGCAAGCTCTCCTTGCTTTTAGCGGATAAAGCGATTGCCTGAAACCCTTCGTCTTGCTTGAGAGGCTGAATGAATGGTGCTTCCTCTACAACGAGGTGCACATTCGTTCCACTCATCCCAAACGAACTGATTCCGGCCCGTCGCACGCTTTGCTCTGGTTCCCACTCTGTCAATGTGTCATGGATGTAAATGGGGGATTGTTCAAAAGGAATCATCCGATTCGCGCGCTGAAAGTGCAAATGCGGAGGTATCTGCTTTTGTTTCAGAGACAGGATCACCTTGAAAAGACCAGCCATACCTGCTACGTGGTCGGTGTGACCGATGTTCGTCTTTACCGAGCCGATCCCGCAAAATTGGCGACGGTTTGTGTAGGCGCGAAACGCTCTCTCCAACCCGTCCATCTCCATAGGATCACCCAGCTTAGTGCCTATGCTGTGCACCTCGATATAGGAAAGGGTTTCGGGGTCTATCTGCGCGTCTTTCCATGCCTGCTGAATCACTTCGGCTTGTGCCAATGAATTAGGCGCCGTAAGCCCGAAAGAATGGCCGTCTTGATTGGCGGCGCTTCCCTTGATCACGGCATAAATCGAATCCCCGTCTGCAAGAGCCTTTGTCAACGGTTTTAGCAAAACGGCGCCAACGCCTTCACCGACACCCGTACCGTCTGAATCATTGTCAAAAGGGCGAGTACGCCCAGATTGCGATAATATTCCCAAATCATTGCTTCCATCTTGTAAAGACAGCAAGATGAGCTTGACACCGCCGGCCAGCGCCATCTCACATTCTCCTCGACGAATTGCTTGGCATGCCAGATGAACAGCCATCAACGATGAGGAGCAGGACGTATCCACAAGCATGCTCGGACCTTTGAGATCCAACAGGTAGGAGATGCGAGAAGCGATGACCGATTTCATATTGCCAATGATTGAGGTGGACAGCGCATCTGGTTCCAGCTCTCGAATCATTCGTCTATACTCTTCACCAAAATCACTGCTAAACCCCAGATATACACCTGTACGGCTACCAGCGAGCATCGTTCCACCATACCCCGCGTCCTCAATCGCCTCCCAGCATGTCAGCAAAAATAAGCGCTGGTTCGGGTCCATCTGGCTGGCTTCCTTCGGAGAAAGACCGAAGAATTGCGGATCGAATTTATCAATTTCATTCAGGTAGGCAGCTTCTCGAAATTGAATTTGTTCCATCGTCAAGCCTTTGGCGAGTAACAAAGGAATCAAATCGTTCTGGCGCGCTCTGGGCAGCTCTCGCACACAATCTTGACCAGCTTGCAACAGACGCCAAAAGTCTGCCGGGTTTTCTGCGCTTCCGAATCTGCAAGCAGCACCAATCACCGCAATATCGTGTGAATTGGATTTGCTGTCTGTTGAATGAGCATCCGTCTGCTGTTTATTCAGTTTGACTCGGTTCAGTCCTAATGGCTTGCTCACTGCATTCTTCCTCCTTGGTTCCTCTGCTCACCTGGTTTGGCTTAGCTAGCTTGCCATTCGTTGCCGATCTCAGGAAATCGCTGTTGCAAGTCCGATTTGCTGGTCAGCTGATCAAAGCGCATGGCTTGTTCCGCGTCAGGAGCTTTTTTTGTTTGGAAGATCAAACGAAGCAGAGAAAAAGCTTCGCGTACATCTCCATAGCCCCCCTCTTTTTCTCCTTGTTCCAGCTGTTGTCTCAGTTGTTGTAGCGCTTGATAGGGAGCGATCACCCCTTGCTGGTACGCTTCTTCATCAAGACCGCGATTTTTCGTGCAAACAGCAATCGCAATGCAAGAATCGACCAGTTGGGCAATTGCTGCTTGATTACGCGCTTTGGCATCCTGAAGCTCTTGCTGATAACGATTGATCTCCCCCTGCTTGTCAAAGGCAAAGGCGCGAAGGGGATATCCTTTGGCCAAATTTGTCAGTACATTTTTAGGGCCGAGCTCAATTACGGTATTCGCTCCCTGTTTTACCAAGTAATCCATCGTAGATTGCCAGCGAACAGGGCTGGTTGTCTGTGCTGTGAGCAAATCGACAAGTTGATCAGCATGGGCATAGGGTTGTGCTGTCACATTGGAAATCACAGGCCATTTGGGATCGCAATACGTGTATCGCTTCAGTTCTTCATGTAATTGTTCGGCTGCTTGCACCATGAGTGGTGAATGGAAAGGCGCACTCACCTTGAGGCTGACTACGGAAGTCGATCCATGCTGCTTGCACGCTTCTTCTACTTGCCGCACCGCATGTGCATGGCCGGAGATGACGATTTGATCAGCGGAGTTATGGTTGGCGACCACGACGATCGCATCGTCACGAGAATGTTCCCGACAAATCTCCTCGACAAGTTGAACATTCAACCCAAAGATTGCTGACATCGCTCCGACACCCTGCGGTGTGGCCGCCTGCATGAACTGACCGCGGCGATAGACAAGGCGGACGGCATCTGCAAACTGGATGGCACCGGCACAAGTCAGGGCCGTAAACTCGCCCAGACTGTGTCCAGCCACCCACTTCGGTTCGATGTTCATTTCCTCTGAATAAACGCGGAAGGCTGCGACACTTGCCGTCAAGATTGCTGGCTGTGCATGCTCTGTTTTGGTCAGTTCTTGTACATCCCCTGCAAAACAAAGGGTCTGCAGGTTAAATCCAAGCGCATCACTTGCTTCTTCAAAGGTGCGAGCGGCAATGGGATGGGCCTCACATAATGCTTGACCCATTCCAACATATTGCGAACCTTGTCCCGGGAATAAGAGTGCGATTTTGTCCATTTTTGATCACCCTTCTCTACGTCATGTATTCATTCACTAGCATCCTGAGCAATTGCTGGTAATCCTGAGTCATCTCCGTGACTTTTTCTGCGCGGAGGCAATCTGGGTCGAATGCACACACGATATCAATCACGTCTTTTCCTTCCTTGATCCAGAAAGTAAGCTCATGTTCAAGGTGTGTGAATGATGCATCTGTAAACTCATTGACACTGCCGAAGAATGGAATAATGGTTCCGTCGTTGCGATCCGTCCGCAATTTTTTTAGCCACAACGAGGCTTCTCCCGTCATTTTCTCGATGAACTGTCGCTTCTGCTGCACCTGCTTGAATAGATCGAAGAAGGTATTGACCTCTGACATGTTCACCCGGAATGGATAGGCATTCATCTGCAGCTCCTTGGCGACAGCCACTTCCATATAAAGATCCTGCTGTCCCGTCAATTCAGCCATGAGGTATAGATACATCGAAAGCAGAACGTCTCTAACCTCAACAGCCTCCATTTGACTTACCTGCTGCACATTCTCAAACAGATCATCCGTAAGTGAGAATTGGACCCAGTTTGTGTCCGAATTCGCTTCTCCACTAGCCCAATACTGAGACGGCAACTCGATCAGCGAGACACGATCCAACTCCTTCAACCAATAAGTGGTCGTATCGGTTTCCTCTTGTTCATCTGCTACATCTAAAGCGGTGTTCTTCAAAAAGTTGGTTAGGCCAAACAGCGTAGGATGGGCGAACAAATCGGCAATTCGAACCCGTCCAGGGTAAAGCTGTTCAAGCTTGGCATGAACTTGCACCAGTAAAAGCGAATTACCGCCTATGTGGAAGAAGTTATCCTGCATACCGACCGTTTCACGCTTAAGCACTTCCCGCCAAATGTCAGCCATCTGTTCTTCCAGTCTGGTAGCAGGAGCTTGATATTCGGTGTGCTTGTCTTGAAGGGCATCAGGCTCTGGCAATGATTTGCGATCCAGTTTTCCGTTTGGTGTCAGCGGCCACACACTCATATGCGTATAGAAATGTGGAATCATGTAATCGGGTAAACTTTTGCTCAGCATAGCTCGCAATTCATCGCTGTCCAACGTTCGAGTTGCCATATAGTAAGCAGCCAGGTAAGGATCGCTAGCGGTATCTCGCACACTGACTACCGCTTCCGTAATATCCGGATGCTGGCAAAGGGCACTTTCAATCTCACCTAATTCGATGCGATAACCGCGTACTTTGCACTGAAAATCGGATCGTCCCACATATTCAATACGTCCATCCGGCAGCCATCTCGCGAGATCACCTGTTTTGTACATGCGTTGACCAGGTTTAAACGGATGAGGGATATAGCGCTCAGCCGTCAGTGTTGGCTGACCGAAGTAGCCTCTCGTTACCCCATCCCCTGCAATGTAAAGATCGCCAGTGATCTTCATCGGCTGCACTTGCAGATGCTCATCGAGGATGTAGACTTGTGTATTGGGCAAAGGTGCACCAATCGTTACTTCCCCTACGTCGGTCAAGTCCTGCACCGTAGACCAAATCGTTGTTTCCGTCGGACCGTACAGATTGTAAAGTCTCGCCTTCGTCTGTGTGCGAAGCCGTTGGAACAAAGTCGCCGAAAGGGCTTCTCCTCCAAGCAGGATCGCTTTCAGGCAGTCAAGTGCGTGCAAGTTGCTCTTCTCTTCCAGCATGAGCTGTAAACGGGATGGAGTCAGTTGAAGGAAAGTGATTTCTTCCTGCAAAATCAACTCCTTGAGCACTTGCGGGTCTGCTTGTTGTTCTTCCGTTGCAATGACTACGGTCATCCCTTTCGCCAGCGGTACAATCGTTTCAAGCAGAAAAATATCAAACGAAATCGTTGTCACAGCCAGCATTTTGTCTGCGCTGGCAAAATCGATGTGTTCCCCGATCCCCGAGCAGAAGTTCATCAAATTGCCGTGCTCAACCATAACGCCTTTAGGCTTGCCTGTAGAACCCGATGTGTAAATGACATAGGCGAGATCGCCAGGTGTAGCCTGTAGCGGAAGATTGGAATCGTCTTCCCTCTCCAACCGAGAATCATTTACGTCCACTCGGACAACACTTCCCCACTGCTTCTCTGCCAGAGAATCGTGGGTTAAAACGAGACGAGTCATGCTATTTTCCAAAACGTAGGAGATACGTTCTTCTGGATATTGCGGATCAATCGGAACAAACGCAGCCCCTGCTTTCAAGATCGCCAAGAGTCCGACCATCATTTCCACAGAGCGATTCGTCAAAAGGCCCACGCAAGTATCAGCAGTGACGCCGTGTTGCTTGATCAAACGAGCTACTTGGTTTGCCCGCTGATTTAATTCCGCATAAGTGACTTTCCCATCTCCGCATGTGACAGCTAACGCGTTCGGCTGTGTTGCCGCTACTTCTTCAAAGAGCTGGACGACTGTTTTTTCACGAGAGTATTCCAAACTCGTGTCATTCCACTGCTCTATCAGAAGTAAGCGTTCTTCTGCTGCCAGCATGGACATCTTGCCGATCAACTGTTCAGGATCTTCCACCATCTGCTCCAGAATCTTCTGGAAGTGTGTGGACATCGACGCGATCGTCTCTTTGCTAAACAGTTTGTTGCTGTATTCGATATCGACAATCAGGCGCTGTTCTCGCTCAATGATGTCAAAGGTCAGATCAAACTGCGCAGAGCGCTGTTCAAATGGATAAGGAGAGAGCGTCAACCCATTTGCACTCATGCTTCCCTTCGCATCGCCGGTATTTTGCAGAATGAACATCACATCAAACAATGGGTTGCGCGCCGTATCCTTTGGCAACGTCAGACGATCCACCAGCATTTCGAACGAATAGTCGGCATGAGAGAGCGCCGCTAGTGCCCGTTCTTTTACTTCCTGAAGGAAATCTGTCACGGTTCGATCGCTTCGCGGGAAGTTTCTCATCGCCAGTGTGTTCAGAAAGACACCAACGATGTTTTCCAGGTCTGCATGATGACGGCCAGCCACTGGCGATCCAATGATAATGTCTTCTTCGCCAGCGTATTTCGACATCATAATGGTGAGCGCTCCCAGTAGTGTCATGTACAAGGTTGAACCATTGTTTTTTGCCAGTGCCAGTATCTTCTCTGTCATCACTTGAGGAATCTCAAAGGTCAGGACATCCCCCTCAAAGCTCTGGACGGACGGTCGAGGGTGGTCCGTAGGCAGGTTAAGCACAGGAAGTTCTCCATCCAGCTCTTTTAACCAGAATTTCTCCTGAGCGGCCAATACCCCATTACCCAGCTGCTCTGTTTGCCACACGCTGTAGTCTTTATATTGAATCCGCAGCTCTGGCAACTCGAGTCCTTGATACAATTGGAAGAACTCGCGGATCAAAATGTTGATGGACACACCATCGGAAATAATGTGATGCATGTCGAACAGCAACAAGTGTTTGTTGACATCCATGCGAATGAGCATACCGCGTACAAGCGGCGCTTTTGACAAGTCGAATGGTTGAATAAATTGTTCGACCGTTCTCTTGGCCTCGTTCTCGTCGACTTCACTATACGTCAACGTAAAATCTACGCTCGGTTGAACCGTTTGCATCAAAACTCCATCCACGATGGAAAACGAGGTGCGCAGCGACTCATGACGCTGCACCAGCGAGACAAATGCATGTTCGAAGGCCATTCTGTCCAGCTCGCCTTCAAGCATCATGACTGTAGGGATGTTGTAGGCAACTGCCCCTTCCTGCATTTGTTCCAATACATAAATTCTCTGCTGAGACGATGTGGCGGGATAAGCTTCCCGATACTCTGCTACAGGAATCGCTGACACAGCTGTTTCTTCATTCGGAGCCAGTAACACAGCCAATTGACGGATTGTCGGAGTCTGAAACAGGTCGGTGATTGTCATCTCTTTTTGCAACTGCTTGGTGACACGGGAAACGATACCGATTGCCAAAAGCGAATCGCCACCCAGCCTGAAGAAGTCGTCGTCAATGCTCAATTCGGAGTAACCCAGCACATCGGACCAAATCTGACCCAAGTCTTGCTCCAACACCGTGTACTGATCGCCTTCCTCCCTGCCAGACAAAACAACACGGTTTTGTATGGTAACTGCGGATGGTACTTCGCGTTCCTTATGAGATTTCACGCTTGCAAAGATCGTGTCTCCGAGCTTTACTTTCAGCGACGGTGCCCATTCCTTCAACACTTGCAAATCAAATTGTCCAATGATCAAATGCTCAGTTTGGCAAGACAGCGAAGCATCAAAGGCCTGTATCGCCCCATCCATTGGCATGTAACCGATAAAACCAGGACCTGTTATGCCTTCAAACGCATACCAGTTCAAAGCGATCGTTGGTTTTCCCGTTCGATTGCGAGCTGCACTATAGGCATCCAGGAAGCAGTTGGACGAGACATAGTCACTGCCAGTCGCTCCACCCCAAATCGAAGCAAGTGATGAGAAGATCACAAAGAAATCCAGATGCTCCGGTTCAGCTATTTGATCGAGGATGACTGTGCCCGCCATCTTCGCTTTCAAACCATTTTGAAAATGGGAAAACGACTTCGTCTGAATCGTCTCGAAGGTGATATGCGCCGCGGATTGGATAATACCGTTGATCGGTCCGTAGCGGGCGCGGACTTGCTCGGAAATATCCTCCATCTGCTGACGGTCGGACACGTCGGCTGCGTAGCAGACTACCTGCGCTCCCATTTCCTCTAGCTCAATCAGTTCTCTCAACTTTCGTGCCTCAGCAGCACTGCAGTCTGGATGCTGTAAACGCTCCTGCCACTCGTGGTTAGGTGGAAGTGGAGAACGATTAATCAGCACGAGCGTCACATTTTTTTGAGCGGCTAGATGCTTACTAAATGCCAGTCCCAGTTTTCCGGTACCTCCGGCGATCAAGTAAACGCCATTTTCACGTATCTCTACAGGCCGTTTTGGAATTTGATCGATATCGCAGCGATTCATTTCTGGTACGATGCGATTTCCTCTATAGGCCACCAAAGTGTCATCCCGATTGCAACGAATTTCCGCTAGAAGCTGACCAGCCAACTGCGATGTTGAACACCCTTCTGTTGCGAGATCCAGGCTAAAGCATTGCAGTTTTGGATTTTCCTGCGAGATAACCTTGGCAAGACCGAACAAGGGAGCTTTTTCTGGAAAAACAGGGCCGTTGTCATCTACTGCTTGTGCGTAGTTCGAAACGATCCGTAAATCTAGCACCTGCTTCAGATCCAGCTCAAGCAACGCTTGTGTTAAATGGAACAAACTGTAAACGCCAAGATGTTGCGCTGACTCCAGAGCTTCAAGCTCTCCGAGACCATTTGGCTGTTGGACGCCCGAGGTCAAGCTCCATAGGTGGATAATCCCAGTCAGCTTTTCCTTTTTGTCCCCGAGTCTCTCGAACACACGCCGCAGATCTTCTGGCTGGCTGGGGTCTAGGATAAACTCGTGGGAAGAAACGGAGGCAAAAGCCTCACCGCTGCGAAGTTTGAACACTTCATGTCCTTCCGATGCCATCGCGTCAGCAAGAGTTTCTCCTACACTGCCTTCATCTTGAAACACTAACCAGATCCCTGGACGTTGGGACTGATGATTGGTTGTTAGCTCTTTCGTTTGCCAATTGATCTGGTAGAGCCACTCTCGATACTCTTGTGGCGTATACGCTGAGTGCCCGACCAATAACGCTGAATCAGACAGATCAAGCAGCGCTGTTGACGACGGATACATGGCAACCGATTGATAGTTCGTATCCCGAAGAGCCTTTTCCCAGCGTGAGGCATCCATCAGTCTGGATTGGTGTCGCAGATCGGTGTCTTCGTACTGCCACCAGTCTGCGGCAAGCCCCCCGATCACATTTGCCGTTGAACGATTTTTCACGAGCTCAATCGCAAACAGCACGCCCTGCTCTGCAAGCAACTGATGCAAAATCGATAAGGATGCCCGAACATCCTTCGTCCTGTGTATAGCATGATTAGCGATAATCACATCGTATGCGTGTAGATCGAATCCTTGTTCGGCTGGGGCCTTCTCCATGTTGAACAGGCGGAACTCCACAAATGGATACACTTCTTTGCACTCTTTTTCTGTCTCATCGAGAGTCCCTTGGACACTATCCGTAAACAGATAAGTGACTGCTTGATTTTCAATCTTCGGCAGCAAGAGGCGTGCAAGACTGCTTGAACCGCCTCCAACCTCCAGAATACGGACAGGACGGCTATACGAATGGATGTATTGGGCAATTGTTTCCACTGCCATAAGTCCAGAAGGGTTTTCAAGAGTAATGCGATCCGCATACAGCTTGAAAAAGTCAGAAGTATCGTCCGACATAAGTACGGTCTGCCCTGTCATGATGGTTGAGTAATGGGCAAAACACGTTTTTAACTGGGTGAACGTCTCACGCTCATTCGGATAACGATCTAGACAATCCTGATAAAACGTTTCCGCATCGAGACCCTCTGCTTGAGCAGCAAGTCGATATGTTCCTGCAACTTGTTCAACAAGGGACGCTTGAACGACGAGCCCAAGCATGAGTTGGAAGAGATGTTCATTCCTTCCATCAAACCTTACAGCTTCACTCAATTCTTCCAGCGTATACGTTTGACTCTGCTTGTGGAAAACGCCCAGTTGATTGAAGCATTCAAGCGATGACAAGCCGGAATAAAAAGTCTCATCCTCTTCCAAGCCTGTTTGCTTTTGGACATTCACCTGATTCAGTAAAGTTTCCCCAAACGTAAAGAAGGTGGAAGCAATTTTATGAACATCAGCAGTTGCGTTCTCATGTGCCGCCTCAGTTGCTACAGCAGCGGACTGCTCAATTGTTTCGCTTACAGATTGATCCGATTGCACCCAGTGGCGGGTTTTGGCAAAAGAATAGGTTGGCAAAGGTACTTTTTTCCATTTAACTGGACGGTAGAATTCATTCCAATTAATTGGCACCCCTCGCACGTACTGTTTCGCCATGTCTACTGGGTCAGAGCTGTCTAATTGCATGCTGATCGGCAATGAACTTTCACCACGGGAATTCAATACCCCGTAGAACACCTGGTTCCCATCAACAAGCGGAGCACCGTCCTCCATCCGTTTTCCCGCGCACAGGCCATGGATCTTCTGCAAAAGGTCCTCTTTGCTGTTGATGATAAAGGCAAGGCGATACCGATAGTGTCCGCGCCCAGTATTGGCAGTAGCGCACATATCAAGAAGGGAATGCTCAGAAGGCGCTGATAAAAATGCTTGGTATTTCTCGAGCAAATCCCATAGTGACTCACTTGTCTTGGCAGATAACGTAAATAGGTAATTGCCAGATTCTGAAACGGCTGTCGCCTCGCGCTTAGGAGGCTCTTCCAAGATGACGTGGGCGTTTGTCCCGCTCAGGCCGAATGCACTTACGCCGGCTCTCCTCACAGGTTGGTCAGCCTCTACATCCCAAGCCTTTAGCACATCATTTATATAAACAGGCGAATCTATAAAAGGAATTAAGGTATTCGGACGTTTTACATGTAGCGTCGGCGGAATCTGACGATGCTTCATCATCAAAGCCGTCTTAATGATCCCAGCTACACCGGATGCCGCTATCGTGTGCCCGATATTGCTTTTGACTGAGCCTATTGCGCAAAATTGCTTACGTTTTGAAACTTTCTGAAAGGCATGCATGATCCCCTCAATCTCAACAGGATCGCCTAATCTTGTCCCGGTCCCATGTGCCTCAATGTAGGAGATGCTCTCCGGATTGATTCGCGCCCGCTCCCACGTTGTTCGCAACAAAGCAGACTGGGAAATCGCATTGGGCGCTGTAATACTGGTAGAACGGCCATCACAATTGACCGCTGTGCTTTTAATCACGGCATGGATATAGTCGTTGTCCTTGACTGCTTGATCGTATGACTTCAAAAGAACAGCGCCAAGACCTTCTCCCCATACTGTTCCATCAGCAAAGTCATCAAATGCTTTGGTTTTACGTTCTACAGAAACGATGCCAAAGTCAGTATCTTGTTGAATCGGAAACAGGGAAAGGTTCACTCCACCTACGAGAGCCATTCGACAATCGTTATTTCCAATGGCCTGACATGCTTGGTGCAGAGCGACCAAGGAGGAAGAGCAAGATGTATTAATCAGTTGGCTCGGACCTGACAGATTCAGCAAATAGGAAATTCGTGAAGCAATAATTGCTGCAACGTTGCCAGCCAGCGAGGACGAATCAACGTTTTTCAGCACACGCTGGTATTGTGATTCATTGTCACAATATCCCAGAAATACGCCTGTAGGAGAACCGCTGATCATCTTCTCGCTATACCCGGCATGTTCAAATGTTTCCCATGCCAACTCGAGAAACATCCGCTGATAAGGATCCATGGTTCGAGCCTCTGCAGGTGATATCTCGAAAAACGCATGATCAAATAAATCCACGTGATCGAGATAACCCATCCGCTCATACGTAAAATCTGTGTCGTTAAAAAATTCTCTCGCTACCCTCTCGACATCTGGACGCCTTGCAGCAGGGATATCACTGATTGAATCGTGCCCTTGTTGCAAATTGTTCCAGTATTCTTCGAGGCTGCTGGCTCCGGGAAAACGACAAGCCATACCGATGATCGCGATATCTTGGCGAGTGTTTACGTTGGCAGAGGACAGTTCTTTCAGCAAAGGAAGTGCTTCCTTCTCTTGCAGTCGATGAGCAGCCACTTGCTGCAAGATGTATTTTTTTAGCAAACTCATCCTATTTCCC
Source organism: Brevibacillus sp. HB1.4B (assembly GCF_013284285.1). Lineage (NCBI taxonomy): Bacteria > Bacillati > Bacillota > Bacilli > Caryophanales > Paenibacillaceae > Brevibacillus > Brevibacillus sp. HB1.4B. The sequence continues at coordinate 121,712 of NZ_JABSUT010000009.1, forward strand.
CTTCCTTTTGTCGATCAGTTCGGCACCCTTGTCTACGGAGAGAACTCCCTCCTTGACCTCCCTCAGCAATTCCAAAAGGGATTCATCATCATCGCCTTGATCTTCCATTGATGCAAACTGATCCTGTTTTCTTTGTTCGAGAAAATCCACAAACATAGCAATCGTATAGTAGGAAAACAAATGTGCGACGCTAATCTCGCTATCCACTTGTTTTACAATTTGCGCATGCATTTTGAGCAACAGCAGGGAATTCCCTCCCAGCTGGAAAAAGCTGTCGTGTACCCCCACTTTTTCGATTCCCAAGATTTCTTTCCAGATGGTAACCAGCTGTTCTTCGTTCTCATTTCGTGGGGCTACATAGTCAGCATCGGACGCCTGTTGTTCATCCACTTCAGGCAGTAGCTTGCGATTGATCTTGCCCCCTGCTGTCAACGGCATTTTTTCAATGCTGACAAAAAAGGAAGGAATCATGTGATCGGGAAGCCGTTCGCTGAGATAACCACGCAAGTCACTTGCGGTCAATTCCTGAGCATTCGGTACGTAGTAAGCGCACAATCGAGCCTTCTCTTCTTGAAATAGCACGGCACACTCTTTTACTAGCGGGTGGGACAATAGAACCTCATCAATCTCGCCAAGCTCAATTCGGTGCCCGCGTACTTTTACTTGATGATCGATGCGACCGCAGAACTTGATATTGCCATTCGGCAGATATCGCCCAAGGTCGCCTGTCCGGTAAAGCTTTTGATAACCAATTTCCGGATAAGGGTTGTCAACGAAGCTGGCTGCTGTTTTCTCAGGATCGTGCAAGTAACCGTGTCCCAAGCACAAGCCTGTTATATAAATCTCCCCTTGATGCCCCGCCGGAACTAGTTTGCGATTTGAATCCAGCAGCAGAATTTTCGTATTGGCTATCGGCTTTCCGATCGGTATCGGTCCCTGATGGGTATGGTCGATCTCAAAGTAGATGACACCAATAGACGTCTCCGTCGGACCGTACAGATTCGTAATACGAACGTGGGGAAACCGCTGAAGAAACAGATGCACGGTGTGAGCCGTAATTTCCTCTCCCCCCAAGATCAGGTGGCGAATCGAAGAAAGTGAATCGTGTATGTCCTGCCGTGTTTCCATTTGATCCACCAGCAGGTTGAAGACCGACGGCACAAAGTCCGTAATCGTAATCTGATAGGTTGAAATGGCGTGCAACACTTGATCGAGCGTCATCTCAAATTCAGGAATCGGCAATACTGTACGACCACCGTGCAAGAGCGGCCAGAAAAGTTGCCAGACCGAACTGTCGTAGTGATGGGGAGTCGTCTGGAAAATGGCGTCCTGTTCCGTACAACCGTAGTGTTCATCCATCCAGCGAAACCGATTGAAAATACCGATATGAGGAACGACAGCACCTTTTGGTTTGCCGGTGGAACCAGATGTATAGATCACATAAATCGGGTCGTCCACATCGACCTGGACATGTAAGTCCCCTTCTTCCCGGATTTCATCCGCATCGACGATTACAGCACGTGTCAATTGTACGAATGATGGTTCCTGACGTATTTCTGGTCCGATCAGCGTCACCGGACAATCCAATTCATCCAGTAGCTGCTTTTTCCGTTCGTTCGGACTCTGCACGTCTAGCGGGACAAATGCCGCACCTGTTTTCATCACGGCTAGCAGGGAAATGACCAAATTCAAGCTACGATTCATCAAGACCGGAACATAGCTTCCTTTTCCAATGCCGCTGTCCTTCAACATGTGTGCTAGGCAATTCGCTTTCCCATTAAGTTGAGCATAGGTAAGGGTTTTGTTGCCAAACACAGCTGCTGTTAGGTGAGGAGTACGCGCTGCCTGTTCTTCAATCAGTTGATGAATCGGCTTTGGAGCAGAATGAGGAACATCTGTTTGATTGCGGGTATACAAAAGATCAGTCCGCTCTGCTTCTGTCACCATATCGATTGTGCGAACCAACCGCTTGGGATCGGCGACCACTTCACGAAGAATTTGTAGATAATGGCTGATCATGCGTTCGATGACAGCCTCTTGGGACTGCTCGCCCGCATACCGTACGCGACCTGTGATTCCATCTTCTGTTTGCTTCAATGCAAACACCACTTGCAGGGACAGGCCTTCCAAAGCAGCAATATCTTGCATGTTTTCTAGTACGAAAGCAGTATCTGTCAGTGTCATCAGATCGGTGTCGGATAGATCAAGCCATTGCATCATTTGCGAAAACGGATAGTTCTGATGCTCAATTGCCTCTTTGACCAGCTGCTTACCCTCTTTCGCCACTTCTGCAAAAGTAGCTTCTTGATGCATCCGTACACGCAGCGGCAGTACCCGATTCCAAGCATTAGGGGGAAGCGGATTCTGAAAGACGGGCGTGAGAATGATCATGTCGTCTGTCTGCTTATACCGATTCAGCATGATTTGAAACGTCGACAGAAGGAACAGGTAGAGCTTCATCGGATGATGATCGCAATGGGACGCAACGGCAGCGTTCAAATCATCTGGAAATACAAAAGATATTTCTTTTGTCTCCTCCCCATCGCCCTCCTTCTCCGTCCCTTCGGCTGGAAGGAGGGAGAGCGTCCACTCCCCCTGTAGCTTCTCGCGCCAGTAGTGCTCCTCCCGGCTAAATTTTCGACTGGTTAGCAGAATGTTTTGCGAAATAGTAGTCTCCATATGCCCTCCCCCTCTTACTCACCGCTTGCTCTAAAATTCAAAATCCCAATCGACGCCCTGTGCTTGAATAAGGGCTACCTCACGGGTCAATTCAAAGTCATGCAGGAGGCGCTCGGGATCTTCCATCACCTGCTGCAACAAGCTTTTGAAGTCATTCACAAACTGTTCCATCGTTTCTCTTCCAAACAGGTCACTGCGGTAATCCAGCTTACATGTAAGTCTGTCAAAAACAGGATAAGCCGACAGATGAAGGTCAAGCTTAGCCGTGTTGTTTTGCAGTGGATAGTTTTTGACGATCATGTCTTCAAGCTCCAGCTCCCCTTCCGGATTGTCCATGTTTTGCAGGACGAAGATCGTATCAAAAAGGGGCTGACGACCTGTATTTGGCTCAAGACCAAGAGTCTGGACAAATAGATCAATCGGGTAATCCGCTTGTTCAAAAGAGGCTAGCGTATGCTCACGGACCTCCGCAAGAAACTCGCGATACGTTTTCTCGCCTTTTGGATAATTGCGTAGGGGAATGGTGTTGATAAACATTCCGATTACTTCATCAAACTCTGCAAATTTACGCCCAGCTACTGGAGTTCCGACAACAACATCCTCTTGGCCGCTGTATTTGGCAAGCAACATGTTGTAAACCGACAACAGCACCATGTAAAGTGTCGCATGTTCCTGTGCTGCCAGGTCCTGCAACCGCTGCTTCTCCTCTGCCGATATCTCGAACTCAATCGTCTCACCAGGAAACGTAATAGATTCTGGCCTTTCGTAATCAGTCGGAATCGATAGAAGTGGAGCTGGGCTGGTAAACAAGTCTGCCCAATAGTCAGCTTGAAGCTCCCCTGACTCGAGTGCAGATTCTTGCCAAACAGCAAACTCTTTTTGCTGAACTTCCAATGCAGGAAGCGTCACGCCTGCATAGAGTCGAACAAAGTCCTCTACAAGAATGTCCATAGATACACCGTCTGAAACGATATGGTGCATGTCGAACAACAAGAGATGCTTTTCCGGTGCAATCCTGATTAGCCCTGCACGCAGCAAGGGCGCTTGACGCAAGTCGAATGGCCGTACAAACGTTGCCAGGTTGGCCTCCAACTGCTCTGCACTTGCTTCGCTCACTTCCAGACGGAAGACTAGCGAATCATGTACAATTTGAACCACTTGCCCATCTATATAATCAAACGAGGTACGAAGAGATTCATGGCGGTCAATCAATCCTTGAAAAGCATGTTCTACCTTCTCACGGCTCAAATCACCCTCGATGAAGCGAGCAGCCGTAATGTGAAGACTTGTGTCAGCAGGATTCAACTGCTGAAGAATAAAGAACTTACGCTGGGCAGCCGTAACAGGATAGTACGATCTGGCTTCGACCGGGAATCGTCTTTTCATAATCGTCTTGTCTGCTCCATCAATCACTTTGCCAAGATCCTGAATAGTTGGGTGATTAAACATGGTTCGCAGTGGAAGCTGTACGCCAAACTGCTGTGCAACCTGCGTAGCCACGGCGTTGATTTTTAACGAGTGCCCGCCTAGAGCGAAGAAATTGTCCCGAGCGCTGATTGTTTTTGGATCGAGCTGTAGCACATGCGCCCAGATGTGGGTGAGAGCTTTTTCCGTCTCGGTTGTAGCTGACACAAAAATAGATGTGTCTATCCGATCCTGTATGCCAGGCATCGGTAGAGCGCCTCTGTCCACTTTTCCGTTAGGGGTAAGTGGCAATACATTTTGTTTTACATAGTGCATCGGCACCATGTATTCCGGAAGCACCGTAAACAGATAATCACGCACATCTCGGACGGAAAATTCCTCCAGGGGAACGACATAGGCACATAAGTACTTTGCACCCGTGTCCTCTGAAAGTGCTAATACCACTGCATCCTTGACCGCAGGATGTCTGCGCATAACCTGTTCAATCTCACTCAATTCGATTCGGTAACCCCGAATCTTGACTTGATTGTCCATTCTCCCGAAGTACTCAATATATCCGTCCTCCGTGATCCGGCCTACATCACCCGTTCGGTAGAGGACATGATAGTCAGGGTCTTCTACCCAACTGGCATACGGATTTGCTAGAAAAACTTTTTGCGTCCGTTCCTCATCTTTGTAGTAGCCGTATCCAACCCCCGGACCGGCCACACCTATTTCACCTTTTACGCCACGCGGGCAGATACACTGATTTTGATCAAGTATGTAAATATGAGTGTTCTGGATCGGTATGCCGATGGGAACCACAATCTGCTGATCGCTTGGCATTTCCCTGATAATGTGGTGGGTAATATCATCGGATGCTTCCGTTGGCCCGTACATATTCACCAATGGAATTTCCGAATAGCAGGCAAACCAGCGCCGTACCAGAGGAGCAGGCAACTCCTCTCCTGTCACTGCCATCCACCGCAGATCAGGGAAGCTACGTTCGGAGTCGGACCATTCTTGAACGAGATCGAGCAGCACAGAGAGCAGAGATGGTACCACTTCCGCTACGGTGACGCGGTTGGAACGCAGTACGTTATGAAGGGCCTGCGTATCCATTACCGTCTCTGTATCGACCACTTGCACAGAGCCACCCACCAGCAAAACAGCCAGATATTGCCAAACAGAAATATCGAAGCAAAGGGAAGCCGTTTGTGCGACAAGATCATCCTCGCAGAGGGATAGATCGTTGATTTTAGCGAAAATGTGGTTAATCATTCCACGATGGTGCACCATAACGCCTTTCGGTTGTCCGGTCGTGCCCGAAGTGAAGATGATGTAAGCCAAGTCTGTTCCCGCACTCTCCCGATCGATGTCCTCTCCCGAAAGTGACTCTACTGATTCGTCGGATTGACCAAAGACATAGAGATACTTCAGCTCAGGTGAGGATGCTTGAATCGACTCCAGTCCATCTAGCAAGTCGGGCTGAGTTATCAACCCTGCAATCTCGCTCTTCTGCACAATGTACAAGATCCGATGCTGCGGATAGTCTGGGTCAATCGGTATGTAGGCTCCCCCCGCTTTGAACACCGCGAGTATCGCAACAAGCGTATCCACGTTGCGCTTCATATAGATACCGATTTTCGTGCCAGGTCGTAATCCTTGCTGGATAAAATGGCGCGCGAGTCGATTGGATCGCTCGTTTAATTCCTGATAGGTTAAGGTTGTTTTTCCGTCTGTCACCGCTTTGCGATGAGGAGTCTTTTTTACTTGCTCCTCAAAGAGGCGATCAAAGCTCTGATCGCGCGGAAAATCAACCCGGTTGTCGTTGAATGAAAGAACTAACTCCCGAACCTCTTCCTCAGATAAGCACGCTATCTCAGCGATCTTCTGATTCGGTTGCGTTACGATAACCTGATAGATACGGACTAAATGCTCCATCATCCGTTCCATCATAGGTAGTTGGTATCTTTGCCCCACGTAACGCACGAGTAATTCGAGCGAGTTTCCCTTTTTAGAAAAGAGGAATTGCAACTCGCTCGAAACCTGTTCCAGGCTGTCCTGATCATGAAGGACGTCCAATAAGCAAGTCGCCTCAAAAAACGGTGTGCTGTTCCCCTGCTGCGGTACTTGCAGTTCCTCGATCAACCGCAAGATTGGGTAGTTCTGATGTTCCACAGCGACCTTTAAGATCTGCCGAACTTCTTGTAGCAGCTCCTTGATGCTCCATTCCGGGAGTACCTGATGACGCAAGGGCAGTACCTTGTTCAAAAACTCACCCGGCTCTGTTTGACGAAAGATAGCCGTTCCAACGCATATGTCCTGATGTCCCGTATATTTGGACAACAAGATGCCAAATCCACTCAGCAAAGCCATGAACAAACGCTGATCCGAGCCATTGCTCAAATGAATCAGTGCCTTGCTCAGCTCGTCCGGAAACACGATAGTCAGCTCACGAAGTTCAGACTGACGCTGAAACGAGGCCCGAGAGTCTGTTGGAAGGTCGAGTGAATGAAACTCTCGAGAGAGATTCTCCATCCAATAGTCTTTTTCGCGATCAAACTGCCCACTGGCCAGCAAGATGTTTTGTGCAGTTATCGTTGTCAAGCCAATCCCTCTTTTCTGTCCGTCATGTATTTCTTAAAAAGCAAAGTCATCGTCGTCCACTTGTCCCTGTGCTACTTGTACTACTCCATGACCGATCTGAAGTTGTCCGATGGTTCGGTTCGGGTGGGCTACCATTTGCTCCAGAAGAATGACAAAGTCTTGAGCCATCTTCTCGATTGTTCTTCTGTGATACAAGTTCGTGTTATATTGCCAGTGCATGCATATGTGATCCTCAGCCTTAACCACTTCCAAAGCCAAATCGAGCATGGCGGCTTTGCGTCTGAACTCGTACGGAGCAAACTCGATTTGATCGAGATGAACCTTTTGCTGCTCTGCTGCATGATGCAGGGTCAGCATGGCGTCAAACAACGGGTTCCTTGCTGGATCGCGAGACAATTGAATCTGGCTTACGAGTTGATCGAATGGATAGTCTCCATGCTCAAAACCGCTTAACACGTTTTGGCGTACCTGCCCGATATACTCTTGGACGGTCAATTCTTTCTTCGGCCTGTTTCGCAAGGCCAAGGTGTTAACAAACATTCCGACAACAGGGGCAAACTCCGCACGTTGTCTACCATCCATGTCGCAGCCGATGACGATGTCTTCCTGATTGCTGTATTTGGATAACAAAACAGAATAGACGGCCAAAAGAAGCATGTACAGCGTCGCAGAACTCTGACGGGTGAACGAGTCGAGTTTTTCCAACCACTCTCCAGACAGCTCTGTCAGCAACTCGTCTCCATCAAATGTCATGGTTTGGGGGCGAGGATAATCGGTCGGGATTGTCAACGGTTGCGGCTGCCCGGAAAATGCATCCAACCAGTAGGCTTCATGCTCAGCCCAACCAATCTCGGCAGCTTGTTCTGTTTGCCACCAAGCGAATTCCTTGGCCTGTACCGACAATTCCGGCAACACGTGTCCTTGGTAAAGGGTACAAAACTCCTCAAGCAAGATGGACTTCGATATGCCATCTGAAATGATATGGTGCATGTCGAAAATCAACAGATGCTCCTCTGATGAAACCTCAATGACACCGATACGAAGCAAAGGGGCTTGCTTTAAATCGAATGGCCGGAAAAAGCGTTCGATTGTCTTTTCCACAGCTTCCTCGTCTGCTTTCCATGTCTCGATCTGTACAAACAGGTCACTGTGTACTTTTTGTTTCACCTGACCTTCCATTAAATGAAACGAGGTGCGCAGCGCCTCATGTCGTGCGAGGAGTTGATCCGCAACGTCTTGAAGACGCCCTGAATCAAGGGAACCGTTGATCCGCATAACTCCCGGTGTATGATAGCTGGTAGCATCTTCTTCCAACTGCCACAACAGGTACAGCCGCTCTTGTGCGCGCGTGACAGGGTAATATTCCTGATCAGAGAGCAAGACGATCGGTTTTTGCTCCATCTCTTGGAGATTGCCTGTGAGCCTTGTCGCCAAACCACGAATCGTTGGCGCATCAAACAGGTCGCGCATGGAAAGCTTCACTTGAAAGTCACTTTCAATCCGGGATAAAAGCTGAATGGCCTTCAGCGAATGTCCTCCCTGTCCGACAAAATGATCAAGTACACCAGGAGATGGAATCTGTAAAACATCCGACCACAACTCAGCCAGCTTTTGTTCGATAGGATTTGCCGGAGGCACGTAATCACTACTGACGCCGGGCTTTACCGCAGGCAAAGCTTTACGATCGATCTTTCCATGCGGGGTAAGCGGCATCTCGGACAGTTCCATAAAGTAACTCGGGATCATATATCCGGGGAGCCACTCTAGCAGGTGCGTACGAAGCCCATCTGGCTGAACGCCATCCTTTTGCCCTACATAGTAGCAAGCCAGTTCGGTCATGCCCATTTGATCAGTTATAGCCAATACAGCTACCTGATTCACAGCAGGATGCTGAAGGACAGCGCGTTCCACTTCTTTCAGTTCCACACGATAGCCGCGCACTTGAACCTGATCGTCCATCCGCCCTAGATATTCAAATACGCCTGTTTCGCTGAGTAATCCTACATCTCCCGTACGGTAAAGGCGCTCGCCGGTAATGGGATGATTCGTAAAAGCTTTCTCGGTCAACTCAGGCTTACCCAAATATCCGTCGGTGATGCCAATGCCCCCGATACAAATCTCGCCCTTGACATCTGGGGGACAAATTTCCCCCGTCTGTCCAAGGATGAACATATGAGTATTGGCAATGGGAACACCAATAGGGATTCGGAGTGTTTCTTCAGCGGGCTGCTCTGTGCAAAGATAGACAGAGGCGTATATCGCTGATTCTGTCATCCCGTAAATATTGGCGATTCGCGCGATACGGAACAGACGATTCCATTCGCGAACCAGATTAGCCGTCAGTGCTTCTCCTCCATTAAAGACCCACTTCAAGTGGGGCAACGGATCTTGTTCATTACGAGAATGCACATGAGCCAGAAACACATTCATCATCGCTGGAACGAACTGGGTGACTGTAATGCGTTGCTCTTGCAGCCAGTCATACAACGCTCCCGGATCTTTCCCGTCTTCCTCTTTCAAAATAGACAGCTTTGATCCAACCATCAGCGGCCAAAACAATTCCCACACCGAGTCCGTAAAAGAAATCGAGGTTTTTTGGGCAACTACGTCTGTCTCGCTTAGCGGAAATGTCTCCTCTAGCCAAAACAACGTATTCAGGACCTGTTTGTGCGTAATCATGACGCCCTTCGGTGCACCGGTCGAACCAGATGTGTAGATGACGTAAGCAACATCATCCTCTGAACCTGCCGGGGCTATCGCCTCATCCTTTTGACCGCGAATATCGAGCGCTGTATAGACCTTGTATCCTTCGTGCTGGAAGGAAGTCTCGTCCAAACAAATGATCGTTTCGATGCTGTCAGGTAGGTCGGGTATGATCTCATCGAGATAAATAGATTCTGTTACAAGCACCTTGCAGCGACTATCCTGCAAAAGATACCGAATTCTAGCTCGGGGATAATGCGGATCAACCGGGACGTATCCCCCACCTGCTTGGAGGATTGCAAGAACTGCCGCTACCAAACGGGAGCTCCTGTCTGCGAGTATTCCTACGAGTTGCGAAGGAACTACACCCGCATCTTTTAGGATACGGGCTAGCTGGTTTGCTTCCGCGTGTAGTTCTGCGTATGTTCTTTCTCGATCCGCCTCTACCACAGCGACTCTATCAGGCGTTTTTTCCGCTTGCCGGGCGAACAGTTCAGCGATTGTTACTTTGTTGCGATACGGTTTGTCTGTCTGATTGACTCGGGTTAACAAGTTCGCTTCATCATCAGTGAGCAGGTTAAACTCGTTCAGATCCAGATCGAGCTGCATACGTCCATTCATTGCGACTCTTCCCCTTTTTAGGTGGTGGTGAAAAAATCCCGCAAACGATTAATTCCCTCGTTATACTTGGCGGCAGAGTATGAGAGGCGCAGTGTGTTCGGGATACCAAAGTCAGAACCCGGTACAGTTGCCACATGTGTAGCTTCGAAAATTTGCGTAGCCAACTCAAGCGAAGTGCTGATACCTTTTCTCTTCATAAATGCTTCGCAATCAAGCGTGAAGTAGAAGCTGCCTCTCGCTGGCAGAGCACGGACATCCGCTACATTTTGGAAAGCATCGATCGTGTAGTCCCGACGACCTTTGTACAATTGGACCAAATGATCAACCTCATGCTGGTAATCAAGCGCAGCCATTGCTCCGAACTGTACGACTGGGTCAGCTGTGAGCAGTGTGTGGTGCTGAATGACCGTCAGTGGCTGTACCAGCTCATCTGGTACGATCGCATATCCGACACGTCTGCTATACATCCGATATGCTTTGGAAAACGCATCGGTTGTGATGAACGTAGACTTGGTATTTTTCAGCTGCATCACGGATTCGCACTCGTCATCGAAGTAGGTATTCGCATAAATTTCGTCATTGATAATAGCCGCACGACCGTCTACGATGCTGTCGATCGTATACAATTCGTCTTTTGTAAGAATATTTCCCAACGGGTTTCCTGGCGTGTTGATCACGACCACTTTCGTCTTGTCTGTAAAATTCTCTTTAAACGACTCCACATCAAGTCTCAATGTATCCATATCAATTTTGTAGTAACGAACTTTCGCTCCGACTAGCAGCGCGCAGAAATGGTAAAGCGAGTAGTACGGAAGTGGCAACAACACTTCATCGCCCTCTTTAAGCAGGAGGTAGAACAGGTTACGGAAGAGTGTGCTGGTACCGACACTGATCACGAAATTCTCCGGTTTAATTGACACATCGTATTTTGTTTTATAGTGGGTCGCGAGCTTATCTTTCAGTTCTGGCAGCCCACCTGGATACACGAGCGAATATTTTTCAAAGCTGTTCAATGCCTGTTGCATGGAATTGATAATTTCGGGATGCAGCGGCATTTCTGACTTCCCAAGAGTCATGCGGATTGCTTCTCCACCGTTTCTCTCAAGCTCATTTGCCATCTGGTCCAGTACAAACATCAAAAAGCGCTCGTCGTGAAAATTAATAGAGGATCTGATTTCCATATTTTCCTACCCCTTTTACTTTATTTTGGATTTTTCTGCTAACATTTTTAGGATTTTCACATAGCGATCCGAAAGCGATTCAACATATGCCGTCTGAAGCATAGATGGATCATAGGTAAAAACGACATGGATACCTTTCGAAGTTTCTGCTACCTGAAGAACTAACGGACTTCCAGCCATTTCTGGCTCAACTGAACGTTTGACTTCACGTTTCCAAGTAGCTGACTGAGCTTTGAACGGAATCGTCTGGTTGACAAAAAGTGTCGGCCATTCCATATGCGTCGTCGCTTGCCAGTGCTCTGACGGATACAAAGCGAGCGTTTGCATTCGGGCACGTACTTGCTTCGTTTGATCCAATAATTGTGAAAACGAACTGATCGTCTGCATATCGACGGTGAGTGGTACGATGTTGTCAAAGTTGCCTAGCGTTTGTTCCAGCACATCTTGCGTCCGATTCGTTGTCACTACCCCAAGTGTCAAACTCGGCAATTGGGTGACCTGTCGAAGCAACAGCAGATAGGAGGCAAGCAAGATATCTCCCAGCTCTTGATCGGCATGAGTAGCTACATGCAGCAAATCAGCGTGACCTATCGGGTCGATAGACTGCTCGACTTGTCGCGTCGCTACCCCACCCGCACCAAATGGTTGAGCAGAATGTGGATTTGCTACTGTCAACCACTCGTGACGCTGGGCCTCGAGATGCCCGTAATAAAGCATTTTTTTCTGCCAAACAGCGAATGCTTCGTAGCGAGGCTGTTCTTCCACAGTCGGCTCATGCCCTTCTGCAATCGCCTGATACAGAGCCTCCCATTCTTCCAGGAGAAGTCCGAGACCTCGCCAATCACTAAAGGAGCTGTGAAGACTTCCAATCAATCGATAGCGATCAGTAGCCAGCTTTATCAGTTCAAAACGAGCCAAACTTCCTGCTTTGTCCTTAAACGGCCTCTTTTGCTCGGCAGCCAATCGTTCTCGCAACCATATCGTTGCCTCTGCCTCGCTTTTCTCCTGTAAATCACATAGCGCAAGCGGAATCGGTTCGGAAAAGCCTTGGGGCGATAGCAGAGGAAAACGTCGCACAAGAGTTTGCCATGCTTGCTGCATATACGCCAGTTCGATTCTGCTTCGAAGCTCGATGTCAAAACATCTGACAGCCACAATCCCATCTTCTTGTTCCTGCTTGAGCAAACGTTCCTGAACGAAGGAATAGATGGGCGTTGTTTCCGAATGAAACTCGCCTAGAATCGGCTTAGGTCTTTCTGCAGCTGATTTCCCGTCGGTTAAAAGTAGGTAGGGGGCATCTGTCAGTTGCAGAATACTTCCTGCCCGGTCTGCAAAAGAAACGGGAATGCCGCATGCTATCAAGGTGTCGATCCGTTCGATCAGGTTCGCTACCCGATCCTCGATTTGGTAAACGCCAGAACCACTTTTCATGAGCTCGCGTTGTTCTTGTGTGTGCTCCATTCGAGGCTCGACTAACTGGATGCTGCTCTCTCTCGCTTTGCCAAGTGTGATAATACTGGCTTGCGATTGCCGATCCAGATATTTCTCGTGAACACGGTAGCCCATAAACGTATAGAACGACAGTGCCTTTTCAGCATCTGAAGTAAGCAACCGGACAGCAGATCGCTGATCGCTGCTTTGCCATTTGTCATGCGTCATGTTCTCGCTCTCTACAAGTTCAATCAAGCCAACTGATTCCAGAAAGAGAAAGGCAACGAGTCTATGATTGAAAAGTACCGCTGGCTTTGGAGCGCTGACCAAATCGTATTTGAAGCCAGAATCAACTAACATTTTCAAAAAATGATCAATATTGGAAACAGAAAAACATAGATGGTACGGACCCGTCCCCTTTTCTTCCAACAAACGAACACAAGGTGACGTTTCATCGACAGGCGCGATTAGCTCGATTGGCACACAGCCCGGTTTCATGCACATCGAGAGATACACGTTTTGTTCTGGATCATGCAGGGAATCGCTTGCATCAAATCCAAGAGTGCCATACATGATTTGAGCCGGACCCAGTTCTGGAACTGCAACTCCGACATGATGAAGGCGGTTCATCACGCCCTCTTTTTCTGTTTGGTGATATTCGATCTCAACATCATCCAATCGCTGTTTCGGATGCTTCAGAAGCGCTGTGAGTACACGCAAATAGTTGTCCGCGAAGCCTTCCATTGTCTCCGCTTTAAACAACTGGGTATCGTATTCCAGCACGCACCTGAATTGATCAGCAAGCGGTGTAATATCCAGCTTAAAGTCAAGCTTCGACGTCTTCGATTCATGCGGAACCTCTTCAAATTGCGCGTCGCCCACTGTAAACTGCACTTCTTGCTCCCGCTGGTTATGGAAGATCAGCATCGTATCAAACAATGGATTTTGCGTTTGCTGGATGCCTGCGGCGCTACGAGCAACGATCTCTTCAAACGGATACTCCTGATGTTCGTAGGCCAGTAGCAGACTGCGCTGAACCTCTTGTACAAAATCGGTATACACAAGATCGGCACGTGGACGATTGCGTATCGGAAGGAAGTTGATAAAGACACCGACGATCCGCTCCAAATCGGGATGGTTTCGTCCAGCTACGAGTGAACCGACAACGAAATCTTCCTGAGACGTGTATTTCATCAACAACACGTAATAAGCTGACATCAAAACAGCATGGACAGTCACTTCGTTCTGCTTGGCAAATGCATGCAAATCACCGTACGTAGAATCAGTAAGGAAGAACGTATGGTGATCCCCCTGGAATGTCTTAACAGAAGGACGCGGGAAATCCAGCGGAAAAGACATGATCGGGACTCGGTCGCTGAAAGCATCCACCCAGTATTTTTCCTGCTGATTCCACTGATCGCTCGCCCGCTTCTGCCACTGCCAGTCTGCGTAGTCCTTGTACTGAATAGGCAATGCAGGCAGCTCTTCACCCACATACAATCTAGCGAAGTCTTCCATTAACACATTCAGTGAAATGCCATCCAAAATAATATGATGAGAGTTGAACAGCAGATAATGCTGAGTGGCTGTGACCTCGACTAGGCAAACTTGAAGGAGAGGTGCTTTCGTCAAATCAAAAGATTGCCGGAAGTCTTCCATCAGTTCGTCCAATGTCTTGCCGTCGCTATGAATGGTTTTGATCTCAAATGGCACATTGTCGCTAATGTACTGATACACTTCCCCATCCTGTACCACAAACGAAGTACGGAATGCTTCATGCCTTTGGATGATTTCCGTAAACACACTTCTCACTCGACTTACATCCAGATGACCGTTCACCGCGATTACACCCGACATGTTGTAACTGGTGCTTTCCCCTTCTATCCCATGCATCACGAAAATTCGTTTTTGTGAAGAAGAAGCCCTGTATCTCTCCGCTTTACTTACCCGATCAATCGGCGCGTAGGATATCGGCTGTCTACCCCTGATGCGGTCAGCTAATTGTCGAATGGTCGGGTTCTGGAATACATCCTTGATCGTGATGTCTGTTTTACTCTCTTTTTGCAATCTGGTCACGAGTTGGGCGGCCTTCAGCGAGTGGCCTCCTAGCGAGAAAAAATGATCGTGCACACTTATTTTTTCGACTGCCAAAAGTTCTCGCCATATTTGTGCCAATTGCTGCTCAAGTTCATCTGCCGGGGCCTCTTCCTTTCCCGTGCGATACTGCGTGTAATCCAGACGTTGCAAGGCAGTCTTGTCTACTTTTCCACTCTGCGTCCGAGGCAACGCATCAAGATGGACAAAAAAGGCAGGTAGCATGTAGTCAGGCAGATAAGTCAGCACTGCTTCTCGCAGAACGTGTTCCTCAATCGGATGCATCGCAACCAGACATGCAACCAAATAAGGATCACGTTTTGACTCCTGAATGGCCACTACCGCTGCTTCCCGGACACCAGGCTGACGGCGCAGGACAGCTTCAATTTCCTCCAACTCAACGCGGTTGCCACGAATCTTGATCTGAAAATCCTTACGACCAAAATATTGCAGATGCCCTTCATCCGTCCAGCAGGCCAAGTCTCCTGTACGATAAAGCCTGCCAAACGGGGTCAGGATATAGGACGCTTTGGTTCTTTCCTCATCAGCGATGTAACCTTCCGTTACTCCCATCCCGCCTACGTACATTTCCCCTATTACCCCTTTGGGCAACAGATGAAAATCTTGGTCCAGAAGAAAGACACGAACGTTGTAACTCGGATGTCCAATCGGAAGCGGGTTTTCAAAAGGCCCTTGTCGCGGTACACAATACCCAGATGCTGAGATACTATTTTCCGTTGGGCCATACAAGTTGTACATCTGCGCTTGAGGTAGCAAGGCTGCATGTCGCTCCACTAACGAAGAAGACAACATCTCTCCTGTACACAACACTTTTTGAATCGAATTCATCGAGCCATCAGTCACGTGGTCAAGCAAAGCGTGATACATCGTAGGGACGACGAGTATCACGTTTGCCTGTTGGCTCTCGATGGCAGCGGCGAGCTTTTGCGGAGACTTGTTTTCATGTCGCTGCAATAAGCAAAGGGTACCGCCGCTGATCAGTGTGCAGAATATCTCGACAACAGATGCGTCAAAAGTCAACGTGGCGATCTGCAACGTTCTCGTCTGCTCTCCGAACCCGACAAACTCAATGTGCCACCAAAGAGCGTTGATTAATTGATCATGCTTTACACGCACACCTTTTGGTGTACCTGTCGAACCAGAAGTAAAGATGGCATACGCAGTACTCGAAGGTACCGTTTTTCGCTGTGGTGTTTGAATTAACTCCTGCGCCCAGCATGTTGGTTCATCCAGACGAAACACCCTTGTTTGCAAGTCAGCGACGAGTTCCAGATAGCTACCCTCTGTCACAATCAGACTAGGCTGAATCTGGTTTACGATCTGTTCGATTCGCGCTTTCGGCAAGTCTGGATCAAGCGGGACATAGTAACACCCAGTTTTGAGGATAGCTAGCAGTGCAGTAATCATTTCAGGGGAACGATCACACATGATAACTATCGGTCGACCTGCATCTGTCACCTCCTTTTGCAGAGCCCAAGACAGGCGATTGGCTTGCTCTTGTAACTCCTTGTAGGTCACAGTCTGCTTTCCTTGTACAAGCGCAACTGCATCCGGTGTTTTTTCTGCCGCTTGATCAATCAACTCGTGCACGCAGTAGTTACTCGGAACTGGCACGACCTTCATCTGTTCCTCGATCATCTCGTGCCGCTCATGATCACTGAGCAAAGTAAGATCACGAATCTCTTGATCCGGATCAGCCGCAATCTGCTCGAGAAGGCTCAGATAATGAAGCGCCAGGCGTTCGATTTCCTTCGCTTGAAACTTCCATGCCTGGTAGTTGACATGGACTGTCCATTCATCACCTGGTGATACTTCCAGCACCATTGGATAATCGGTTGTTTCATGTGAAGTGATATTCTCCAGCTCGAAGTCAAGTTCCAATCCGGCCAGCGTCTTGTCGATCGGATAGTTTTGGAAAACGAACAAACTGTGCGCCAAAGGGGTTTGTGCGTCCATCTCTGAGCAGTTTTTCAACTCAACTGCTGGCACGTACAAATGCGGGGCCATCTGGTGCTGTTCTTCCATCATGACACCCAGTAGATCTTTGACTGTTGTCGTTTCTGTCCGTTTGACCCGGAGCGGATACGTCTTGATGAAGAGGCCGACGATATCCTCTACTCCAATGAGATGGGCAGGACGTCCGGCGTACGCCACTTCAAAAAGAGCATCCCGCGTATCGCTGTATTTTTGCAGCAAAATACCCCATGCGGCTTGCAACAGTGTGCTGATTGTCACACGGTAACGCTTGGATGTTTCCTCCAATGTCTTCGATAGCGTTTGACTGAGCCGAAGATGATAAGAAGAATACCGCGGCTCTTCGTTACGATCCCGCATATAGGGAAGCGGTGTAGGAGAGCTAATTCCTTGTAAGGAATCTTTCCAATACGATAACGATTGTTCTTTCGATGCTTCTTTGAGGAAACGCAGATACTCCTTGTATTTCGCCTTCTGTTTGATCGCAGGGGACAGCCCCGAGCACAATTGTCCATATGCTGTAAATATCTCTCTTAGGAGAATGCCGGAACTCCATCCGTCCATGAGTATGTGATGAAATGACCATATGACTTCATAACGATACAACTCCATCCTTACTACTTGAATGCGAATGGTATTGCCCAACTCAAGCGTGAAGGGTGTTTGCTTGTCCTGTGACAACAAGACAGACAGTTTTCTTTCCCGCGCTCCAGATGGTAACTCGCACCAATCGAAATAAGGAATCTCCAATGTCTTTTGCTTGAGAATCAGCTGGACAGGGGCTTGAAGCCCCTCCCAGCGAAAAACCGTACGAAGCATTTCATTGGCCTCAAACGCCATCGTAACAGCCTGCGTAAACAAATCCAGCTGAAACTTGCCACGAAGGGTTAGCCGATGCTGTTCGAAATACAAATTGGAATCCTTTTGGAGTCGGTAGTAAAACAGCATGCCCTCCTGCGTTGGACTTAACGGCAAAATGTCAGCTATATTGTTTTTGTCGATCTTGTTCATCACAATTTTTCTCTCCTGACTCCCTTACCGAACAGCTTCACTCGGCAGGTTTTCCACGATCTCCCCATCTGCATCCACGTACGGCAAACCATTGTGTTTGAACACATGGTCGAGACAATACATCTCTCCCTGCTTGTAGTCCAAAATCATCAGGTCTTCTGAACGGGTTGGGATTAATTCCTTCAACCGCTCTGGAAGATAGTCTGGTCCGACCGCTTGATGCCATTTCAAAACAATTTTTTCAGGACGCTCAGCTGTCGGATAAAAACCACAAATCTCTAATTTTCCAAAGTCGTGCGAAGTAAGGAGTACCCCTTTTTTCTCCAAGCCACCCAGATTGCGTTTGGACTCGGCCACATTCCGGAACGCCTCGTCCAGTGGAATGGCATACTGCTCGACTCCCCTGACTGGCATAAACACTGTCAAATAATACGAAATGATTCGATTATCGAGAAACTTCCGTTGCAAGTCGATCAAGGTTTCGACAGAATCGTTTACTCCGCGAATAATGGCAGGCTGTCCGCGAATCTGTACACCGACAGATAGCAGCGCTTGTGTTGCTTGGATCGAAACGTCGCTAATTTCCCCGGGATGGTTGAACTGGGAAATCACACTTACCTGCTTGCCGGGTGTCTGTCTAACTTGGTCAAAAAACGCAAGCAGCTCTCCATCAAGAAAACGAGCCGGATCATAGGCCAAAGCCTTGGTTGCAAAACGAACGAGTCGAATACTCTTTACACTTAAAAGAGTGCTAATCAGCTTGATTAAGTCAGAGCTTTTACGGAAGGAAGCTGGATCTCCGCCAGTAAAGAGGACATTATCGATGTACGGATGAGCTTCCAAATACTGCACTGCCCTTTCTGCTTTTTCCATAATATTGGTATATCCAATATCTTCATGGCGGATTTCGTTCACTTTATAGCAGAACTGGCAGTTGGCAATACAAAAGTCGTCGATGTGAAGCAACAATGTCTTTTTGTACTTGTGTTGCAGGAAAGCTGTTTCATCCTGACGGTACGACTTGTTGCCATACGGATCAAAGCGCCCTTTATAGGGTTTCTCTCCCGGTGGCGGAAGCACGATATTGATCATCTGGGTACGATAAGGCTCTGATTGACTCGCAATCAACTCGGCATAATAGCGAGTCACCTTAAATGGCATATAAGACTGCTCCAGTAATGCACCGCGTTCTTCCTTCTCTGCTTCTGTAAAGCCGACAATTGTTGCGAACTCCTCAAATCCTTTTTTTCCCATTAATACCTTAACACTCAATGTAATCCCTCCCGTTCATTCATAAACACTGGTCATCTTTGCTTTCTCGAACACTTGGTCAACCATGTGATTCGCTTGTTAACCAAACAGCAAATCCAGTTCTTTTTGTGTCAATTCCACATCTTCGAAATCCGATGGAGTAAATTCTGGGACGTCCTGTCGGCAACAATGATCTATGAGCTGCTCTAATTCATGGAAAAACAACTCGAGTAACTTCTCCATGGTCTCCTCGCGATACTTTCGCAAGCTGTACGTAACAGAAACCTGGAGTTCTCCTTGACGAATGAGAGCAGCCACGTCAAGCAGTGCTGTCAAATGATTACCCACTCCGGCATCAACAGCCAAGTTTCCTCCCATGAGAACCAGATCATCACTCAGTTGATTATCAACGGTTCCC
The DNA here is from genome assembly GCF_013284285.1 of Brevibacillus sp. HB1.4B. NCBI lineage: Bacteria > Bacillati > Bacillota > Bacilli > Caryophanales > Paenibacillaceae > Brevibacillus > Brevibacillus sp. HB1.4B. The sequence continues at coordinate 141,110 of NZ_JABSUT010000009.1, forward strand.
AGATAATTGAATCGAACATGGGACTTTTCCTCTGCCGTGAGCAGATGAGGCTTTAGCCAACCAAACCCAAGCCCTCCCATCGGAATCTGACGCAATTTCTCCTTAACTGCTTTTAGGTGATCAGTCCGATTGGATGGATTCGTTTCGAAAAGAACAGGATACATGCTGGTAAACCATCCTACTGTTCTGGTTACGTTCATCGTATGAATAGCAGACTCACGCCCATGCGACTCCATTACCAGCAAGAGACGCTCCCTTTCAAACACATCACACAATGTCCGGGTAAGTGCTGCAACCAATAGGTCTTGGGGACCTGTGTTGAACATTCGGTTGGCCGTTGTCAACAGTCGCGACGTTATCTCGGCTGAAAGTGTGCGTGTAGATGTAGCGCTGTATTCTACCAAGTCTTCGCCAAAATCGTAATCCGTAGGAAGTTTGTCTTCCGGGATGGAAAACATGTCCCAAAATGCTTTTTCTTTGATTGCCTGATCCGACTGGTAAAAGGCGGCGACTTCCTTTATCCAAGCTTGCATCGAATGTGTTTTATCCGGCAAGACGATCGGCTCATTCCGTTTAAGACTGGACAAGGCACTCATCAAATCTTCCAGGAGAATCCTCCAGGAGACACCGTCCACAACCAGATGATGGGCCGTCAGAAACAATCGCTGAGGTCGATCGGGACCTAATTCAAAGAGACAACCGGTAAACAGCAAAGATTCTTCCAGCTTGAAGCTCACAGCGCAAGCTCCCATCGCCTCAAGCATTTTACTCTCCTGTTCTTCCTGCGGTAAGGAAGCAAGGTCGACGCAAGACACTGACACTCGGCTGGTAAGGTGGCTCTCATTGTAAAAGAGCTTCCCCTCTTTTGCAGAGTAATTGAGTCGCAAACAATCGTGATGGTTAACCAGTGCAGATAGACTCGCTTCAAACTCCTCCAGCGTTACTTTTTCTTTGCTTTCAAGGAGCAACGACTGGTTCCAATGATCAGCATTGCGGAACTGTTGGGACAGAAACCAAGAAACGATGGGAGATGACGGCAACTCGCCAGTACACGGCTCTTGTGAGATCTGTTCCACTCCCCAGCTCCAGTCACTTCTCGCTTTTAGTTCTGTAATCGTGTCATAAATCAAGATGTCTCTCACCGGAATCTTGATTCCTCGCTGATGCAATCGATAGGAAACCTGAATCGCCTTGATCGAATCCCCCCCTAGTTGGGAAAACGGGTCATGTAGACCAAATGGTGAACGACCAAGCACGTCCTCATACACTTCTACCAATAGCTTGTCAAACTCGTCACGAGGACTGGTTTCATCCTCCGCACCTTTTCGCTCCATGACAGGTTCGGGAAGCTGTTTTCGATCTACCTTGCCATTTGAGGTCAGCGGAAACTGTTCAAGCTGCACGATTTGCGACGGGATCATGTAGGCGGGCAATCGACTTGCTAGCTCTTCGCGGAGCTCTTTTTCCCGGAAAGATGCTTCCGTGATCAAATAAGCACAAAGGTACTTACGCCCCCACGTATCCATGCGATCGATCACCACTGCCTCACGCACAGAAGAATGACCAAGTAGCTGCTGTTCAATTTCACCCAATTCAATGCGGTAACCATGAATCTTCACCTGATAGTCAGCCCGTCCCAGATACTCCATGACTCCATTTGGCCGATAGCGGACCAGATCGCCCGTCTTGTACATCACTTTTCCTGGCGAAAACGGATCGGGTAGGAAACGCTCTTGCGTCAATTCCTCGCGGTTAAGATACCCCCGTGCCACACTATCTCCCGAGATGAAAAGCTCTCCTGTCGATCCGATCGGGATTGGTTTCCCATATGAATCCAAAATGTAGAGCTGCACGTTACTGATCGGATGTCCAATCGGTACAGATCCCTCAACATCGATCTCTGGATCGTATTGATAGATCATGCACCCGACTACTGTCTCGGTAGGGCCATACTCATTGAGAATTTCGATTTGTCCGTTCCATTTCGCATGAATCGCCTCAGCCAGACTCACCTTCAAGTCCTCGCCGCCCACAATCACTCTCTTTACTGTAGTAGAAGGCAAAGCGATTTCTTGCAGCAAAAACAGATGGGCAGGTGTTAGCTTTACGACATGGGAGCGTCCATCGCTAAAGATGCGCGATAACACAAACTCTGAATCAGAGTTCGGATAGATAACCATCCGATTTCCCTTTACCAACGGGCAAAAAATGGACGTAACCGTCAAATCAAATGCCAGTGAGGAATAAAAAGCAAACGCTTCTTCAGGACAGGAGAGATAACGGTCTTTTGCCCACGAAATATAGTTGACTAACCCTCGATGAGAAACCATGACTCCCTTCGGATTTCCGGTAGAGCCTGAGGTATAAATAACATAGGCCAAATCCTCTGGCTGATTAACCGATTCCAGGATTGCCCCATCATTTAGATACAAGGACGAATCACTGAGCTCCAGGATTACTTTGGACCACGAAATAACCTCTGTTCGCGAGGTGTGTCGAAGCAACAGGTCCGCTCCAGAATCAGATAGCAGATATTCGATGCGCTGAGAAGGGAGTTGAGGGTCAATCGGAAGGTAAGCCCCGCCTGCTTTTAGCACGGCCAACAGCCCGATGATCATCTCTGGCGAATGATCTGCCAGAAGCGCAACAATAACGCCAGGGCCAACTCCTCGGTTACGCAACGACTGAGAGAGTCGATTTACTTGATCATGCAGTTCCTGGAATGTCAGCATGCGCCCCTCTGACTCCAATGCAACTCCCTGTGGCGAGCGTTTAACTTGCTCTTCAAACAACTGGACAACCGTCTTCTCGCTGGAATAGGAAGCAGCTGTATCGTTCCACGTTTTGAGCTGTAGTGCCAACTCTTCGTCAGCAAGGAAGTTCAGATTGGACAGTGGTACTTCTGGATTCGCGATCATTTGATTGAGCAGCCTTACGAGATGATCCGCTATTCGATCAACATCATTTTCCGTGTACTCGGCGATCTTATAATCCATTTCCAGCGTCAATCGTTCATCTGTAGCCCATTCCCTGATAATTACTTGGAGCGAATACAACTGGTGACCGTTGTAAAACTCCTCATTCGTCACGGGATACCCACCAATGGTGAAGGGCAGCTGCGTGCTGTAATAATTTACACAAATCTGAAACAGGCTGTCATAGCCATGTTTCTTCAATTCCAATTCTTGAGCCAGCAAATCGTACGGATATTTCTGATGAAAAAAACAGGAAGTCAATTCCCTGTTGACATGTTTAACATAATCGAAGGCATCCATTTCCATCGGAACTGCCAGACGAAATGGCATAGTGCTGGTGAACATCCCGAATATTTTGCGCTCCACTTTGCCTGAACGATTTAACAGCGGCGTACCAATCACGATCTCTTCTTGCCTCGTACAACGCTGAAGGTAAAGACTGACGAGAGCCACAAACAAGGAATTTAGCGAGCATTTCATCTGGTCTGCAAATTGGCGTATTCTTGTCGAATCTTCACGGTTGAATGCATAGACTTTGCGCTTGCCCTCGGTCGTATCTGTTGCCTTTGCTAATGTCGTGATCACAGGCAAGCTCTGAAACTTGTCCCGCCAATATCTCTTGTCCTTTTCAAATCTCTCAGACTGAGAATAGGCATGCTCCCTGTCGACAAAAGCTTGATACGCGTGTTCATCTCCTACATGAACGGTACCGCCTGCTAACAACGTGTCATAATAGTGAGCAATTTGTTCTGTCATAATGGAGATGGACCAACCATCAGCAATCAAATGATGAAACTTTACAAAATATCCCGCTTCTTCGTCACTCAGTTGAATCAGACAAAAGTAGAATAGAGGCTCCTGTCCGATCGAAAATGGTTTTGCAAACAAAGCTTGCAGGAATTGTCTGCACCGATCAGGGGCATTCGGTTCTTGTCTGAAATCAAATACCTGCAATGGCTGCGGTTCATACTCCCCAACAAACTGAAGGACTGTCTCTTCTTCCTGATAGTTGAGTCGCAAAGCATCGTTCTTTTGAATGAACAGGTGAATGGCCGCTTCAAGTACATCCAGTTTCACTTTTCCTTGAACCCGCACCATCCCCCCTAACGTATGGACAGGAAGCTGTGGATGTAATTTTTCCGTATACCAGATACGCTTTTGTGGATGACTTAAAGGATATCCGCCATTCCATTGCTTCTTATCCTGATGCAATGCATTTCCCCCCTTTCGGAATTGTGCAGATGTAATCACAATTCGGATATGGCAAAAAATCTAATTGATTACAAATACTTCCATCCCAACTATATCGATGACTCTTCTATAGTGTCAAATGAATTTTCCATTAAATGTTATTTCTGAAAATTAGATGAATTCCATCTCTTTTTTCCATTTTCTAGCGCTGCATAGAATGGAAAAAATTTTGTGCACGCTATTGATTTTGGCTGTCTTTTCACGTAGGATAAAATGTAATATATTGGCAAAAACACCCCCTGGAAGGATGAATGTGATTAGATGTCTGTGACACTTCGTGAAGTAACCCTGGAAAACTGGGAAGAGTGTATTGAACTGGAACCTACTCCTGAACAGAGTGAGTTTGTTGCCCCGAACCTCTACTCCATAGCCGAAGCAAAGTTTCAAACTACATTTGTCCCTTTGGCCATATACCATGAGGACACGATGGTTGGCTTTGTCATGTATGGGCTTGACCCTGACGATGGAAACTACTGGATTTACAGACTCTTAGTTGATGCCAACTATCAACGCCAAGGCTACGGACGTGCTGCGATTTCGCAAGTCATTGATATACTGAAAGCAAAAGACGATTGTCAAAAAATTGTCATTGGTTATGCTCCAGCCAATGTCGCAGCCGAAAACCTTTACGCTTCACTCGGATTTCAAAAAAATGGCATGGTTCTGTTTGGCGAGACGATTGCAGAATTGAACTTTTAAGCCAGCTATTTTCGTTCCCCGAAAATGAAACAGCGGCGACCTAAGACCTAAAAATCAAGTCTTAGACTCGCCGCTGTTTGAATTGTTTTCCGTATATGAAAAAAGCACACCTTCCATGTGTCTGTAAACATCATGGTTAGTGTGCATTCGTTTTTAATATGGTGCCGGTGAAGGGACTTGAACCCCCACGGTTTCCCTCACGATTTTGAGTCGCGCGCGTCTGCCATTCCGCCACACCGGCATGTGAAACTATGAAAAAATAGCACATCATCAATATAAAATCAATGGTGGGGAGAGACGGATTCGAACCGCCGAACCCGGAGGGAGCAGATTTACAGTCTGCCGTGTTTAGCCACTTCACTATCTCCCCACAATATGTGCTGTCTTTCTTCTGCGTTTACTTTCTTCAACCAGAAGCGACATTTATTAATTTACCATGAACTTTGTTTGACGTCAATATATTTATTTGGATTGACTCTCTTTTTTCGCCAAAATCTCCTGTGCCCACTCGTGGAAGACGCGCAGTGCCTCGTCTACTTCTTGAAATATTGCTTCTTCCTCACAGGAGTATTCCGGGAAGTCAAGTATGCGGTTTTTACGAATCTTCACTTGCTCTTCTTCGCATTTTATCTCCAAGAAGTAGGGAACGGCTTCATCTATTCCATAGCTGTTTTCTAAAAACTCGTAGGTACGTACCCACTCCAGAATTCGAACTTCCGATGCCTTTAAACGAAGCACCTGCTCCAAGGACATAATGGTTTCATTCCCGTAGTAATACATGTTATTCAGCCCTTCTGCATGAAAATGGACGGAGCCGTGACTCCGCCCTGTTATTGATGTGATAGATTAGATCGAGGAAAGTAGCTCTCTCAGTTCTTTGACAATCACTTGCTGGTAGCCAGTACCTTCTCCATATTGCTCGAGCATTTCGGCACGTGCCACTTTGATCTTGTCTTCATAATCTGGGGCGTTTCGATCCGGGTTTTGCTGTTTAAACGCCGTCATGACAGCTTGGACATGCTTCGGTCTCGGTCCCCATTTTGCCAGAACATGCCCGCCTGTGTCCGCAAAAATAACAACAGGGATCGCCCGACCGCCCATCGTGAGAAACTCATCCATGAGATCGAGGTGTTCTTCCATCACCATAATTTCCACGGGCATGTCTGTTTCTTTCAAAGCATGCAAGACGACTGGCAAGTTGCGAACGACGTCGCCACACCAGTCCGCAGCCAAAATCAAGCATCTGAGGTCATCACGATGCTGGAGCGAAGCAAAAAACGCACGGTCTTGTTCATCCGTCCATGAAAATGCATCCGACCAATTTTGGTATGTATCCTGATTCTTTGTCATGCTTTCCACAAACGCCTGTGGCTTGAGCCCCGTACGGAATTTATGTGCTACGTTTGCCCCCATCTTTTCTCCTCCTTTTGTATCGCTCGCCTATTCTTGGTTTTTATTTGCTGCTTCGTTTGCTTCCTTCTCTTGATTAGCCAGCTCCATCATTTTTTGCAACAAGATATGCTGTGGCATGTGCATGAGACGCTCCAAAGGTACCTGAAGAGCTTCCGACAGCTTGACAGCCGTCTCTGGTGATATTTGTAATGGACGCATGTCATTTTTGCCCCTTTCCCTTGCTTTTATCAGTCCCTTCAGTATAATACACAGCCGTTAAACCTGCCAGCATACAAGTCTGGTACTCTGAAGCCTTTAAATAACAAGCTAACATCATTGATTAAAATGACATTAGCTTGCTAGGCAGCAGATGAAATTAGGAGTTTACGAATCCCACTAGATGAAAAAGTCGTTTATTTGGTCTGCATTCTTGCCTATTTGCCAAATAAGCATCCCCAGTATCACGTATTTGAATAAGACCAGCCTTTTCCTGGCTCGAATTTTGGGGGCAGAGAAAGCCCAATCTTTTCTTGGTTATCAGTCACATGGCTGTCATCCCCACCAGTTACACATCGTCATCAAGTACTTTGTGACATGTTGGCTCTACTGAACCACTTTTGACCCATTTACTCACCTCTCAACTCCTCATAAAAAATGAAAAAAGAGCCACACGAAGGGACTCTCTCTCATAAACCCAATATTCCGCACATGGAAAAGGACGAGCTATGGCTTTTGCTTAGTGAGGATGCATGGTACACCTAAGCCGATCGCGCCGGGCTGGGACATCTGTTCCAGATATGCCAACCCTCGTGCACATTGCTGCTTGCATACTTGACATGTATGGGACGTTACGATTTTCAACTGTACTTGATTGGGGTGCTGTCGCGAATTCTTCTTTTTGATCTTTTTGCCCTTGGCCATCCGTTTTCCTCCCTTTGCCCTAGATCACTCCAGTCTATGAAGGAGAACAACCCCGCTCTTTAGGCAAACATACAAAATCAAGATATTCACTTGCAAAATGGGCCTTGTCATACGTGTCTACAAATAGAAAAAGTCGCCGGAGAATTCTCTCCAAGCGACTTATGAGCCTTCCCTATGGCTTTGGACTTAGCAACTGGCGCAGTTCTAGCTCCAGTGTAGGAGCATCAACCATTCCGATTATCTTCTTTCGTACAATTCCATCTGTGTCAATCAAGTAAGTAGTTGGAAATGCCATCACCTTGTAACGGTTCGACACAGTACCAGCTACGTCCATTGGTATCGGAAATGTCAGCTTGTAGGTAGTGACAAAGGCCATAGCTGTTTCCGGGCTGTCATTGCTCGTGACGTTCACGCCATAGAGATCAACCTGTCCACCATATTTTTCGTAGACTTTTTGTAAATCTGGCGCCTCCAGCTTGCATGGTCCACACCAGGAAGCCCAAAAGTTCAAGACTACTGGTTTTGCCCTTTTTCCTTCTACCTTGTACGTCTGCTGGTCTAGTCCTGTCAGTGTAAAATGAGGAGCCGCAAAGCCAACTTCCGGTTTTTGAACCTCTGCTACGATTGCGGCCGTTTCTTGAGGCTTTTCCCAAACAGCAAGTCCGACCCCCAATAATACGAGCACCGCGAGCAACAGCTTTTTCATTTTGTCACCTCTGCCCTACTGAGTTAGAATCCCGTAAAGCCTCCGTACATTTGAATAAGAACGCGTGTAATATCCGTCAGTTTATCTGTATACAGAAGAATACCAAACAAAATCATAATGGCTCCTCCGATTTTCATAAACATGTCGGAATACTTCACAATCGCGTTCACCTTACTGATGAAGAACGTCATGACAAAAAATGGAATGGCGAATCCGAGCGTATACGCCAATGTGTAGGCCAAGGCGCTTGCAGGATTGGAAACACCCATGACGATAATGCCAGAAAGAATAGGTCCCACACAAGGTGTCCATCCAGCTGCATACGTCATTCCCACCAGTATGGACCCAGTATACCCCAATGGCCTCGATTTTAAATCGATTTTAAAAGAACGCATCATCCAATCCATTTTAAACACGCCAAGCATAACCAAACCAATGATAGCAAGCAAAATACCGCCCAGTTGACGAATCAAGTCCTGTTGGTCAGTGAACAAGCTTCCGATCCAAGATGTAGACAGCCCGAGCGCAACGAAAATGATCGAAAACCCGACTATGAAGAAAAAGGTATGCAAGAAGGCTTGCTTGCGAAAAACAGCTCTCCCTTTCTTCACTTCATCAACCGTAACCCCAGTTATGTAAGACAAAAAGGAAGGATAAAGCGGCAGGCAGCAAGGGGAAATAAAAGAGAGAAAACCTGCTGCAAAAGCCAAAAACACAGTAATATCGCCAGTCATATGTACCTCCGGTGGGTATTTTATCCACTATCTTCTCATTGTATCGAATCTTTTCCCCCTTCAAAAGTAGCAATGACACTTTGTCTTAAAACCGTGACAATTTACTTTACATAATATTCATTATGTCTTAAAACTCAGCACAAAACGTAACAATTGGATGGATAGATCTAGTCCACTTTAGAAAATAGATCAGATTTGTGACAAATGTGACATGTATCTTTCTCGGAAGACATGTAGATGATGAGCAGCATGCCCAAGGATAAAATAGACGAGTGCAGTTGCAGTTGTCTTGTCCTGAATAATCACGCCCGAACGACTCAACTCTTCTTCTGTAAGCCCTTTTACCAGTGCTCGAGTAGAAGAGCGCACAGTCCGATACTCCTCGAGAAGATCAACAAGCGGTCGACGGTCAAAATTCGTACGACTGACGTACATGTCCTGATGCCTAGGCAAGGGTGTCTTATCTCCGCGGGAAGCACACAGCAAGCGATAGCCCATGATTCGCTCTGTATCCATAATATGGCCGAGAACTTCCTTTCCACTCCATTTATCTTCCTGATAACGGAACATGCTCTGTTCCTCCCCGCAAGATCGAAAGCATGCAAGTATTTCTTCCTCCTGAGCGCAAAGCAACTCATTCAGATTCCCTTCAGGTGCGATTTTGATATAGGTTTCAAACTGCGCAGGATAATCACCAGACTGTGGTTTGCGGAAGCACAAAGGAATACACCCCCTTTTGGAATAGTGAGACGAATACTTCCATTGTACACAAAAAAGAGGCGGATGTACTCCGCCCCTTCTCTGCTATTCTTTTTTACTGAATAGTGACTTTGCCGCCATCTTGAAGCAGTGTTTGCCCTTTTACCACGATCTTATCGCCGGCAGACAAGCCTTTCAAAATTTCGATCGTATCACTAGAGGATTTCCCTGTAGTGACCTCGACTTGTTTTGCAATGTCACCTTCCAGCTTAAATACATACTGTTTACCATCGCGATCAAAGACCGCACCGCGCGTTACCACGATCGATTTTGCTCCACTTTCCCCAACCGTTGGGAAGGTTACATTCACTACCATATCGGACTTCAGCTCATTGGATGGGTTTGGAATCGTAATCTCCACTGGATATGCCTTGAGTTGCGTATCCATTACAGGACTCATCGCCGTTACTTTGGCATCAATCGTTTTTCCTGTCGATTGTACGTTTACTTTTACGGTAGTTCCTACTTTTATTTTTGTGATGTCTGCTTCTGACAGATTCGCTTTTACCAGAAGTGGATTCGTGTTAACGACAACTACAACCGGCTGCTGACCTGCCATTTGACCAACTGCGCCGCTTACGCTGGAAATATATCCATTGATCGGAGACGTCACAGTCGCATTCGCTAATTGCTCACGAGCATTTTGCAGACTTACTTGCGCTTGCTGTACAGAGGCTTCGGAAACTTGCACACTTGTTTTTTGTCCCGCAGATTGCACTCCCTGCTGCGCGTTATCATAAGAGGTCTGTGCCGTTGTCAGTTGAGAATTTGCCTGCTCCATCTGCTGAGCGGAAATCGCTCCTTGTGAAAAGAGCTGTTGCATCCGCTGCTGGTTTACTTTCGCATCCTGAAGTGCGGTTTCTGCCTGCTTCAGGCTATTTTTCGCTTGAACCAAGCCTTGATCAGAGCTGCTGCCTGCTTGGTTTAAGCTCGCTTTTGATACGTTGTAGGCTGCTTCTGCTTGTTTGACACTGTTCACCAGATCTTTTTCATCGAGCTTGAACAATACTTGACCTTTTGTCACGTATTGGCCCAGTTTCACTGGCAGGGAAGAAATTTTCCCACCCATTTTCGGGGAGACTTGCACTTCCTCACTCGGTGCCAGCTTTGCCGTGAGACCAGAATCGGATACCACCGTTCCCGTTGCAACAGTTTCAATCTGTACAGGGGTTGACGCTTCCACTGTTTCCGTAGGCGGCGTTTCCGCTTGCGGGCTGGAGCACCCTGCCACTAGCGAGATGGCCAGTAGTGCCAAAATGACGGGTTTTTTATTTAGTTTCATGTATGTCCCTCCTCTTCCCACAAACGTCTTACGATTCCAAAGCGGGATTGATTGTCTTTTGTTTCTTAGCAAGTTTCTTTTCGAGTTTCAACTTTTTCTTCAAGCGTCTCTTTTTCCCTAAATCATCAAACCAGGAAGCAACGACAGGAACCAGAACCAGTGTAATCAGTGTAGAGAATCCGAGACCGAAAATAACCGTCACGGCCATTGGTGCATTCGTCTCAGATCCGGCACCGCCAGAGAATGCGAGCGGTCCAATCGCCAGAATGGTGGTGAGTGTCGTCATCAAAATCGGACGAAGACGAATCGGTCCAGCATGCAGGATCGCATCATACAGCTCCATGCCTTTTGCACGCAATTGGTTCACGTAGTCGATCAATACAATCGCGTTGTTCACGACCAGACCGATCAACAAAATGTACCCGATCAAAACCCCAACGCTGATCGTTGTGCCTGTCGCCAATAGTCCAAGCAGAACGCCTGTAACGGTCGGTGGCACGGAGAACATGATGATAAATGGGGTGTAGAGCGATTCAAACTGCGCTGCCATTACCATATAGAGAAGCACAACTGACAGTACAATCGCGAGAGCAAGGCTAGTGAATGATTCCATCATTTCTTCACTTTGCCCGCCAAAATCGACTGTGTAGCCGTCTGGGAGATTCAGTTTCGAGATTTTCTCTTGCACTTCCCGTGTGACAGAGCTCAGGTCACGCCCTGCCAAATCACTCGTTACTTGAACTTCACGGCTGGAGTTGGCACGGTTAATCGAAACCGGCACGTCTACTTTACTGATAGTCGCAACTGAGGTCAGCGCGATCTGTGCTCCACCTGGAGCGGAAATACGCATATTGTTCAAGAAGTTTATATCTTCCTGAAACTCTTTCGGCAGCTTGAGGTTGACGTCAATCTCGTCATCACCTGTACGATAATACGTTACCGTTTGACCTTGGAAGGAAGTGCGAACACTGGAGAGAATTTGTCCAGTCGTCAAGCCGTACAAGCTCGCTTTCCCAGCATCGATCTTCACTTCCAGCTCTTGTCTTGATTCTTCCAAGCTGGTTGTTACGTTACTCGTACCAGCTACCTTCTCAATTTCACCTTTAATGATACCACTAATGTCTTTCAATACGGCCAGATCATCCCCGCTAACCTTTAGTTGGATTGGGGAACCTGTAGTCATACCAGATGGTGCGCTTACCTTGATTTCAGGTCCAGCAATATCTTTCAGCTTTTCCTGGAGATCCATTACAACTTCATTGGAGGAACGTGTGCGCTGGTCGAGATCTACCAGCATCAGGCTGATCGTTCCCTGATTGGATGACAAGGTGCTCGCTATCGGTGATGCATTGCTACCAACCGAAGTCGCAACAATTTTCTTCTCCGGAACCGTGTTGACAATTTCTTCTACTTGTCGGGTAACTTTTTCAGTTTCAGCCAGAACGGTACCATTTGGCATTTTGATGGAGACATTTACTTGACCTTGGTCCATGGCCGGGATAAACTCTGCCCCGATCAATGGAGTTAATGCGAGAGAGCCCACCATCATAACCACCGAAGAAATCATGACCGTTTTACGATGGCCCAATGACCATTTTAACAATCTTTGGTAGCCTTTTTCTACTTTGCTAAATCCAATGTTAAACCACGTAACAGGATTGATTCCACGATAGTTCTCATGATGTGTATGCGACGGAATTTTGTTCAAAATTCTCGAACTCAGCATCGGCACGAGCAAAATAGAGAATACAAGCGCCGCAATATGTGAGTAAACAACCGTCAATGCAAGTGGTCCAAACAACTCAGAGGCAATACCTTCTGTGAGGGCAATCGGCAAGAATACGCAAATTTGCGCCAAAGCCGAAGCCATAACTGCCGTTCCTACTTCTTTGGAACCATCCAAGGCGGCTTCCATCATGCCTTTTCCCTGTTCTCGATGGCGGAAAACATTCTCGAGCATAACAACTGCAAAGTCAATCAATGATCCTAATCCCAATGTCAAACCGGAGAGGGAAATCAGGTTGATCGTCTGTCCAGTCATGTACATCAGCAAGAACGTAGCAACGATCGATACTGGAAGAACGATGACCGCAATGACCATGGATCGCAAGCTGCCCAAGAAGAAGAACAGCAAGATCATACCGATACCGCCACCCAACAGGGCATGTTCAGCGGTGGTGTAAACGGAATCCTTAATGTAGATGGATGTATCCAGAGTCGTAATGATTTCTACGCCTTCTGGCAGCTCGCTTTTGATTTTCTCCAGCTCAGCTTTTACGTCATCTGCTACCTCAATGGTATTTCCGCCTGAAGCTTTTGTCACTTTAATCCCCAAGCTAGGTGTTCCATTTACGTAACTCATTTGCGTTACATCTTGATGCGTGTCTTTTACTTCGGCAATATCGCTGAGCCTGATGGAGTTTCCACCGACAGAGATTGGTGTCAGCGCGATTTGTTCGACATCAGCAAACTCACCTTGTACACGGATGTTGAGCTTGGCGTCACCCTCGCGTACCGCTCCACCGGAACCTGACATGTTGCTGGTTTGGAGGGCTTGCTGAACTTGGTCAAGTGACAGTCCGTACGCCGCTAGTTTGGCTGGGTCGACTGTAACATCGATGATCCGGCTTTGTCCGCCGCTGATGGAAGCAGATGCGACACCATCAATACGCTCCAGGCGTGATTGGATCATATCCTCTGCCATCTTTTTCAATTTGTTGATATCTTGCTCACCCGTCACCGCAAACTCAATGATCGGTGTACTGTTCGGGTCAATGCGCAGTACGCGTGGCGCTCTAGCTGAGTCAGGCAAAGAGCCACGAACCTGATCTACCTTCTCCCGCATGTCGAGAGTCGCCTGATCAAGGTCTGTCCCCCAGTTAAACATGAGGATAACCTGCGAAGCGCCTTCCATCGATACCGATTGTATACTATCTAAATCGGATACCGTTGCAAGTGCGTCTTCGATCGGCTTCGTTACCAGTTTTTCTACCTCACTCGGAGATCCGCCGTCAACGGATGTAACCACGACAGCAACCGGGAAGTTAAGATCCGGCATGAGATCAATCGACAAGCGAGGCAGTGAAACGAAACCAAAAATCATCATGGCCAGAGTCAACATAATCATGGTGACCGGGCGTTTAATCGATAGTTCAGAAAGATTCAATCCACTCACCTCTTCTTTATATATCTGCTAATTCTTTGTGAGTAATAGTTCGCATGACGAAATGAATAAGGTGAACCTCGTAGTAGCATTTCGTTTAACGAAATATCAAGGGATGAAACAAACCATTTTTAAACGGTTTGTGAATTTCCCCATTTCACATCTCGCTGTTGGTATACACGCTCTGTCAGTGACACCCACACAACTCGTCGATCTGATTGGTCTCGGAACCTGCGTACCAGTTTTTCCTGCTCCAACCGATTAATGAGACCGGAAGTTGTGCTGTATGAAAGACCGACAGTCTTACTTATGTCCCCCATCGTTTTTGGCCCATTTCCAAGCTGCTCCAGAATCAAGACCTGTTGCCAAGTTACATCGCTTGTATCCAGCTCTTGCTCAGAAATCGTGGTAAACAAAACACTGGCTTCTTGCAGGAGTTTTGCCAACTGAATCAGTTCTTTCATGAGAACCTCCCTTGCCATCCTTACTTAACCACTTCACACCCATAACTAATCGTTTATTTCCCAAAAATAATTCTACTGAAATGTATATGTAGTGAAGTCTACCCAGGGGTAGATTTCTGACAGGGATTTATCTATCTGGAGATAGACGACAACGCATGCTAGAATGAAGTTAAGTGATTATTCGGCAGAGAAAGAAGGACTTCTCATTGTTGAAGATAATGATGAAAGCCATACAAAAACGTTTACTAATCATGTGGTTTTCCATCTTAATTGTATTAGCTTTGCTTCCTGATTCATTTAAACGGGAAACTCCGTTGCAATTTTCTCTTACCATTGTACTATTTATTTGTTACCTTGTGGTATTTTGGACTTCCAAGAAAAAATGGAAGCCTTTCCAATTCGAGTTAGTGACAGTCGTGCTTGGAATTGTCTCGTTACTAAAATCCCTCATCTTGGGTGGAGAGGGCTTCGGCTTGATGCTCCCACTCGCTGTTTTTATCGGTTTTCACATTCATGGACGCCGTGCATTGGCTTATGCTACTTTTTTTGGTACGTGCAGTACGCTTTTTTTATATTTTGAAGAAAGCCTGAAATTCACGCACATCATCTCTTATATCCTTACGTATGTGGGTTGCTATATCGGCGCACGTGGCTATCGGATTCAAACTGAAGCGTACGAAACCAACCAACAGCACCTGGAGCAGTTGCAAAAAGCACATACAGAGTTGCAAGAGGCGCACTTACAACTTCAAGAAGCAGCACTTCACTCCCTTCAAGTAGCGGTTCTGGAGGAACGAACGAGAATTGCCCGTGATATTCACGATGCATTGGGCCATAGTTTGACTTCACTCATTGTCCAGCTACATGCCTTGAAGTATATGTTGCAAGATGGACCTGACAACGCACAAGAAGCCGTGCGCAACATGCTTGGTGTTGCCAAGCAAAGTCTGGAGGATATTCGCACGTCTGTCCATACATTGGCCCTGGATAAAACCTCCTTGGGGCTTACGCCTCTGCGAGCTCTCTTATCGCAGGCTCAAAAGCATACAGGAATAAAAATGGAGTTGATATGCTCCGATCTGGACATTCCGCTCTCTCAAGAAATGACGATAACGTTTTATCGAATTTTGCAAGAAGCGATCACCAATTCACTACGTCATTCTGACGCAAAAGAAATTCTCGTCATCATTGAACAAAAGAAGGACATCCTTTTGTTGTCCATTCGAGACGATGGAAGCATCACGAGCGACCAAAAAATCAAACCTGGCTTTGGCCTAACTGGCATATCTGAACGAATTCAGTTATTGAACGGAACTCTCGCGTATCGCATTCGAGAGCCTCACGGATTCCAACTCGATTTCAGCTTTCCGATTCGCCAGACTGAACCTGAAAGGAGCATGCGAACATGACCGGTAAACAAAAAGAAGGAGCCATTCGCGTGGTCCTAGTAGATGACCAAACCATGATTCGCCAAGGGTTGGGTTATGTCATTCAAATGCAATCCGATATGGAAGTAATTGGGGAAGCTTCCGATGGCGTGGAAGCTGTTGAACTGATTGGCGCCCTCGCACCTGATGTCGTTTTGATGGATGTTCAGATGCCCAACAAATCTGGCATTGAGGCCACAAAAGAAATCATGCAGCAGCATCCTCGCACAAAGGTATTGATTCTTACCACCTTTGACAATCACAATTATGTGGTGGAAGGGATTCGTGCTGGAGCTGTCGGTTATATGCTAAAGGATGCCGACTCTCAGGAAATGCTTGACCTCATTCGCAGAGCCCATCAGGGAGAAGCCCTCTTCCACACCGTGACAGCTGCAAAAGCCCTTGCCGAAGCTCTGCTAGGTCAACGTGAGACACCTGATTCGACTACCTCTTCCCAATCAGTCTTGCTAGATGAATTGACGGATCGAGAGTTAGATGTACTTCAACAGATCGCAGATGGCTATCGAAATGATCAGATTGCGCAAAACTTGTTTATATCAGAAGGCACTGTAAAAACACACGTGCATCGGATTTTGCAAAAAATGGGTGTCGAGGATCGTACCCAGGCAGTGGCCAAAGCTCTACGGCACAAAATCGTGAAATAAATCAGACAGTTTTAGGCAGGAGGACTAAGTGGAATCAAGTTTCCATCCTCCTGCTTTATGCTGATAGAAAACCCTCCGACCAGCTGTGCGCTGGACATCGCTTCAAATACAGCAGCAGCCGCTTTCTTTGTATCGATCACCCGGCAAATGACTGCCAACGTCCTCTCGCTGTCTTCCCCACCGTCGCTGTGGCCATTCCCTGTCTTTCCCAAGCATTCGTCTAACAGCTGTTCGATCAAATAGCGCATCTCAATCTCTGACTCACACAAATGGGGAAAGCGAATGATCATCGGATGGAAATCGTTCTCTTTCATGACCTGATATCCTTGTTCTTTCATCTCTTCTGCCCAGTTCTGCAAAACTTCGTCAGGCCTTCCCTCGATCTGTTCTGCTACTACAGCAAAATAGTCACCAATTTCCCCTACATTTCCGTAATGAACGGTGTAAAGATGCTCCGTTTCCTCATACCAAACTTCCCAGTAGCTCCACCTCGTTTCGTTTCTTTTCAGCATCCGAATCACCGTTGTTCAACTCCGTTCAAATTGTAACCGTTTTGTAAATTATTCCACTGATCGACACGCCTTGACAACAACTTACAAAGAGATTGATTCGAAAGACTTGCAACTTTTTCGCGAATAGGACCATCTACTCAATCGAACATAAAAAAAGACGGATATCCGATCCGTCTACAGTCACAATCCTTTTTTGTTTTTTTAGGAAATGGAAAGAGGTAAACGAATCTCAAAACGAGCTCCTTTTAGTTTCGGAGAGTTTTCCGCATAGAGTTCGCCACCGTGATCCGCGATGATTCGTTGTGTCGTAGACAATCCTAACCCCGTTCCCTCTTGTTTGGTCGTATAAAAAGGAACGAATAAATTTTGGAGGCAAGAATCTGATAGACCGGGTCCGTTGTCTTCCACAACAATGATCACTTGATTGAGAGATGAGTACACTTTCACTTGAACGAGGTTGCCTTGGGTCATCAAAGCTTCAAGGGCATTTTTCAAGATGTTCAAGATGGCTTGCTTGATTCGCGAACGATGACCAAACACATGCCACTCGCCTTGTGCAATGTCCAGCTCTAGCTTGATTCCTCTTCGATTCGCTTCTGGCTCCAGTAAACGAATGACTCCATGTAACTCATCCATCACTAAGAAACGTTCCGATACGATTTTATCATCCCTGTACCGGGCCAAAACAAGGACATCGTTCAATAACCCATCAATGCGTTCAATTTCCGTTAAGATGACTGAAAAATAAGATTCACTACGATTTGCTTCCCCTTGCTCCCGCAACAACTGAATGAAGCCCTTGATGGCTGTCAGTGGATTCCGAATCTCATGCGCCATCCCAGCAGCCAGCTGCCCAACGGCTGCCAGTGCTTCTCGCTTGCTCAATTCTTCTTCGTACTTTTTGCTTTCCGTAACATTCCGAAGAACGGCGATCGCTCCCCACATCTCTCCACCGTAATAAATGGGGCTCGTACTCACTGTCGTCCATTTGCCTCTGTATTCCGCAACATAATGGCCGGACTGCCCGCGTTCAATTACCCACTGAACAAAACGCTCGCTTATATGCGGGCGGAGGGCATGATCAATGTTTTGACCAATGAGTTGATTCCGATCTACGCCAAATAAATGACAGACGGCGTAATTCGCTTCAATGACTCTTAACTGGCGATCGATCATCAAGACGGCAATATCGCTGGATTGCAGAACCAATTGAACAAGCTCCTGTTCAGCGAGCATTGTAACATCTTCTCCTTTGGCCGAAGTTGCAGGAGAAGTTTGTGTTTTTTCAACTGGAAATTGATGCGAATTTTTGTTAAAGACATCGTCCATTTGATGCAAAATGTAGTCCATCGATTGATAGAGACGAATCTGTCCTTGCAAAAGCTCTACTCGCTCCATTTCCGTCGTGGCAAGAGAAAATGAGTTGATATTCATTTCTTCCATAATAACGTCGCGACACTTGCGCAAAAATTGCTGTAAATACGTAAGATTCATTCCGAGTAACGAAAATTTATACGCAATTTCGCTCAATTCTCGTTCGAATGCATACGTGTCGATTACATTTACTACTTCAATCCATTTCGTGATTTGCTGAACAAACAAAGCCTCTGTATTTTCGCGGTCTTCTAGAAGCAAAGCAGAGTAATGATGATCTGAAAGAAAGGAAAACGTCTTGGCCACCGCCGCAGGGACCAAATGAGTAAGATACTTACTTATTCGATTTTTCAAAACACTCTGGCTCCTTTTCTCCGTGCTTCATTGAGGCTATTTTCCCAAGTATGTATAGGCTCTATTATGGACGTAAATGAGACAAGATGTAAAGCGGCTTGATGATATCCTCGTGCAGAGAATGACACCATCCAATCTGGTTCTCTTCTTATCCTTACAGACAAACAATCTCGGCTAGCATCCTATTATCGCGCGTTATCTATTACCTTTTTCGGACCCTTCACCTCCTGATCACGTTTGACTGAAACCGCTTTCCCAACATTTTCTATCATATCACGATCGAGCATAAAATGGTAAAGGATGTTTATTATTCAATTATCCAAAAAGCATTTGCCCCCGCAGAGACAAATGCTTTCGCTTTATGAATGGGATTTGACAGCGTAATTGCGCAAATCCGATTTTACCGGGCTATTTGGGTTGGTTCCTGTATGCGCGCGCTTGAAAGCTTCGCTTTCTGTCCAATTTTTAAACGATTCCTCATCTGTCCATTTCGTAAAAACGATGTATTCGTCACCTTCCGTTGGTGCCAGGAAAAGGAACTCCAAAAAACCCGGAACCTCCTTCATCCGTTCTCCCCCATTACCAAATGCGCGTTCCAAATGGGATTGGTAGTCTGCTGGTACAGTCAGTCTGTTCATGGATACATACATGATGGTCACACATCCTTTTCATTGGGTTCATCTACCAACTCCCATTATACTACTACTTTTGGTGAAAAACCTAATAACCGCAAACGCTATTCGCGCCTGCGGTTGATTTGTTGCTCGAGCATGATATCCATCAAGAGTGTATCTTGCAATGGATCTTTGGGGTCTAGCGTCAGAAGCGCAGCGACAGCGGCCATCGCGCATCGAACGGATTGGTAGGAATAAAAGGCATCTCGCTCCGATTCGCTGAACAAAGATAAATCCGATCGTTCTTGGGCCGGGTATGGGAAGTCAGTCTCGACACCAGCACGATCCAGAACAATGAGTGCCTGTTTAATCGCAATCAATGCCGCACTGACACTAATGCCGTATTCTTGGCGAAGATCCTCCCACACCTGAAATGCAGATTTCTCTACCCTTTCCTGATTGGGGCGCGTAATGATTCCTGTTTTACGCCCTTCTTTCAATAACCAATCCACAAAAATATCATTGCGTGGAGGAAAAGCGTATACTTGCAGCTTCATTTCCATTTCTGTCGGGTAATCCTTGGCAAAACGCGCGTGAGCCATTGACATTTCGTAGCGCCGCGATGGATGCCCAGGAACAGTGACAAATACCGTATCTTGTCGCACTGCTGCGATCTGCAGCTTGGTTCTTGCGGGTATCCTGCCTTGAGGTGCCTTTTCCCTGCGAATATTGCCAGGAATCAACTCTACTCCGAATTGATGGTACTCCAACGGTGAATCTATCCAGGGGATGGGCTCTCTCGACTGTATTTCGTATAGCCCGTTAAACGTCACCCATTCACCCGGGCGGCGCTGGCTGCGAACCAAAACAGCATGAACTTCCTTTTCTGGTGGCAATTCCGTATCTTGATCCTCCGGTGGGGGATGCATTCGCTTGTGTTCGATAAGAATGCAATCGGTCATGAACAATCGCTCGAGCAATTCCCGTTTGCTCACCCATTCATATCCGATACGGTAAATCCGATTTTTCATCGGCTTCACCTCCTTTTGATCACCAATATTGCATCATCCTGGTTTGTTTCTATTACCCTACCATATGTAATCGTCGCTTTGTCCGTGCTAACGAGATCGTACAATTCGCTGTAGCGCTTGCGCAGCTTCTTCAGGTGAATCGGCCTGGCTGATCGCACTGATAATCGCGACTCCATCGGCCCCGGCAGCAAGCACTTCAGCAGCATTTTCCAAGGTAATGCCACCAATCCCGACGATAGGCAAGTCATGACCGACTGCCTTACGGATCTCCTCTAGCCCATCTGGTCCGATTGGCTCGCCTGCATCTGCCTTGGAACGGGTAGCGAACATCGCTCCTACACCAATACAATCAACGCCACCGTTCTGGGCAGTGAGCGCCTCTTCGACCGTACCTGCCGAAACACCGATGTACATCTCGGAGCCGACTTTAGCCCGTACCTCCGACAAAGCCATATCATCTTGCCCGACATGAACGCCGTCTGCCTGCAAGCGAATCGCCAGATCTACATCGTCATTCACAAAAAATACGGAATCATGGTCACGGCATAGCTGTTGCAGTTGTCTGCCCAGCTCATATCGTTCCTCAGCGGTCAGCTTGCTTCCTTTATCACGCAACTGAAGCGTGCCTACTCCTCCACGCAATGCTGCTTCCACAATTTGCACAGTCTTTTCGTTGGAATACCCGCAGTCCTGCGTACCAACGACAAAGTAGACACCCATCTTTTCCCGAAGTCTTTGTATATCTCGCATGCTTTATTTTCCCTCCCAACGATCCAATGCCTCTCGATAAGCGCTGGCTGCTGACTTGGCATCAGTTGCATCGGTGATCCCCGATAAGACAGCAATGCCCGCACAACCTGCTTTCAAAACTTGCGCCGTCCGATCCGGTGTGACGCCACCGAGTCCGATGATCGGTGTATCCCATCGTGCTGTTATCTGCGCAAGTTCTGTTGTTCCTCTTGGCGCAAGACCTGGCTTCGAACCACTCGCAAAAATATGCCCGTAGAGCAAATAATCGACTTGTGCGGCAATGGCTTGCTGTGCTTCCTCCACGGAATGGACGGAACGCCCTATTTTTTGACCTTTCTTCAGCACCATTCTCGCTTCCGCAGGAGACAGACTATGGTATGCCAGGTGAGCACCGGCACAACCTGACGCAGCAACCACGTCCACCCGATCATTCACGATCAAGGCCGAAAGGGGGGTGACATTCGCCAATGCCTTTACCCAGTCCATGCATTCCTTTGCGGTACGCTGCTTTTCCCGTATGTGTAAAAAGTTCATACCACCTGCATAAGCAGCTTCTGCCATTCGCAATGCCTCATCGAGCGAATGCCGACCGCTCGTAATCACATGCAGCTCACGAGTGCTCGACATCAGGTTGGACACCGCCTCCAGCGAGTGCTGTCACACACTCCTGTAGCCATTGCGTCGTTCGGTCTTCTTTGTCCGTCGGCGACTGAGCCAACAGCTCAACCACGAGCCGACGCAAGAAAAATGCCTGCTGCACGGTAAGTGGAAAGGTAATATTTTTCGGTTTGGCTTCCTGTTTCTCCAATGTCTCCACACCCGCCAGCAAAATATCACCGATGGACTCCACGAGTTCGTGAACCTGCTCATTTTGCTTCAAATCGTCATAGCAGCCATCATATAGTCTGCACAAAAGTAAAAACGCCTGTGACGACAAGGTCACCGGCTGTACATTCTGCATCGGTTCCGTCATACGTTTCCCTCCACTCACTAGAAAAAAACAAAATCTATTATATCACATCATGACCTGTATCAATGAAGAAAACCGCTGATTGCTCAGCGGTCTTTTGAAGTTCCTTCATTTCGATCATTATGGTTCGATTGTCGTAAATTTGTGTTGCGATCTTTTTCATCCAGCGTTTTGCCACGGTTTTTTCCGAGGTCCTTGCTGTTGTTGTTCTTTCCCAATTGATTCACCTCCTAAGTCGTTCATAGGATAGCGTAACCAATTCGGGTCACTTTATTAGCTGGTTGCGAGTAGTCTCTTACGTTTGTAGATCGCGTATCCGATGGCGAACGGTACACGCCACCCGAGCAAAAAGGCCAACGTAATGAAATAAGTCACACCTGCAAAAATAAGCGTAGTCGGTACACCTGTCCACCAGGAGCGGATCAGTAAGCCAATTGGTGCAGCTACTGTCCACGTAATCAGTGCAGATAACAATTGTCGGCCCGCAGATTCATACGTTCGCTGTCCGTAGCTCTTGAAAAGCAGAATCGCGATGATCCATCCCACCAGGAAAGGGGCTAATGTTTCGATAATCCCCATGACCGTGACAGGGTAGCTATGAATGATTTTTCCGTAATAAACAAAAAGCACAAAGGCGATCAGATCCCCGAGCAACAATAAATAGCCCGGTGGCGACAAACGCAGTCTCATGTATACCCTCTTTTCCGGGTCTTGTCAGAGTAAACCCTCTTGGTTCACCCCTATTGTACACATGCGCTGAACGCCCTTCAATCAATCCAAGCCTTTATTCACCAAACAGCAACAATTGCAGCTTTTGCTTGACTTCTGGCCATTCACAGTCAAGTATGCTGAAGTATACCGAGTCGCGAATGTATCCATCTGGCAACACCATATGATTGCGCAGGACTCCTTCTCGAATGCCACCGATTCGGGCAATGGCACGTTGCGAATTCAAATTGCGCGAATCTGTTTTGAGCTGTACGCGTATACACCCCAATTGTTCGAAGCAGTGACGCAAGAGAAGCCATTTACATTCTGTATTGACGCCCGTTTTCCAGACGGATGGGGTCAGCCATGTAAACCCGATTTCCAATCCGCGATCCTTTTTCGCTATCCCTAAAAATCTCGTGCTCCCGATGATCTGCCCATCTGCTTGGCGAATGATGACGAATGGTAATTCTGTTTGGGCTTGTTCATTTTCTAAAGCTTGCAGAATAAAAGCCTGAGCATCTTCTCTCGTTCGAATGGTAACGGACATATGCGGCCAAATCTCTTTGTATGCGCCTGCTTCCCAGATTCCATCCACATGTGTCATTCTGAGCGGCTCCAATCGGACCAGCTTGCCTTCTAAGATAACAGGTTCAATGTTTAACATGTCTGTCTCTCCTCTACTGTTCTGCTTCATCCATCAAGCAGAACAGTTTCCCGAAATTTTTCCAATGATACGGGCTCGCGAGGACACTGTCAAGACAAATAGTAGGGTGTTACGCTTCTTCACTGATAATGACTTGCTTCCCTCTGCGCTTTAAGAAGAGAGGGATCAGCAACCACAGAAGCGCACAAACCAGAAAAGCAGCGGAAAGCGGCTTCGTGAAGAAGATCGAGAAGTCGCCATTCGAGGTGGTCAACGCTCTTCTCATGTTATTTTCAATCATCGGTCCCAACACAAGGCCGAGGACGAGCGGCGCCAGTGGAAAATCGTTTTTCGTCAGGAAATAGCCAGCTACGCCACAAATCACGAGCAAAATCAAATCAAACGTACTGATTTGCACAGCGTACACACCGAAAACGGAAATCGCGATAATGAGCGGAATCAAGAAATGGGACGGTGTTTCAATGATTTTGGCAAACACTTTCACTAATGGCATGTTCAAAATCAACAGCATGACATTTCCGATAAACATACTGGCAATCAAGCCCCAGGCAATCTGCGGATGATCACTGAATAATAGCGGCCCCGGTTGTACGTTATACATCAATAATGCACCCATTAAAATTGCAGTGGTACCGGACCCTGGAATACCCAACGTCAATAGTGGAATCATCGCACCGCCAGAAGCAGCATTGTTTGCAGACTCCGGTGCTGCTACCCCTGCAATCGCTCCTTTTCCAAAGCGGCTAGGATCTTTGCTCAGCTTTTTCTCAAAAATATACGAGAAGAAGGATGCGAGGGTAGCGCCAGCACCAGGCAAAACACCAATGAAAAACCCGAGCAATGAGCCGCGTGTAATCGGTCCGGCACTTTCTTTTAGGTCTTGTTTGGAAGGCAGTACCCGCCCCACTTTAATAATTTCCTTTGTGGATTGATCGTCTTCGATAATCGTCTTGAACACTTCTCCAAGGGCAAACAACCCAACTGCTATCGTGAGGAACTCCAAGCCTTGGTACAAATCGGGAATATCGTAGGTAAACCGAGCCACACCTGAAACGGTATCCATCCCAATTGTCGCAAGCAAGAGTCCCATGACTGTCATAATAAGGGCTTTGGTCATCGATTTCCCCCCCAGTCCGCTGACCGCACACAAGCCGAGAAGCATGAGGGAGAAATATTCAGCAGGGCCGAATTTCAAAGCAAGATCGGATAATGGATCAGCCAAAAACACAAGAGCAATCAATGCCACGAGCCCTGCGACAAAAGAACCAATCGCTGCAATCGACAACGCTGCGCCAGCACGTCCCTGTTTGGCCATCTGATAGCCGTCCAATGTCGTAACGACTGAAGAGGATTCACCCGGCGTATTTAACAAAATGGATGTTGTGGAACCACCGTACATCGCGCCATAGTAAACGCCTGCCAACAAAATCAGTGCGCTAGCCGCTGCACTTTCAGGAGGTAAGCCAGAAGTCAAAGAAGCCGTAACGGGCATCAATAACGCCACTCCGCTCATTGGACCGATGCCAGGAAGGACCCCTACCGCAGTACCGATCAGGACGCCAATAAAGGCAAAGACAAGATTATGCCACTGTAAGGCAACGAGAAAACCATCCGCCAAAAATTGCAATGCACTCATGCTAATCTATCCCCTCCCTAGACGCCTAGCCAGGCAGGTAGTCCTGGAAGCGTACCTTTTAGCAAATGCACATAGATGACATAAACGCCTACTGAAAACAGTAAGGAAACGATTCCTGATTTAAGAATGTTTTTACTTCCCATCATAGTGAAGGCGTACAGAAGGAAAGCGAAGCTCGAGATGACATAACCGAGTTGCTCCAACACCAATACATACAAGACTGTCGCTGCCAAAATGAATAAAAACCGCTTGTATCGCAGTGGACTCTGTGACTCGGATGAGGAAGCTGCCACGCCCTTCTTGTAGGTCTCCCACAACAGTCGCAAGCTCAACAAGATCAGGATGACGCCAAGCCCAAATGGAAACATATTCGGTCCGACCTGACTTCCGTAAGCACTAGACGAAATATTCCGACTTTCAGCAATGAAGAGTGCACCTACTAGCGCAAAAAACAGGCTACCGATACGATCAAACATCAGGTTCATGTATACCTCCTACGGTGTGGAAAAAGGAGGGGATGCCCCTCCTCTCCCTACTTCGACATACCAAGTGATGTCAACAGTTCTTTGACCTGCTTATCTTGTTCGTCCAGGAATGCTGAGAAAGCAGCAGCGTCCTTGTACTCACTTTCCCAACCGTTTGCAGCCAATTCTTTTGTCCATGTCTCATGCGTGGAAAGTTCTTTCAGCTTTGCATCCCAGTAAGCTTTTGCGTCTGCTGGCATATCAGCCGGACCGAAGACACCGCGCCAAATCGTGAACGTCGCATCAATGCCTTGCTCTTTTAACGTCGGGATATCTTTCAATTGGCCTCCGAGACGTTCATCAGAAGTAACGCCCAGTACGCGGATTTTACCTGCTTTCAGATATTCACCTACGCTGGAAGCATCTGTTGCAATGATATCTGCATTACCTCCCAACAAGGCTGCCATTGCTTCTCCGCCGCCATCATACGAGACGTATTTGACGCTTTTTGGATCAATTCCAAATTTAGCTGCTGGCAATACCCCGATCAGATGATCCATCGATCCTGGCGCAGAGCCCCCTGCCAGTGTAATTTTGCTGGGATCAGCCTTGATCGCGTCCAGCACGCTCTTGATGTCCTTGTGAGGTGAATCCGCTTTCACAACGAGGGTGCCGAAATCTTTCGTCATTTGCGCCAATGGTGTGACATTTTTGTAGCCAAATGGGCTGTTCCCCTCTTTTTTGTTATTGTTAATCAAAATAGGAGGAGAGCTAACGAATAATTTATAAGGATTGCCTTTGTCTTTGCTTACATATTCAGCCAAGAACACGGTTCCCCCACCACCCGGCTTGTTTTCTACCGTGATGGTTTCCGTAACCAGCTTGCTTTCCGCCAACACCTTTGCTACCGAGCGAGCTGTCTTATCCCAGCCCCCACCTGCACCGGATGGAGCTACATACACGATCGGCTTTTCTGGGTATTTGGATGCCTCTGCGGCAGGCTGCGGCGCTTGCGCTGGTTGTGCTCCTGGACTTGCTGTTCCCGTATTTCCAGTACCTCCACCACAAGCAGCCAATGCTAGTGTAAGAAAAGTGGACACTGTGATTAGCACTTTTTTTCTTTTCATCAAACAAATATCCCCCTTAACCCGCTTATTTGTAAGCGCTATCACGCTTGAACATAATGTACCACCGCGGTAGCTAGGGGAATAGTTTTCGTGCATAAGGTCTATTTTGAAAATTAATCACTTTTTGTTCATATTGTTCATGGAACATTATGGAAGATAGCGATATTTTCTTTCCGGTCTGCCAACTGTGCCATAAATCAATTCAGCACGCGCTTTTTTTTCCAGGACCAAGTATTCTAAATACCGTCGTGCCGTTGTTCGACTGGTTCCAATCTCGCGGCCAATTTCCTCCGCCGAGACCCCCTTGTCTCCCGTCTGTCTGATCGCCTCGATCACTTTTTCCAAAGTTAAGTGGTCAATTCCTTTTGGTGCAAGGGCATCTCGATTTTTCGGGGCGACCAGCCTTCTGGTCAGCATTTGGTCAATCACTTCCTGGTCCACCTCGACCGCTTCCCTCGTCCGAATGACGTGCTCCCGATAGCTTTCTAACCGTTCACGAAAACGTTCGAAAACCAGCGGCTTGACGATGTAATCGAATACTCCGCCTCGCAGCGCTTCCTGTACCATTTCCATTTCCTTGGCTGCGGTGATCATGATCACGTCTACTTCGCGGTAATGTTGCCGAATAAACCAGACCAGCTCTGTTCCCAACATGTCAGGCAAGTACACATCCAACAAAACGAGTTGAGGGCGGGTATAAGAAAGCAATTCTTTAGCATCCGTCCCATTCGTTGCTGTAGCAATAACTTCAAAACCTTCAATCTTGCTGACAAATCGTTTGTTGATATCGATAATCCGCATATCGTCTTCTACGATGAGAACCTCCAGCTTTCTCAAGACGCCACCTCCATTCTTTTGCGTAGGGATACTGTGAAAAGTGCACCTCCTAGCTCGCTTTTGCCAATGAGAATATAGCCGTCCAATTCGTTAATAATTCCGTGCGCCTTGGCCAGACCAATTCCGCGATCTTCGCCTTTTTTCGTTGAGAAACCGTGCTCGAATATTTTTTCTCGCAATTCTTCCACAACTCCCGGTCCCGAGTCCTCGATTTCGAACATGATCTCATCGCCCGTGTCAGACAAGTAACACTCCACTCGTTTGTACTCGACGCTTGGCTCATTGACCGCTTCCAACGCGTTTTGGATCAGTGTCCCCAATAAAACCACGATCTGCTGTCGGTTGATCGTCGGTGGGAGCTCCTTCAAGTGACTGTCGTGATGGATGACGAATTGAATTTTCAACTCCTTGGCCCGGTTGTGCATGCCTAACAACAATGCCCCTATTAACGGATCTGGAATTTGCTTCGCCAAAAACAAAATCATCTCTTGCTGTGCGGACGTTTCACTCGTAATCAGCTCGACCGCTTCTTGAATCGAGCCAAGCTGTAATAAACCAGAAATGGTATACAACAAATTGTGAAATTCATGTGTTTGGGCGCGAAGAACATCCGCATAACGCCTTGCTTGGGACAACTCAGAAGCTAGCTGGTCAATTTCCGATTTGGGACGAAAACTGCTGACTACTCCTACGACCTTCCCTCCGAACTTGATCGGAAGTCGATTCACAATGATTTCTTTTCCGCTCATAATGGACTCGCGATCTAATTGATGCTCACCTGATTCAAGAACTTCTGGCATACGACTGTCTGGTAGCACTTCCACGATATCTTTGCGATGAAACTCTTCTTCCGGTAGGTTCAGAATACGAATGGCAGCCTTGTTCATCATCGTGATGCGCTTATTGCGGTCAATCGCCACGATGCCTTCGCGGACTGACTCCAGTACAGCATTTCTCTCTACGTACAAGGATGCGATCTCCTCTGGCTCCAATCCCAAAATTAAGCGCTTTAAATAGCGACTGAGTGCAATCGCACCAGCCACACCACACAACAAGGCGAGAAGAGTCAGGATCAGGATGCGGTCTTGGTAGAGGTCAATGGCCTCCTCGATATCTTCCAGCAGAAACCCAACGGATACGATTCCGATGATGTCCCCTTTTTCATTTTTGATCGGCACCTTCCCTCTCAATGATGGTCCCATGCTGCCGACCGCCTTCGATATGTAAGATTGACCATGCAAGAGTCCTGGCTCGTTATCTCCTCCCACCATTTCCTTTCCAATCCGCTCCAGAATCGGATGCGCATACCGAATTCCCTCATGGTTCCCCACGACCACAAACTCTGCTCCGGTTTGCATCCGGACGTTTTCAGCAATGGGTTGAATGAGCGCAGGAGGGTAATCGCTTGAAAAAGCACCACGCAGCTCAGGATCGCTGGCAACAATTTTCGCTACACTCAATGCTTTTTTGCCCACCTGCTCTTCGATCGAAGACGCAACAATGGAAGAAAACACCGCGCTAACTGACGAAACAATCAGAATAATGATAATAGTAATCAATAAGATCATTCTGGTTTGCAAAGACATTTGGATTTTGCTTGTCGTCACAGCTCGCTCACCCCTTGCTTCATCTTACCATCCCAATTAGGAAAAAAGGTAGAATCATTCCCATTGTCAATGGCGAAGCTTGTCGTTGCGGGTTGTCTTTTTACGACGAAAAATCAGGTATTAGGCCTTCTTTCCCCCAATATAATGTTACAACTTGTATTCAAGACAAACTAGGGCGCTTGTCCGAATACGAGACATCTTGAATAGCAAAGGAGGGAAAGAAATGAAGACGCAGACGGTATCAAATGGAATTGTTACCCTGACGAAAGAAGGCGAAGAGGCAATCAAGAACAGTCCGCTTTATAATGAAGGTCTTCGGCCAACGAGGACGGCAGAGCACAGCTGGACATCTTACAACTTCGCCAGCTTGTGGATCGGAATGTCGATCTGTTTGCCGACGTATGCAATGGCCGCAGGGTTAATTTCCTTGGGTATGAACTGGTGGCAGGCCATTTTGACGATCATTCTCGGTAATTGTATTGTCCTTATTCCCATTCTTCTCAACTCTCATGCCGGGACGAAATTTGGCATTCCGTATCCAGTTTTTGCGCGCCTCTGGTTTGGCTCCAAAGGAGCGCACATCCCTGCTGTCGCACGCGGTTTGATTGGTGCTGGATGGTTTGGCATCAACTGTTGGTTCGGAGGTGCTGCCATCGATACGCTCTTGATGTCGATGACAGGCTGGGCGAATGTTCCCGGACATCTCTGGATATCCTTCTTTGGCTTTTGGCTGTTAAATGTATGGGTCGCTTATCGCGGTCCCGAAGCGATCAAAAAAATGGAGGCTTGGGCTGCTCCCATCCTGATCATCATGAGTTTGGCTCTCCTCGTCTGGGCGCTTACGAAAGCAGGCGGATGGGGACCGATGCTCTCAGCACCTTCGAAATTCACTACTAACGCAGAATTCTTGAAGGTCTTCTTCCCAGCATTGACGGGAGCCATTGCTTTTTGGGCAACAATGGCCCTCAACATTCCGGATTTCTGTCGGTATGCCAAAAGTCAAAAAGCTCAAATCATCGGACAATCCTCTTCGTTACCAACCACGATGGGTTTCTTCTCGTTCATCGGAGTTGCTGTCGCTTCTGCTACCGTCGTGATCTACGGAGAAGCGTTGTGGGATCCTGCTGCCGTGTTGGCTAAATTCTCTCCTTTCGCCATTTTCCTTGGAACGATTGGAATTATTCTTGCCACATTGACGACTAACGTAGCGGCCAATATCGTTGCTCCCGCCCGAGCAGTGGAAAATCTGGCCCCTCGCCGTTTCTCGTATGAAACCGGCGCCATCATCGCCGGGGTCGTGTCTCTCTTGATGCAGCCTTGGTACATTCTAGAGAACTTCGGCAACTACATCTTTTTATGGCTGGGAACGTACGGAGCCTTGTTAGGCCCGATCGACGGAATAGCCATTGCCGACTATTGGCTCGTGCGCAAGCGGCGCATTCATTTAACAGAGTTGTATAAAACAAACGGAATCTACGCCTACAAAACGGGCTTTAATGGCAGAGCCATCTGGGCGATGCTAATCGGGATTGCGATTCCTTTTATAAGTAAATACATTCCGGGCTTATCCATTATTTGGGACAACGCTTGGACTATCGGGCTACTGATTTCACTCGTGCTCTACACGTGGATGATGAAAAACGACGCTTCGATTTTGAGTGCCAAGGATTATGAAAAAATTACAGCAAACAATAAACAAACGATTGCTTCCTAATAGCAAGCTACCAAAAAAGACTGGCTGCCCCCTTGGGTTTGCCAGTCTTTCGTTTCATTACTTGCTCTACCATTTGAATTGACTGATGGACTCTTGCAGCTCTTGAGAAAGCTCATTCATATTCGCGCTGGAACGGGCGATTTCTTGCATGCTGGCAAGCTGTTCTCCTGCCCCTGCCGATACTCCTTGGGTATGTACGGCTGCTTCCTGTGCGAGGCGATTCATTTCATCCATAGCAGATGCGACTTGCTGTATGCTTGCGGACATTTGCTCGGTAGCAGCGGACACGTCCTGAATTTGACCCGCAACCTCCTGAGAAGACGCTACGATACGTTGGAAGGTGACACCCGCTTCTTGAACGACTTCTGCACCTTTTTTCGCCTCTTGGGTTCCATCCATCATGACATGCACGACTTGCGTGGTTTCTTGCTGGATTTCCCCAATCAGTCTCGCAATCTCGCGCGCAGATTCCTCTGACTGTTCTGCGAGTTTACGAACCTCATCCGCCACGACAGCAAATCCCCTGCCGTGTTCTCCTGCACGCGCCGCCTCAATCGCTGCGTTGAGCGCCAGCAGATTCGTTTGGGACGCAATTCCAGTAATCACATCAACAATTTGGCCGATGGCTTCTGACCGTACGCCGAGCAGTTGCACGAGATCCGCTGCGTGATTCACCGAGTCGGAGATCGTATTCATCTGATCAACAGCTTGCTGAATATGAATGCTTCCTTGCTCCGCATCCTCTGCTGCCTGCGCCGATGATTCAGAAACGGCTCCGGACGTATCGGCAATCCGCTGGATGGCAATCGACATTTCTTCCATGACACGCACACTTTCTTGCGTACGTTGCGTCTGTACTTCGGAGGCAGAGGCGATTTGCTGCACACTGCTGATCGATTGTTCTGTTGCATAAGCGGACTGCTCCGCACTCGCAGACAATTCCTCAGAGGAAGCAGCCACTTGCTCACCCGCCACTTTTACTTGTTCAATCAATGAACGGAAATTCGTTACCAATTCATTGAACGCAGTACCAAGTGTACCTACCTCGTCACGAGTCACGTAGGTGACGGGAGCAACTGCCATATTCCCGCTTGCCAATTGCTGCATGCGGCTTGAAACAACTCGAAGGGGATCAGCGATCATGCGGGAGATGATCCACCCCAATACACTACCGATCAGGATCGACAGTACGCCTACTACGATCAGGAAGGTAATCGCTTCTTGAGTCTCATCTTGGTTTTCCTTTTGCATGGCGACTGCCTGCTCAGATTTGTAATTCGCCCATTCGAGCTGTTCCTGATTAATCCAATTCAGCGTCTTATCCGTTGCACGATAAAACGAATAGGCTTGATCCGCTTTCCCCTCCTGGATCATTTTCAAGACCTCGCCCTGGTCTTTACGATACTGCTCGATAAGCTCCTTTAGCATCGTCACTCTTTCTTGTTCTTGAGCATCCAGCTTCGTGTTTTGGAGATATTGGAACGTTTTGTCTGCTGTTTCCATCCGCAAGTCCAGTTCCGTTTTGTATTCAGCAAAGACCGCAGGAGATGGATCGAGAATCATTTTATAGACCAATCCGTCAATCGCGCGGATTTCTTGTCTCCAATCGTTAATCCACTTAACGGGAAGAAGCTGCTCTTCATACATGGCCTGCATGCGTTCACCTGAGACTTGCACATGAAAAAATCCGGTGAATCCGACAGCACACAAAAAGACGGCCATCATCACAATCAAGCTAAATAGTTTGGCTCGGGTGCTGAGGTTACGTAATAGACTCATCGTTGCGGCAATCCTTCCTCTGTCAAATAGGTAAGCTAGAAAAAGCGCGAATATTGTCTAATCTTACCAAAGTTTGTCGAATAAGTCGATAGTCGTAGTCGCTTACTCACACATCGAGCACAGATAGAATCACGATCTCTTCAATTTGAACGTCAGGCTCATAGCAAATATAATACGTTAGCTCCGGGCTGATCCGATACCGAATCCCCCGGTATCCACAGTCAATCAAATACGCACGCACCTTATCGCCTGTCCATTCCAGCCACTCTTCATAGCCCATATCGTTCTGTCTCTGTTCGAGTTCCTCTTCTGAATAAGCAGCACGCAATGCATCAATGCGTAGTTCATTTTCCCCATAGCGCTCGTCCAAACAAACGAGACCCTGCAAATGTAGCTGCTGGCTCAACACAACTGCCTTCTCCCCATTGGTCTCTGCATGACAAATTGCATACTGTGCGGCGATTTCCGGATTGCTCACCAAGTAAACACCCGCGCCAAACACTGCCTTTGCACTCGCACCGTTTGTAAAATGGCGACGTTCTGCCCTCTCATACTTTTGCGCTTTCACAACGCGAAGTCCCTCACCGTATTCGACCCCTCGATATACAATCTGCCTCATCCCTGAACGCTCCTTTTGACTCTGATGGAATCCTTCCAATGATGTGAAAAGGAGGAAGGTGCGTATCCGGCACCTCCCTCACTCTTGTATTAAGGTAATAGCTTTACCATATCTTCGTAAGTCTCCGGTCTGCGATCCCGGTAAAATTGCCACGTATCTCGCACCTCATGAATTTTGTTACGGTCCATTTCAGCGAGAATGACCTCATCCTGATCCCGACTCCCCAAGGCAACAAATTGCCCTCGCGGATCGACCAAGTACGATTGTCCGTAAAACTCTCCCATGTTCCACGGTGCTTCTGTCCCTACCCGATTGATCGCTGCCACATAATAACCGTTGGCAACGGCATGAGCAGGCTGCTCGAGCTTCCACAAGTATTCAGATAAGCCGGCGACAGTCGCAGACGGATTGAATACAATTTCCGCCCCATTCAGGCCCAGCAGTCGTGCGCCTTCCGGAAAATGGCGGTCATAGCATATATAGACCCCGACCTTGGCAAAAGCGGTTTCAAAAACGGGATAGCCAAGATTGCCGGGCTTAAAGTAATATTTCTCCCAGAATCCGCACCCGCTGCTGCCCACTCCGACATGCGGAATATGCTGCTTGCGATATTTGCCCAAATACGTGCCATCCGCGTCAATCACAGCGGCAGTGTTGTAATACGTACCGATCCCCACGCGCTCGTACACAGGTAAAATGAGTACGGTTCCTAACTCGCGGGCAAGGGAAGAGAAAAGTTGCACGGTTGGTCCATTTGGGACTTCTTCCGCTGATTCATACCATTTCGGTTGCTGTTCGGCACAAAAATACGGGCCATAAAAGATTTCTTGCAGACAGATGATTTGTGCCCCCTTGGCAGCCGCCTCCCGAACCATCCTCTCATGCTTCTCAATGGCTTTTTCTTTGTGCAAATGAACCGGTTCGTCTCCATGGATATCGTTTTTCGCCTGAATCAAGCCGATGCGAATGATATCTGCCATAGTCGCCCTCCTCGCCTTTTTGCGCTCGCATAGATTACGGTCTTGTAAAGGTCGATCGTTTTACAAAGCGTCCAGCCCCGGCTTGACCGACGAATTGCTGATCGCGAATGACAAATGACCCGCGCGAAAGCACCGAGATGATATCGCCATTCACCACCATTCCTTCAAATGGATTGTAGTCGACATTCATATGGTGAGTTTCAACGGAGATCGTGCGCTTCACCATTGGATCAAACAATACGATATCCGCGTCCGAGCCTACTGCGATCGTTCCTTTTTGCGGGAACATCCCGAACAGTTTGGCTACTTTTGTAGAGGTCATATCGACGAACTGATTAAGGCTGATCTTGTCCTTTGCTACCCCTTCCGAGAAGAGGAGACGCATCCGGTCCTCAATGATTGGTCCACCATTCGGGATTTTCGTGAAATCCTCTAGCCCCAGCTCTTTTTGACCAGAGAAATTAAAGGAACAATGATCGGAGCCAATCGTTTGCAAAATGCCATTTTTCAACGCGCTCCACAGGACGTCCTGATTCCACTTTTCCCGAAGCGGAGGGGACCAGACGTACTTCGCTCCTTCAAAGCCCGGCTTCTGTAGATCCGTAATATCTAGCACCAAATATTGCGGGCACGTCTCCCCGTACACATTCCATCCTTTTTCGCGAGCCTCTGCGATTCGGCGCACAGCTTCAGCACACGATACATGCACCACATACAGCTGGGCATCTGCCAGTGCAGTCAGTGCAATCGCACGTCCCGTCGCTTCTCCTTCTGCTTCAGGTGGGCGGGTGTAAGCGTGGTACACGGGGTCAGTCTGCCCTTTTGCAAGCGCCTGCTTGATCAGATAATCCAGAACGTCTCCATTCTCTGCATGGACCTGTACAAGGGCACCTAGTTCCTTCGCCCGAACCAACGTTTTAAATAGCGTCTCATCATCGGCCATCAGCACATTTTTGTAGGCCATGAATACTTTGAGCGAAGTAATCCCTTCATTTCGTACGACTGCTCCTAATTCCTCGAGCACTTGATCGTTCGCATCGGAAACCATCAGGTGAAATCCGTAGTCAATGACCGCTTTGCCCCTTGCTTTTTCGTGCCAGGTCGAAATGGATGAATGCAATGGTTCCCCTTTATTCGTCAGGCAAAAATCGATGATGCTCGTCGTCCCGCCAAATGCTGCTGCCTTCGTGCCTGTATAAAAGTTATCGGAAGTAACCGTTCCGCCAAAAGGCATATCGAGATGGGTATGTGGGTCAATCCCACCTGGGAAAACATAGTATCCGGTAGCATCGATAACTTCGGCATCTTTCCCATCCAGATTGGAGCCGATTGCGACTACCTTTTCCCCTTCGATCAAAATGTCCGCCTGATACGTGTCTGACGCTGTCACGACTGTGCCATTTCGAATCCATTTTTTCATCCGATGATCATCTCCCCTTCAACCCGTCACCGAGTAGACATGCCTTCCCTTGTACACGCTATGCCCCCCACGCCGAAAACATGACTTGCTTTACAGCTCGCAGCTGCCACCCGCAGCCAAAGCAGCCTGCCGCTGATTCCAGCTGAGAGGGGCTTTATCGCTCGGAATCTCGACCATCTCGATCGTTCCTTCCACTGGACAAACGATGGAGCACAAATTACAGCCTACACAATCTTCTTCTCGTACGACTAAGCGCTCTTTACCCGTCGCTGCATCAGCAACAATGTCAATGCATTGATGGGAAGTGTCCTCACAAGCGATATGACACTTATTGCAATTGATACAAGTCTCTTCATGGATGCGCGCCACGACCTTGTAATTCAGATTCAGATGGCCCCAATCCGAGTACGTCTGTACCGCTTTTCCGACAATATCCATCACGGACGCAATTCCACGCTGATCCAGGTAATTGTTAAGCCCATCAATCATGTCTTCGACGATCCGGAATCCATGATGCATGGCAGCCGTACATACTTGAACACCCGTTGCTCCCATCAGCAAAAATTCAACGGTATCCCGCCAATCAGAGATTCCGCCAATGCCTGAGATCGGGATACCAACCTTGGGATCGCGTGCACATTCTGCGACCATGTTCAGGGCGATTGGTTTGACTGCTGGTCCACAATAGCCGCCGTGCGCCCCTTTACCATCTACATGTGGGATCGGCAGCCATTTGTCGAGATCAACCCCCATCAAGCTGTTTATGGTGTTGATCATACTAATGGCATCGGCCCCCCCCTGGCTGGCGGCCCGCGCTGTAAAGCGAATGTCCGTAATGTTTGGGGTAAGCTTGACGATGACAGGGGTTTGGGCGACTTCTTTTACCCATTCGACCTGTTGCCGGATTAAATCTGGATGCTGACCGACCGCAGAGCCCATCCCGCGTTCTGCCATTCCGTGCGGACAGCCAAAATTTAGTTCCAGACCGTCTACGCCTATTGCTTCCACCTTTTTGACAATCTCGTGCCATGCTTCCTGTTTATGTTCAACCATGAGCGACGCAATCAACGTGTGCTTCGGAAAACGGCGCTTCGTTTCATCCATTTCCTTCAAATTGACCTCAAGCGGTTTGTCCGTAATCAGTTCAATATTGTTGAAACCAAAGACGCGCTGTCCCCCGAAGTTCAGTCCTGCAAAGCGGGAGGTGACGTTGATGATCGGCTCTCCGAGTGTCTTCCAGACCGCGCCACCCCAGCCCGCTTCAAAGGCACGCTGTACTTGGTAGCCTGAATTGGTCGGCGGCGCAGAGGCCAACCAGAATGG
Organism: Brevibacillus sp. HB1.4B; assembly: GCF_013284285.1. NCBI lineage: Bacteria > Bacillati > Bacillota > Bacilli > Caryophanales > Paenibacillaceae > Brevibacillus > Brevibacillus sp. HB1.4B. The sequence goes on from NZ_JABSUT010000009.1 coordinate 178,034, forward strand.
ATTCGGGGATTGGATTCCCGCCAGATTAATGCTGAGATCTGCCATGATAGGTCTCCTCCTTTATACTGGCTGTTTTTGATCACTGAGCGATTGATGGATGGCATGAGCCGCTCGTTTTCCATGATTGGCTGCGTCGACTACCATCGCATCTGTCTTGCCTCCACCAAAAATGACATCGCCCGCCGCATAAACTTTGACATGGGAGGTTCGATAGGTGCCTTCCTCGACCTCGACAATCCCATTTCGGTGTTGGAGCCCAAATGATTCAATCAAGGACAAATGTCTGTTTTGTCCGATCGCTTTGACGACATAATCGACTTCGATGACAAAATGACTGCCTGGAATTTCTACTGGACGCTTTCTTCCTTTCTCATCCGGCTCACCTAGCTCCATTCGCACTAGTTCTAATCCCTTCACTCGGCCGTTTTCCTCCAATATACGCGTTGGGACAACGAGCCAGCGGAATTCTACGCCATCCTGCTTGGCGAATTCGTACTCAAACTGATAACAGGACATCTCCTGAACGGTCCGTCGGTACAAAATCTGAACATTGTCTGCACCCAGCCGTTTCGAGCAGGTGGCAGCGTCAATCGCCGTATTCCCCGCACCGATGATGACGACTTTTTTACCGAGCATTTCGTCTGATAGTGCCTTGGTCTTGGTGTCCTCCACGAGTGCGATGGCATCGAGGACACCTCTCAGTTCTTCTCCCGGGATATGCAACTGAGGGACATTGCCCATACCAGTTGCCAACAGGACGGAATCATACTGGTCTAATAACTCTTCTGGCGCTACATCCACGCCGATTCGCGTATTGGTACGTATCTCTACCCCCAATGCCTCTACTTGCTCTACTTCCCATAGCGATATTTCCTGCGGCAGACGGAAAGAAACGATGCCGTACGTGTTCAATCCTCCCGCCTTTTCCTTTGCTTCAAATACCGTAACCGCGTAGCCAAGACGCGCAAGCTCACGTGCTGCTGATAATCCGGCTGGGCCCGCTCCGACGATGGCTACCCGTTTTCCATTTGCTTCGCCTTTTGAAAAAAGCGTTGCTTGATTTTGGATTGCCCAGTCTGTCGCGTGACGCTGGAGAAGACCGATCATGATAGGCTTGGAAGCTGAATTTAGTACACAGGCACCCTCACATAGCTCCTCGGTTGGACATACGCGCGCACAGCTCGCCCCGACAGGATTCGATTCCATAATAGTCCGGGCTGATCCGAACAAATTCCCGGTCGCAATTTTTTTGATGAAGGAAGGGATGTTAATCGACGTGGGACAAGCCTTAATACAGGGTGCGTCGTAGCAATACAAGCAGCGATTTGCCTCATGGATGGCTTCCATCGGTTTTAGGGCAGGCACGACTTCTGCGAAATTTTTCGCGAGCTCATTGGGAATGCTCATCTGTCCACAACCTCCTCACCAGATCTAAACATGCTTGCTATTAATCAATGTGCGAAATCGTTTTTTTATGATTGTTACATTTCGTATTTGCCTAGCAAGGAAACGAAATCAATCATCTCGGATTGACATGAATGATTTCATGTTCGAATAGGATAAAAACAAACAAGGAAGAAAGGGCCGTCCCGTATGAAGGATTACGACCTGGAGATCAGGGTAGTGAAACAAAAAATCGCGGATGCACATGCGCTTCTCAACCAATTGGAAACCGAGCGCAAAAACTACCTGACACAACTCGAAAGGCGCAAAGCGTTTCTCTCTTCACGTGAAATACTAGACATCCTGGAGACCAAAGCTGGTCGTGCTGGCAGTATGGCTACCGTCAAACGCTGGGCAGATCAAGGCTATTTAGGGGATTGGATAGACGAACGGGAGACCTTCCCCCTTTTGGTCAGTAAACAAGGAAACAAACGATTTCTTTTTCCTCGAGAATCCGTGCTCACTTATCTATATAAAAAAGGGTATCTTCGCCCGAGCTACGAGGTTTTGGATCGTGTCCAGCTCACAAGAGATAGCACATGCTGCTGGGGAATCATCACCTCCGTCGAGCGAAGCGATCAGCACTTCACCTACCAAGTCCAATTGGAAAAAACGGGAGAAGTATTGTTGTCGGTATCAGAAGAAGAACTGCTCATCCCGTAAGGAGGCACTATGGAACTGGCCGTAATCACGCTGGAAAATACAGTTGCCAATCAAGAGAGATCACGACAAATCCGCGACTTGCATAAAAAAAAGGGCCAGACCCTCGCCATACGATTTAGCGAAGAACTGACCCATATTATTTTAGAAGCACCATGCTTGTATTTCCCCGACCAGGAATGGTTGAACGAAGCTGTTGTCATCGAAGGAATCGTAAAAAAATCAGCGGAGTACTACGAGCTGCACCCGCGAACCAAAGGGAAGACTGTCAACGTTCACCTTGATTCAGAATTGGTCGCTGAGCTGGAGCTCATTCGCTCTCTCGTCAGCAGCAAAACGCAGCAGGAAGTCCTTCGTGAGTTGTTCGTTCGTGGTATGCGGTCGTATCTGGCCGAAAAGGAAGCAGCCAGCACGCCCATCATCGCTAAAAAAGAACGATAGTCCCTGCTCTCTACCAGGTAAACGTGATTTTGTCGCCCTTGATTTGATAGCGAACCGTGTAAGTCTGATTCTTCTCTTTGATGCTGACTTCAAACACAATTGCTTTTTTTGTCAGATCAGGCTTGACTGTATTGACATCCAACATATCAAACGGCTCGTTTGCCTTTTTCTCCATTCCTACAATTTCTATCTTTTCATGGGTAGTAACATGATAAACTCCCACACCCATCATTGTCTGATACAAGATCCAGTTGTTGTCCAGCCATGTTACTTCATCGATAAAATAACCTGGAAATAGTTGGGCTTGCGGTGTGTAGTCTGGCTGATAGAAGCGAATATTCGCGGTATTGTACAAATTGTCTGAATCAATCACCGCGATTTTTTTCTTGTCTGGTGATGGGATTCCAGCTTTTTTCGCCAATTCGATTTTTTCTTTTTCCGTTTCGATTCTCAGTTTTTCGATCAAGAACAGGGAATCTTCTTTGGAAAAGACAATGTTTTTTACGTTTTTCAAATCAGCGAGCTTGTCTTTGCTCGGAAAATTAGTGTAGATGGTTAGCGTTGCATCATCTGGCATGCCATCGTAGGCAATCCCTCTGGATGGATACTCCCACGCGTATGTACCGATTCCTCTGAGGTGGTACGAAAAATCCGGCTTACCCCATGCACCAAAGATAGAAAAATCAGCATATTGAGCGGGTGCCCCTAATTTTTCACCATAGTCTTGCAAATTTTTAGCCATATCAACAAGTACTTTTGTATCAGCGATTTGATCACGACGATAAATCGAAATGGCTTTTACTTTATCCTGAGCAAACGTGAAAAACAAGTGATAGCCCTGTTCCGCATAGCCAATCAACTCAAGCTTTTCATCGGAAAAATGCGGCTTACCCAAGACTCGGACGATCTCGTCTTTTCTAGTAGCGGTCGTAATCCCTTTTACAACTTCGCCTTTATAGGAAGGTTCAACGAGAACGGCAAACGCTTGCTTGTTTTCGTCCCACTTCATGCTGATTCCTTGTGAATAATACTCATAATCATCAAATTCTTTCACGGATTTCCCCAGTAGCTTCGTAAGCGAATCTTGTTTCCACTGATGGGAAGTGAAGGTATTCACGAGCAGCCCTTTTGACAAATCTGCTGGTGCCTGCACGGATGTTCCCGTACCGCTTTGCGGCGTGATTGGCAATGTCGTTGATGCGCTTGTTGCGAATGCTGTCGAAGCAAACAAACAGCAGGACAACAGTAGCATTATCGCTTTCTTTTTCACTTCATTCCCTCCCAAACTATCAGCATGACTATACAACCATCGCCATAAAACAACGGTTATCCCTAAATTATACCAGAAATAGACAAGATCCGCTAAATGGATTTTTCAATCCATTATCCATGTAATAGAATAAAGCGTCCTTTCCCCGACTTTGTGAAGGGAAGGACGCTTTTCGATGCACGATATTTACTTCGATTCGCCGTTGAGATAATTGAAGAACGGTTGATCTACCCAAAATTTGTATGTCTCTACCTTTACTTTGTCATTCAGCTTTTGGAAGCCTTCCACGACTTTTGGTGATTCTTCATTCAGGGAGAAAGACTGCACGAAATAACGACCATCTTTTAACACGTTGTTCGTAATGACAGCATAATCTGCCAGCTCCGTGCGGGAATGATAAAGCGGCTGCCACCAAGAAGCCTTAAGCAATCCGGTCATGTCCTCTTGATCCCGTTTGGCATATTTCAAGACAAGTGGCTGGAACTTCTCTTTCTCTTTTACACTGTCGAATTCCAGGCTGAGATCGTACTCCTTGGCGTACGCAATGTAGTTGCCGTTTTCAATCTGAACGACCTGATAATCGGCTGTTTGAACAGGCTCTCCCCATTCCTTCAAGTAAATGAAGGCAGATGTTTTCGGCTCAAATTGAAGCTTGGCATTGACGCCTTCACTTTTTAACAGGCCGATTAATTGAATAGCGTGAGCGATATCACTATGCCCATACGTAATCGTGCGCTGTGGATCGAAGTGAGGATTGAATGCGGCATCTTTCAGATTGTAGCCAGTAATCAGGTTTTGCTTCAAGCCTTTGTCTACAAGCTCTTGCAATTCACCGGCTTTAATGATTTGCGATTCGTTCCACGCCTGTGCGAGCTTGCCAAAAATCTCTTCATCGGCGATTGTGCCCAGATAGTTTTTGGCAGAGCCATGGAACTCTGCTACTTTTGCTAGCAATTGACTCGCAAGCTCTGCGGATACTGACCCTTCTACAGAAGCTGACTTCAAAGCATTGGCGGACACAAGCCCCGTGTCAATAGCTACAGCCAGCTCTTGTGCCGCCTGCAAGGTAAGCGTGCCGCCTTTTTTATACGAAATCCCTGCTTTTTTCAAGGCAGCCGCTACTTTTTCCTCGCTATATGTATACCCGAGTTCTTTTAACTCAGCAGCTTTTGCAGCAGCACTTACCGCTTCCCATACAACCAGCTTGGAGGCATCTTTGGATTCAGGCAAGAAAGTTTTGGCTGACAAGTCTTTTTCCGATATACTTGTAGTAGTAGATATGATCTTGAGCAACGCTTTCTCAAATTGCTCGCGAGTTACCGTCTTGTCAAAAGTCACACCGTATTGCTGCTGCAAAAAGCTGTTCCACTCTACGTGTGCTTCTACCGTTGTTTTCGTTGTTGCACCTACTGCAGTTGGAAAAACGAGCGCCGCTGAGAGTACGGCAGCTGAAGTGGAGAGTTGTAGCCATTTCGCTGATCTGTTCATGAAGAATCCTCCTGACGTATGAAGACGAATCATATTAATATTATTCCTATGTGTTTACTAGGGATATAATCAATTACATTAACACTCCTGCATTCATCCTGTCAATAACTAGAATAACCCGAAATCCTCCCACACTTGGAGGCTTCGGGTTATTTTTTACTCGTTCTTATTTTTCCAGTTCCGACCATTTGTTTACTTTCACTGGCGGTGTGTAATCTCGCATACGATCTAGCAAAATAGCGGGATCACTCTCGCACAGGATCAATTCGCCCTGCATAGCGGGAATAAATCCGGCTTCAGTCGCATGCTCCACCATTTGCATCAACGGCGTATAGTAGCCATCCACGTTCAACAGTCCGATTGGTTTTTGGTGAATGCCAATTTGACCCCAGCTCACCACTTCAAAAATTTCTTCAAAGGTACCCAATCCGCCCGGCAAAGCAATGAAGCCATCAGACAAATCGATCATTTTCGCTTTGCGCTCGTGCATCGTCAGAACCTCATGCAATTCTGTCAGCCCTTTATGTACGATTTCTCCACGGAATAATCCGGTAGGCATGACGCCGATTGCTCTGCCTTCACCTTCCAGAACTGCATTTGCAACGCGTCCCATCAGTCCCATGCTAGAACCACCATAGACCAATTCAAGATCACGAGCGACCAGTTCTTTTCCCAACTCCTGTGCGTACCGCTCAAAAAGTGGATTTACACCCGGATTGGAACCTGCATAAACACAAATACGTTTCATGTCATCCTCCCAAAACTTGTTGAAGTAGAATGGCTTTTCCAGAATTTCTTTGCGTGTAATATAATTATACTAAAATCAGGAAGGGACAGATACATATGAATATAACTGAGTTTCAAAAATGGGTCGGAGATTTTTATCAAGAACGTGGCTGGACTGGGTATGGTCCGTTTATTCGTGTAGGATTTCTGATGGAAGAAGCTGGCGAGCTGGCAAGAGCTGTACGCGCCATTGAAATTGGCCGAGATCGTCCTGATGAAGGGGAAAAGCCCGCAGAGGAAGCTCGGCAGGAGCTGGTGGAAGAGCTGGGCGATGTACTCGGGAATTTAATCTTGCTGGCAAACCAATACGAGGTTCCTTTTGAAGAGATATTGGAAGCACATCGAGCAAAGCTGCAAAAGCGCTATCAAAAATCGGAGACTGAGTAAGAACATGCAGGAGGATTATGACCGAGATGGAATCAGCTACTTGATAGCTATGGAGCATCTTGTTTTTCATTTCCAGCTTCATCGTTGAATGAATACAGCGGTAGCCTAGGTTTTTCGCATCTCCTAGTCTGCCGCTGCTTTCATCTATTCGTCTTTTCGTCCAAGCTACTCCTACTCCAATGTATCGAAGGCTTCTTTCATAACCTGTGCAATAAAATCAATATCATCACTCGTCGTGGTAAACGGGGGCGAGAGTGTCAGCACATTATTGAAGCCCGGAATGGTGTCGCCATTGCGACCGATGATTAGCCCACGCTTCTTGCACTCGGCAATCACCTGTGTTAATTTCGCTGGCGCCGCGGGTTCCTTCGTTTTGCGATCCTCTACCATCTCAATCCCCATCAGGAAGCCAAAGCTACGAATGTCTCCAACGTATGGATGATCTGCGAGAAACGCCAGCTTGGCACGCAATTCTGCACCGAGCTCCTCCGCTCTCTCCACCAGTTTTTCCTCTTCTAAAATTTCGAGATTTTTCAGGGCAAGCGCGCATGCCGCCGGATTGCCCCCGAACGTATTGACATGACGGAAATGCAAATTATTCCCCTGCTCATTGAATTTGTCTGCGATTTCTGCCCGCACAGCCGTTGCGGAAAGTGGCAGGTAGGCGCTCGTAATACCTTTGGCCATGGTCACGATGTCAGGCTTGATTCCGAAATTTTGGTGGCCGAACTTTTGACCTGAGCGACCAAATCCGCAGATGACCTCGTCTACGATCATCAATACGCCGTACTTATCGCAGATTTCCCGCACTTTTGGCATGTATTCGGGCGAAGGCACGAGGACGCCTCCCCCGGTAATGGTCGGCTCCATGATGACCGCTGCCACTGTCTTTTCGCCTTCCCAATTGATCACTTGATCGTAATATTCGGCGCACTCCAGATTGCATTTGCCGTACGATTTTCCAGCCGGACAGCGATAGCAGTAAGGCGGCGGTACATGAAGGAAGCCTGGTGCTAATGGCTCGTATTTTTCCTTGCGTATGGATTGACCCGTTGCAGCAAGAGCCCCCATCGTATTTCCGTGGTAAGCCCGATGTCGCGAAATGAATTTGTAACGACCCGACTCCCCGTTCTGGTGATGGTATTGACGGGCAATCTTGAATGCGACCTCGTTCGCTTCAGAGCCGCTATTGGAAAAGAAAACGCGATACTCCTCGCCAAGCCATTCGCTGATCTTCTCGGATAGACGAATAGCAGGGACGTGGCTTTGTGTGAGTGGAAAATAAGCCAATTGCTTCAACTGCTCGTAAGCGGCGTCTGCGAGCTCCTGTCGGCCATAGCCAACGTTGACACACCACAAGCCTGACATTCCATCCAGGTACCGATTCCCGTCGATATCCGTGATCCACGATCCGCTCGCTTCCGTTACGATCATTGGATTGGGATTGTAGGGGGACATATGGTGCCACATATGCGAACGGTCGGCATTCAGCAAGCTCTCTTTATCAAAATCTTTCGTCACTTGTCCTTGCTCCATCGCACAATCCTCCTTATTTTTTCGTAAGCGGTTATTTTACAAAAACTTTTTGCGAGCCGATGCTGGTATCTCCATCTTCGAACCATCTGGATGTGACCGTTTTTTTCTTCGTGAAAAAGAGGACGCCATCCTTTCCATTTGCATGTAAATCACCGTAAAAGGACTGTTTCCAGCCTGAGAAAGCAAAGAAGCCCATCGGAGCAGGCACTCCTACATTGACACCGACCATCCCCGCTTCCACCTGCTGAACGAATTCTCTTCCCCATTTTCCATTGTTCGTATAGATGGTCGCCCCATTGCCAAAACGCGAGCGACTAATCGTCTCCAAGCCCTCTTCAAAGTCTTTCACACGCATGACACTCAAGACAGGCGCGAAAATCTCGTCTCGGACAATGACCATCTCGGCATCTGCCTTGTCAAAAATCGTTGGCCCGAGGAAGTAACCATCCGGCAGCCTTTTCGCATCCTCGCGACCATCCCGTACCAGCGCGGCGCCAGACGCAACACCTTTTTCAATGTAGTCATGTACTTTGGACAAGTGCGAATCACGGATGACTGGCCCGAGATCGATGCCCACCTCCAAACCATTCCCCATTGCGAGAGCATTGGCTTCCTCGATCAGATGCGTGATCAGCTCATCAGCAATCTCTTCAACAGCTACTACAGCACTGGCTGCCATACACCGCTCTCCTGCGCAGCCGAATGCTGAGCTCGTAATTGTTTTTGCCGCGCGCTTCAAATCCGTATCAGGCATGACCAAATGGTGATTTTTCGCCCCAGCCAGTGCTTGCACACGCTTCCCGTTCGCCGCTGCTGTCTTGTACACGTATTCCGCAACCGGCTGCGAACCGACGAATGAGATCGCTTTTACGTCCGGATGCTCCAACAAACCATTGACGACATCATGCGCTCCGTTTACGACATTGAATACACCGTCTGGCAGCCCTGCTTCCTTTAGCAGTTCAGCAATTCGAATCGAAGACAGCGGCGTACGCTCTGAGGGCTTCAAGACAAATGTATTTCCTGCGGTAATCGCAATCGGGTACATCCACATCGGGACCATCACAGGGAAGTTAAATGGTGTAATCCCGCCGACTACCCCCAAAGGAAAACGGATCACCTGACTGTCGATACTGTTTGCGATATTGGGCAATGTTTCTCCCATCATCAGTGTCGGCATCCCACAAGCGAACTCTACCATTTCCAGCCCTCGCAATAGCTCTGCCTGTGCCTCAGGCAGATTTTTGCCGTTCTCCATGGTGATCATCCGGGCGAGTTCATCCTCGTGTTTTACGAGAAGACTATGAAAACGAAACATAATGCGCGCACGATCCACGACAGGCGTAGCACTCCAGCTCACAAACGCTTCCTTTGCAGCAGCAACAGCCTTGTCCACGTCTTCTCTCGTCGATAGTGGCACGCGTGACAACAATTCTCCTGTTGCTGGATTGGGTACATCTTCAAAGCGTGTCGTCAGTGAATCTATCCACTGCCCCCCAATGTAGTTTTTCAACGGATTTCCTACGATAGCTGTGTTCATCTCTTCAACTCCTCACGTTCAATTCATTGACAATTCCATTTTATCCAAAAACAATGCCTGTCAGCACTAGACAAAGCGTAACGCATTACGTAGGGTTAATCATACAGAGTGTAAATGGAAGAGGTGATCCTGATGAGCAACGATTTGCGCCTGACCATTGCAGAAATTATCAAGCGGCCATTGTTTCAACATGCCCAAGTGGTGGCGGGGCATCGCGGCCTGTCCCGACCTGTTCGCTGGGTTCACGTCTTGGAGACTGCTGATACGGGACAGTTTTTAAATGGCGGAGAGTTGATCCTATCTACCGGGCTAGGATTTGGCGAAGAAAAGGAAAAGCGACTTGCGTATTTAACAGAGCTCATTCGGCGAAAAGCAGTCGGGCTGTGCATCGAGCTGGGACGTTACATTCCCTCCATCCCTGAAGATATGCTAGAGTTGGCGAACCACCACCAGCTTCCGTTGCTCGTCTTTCATCAGCCCGTCCGCTTTGTGGACATCACGCAAGATTTGCACGAGCATTTGATCCATGCGCAGATGCAAGCACTTCGCAATCTCGAAGCATACTCTCGCAGTTTGCAACAGCTCAGCCTACAGGCTGCGGGCATACCCAAGCTCTTGCAGCATTTTCAGCTGGCAGTTCAGACGCAGGTCTTCTATTACGCACCAGATGTCTCCACACAATTTGCCCCGGTAGTACCGCATGATGTTGCAGTGGAGATGAGCGATTTGATGCGGTCTCATTTTTCCGAACTGGATAGTAGTGAAGCTGGCGTCCGCTTCCTTTCTCTCTCTGCGACCAGACAGCTTGCCTATCAACCAGTGATGGCAATGGGGCACGTGCTCGCTTATGTCGGCATTGTTTTGTATGAACGCAGTCCGGATGAGTATTTGCTCCTGACCTTAGACAATACAGTCAGCGCGATGGCCCAAATTTTAATGAGGAAAATGTTTGTGGAGGAACAGGCGCTTGCTACCGAAAACCGGCTGTTTGATGATTTGATTGCCAACCGCTCCATACCTGAGGAACAAATGCGTTCCTTACTCGGTATCACAGGTAGCGGTAAAGCATCGGCCTATCACATGATTCTTTTATCGTTTGAGAAGCCGAAGAACCTGGCCGAGGACTCCCTTCCGCCGCACGATCTGACAGCTATCTTCCGTTCCCTATTGGCTCGTCATCGCTTTCGTCCTTTCATACGTTGCATGGGCCATCGCTTTTACTTTTTGCTAATCGAGCAGCAGCCTCTTGCAGATTCCCGTCGTACCCTGGAAAAAGCCTTTCGCGACGTCAAAAGAATCATGACGCAAATGCTAGGAACGGATGTTCAAATATGGATGGGGGTCAGTCGAACCGGAAAACGGTTGTCTGACGCTGGCCGACACCTCGCAGAGGCGGAGCAGGCACTGGCTTTTTGCCAAGAATCATCCAGTCCGTTTTTCGCTGATCTCGGATTGTTCCGACTCCTATTCCACGTACCTAGTGAGCCTGTGTTAAAAACCTTCATAAGCGATTATCTAGGCCCGCTGTTAGCCCATGACCAAGCACACGGCTCCTCGCTCGTTCATACGCTGCGTGTCTATTTAGATGTCAACCTGTCCAAGCAGGAGGCTGCGGAAAAACTGTTCATTCATCGACAAACGCTCTATCATCGCTTGGAAAAAATCGAAGAAATTCTCGGTGAGGATTACATGGCAACGCAAAACAGGATTTGCCTGGAAATCGCTCTGCGAGCGCGGGAATGGTTAAGAAAAGAAGAGCAACATCAGTAAAAAAAGACACAACCTTTCATCCGATCAAAAGACGAAGGTTGTGTCTGTTATTTATTTTCCTGGCTTTTTCATATATAGGCGATACTTTGCTTCTTTTCCATCCGTCAACACAACGCGAATATTGTACAGACCGGATTTTTCAAGATTCACCGATAGTTGTTCTGGTTTGTCGGTGCTTGTTGCAGCAGCGAGCTCTTGTGAACGACTGTTAAACACGTACAAATCAATATTTGCATTCTCTTCCCACTCTACGGACAATTCCAAATCACCAGGCTCATTAACACGGATCAAATACTCCATGCTTTTCTGCTTCTTCGTCAGTTTCCCTGTTCGCGCAGGTTCTTTGTCTACAACTGGCGGTTTTTCCTCTTCCTCTTCCTCGTCATCCGTCTTTTGCCATTTTCCCGTTGTTGCTAGCGCATACGGCTGAGGTCCTTTCGGGATGTTATAGCCTTCGACCGTCACGGTGTAGGTTCCCTCTTCCGGCTCGGTAATCCACACTTGCTCGACGTTGTTAAGGTTGTCCACTTCGTCGTTGTACGGGGCCTCAAAAAAGTCGTTGCCGTTCAGTTTTTCTCCACTCGGTGTCGTCACCTTCAGATTCAAATCGTTGACGAGCGTACGCTTTGCGACAATGGCAGCAGGATAATCCGTCCACGCAAGTGTAATTGCCAAAGGCTTGGAATCATCCGAGACCTTGACCTTATACGTAACTTTTTCACGGGTGCGAATGCCGTCCTTCACGTCCTTGTAATTCGTTTCAATTGCCTGCTCCAGATTAGCTCGGCCGAAGCCTTGCTCTCGCATGTCTTCATCCAAGTTGTCTGCACTCGTCAACAGCATGGCTTTTACTAATGCACCACTCGGATTTTTTTCCCCTTCGTCCTGTAAAAATTCCCGGATTTGTGCCACACCGCCCGCTAATATCGGCGTAGCCATGCTCGTTCCGTTCATATACGCGTAATGCTCATTAAAACGCTTGTAGAAATTTTTGCTCGGTGCCAGTGAAGAGCGCGTGGACAAGATCGCTGAACCAGGCGCGACAATATCAGGCTTCAGACGTCCGTCGTCCGTTAAGCCGCGACTGCTCGATACCCACACGTCGTCCGCTTTATCGGAGCTCTTCCCCAAGTTGGGCCGAACATTTTCCGTGGCGCCAACGGCGATGACGTTTTTAGCAGTGGCTGGGCTCCCAATCGTTTTATAGCCTTTCTCGCCATCGTTTCCAGCCGCAATTAGCACCGTCATATCTGGATGCTCCCATAAAAAGCGATCAAACAGAAGCGATGATAGGCTGTACGCTCCCTTATCATTCGTTCCCCACGAATTGGAGTGAATGCGGGCTCCCTCTTCGTATGCTTCCTGCAAAATCGTCTCAACATCCGTGTTGAGCTTCCCTTTCGCGGTTTCTATGGAATGGAAAACGAGCTTCGCACCCGGTGCCGTTCCTTTATACTGTCCATCAGATGCTTCTCCTGTGCCCACAATGGAGCCAGCAACATGCGTACCATGACCGTGGACGTCACTCGCATCATTCGGTCGGCCAATTGAAATGAGCTTCTCAATCTGGCCTTTAAAATCTGGATGCATCGTTTGAAGCTTCCCTGTATCCAGTCCGGTATCGGCGACTCCGACAATTTGTCCCTTGCCTGTATACCCTGTCGAGGTCAGCTTGTCCGAACGAATGATGGTAGCTGCCACATCATTGTGTAGCTTGTTTTCTGGCACAGGGACGACAGCAATAACATCATCTGATTCGACCACTTGTTCAATCGTTTCCTGATCCATCTTAGCAATAGATATATGCGGAGCATCTTCCGGCGTTTGAATGTCTCGTATATCTTGATCCTCTGTCATTTCCGTCATCGCTCGAAACATGTCCACCCGTTGATTGAAACCGATGACGGCAACCTCGACCCGCTCTCTATTGCCTCCTGAAAAGCGAAGCTCTGACGATACTTTGGACTTCGGTGTAAACGCCATGACGTCTTCGACAAAGGACAGCTCCTCGACTTCCCTTCTTACCTGTTCATCCTCCATTTTCGCGATGAAGGCATAATCCGGTATGTAATCACCAAGCGTGACGCCGATATCTTCCAGTTCTTCTTTCCACTCCTCACGAACAGGACCAGATAACTGAATAACGACGAGCTCGGACTCTCTCTTTTTCGACGTAAGCTTGTCCAGTGCAAGACCCTTATCGGCTTCGATCTGGATATTGCCCCGACGCTCTCCCTCTTGCTTGGCATCCGCTGGAATGCCCTCCAGCGAAAGTGTCAGAACAAGTGTCGTGCATAAAGCTGCCTGCCATTTTTTTCGCAAACCAAACACCCTTCCCCCATGGCGTAATGTAACCATTTCTATCCATTATAAGAGAAAGGGTGAATTGTCAAAAGAGTAGGAAGGCATAGAGATGGGACAAAAACTAATTTTTTGCCCCATCCTCTTCTACCGTCCACTGTAATAGCGGTTGAAAATCGGCCCATGCCAACTGCATCAGCATTTCTTGATTCCATTCTTGCTTCGGAATATCCATCAGTCGCACTGCCTGGTTCTGGATCGCCTCTTGCAATAGATTATGGCTAAAACGACCGTTGCCATTCAATCGATGATCACTGACTGCTTTATCCAAAGACTGCGAGATCATTTCCAGCACGTTCTTCTCAATCGCATACCCTACATCGCATGCAGCCTGTTCAAGAATGTGCACGAGTTCCTTCACGGTGTAGTCGGGGAACGCAATATATTTTTTAAACCGCGACAAAAGTCCAGGGTTGCTCATCAATAATGAATTCATTTCGAGTGGGTAGCCTGCGAGGACCACGACCAGATTCTCTTCGTGTTTGGTCATCTCTTCTACGAGCGTGTCAACCGCTTCCTGCCCAAAATCCCGCTCTCCTCCACCGAGCAGCGAATACGCTTCATCGATAAACAAAACGCCGCCCAAAGCTTCTCGAACTTTTCTGCGAGTAAGCACTGCGGTCTGACCGACATACCCCGCTACCAAGTCGGCTCTACTCGCCGTAACAAGATGACCACGTTTCAAATAGCCGATTTCTTGCAAAATCTGCGCATACAGTTGGGCAACCGTCGTCTTCCCTGTGCCTGGATTCCCAGTAAAGACGGCATGCAGCTCAATCGGACTTTTCGGCAGGCCTCTTGCTGCACGTTCTTGCTGGACGGACACATACGCAGCGATTTTTTTCAGCTCCGTTTTCACTTGAGCAAGACCAATCAACGCTTGCAGTCTAGCTTCTGCATTCCTTTCTTTTTGCGGCGGATCGAAGCCACGGACATCCTCGGGTTTCAGAATCGTAAAGTCATCCCATTTGAGTTCCTTACCATCTGTCTCGCGTCCTTTGGCAAAGATTGCATCGAGCACGATATTTGTAACTGCCCGTGCATTGCCAAACGTCTCGTCTACTTGCGCTTTTTCAATGCGCTGGCGCAGCGTAATTTTTGCCGCCTCTGTCAGAGTAAAATCGTTCCGTACGGCTACTTCTTCTGCGATTTGCACCAGCTCGTCCGCCTGATAGTCCGGCAGTAAAAAGTGGCCCGTCTCTGGAAAACGGCTATTCAGCCCAGGATTGGCGTACAAAAAATGACGCATTTCTTCGGGATAGCCCGCCAGCATCACGACAAAGCGTCCTGCATACTCGCCACTCGTCATAGCGGATACAAGCGTGTCAATCGCCACTTGTCCGTAATCACTGCCGGAGCTATCTGGGCGCTTCAAGCTGTATGCCTCATCGATAAACAAGACGCCGCCGTCTGCCTGCTTGATTGCTTCCATGACGCGCTGTTCTGTCTGTCCCACGTAAGCGCCGACCAACTGAGAACGATCCACTTCGATGAGCTGTCCTTTTGCCAACAATCCGAGCTCCTGATACAGCTTGGCGATCAAGCGAGCCAAGGTCGTCTTCCCCGTGCCTGGGTTCCCCATCAGCACGAGATGAAGAGGGAGCTGGTCTTTCATATGCCAGCCCTTTTCTTCGCGCAGCTGGCGATACTGTAGAAATTGCGCTAGCTGCCGAACCCGATGTTTGATCTCGTCCAGGCCGATCAACCGCTCCAATTGCTCTAAAGCACTCAAATCTTGTTGAGTCGCTTTTTCGCGATCTTCTACCCTTTCGTTCCTTTGCGGCAGGAGCTTTTCCTTCTGTTCTTGCTGGTTAGATAAAGCGCGAATCGTCTCTTGCAATTGGACGAGCATTTCACTGGAGTAAAAGACCCCGGATAAAGACGCTCCATACGCTTGAACACGTTCTTGCAATTGAATTAATAAATTTTGTCGTTCCGTGTATAACAGCACGAGGCCAGCAGCCGTAGCTTCCGCCTCCGCATCGTTCCATTTTTGCGCTGCCTGTAGCGTCTCTTCAGCAAGAGAGCGCCACTTCGTGATTTCAGCCAGCTCATTGGTTGCCTGCTCTTCCAGCACCTCAACTGTTCTCCTGCGCATGACGACGTTATCCGTTTCACGCACGGACTTGAATTCAGTGAGAAAGGCATGGGATCGCAACTGTGAAAAGTACAGCTCGAGCTTAACTTCTCCAGCGTAGCGAAAATCAGGGGCTAGTTGAAGCGCACGATCTACCCATTCAGCTGCCAGCGTATGGCCTCCTGTTTTGTGCATCCGCAAAGCAGACATTCGCGTCAACACCATCGCTTCCATCAAATCAAGCTCTTCGCCTGGATGTTCTTGGCGATGCTGTTCAAGCATTTGCAGGAATGTCAGGCATTCGCCTTCGGATAGTGACTGGATGCTGGACGGATTTTCGCTAAAGCCTGCAATCAGTACCCTCGGGTCCCGTTCTTCTTGATGCTGCATCTTTTGATTGCTCCTCCCGCTCCATTGTTTCATCCCTGTTGTAGCATATTTAGCCGAACATGAAAAGTCTGTCCGAACATCAGAACTCCCCTTGCATGCTCGATGCGGTTTTTTTCACCTTTTGACGCGCGAACAAGGTCGCCAAAGTGATGAGGATACCGGCCATACCAAATTCAAGCCAGACCCCGCCCCATTCTAACAGCATCGCACCTACAACCGGACCTGCAGCCATCCCCGTATAGCGGATGAAATTGTACACACCAATGGACGTTGCACGCTCTGCTTCAAATACTTCGGATAGCAAAATCGTGTGTGCAGGCATACCTACACCTAAGGTTAAGGCAAACAGCGTACTTGTTACCACAAGCAGCAGAAAAGAAACATCAGCAGCAGTCATAAAAAGAAACATCGCCAAAGCATTTAAACCGGTCGTCACCAGTAATGTTTTACGTGCTCCCCATCGATTTTGCAATACAGCAGACAGCTTGCTACTGATAATAAAGACGACTGACACGAGCAAGAAAACCAATCCGATTATTTCAACGGAGACTACGTAATGGTTCGTCAATTGCACAGGGAGAAACAGCAGGAAGCAATAATAGGCATACATTTGGCTAAAACCGATCAAAATGACAGATGCACCAACTGGGTGGAGCAAAATATTACGGAAAGACCCTAGTGTAAAACCGCCTGATGATATAGCTTGAGCCTTTTTCGTTTCGGGTAACAATACAGCATTGATGACGACGAGAAAGACTGCACAGATCGCCAAAAACAAAAAGACCGCAGAATGTCCGCCGATGCCGCCAATCCAGCCTCCCAACAGTGGACCAAGTGCCGGACTAAGCGCAAGCAGCATCTGATAAGTACCCATCGCAGATGCACGTTGGATTCCTGTAAATATGTCACCAATGATCGTTGCGGCTACGATCGGAATGGCAGCAAACCCCGCCCCTTGTAAAGCCCGAAAAAATAGTAGCCCATAAATAGAATCGACCAGATAGCATCCGATTGACGCGAGCGTAAATAGGATCAGGGCAGGTATCATGACACGTTTTCGGCCGAACCGATCGATAAATGGTCCGTAGATGATTTGCATAATCGCGAGCATGACGGTAAAGATTGAAATGGTCCAATTTATCATGGTTGCACTCGTCTGAAACTCTTTTTGCATGGCTGGTAAAATAGGCATGAACAAATTTTGCGCGAACATACCTAGCATTAGCGTTATCCCAAGTAGGTACAGTACTTTTTTTGGATTCATGGTTTCTCTCCTCTTATCTCTTTAATATTGTGTCCTTGGAAACAATTTTCGTAAAAAAATAATGAACACCAGTTGTATAATTCCCCTAATCTTCTGTTGCTTCTCTTATGACCTCATCCAAAAATGCCAATTCAGCAGGATTATACCTATCCAAGAATCGGTACACGTCCATCTCCAGTCGTTGATGGTAGTGTTCGTGAATCTCGTTTACCATTTCTCCTGCTGATGTCAGACGAAAAAAAACTTCCTTCTGATTGTCTTCGAGCTGATAGCGCTCGAGTAATCCTTTTTTCAAAAGCTTGACTGTTATTTTGGATATCGCACTCTTTGTTACCCCAATATGCTGTGCAATTGTCGTAACATTGACTCGATCTTTTCCCCCTACCTCTTGAAGGACGTGGAGCTCTGTTACGGATAACCTACCAACTTTATCGTAATCAGGTACGCTGCTTTTGATATCGCGCAATAGCATTTCTTCACGTAGCTTGCTGCGCTCCTCCTGTTTATGTAGAAAGGTGATCCAGCGATTCCAAAGCTTCGTTTTCGGGTCCAATGCAGCATCAGCTCCTCATCTATTTCGAACTTTGTTTCCAAGGAAACAAAATAACCTTATCATGAGATTTCCTTTTGCGCAAGAAAAAACCGCAGCCCTGCATTCGCAAGCTGCGTTCCGAGACCAGTCTCTATCCATTTAGATTGCCCAATTCCTTGTCCGCACTGAAATGAGCACGAGCAGCCTCAAACACTTCACTTTCCGATCCGGCCGAGATTTTGAAACTCGATACCACTTTCTTGCCGCATCGCACTTGTACATTATACTGTGAATCCCCATCATACGTTGACTCGAAATGATAATCCTCACCATTGACCTGAATGGTTCGTTCCATGGTTACACCTCCCACCTTAGTGTGACCAAGCAACAAGGCAATCATCCAATATTTTGTTGTGAAGAAGTCGTTTTTTCCGTTTCAGCTGACTCCATGGCCGCTTCGATAATCAAAAGGGCGATAAGCCCATCTTTTCCTGTGTCGTGATGATATGATGCATTTCGTTCGTCGAGCAGTCGCTGATCACTTGAACCTCAGGATGATGAACGACCTCCTGCCAGCTAGCCGCTACCGTACCCCCGTACTTTGCAATCAGCTTCTGTGCACGATCCGGATTAGCCGTTCGTTTGCATTGGAACCGCAGACAATAATGCCTACTTTTATGCTCATGATTGCTCCTCCTTTGTGTTGAACCCTTGACAGACTCACCTATCGTAAAAGTTATTCGCTCTAGGAAGTTGTTAGAGGGCACAACGCTGGTTCAACAGCACTGTACCCCGTTTCCCTTTTTACAAATCAGCAATACGCTGTGCTTTTTTTCGCGCTACTCTCTTTTCGCGCATCCCCTCAAAGATCGAATAAAGAACAGGAACCAAGACAAGCGTTACGAGCGTGTGAAAAATCAACCCCGCAATTACCCCGGTAGCAAGCGGCGCCTCTAGTTCCGCTCCTTCCGCAACAGCGAGTCCCATCGGCAGCATACCGAGTATCGCTGTCAGCTTGGTCATGATTACCGGACGAACACGATCGCGCGTCCCCTGTACAATCGCTTCTTCCAACCCCATCCCCCGTGAACGGAGCAGATTGATTCTGTCAATTAACAGAATCGCATTGGAAACAACAATTCCTACCAGCATGACGAGCCCAATCATCGCCATCTCACCAAAGGTTCGCTGCGTGACCACGAATCCGAGAATGACTCCCACCAAGGCCATAGGCAGCGACAGCATGATAATAAACGGCTGAGATAATCTCCCAAACTGCGCCACCATAATCACATAGATGAGGGAGACGACTGCTACCAAGACGATGATTCCCTGGGTAAAGGTGTTATTCTGTTCCTTCAAATCTCCAGCGATCTCGATCTTGTATCCAGCGGGCAATTCCACAGTGTCCAGCTTTTCATTGATTTGTCTACCCGCCGTACCAATGTCCGTGCCCAACAGTTCTGCTGACACGGTGATGATTTGTTCTCCTTTTTCATGCTTGATTGTGATCGGAGATTTGCTGAAATGGAAATCGACCAACTCGTGTAACGGCACCTGTGAGCCTGTTTCGGTTCGAATCATCGTCTGTTGGAGTTGGTCAGGATGTGTCACCCATGTCTCTGGAAATCTGGCAACAATCGAGGTTTCGATACCATTTTGACTGATTGTAGATAGGGATTGCTCCCCAAGCAGCATGCTGATTTGGCTGTCCAATGAATCTGAGTCAACCTGTAATTGAGACATTGCCTCCTGCTTTGGTGCCAGCGTTACTTTTTCCTTCCCTCTTTCAAAGTCATTCCGAATGTTGACTACACCGGGGATGCTCCCCAGCATTTCTTCTACTTTTGTGGAAACTGACCGGGAAACCTCTAAATCTTCGCCCGCGACCTGCAACTCAATAGGTGCCGATTCACCTGAGAAGCCAAATGTCAAACTCGTCCGTTCCACTCCGTCAATGGCATTCAAGCGACCGTTTACTTCTTGCATAAATTCTTCTTTCTCTTGTGTTCGTTGCGACTTGGTCACTAATGTAATATTTAACTCGACGGTCTCTTTCTTTGCCGTAAAAAAGACTTGATTGACGTCGGACAACTCTCTCAATGCTTTTTCCGCTTCAACTGCCGCTGTTCGCGCCTGTTCCAAGCTAGTGCCATCGGGCATCGTGAGCGTGGCAAAAATTTGATTCTCATTGGCATTCAAGCCATTTCCTATTTTTATCAATGGGAAGAGACCCAATGCCCCTACAAACACCGCAAGAGCCACCAGCAATGTGAGAATTCGATGACGAAGGGTTATCAGCAGTAATCGCTGAAAGAGAGAAACAATCCGATTTTTCCCTTTTTCGCTAGGGGACTGCAACTGTTTATCGTGTTGAAGAAAACGCTCGGAAAAAATGGGAACAAACAGAAAAGCTGCAATCGTTGACGCAAGAATGGTAGAGGTAACGGTAAACGCAATGGTATGAAGAATAGGCTTCAGCCACTGTTCAAAATCCGCGACCACAAGCGGTAAAAACACAATAATCAAAGTTAATTGGGAAGCAAAAACAGGTGCTATGACTTCTTTTGATCCCTGAACGATGGCCTGCTTCAGCTGCATTCCCTTTTCTCTCAAATGATAAATACTCTCCAGAACAACGATTGCGGCGTCAACAATCAATCCGATTGACAAACTCAGTGATATCAATACCACCATGTCAATGTTATATCCGGCAGCTTTCAAAGCGATGAAAGTCATCAGAATGGAGAGAGGCAGCGTCGTTGCAATGACCATCGTCACACGCCAATTTCGCAGGAATACCCAGAGCACGAGGATTGCCAATATTCCTCCAATGACAACATCTCGACTCAAATTGGTGATCGCTTTTTTAATAAAGGAGACGGATTCAAACATGACTCTCAGCTCGTAGTTTCCGCCCGCCTCATTATTGATTTGCCTCACAACTTCCTCGACTTTTTTCTGTGTAGTGATCAGGTCACTCCCCGCAGCACGCTTTACACTGATTTGTACAAAGAGGTTTCCTTCTGTCATGGAAATTGCGTCCTTCACGCTTCCGCGTAGGTCACTCACCGTTGCCAATTGTTCGAGTGCAACCTTGCCCTTGGGTGTCTTGATCAAAATGCTTTTGAACTCTTCTACATTTTTTAAGCTGTTGTCAATCATCACAACGGTGTCGAACCCCGGATTCTCCAATATCCCCACTGCTTTTTTCCAATTGGCACTCTGAAGCTGACCAACAACATCCGCTGCTGTCGTTCGATAGGCAGTAAGCCGTTCAGGAAGAAATGTTATCGCAACCTTATTTTCAAAACCGTCCTCGGATATGACCACTTCCTTCACACCCGGGACGGATTCTATTCGATCCTTAATGGTCGTCTTCAACAAGGTGAGCATGGTCTGTGTATCGGTACCCACCATTGCGTAGTCAATTAAGTCCTCATCACCTAAATTCGTTTGCGTGACCGTAACGGTATCCACTACTTTGGGAAACTCGTTGCGCAGCCGATTCACAATATTTTGTGTCTCTTGTTTGACCTTTTCACCTTCCCCATCCTCTGAAAGGATCGAGATGCCAGAAAACCCCGTCCCTGTTTTCGATGAGAAATTTTTAATGCCAGCCACAGATTTCAATTCCTGCTCTATTTTTTTCGTGACCTTTTCCACCATCTCTTCAGGCGGCAGCGCTCCTCCTGAAATATTCACTTCAATCCAAGGCAAATTCGTTTTCGGTACAAGCTCCACGTTGAAGGAAAAGAGAGCACCGATTCCGGTAAGCACGATGAGGAATGTGCACAAATAGAGGATCACTTTTCGTTTTAGCAAAAAGAGAATGACCTTGTCCATCGGTTACTCCCCTTTCACCGTAACGACTTCTCCTTCGGCGTAGTACGTTATGCCGGAGATTAGGATTTGATTACCTGACTGAAGGCCCGATAGAATCTCGACGTTATTTCCAACAATTTGTCCCACTTCCACGTCACGTCTCTTGATTACACCATTCTCGACAACCATGACGAAGCGCTGTGTTTCCTTAATCCCAACACTTTGGACGGGAACGAGCATTCCGTTCACTTTGCGTGCCATCTCTACAGTCGCGACCATCCCCTCGATCAACACGTTGTCTTTATTGGAAACAGCTATCTCTACAAGATACTTTCCCGTTTCCTGGTTAAGTACAGGTGAGATAAATGTAATGGTCCCTTTACTTTTGCCCTTTCCCTCCACTGCCACAGGCACCGTGTCCCCTTGCTTGTAGTTTTCCATCACATCCAATGGGACATCGACCTTCAGCTTCACTTCCGAGCTATCAACCAGGTGAATGATACTTTCACCTGGCTGGGCAAGACTACCTGCCTTTTGGGTCACATCGATGACCGTTCCGCTAAATGGCGCGACGAGTTGCGTTTCTTGAAGGGTTTTCTTTGCGAGCTCTACTTCACTGGCCGCTTGTTTCAAATCGGCATCTGCACTGGCAATCTCGTTGACTTCCGCACCCTTTAGCAACTTATCCAACGTAATTCGCGCCTCTTGTAGCGAAATCTCGTTTTGCTCTTTTTCCGACTGTGCACTGTCCAGCTCACTCTGCGAAATAGCACCGCCCTTAAACAGCTCTTGGGCTGTCTCCCATTTCCGTTGCGCATCCTTCATGCGCTTTTCCTGGCTGTCCACTGCCAAGCGTTGTTTGCTGATGAGATCGGCGCTTGCTCCTTGCAACGTTTTTGAACGCAACGCTGATGCGCTTTGAACCTGGCTTTGTGCCGCTTCCAGCCCTTTTTGATAATAGTTCGTATTTAATGAACTTAATACCTGGCCCTGTGTCACCTTTGCCCCTTTTGTTACGTTCATTCGTTCAATCGTACCAGAAGCCCCAAAGGCTAAATGGCTCTCCTGTTTATATTCAACGAAAGCAGTAAGTGGTATCGGCAGGGAATCTGTCTGTTTTACGGTGTGCACCTGCACGATCTTTTGCTTGGTTTGCTCCGCTTCCTGTTTCGTTTCCACTCCACATCCCGTGATGAACATCAGTACAACGGTCAAAACGACGTAGCGCATACTCTTCACGTAGAGTCCTCCAGTAGTTTTGTCATTGTCTTTTTGAATGAAGCTGACATCATATTCTCTCTCTCGTTATCGTGACCTTGCTCAAGCAGACTTGTCTGTCGCAACCACCTGTTCTTCTTTTTTCTTAAAGTATTGACTCACTTGCTTGTTCAGATGAGCGATCAAAGCGACTACGAAAATGACGGCACCTGAGACCAACAAGAGATATGGCCAATAAACGGCCTCCAGTAAAATACCGTACAACCAGATCCCAAACGGTACGGCCACTCCGGTAAAAGTCCCGACCACGCCAAACATGCTGGCACGCAAATGCTCAGGCGTGTTCAATTGAACAAAGGTAAAGATCGGGATGTTCCCCATGGAGTTGAAGATGGCGGAGACCAATAAAATCCCGACAAACACGCCCGTAATGATCCACGAGGCGTTACTCATTTCCGGAACAAAAATCGGAAAGATCCACGTCATCAAGAGAATCCCTTGCACTTGAATCAAAAGGAAGATTTTATTCTCAACGTATTTGCTCACCTTTTTCATAGAGACAATAGCCGCTCCGATAATGATCCCGATAAACCAGGAGGACTGAATAAAGGAGAATTGCTCCATCGATACTTTTTCGACTCGATAGGCAATATGCAGCAGCCCTACATACATGAGCGGAGGGAAAATAAAGTTGAGCAGAAGGAAAATCAGGAACAAGTACTTGATGACGACCTGTTCACGGATATATTGGAAGACTTCCTTGATTGTGTCTGTATAGCTTTGCGTTGTCTCCTGTACAACCTCAGTCTTGCGGAAACGGAGGAACATCTGCATGATCCCTGCTCCGATAAAAGAAAGGCCATCAATCAGCAAAATCATTTCCATCCCGACTAACCCATAGGCAACCGCCCCTACCAAAGGAGCCGCTACATTGAGAATGGCACTGATCGCTTGATAAATAGAGTTCATACTTCCTACTCTTTCTTCGTCTACCAGCTCAGGAATGGATGCTTGCAAAGCGAGATACGTAAAGGCCTGAATGGTACTGATCACGAAGGCGTATCCGACAA
Organism: Brevibacillus sp. HB1.4B; assembly: GCF_013284285.1. Classification (NCBI taxonomy): domain Bacteria; kingdom Bacillati; phylum Bacillota; class Bacilli; order Caryophanales; family Paenibacillaceae; genus Brevibacillus; species Brevibacillus sp. HB1.4B. The sequence continues at coordinate 202,092 of NZ_JABSUT010000009.1, forward strand.
ATAGCCATAGATTCGTGGGAAACTGAAGGAAAAACAGTAAAAACAAGAGAACGAGCGCACCGCTTAGCAGCTCGGTGACAACCATGATTTTTTTCTTGTTGTGTCTATCAATATAGGCGCCTGCAAAAATATTAATCAGCACCCCTGGCAAGTACGAAAAGCCCAAAACAGTTGCAAATGCAGCGGAAGAACCCGTCACATCCGCAATGTACAGAGCAAGAGCAAATTTGTAGACACCGCTACCTAATTCTGTGATAAAACGAGTGAAAGAAAAGAGAAAAATATTCAATCCGTATCCGTATGTTTGGTTGCCCATCTTAACCTCCCTGAATAGTAATCCCTCTAGGTGACAATTTATTTCGGCAAGAGGAACCCGCTACACCCCACGGACAATAAATCCGGAATAGAGCGGAATCCATCTGCCGATTTCCAATACGATTCCTAGGCGATTCTTAGCGTATGACTAGAGGCGATCCTATCAATTTTTTCGCTTCCTCCTCCAAGATCACTCGCAGCTTCCTTTCATCCTCGCGATATGGCAAAGCCATAAAAATAGTCATTTTGCCCATGGATGTATAGGAAGCCTCAAAGAGAATACGTTTCTTTCCTTTTATAAACAGGTGATCGTATTCACTTGGTTGACTCTTGTTCTGCTCACCCAGAAAGTTACAAATAATAGGCGTCATCTGCATGGATTGGATGAGTGAGTGATTAGAAAGAGGATAGTTTTCCGTTACATCATGACTTTGCACGAGATTGGTGAAATGAATGTTCCTCTTCTTTGCGAGATCCAACCGAGCTTTCACATACGTTTCCAACTCATCCAAACTCGACGCTGGATCAATATGAAGCGGAATATGATCGATGCACTCGCCAAGCACATCGAAGAAATGGTTCCCCATAAAGGATCTGCCAAAGTTCATGAGGAAGATGGGTGCCTTTTGGACTCCATAACTTCTTTCGCAAAATCTGGCTAAAAGAGCAATCGGAATCCGTGCATTTTCTGTCTCCTGCGAGTTGTCCATATCCAGTTCGCAGGTAACAATCGTGTAGCCGTCCAAAGCGGATGAAGATGCGAGCTGTCTTTCTATGGACAAAAGACTATTCTCAAATGCGTGAAGATCAAATTCCTCCATGAGCTGTTGATCTTCGATTCCGATTGGACCCTTGGTAATTTGCTGGACGAAATCCCAATACGTATTCCCATCATTTTCCGAGAGCTCTGTACCATTCTCCAACGCTTCGTAATATAGGTTCATGTCGTTTTGCAGAACCTCACTGCTAATAAAATCAAAAATGAGATGCGATGCCGGGAATAGGAACGAGTACTCTTTCTCGCTCTCTTTCAGCAAGATCACTTTGTAAGACAAAGAACCGATCGAATCATGCTGCTTGTAAAAATATTCGCTCAGTAAAAGATGGCGCACCGCTTCTTTTCTGTCATCCGAGTCGCTCGATACATCAACAACAGGGAGCGCAATCTCACTAGGGCAAGGATATTCTTTCCAATATGGCTCTTCTTCCTCAAAAGCCAACGTGCATCGCAGTAAATGATGCCGCGCCAGGACTTTACGAAATGCCTTTTCCAGTGTCTTAGGATCGATCATCCGCCCAAAGCGAATCACTGTTCCAGAAATGTCCTTTTCCTGTACATGATAGCGCTGTGAAGGTGACAGCGGCTGTCTGATAAAAGTCTGCGGAGTGACGATCGCCTCCGAATAACGGAGGAGCTTCTGATCGAGTTCGTTGACGAGGCGCTCCTGCCATGGCAATGATTCATTCTCATCTAGTGCAGCCTCTTGGATATCATTCCTCTCTTTTTCCCATGCTTTTTGCGAGAGATCCAGATATTGAATGGCGTGCGGCTGAATTGCAGGATCACAAGACGTACGCAATACGGACAGTATTTCTTGGTGTTTGTCCCGCGCATTTTCCTCCACGTACAGAACAGCTCGATGCTTGTTGCCGAAGGGCAACTCTACATAATTGCTTCGTACTTGAAAATGAGCGTAAATCAAGGTTTCCAGCTCTTTTTTATCTTGCGCTTTTGTGGTGCGAACTCGGTTTACTGTATCTACATATCCTGCTAGCGCTCTGACTGTGTCATATTGGAAGATCGTTTGAATCTTTACTTCTATTCCTTCCTTATGAAGTCGCGCTACCAGTTGGATCGCTTTGATAGAATGCCCACCCAGATCATAAAAATGGTCATCCACACTGATTTCCTGTAGGTCGAGCACTTCTTTCCAAATTTCCGCCAGCCTAATCTCCTGCTCTGTAACAGGTGGATTCATCTGCTTACTTGCCTCCCTGATCATGGCAGGCTCAGGTAATGCTTTCCGATCTATTTTTCCGTTTGGTGTTATAGGCATTCTCTCAAGGATGTGGATATACGTTGGTACCATATAGGCCGGAAGAGTGGCCAAAAGCTCCTGACGCAAATCTCTGTTCCAATCAGGCTGCTCCCAGACCAGATAAGCGATCAGGCAGGCATCTCCTCCCTGCTCTTTTTTGGCCAACACGACCGCTTCCTTCACTCCCGCCTGGGATAGGATCACGTTTTCAACCTCATCAAGCTCGATACGGAAACCACGTATCTTGACCTGGTTGTCCATTCGCCCCAAATATTCCAGACTACCATCCGCAAGCCATTTCACCATGTCTCCCGTCTTGTAGAGCCTCGAACCGGTCATAAACGGATCTGCCACAAATTTCTCGTTCGTCAATTCCTCGCGATTGATGTAGCCATCAGCGACGCTAATACCCGCGATAGCCAGCTCACCAGGAATTCCCTGGGGCTGCAAATGACCGTGCGCATCCAGCACATATACTTTTGTGTTGGCAATGGGCTTTCCGATTGGCACTTGCTGCGGCAGCCTCTCTTGCCCTTCATACGTCCAAGTCGTTGCACAAATCGTTGTTTCGGTTGGACCGTATGCATTGATGTATCGGCAATGCGCACTCCATTTATGGACAAGCTCCCAGTTTGCCGCGGAGCCTGCGGTGATTAATGTCTTCAATTTCGGGAAATTTTCCGGCTCTAAATACGTAACAAAGGTAGGTGGAAGCGTCGCGACTGTTACTTCATGCCGTAGCAGATACTCACTGAAAGCCTGCGGATCGAGTACGACATCCTTTGAAACAATGACCAATCTCGCCCCCGTCAATACCCCCATCGTAAACTCCCAGACAGAGGCATCAAAAGAGATGCTGGCAAACTGCAACACCTTGTCCTTTTGGGTGATCCCGAGATCGTTGATGAAAAACTGCTGGAGGTTGGCGATTCCGACGTGGTGCAGCCTTACCCCCTTTGGCTTCCCCGTTGACCCGGATGTATAAATGACGTAGGCCAGGTCACTCGAACGATGAAGGGTCTGTACAACAGGTGAAACATCGTTGTATACGCTCCTATCATCAAGATTGATCAATGTTGCTGCTGGGAGAATACTTTCTGCATACGATACCGTCGGATCATGGACCAAAACAATGCTGGCCCCGCTATCTTCGATCATATAGCTGATCCGTTCGCTCGGATGGTCGGTACTAATTGGAAGAAAGGCACCGCCCGCTTTTAAAACGGCCAAGATGGCGAGGCTGTATGCAGTAGAGCGCTCTACCATCACAGCAACAATGCTGCCTGGTTTTACCCCTTTCTCACGCAGCACGTGGGCCAGCGCATCGGATTTGTCATCTAATTCCTGATACGTGTATGTGCCTTCCTGATCGACCACGGCAATGTAATCCGGCCCCTTTTTGACCTGTTCCTTAAATAGCTGGTCAATGGTTAGCGTTTGATCAACCAGCATCTCCGTGTCATTCCATTGTTGCAGAATGAGAGCCTGCTCCTCGTCTGTGACCATTTGCATTGTCGCAATCGGCTGGTCCGGATTACCGACGATACTTTGAATCAACTGATTCAAGTGCGCTCGTACTTTTTGCAGATAGGCATTGCTGTAAGCAAGTGCATTATAGATAAAGTGAATTTCTAATTCCTTTCCGGGAATAATGCACAAGTTGAAGTCGTAGCTGGTTTGCTCATATCCTTGGACATCCGTGATTCCGAATAAACCACCTTTTCCATCTTCGTCGAATGCCTCTTCCGTCAATGGATAGTTTTCAAAGACCATGAGATGCTGAATCAGGTTTTGTTTTAATGTGGTTTCGGACTGAATATCCGCCAGAGACAAGTATTGGTAGCTGCTTGTGGCTGTGAAGAACTGTTGCACCTGCCGAAGCAACTCTGAAAATGTCTGTTTGCCTTCACTGCGAATTCGCATTGGGATCGTATTGACAAACAATCCAACCATTTCTTCTACGCCAACGAGCTCAGAGGGACGTCCCGAAACGACTGATCCGAAGACAACATCATTGGCATAATTGTATCGTTGCAGCAACAATCCCCAGAGGGAATGAAAGACGATGCTCAGTGTTACATCATTTGATCTCGCTATCTGCTCCAAACGGGCAGTCGTTTCCCGATCCATGCGAAATACGATCGATTCTCGTTGGTACCCCTTACCGGTTGAAATCGTTTCAACCGGTAAAGGAGATTGCTGATCAAATCCATCCAAGCTATCTCGCCAGAACGAGAGTCCCTCTTGTTTGTTTTGCTTGCCAAGCCAAGTGACATAGGTACTGAAAGAATACGGTGGAGCCAGCTCAGCCTTCTTATTTTGAAGATAAGAGCGATAGATATGGAAAAAGTCTTTTGCGACAATCCCCAGGCACCAGCCATCCATAATAATATGGTGGAAGCTCCACACCATCTTGTATTTTGATTCGCTCAATTTCATAACGGTAATCCGAAACAACAGATCTTTTTCCAGATCAAATCTCTTGCCCCGATCCCTTACAAGAAATTGCTCCACAAATGCTTCTTGTTCATCCTGAGTCAGGTCAGAGATGTCCTCGATCTGAATAGCTGCTTCTCTTTGCTTCAACACGATCTGCAGAGGCTTTTTACTTTCTTTATAGTGAAAGACTGTTCGCAGGATATCGAATCTTTCAACGAGGTCTCGAAAGCTCTGATCAAGGAGATCAAGCCGCAACGACTCCTCCATCGTAATCACCGTTTGTTCGAAGTGAACCTCTGATTCAGGATGAAGGATAAAGTGATACAGCATGCCTTCCTGCATAGGTGTCAAGCGGTATATATTTTTAATCTGAACACCATTCAAACCTCATCACCATCTATCATTGAATTTTTTCACCCAGCAATTGGGAAAGATGATCTAATTCCTCAATGGACAGCTCATCGTATGTGAAATCTGTTGGGCTTTGCTCTACTGACTCTTTCGATAAGCAGTGCGTAATGATTTCTACGATCTTTTCTCGGTAGGCATCCACGAGGCGCTGAATGGTTCCTTCTTCAAACTCTTCACGATGATACGTAAATGTAAGTGTCAGCTTGCGATTCACCACCATTCCATTCACATCAAGCGCAAAGGATCGAATGGCGGACGGACTGATTTCTCGGCCCGGTGAAAGAGAGGAAGTCGTTATGCTGCCAGATTCCAAGTCTGTATCGAACTGTCCCAAATAGTTAAAACTGATCTCGGGCTTTACCTGGAACGTTAACGGAACTTCGGTTTGTCTCGCAGTCAGATACTGCAAAATACTGTATCCAACCCCTTTGTTCGGAACACGTCGCAGGCTGTCTTTCACCATTTTGATCTGGTAGCCAACGGATTCCGATCGGCTCATATCCAGTACGAATGGATACTGGGCTGTAAACCATCCGACGGTGCGTGAAACATCGATGTCCTTCACGATCTCTTCTCTACCATGTCCCTCCAGATTGACGAGCACATGATCTATCGACGCCCACTCATTTACCGCCAAACCTAACGCCGTAAGCAACAAATCATTTACTTCCGTGTTATAAGCCTGGTGGCTCTGCTTCAGTAGCTTTTCTGTGTAGGCTTCATCAAGCTCGATGGTGACATCTGTTGTATCTCGCATAAGCGGTGCCCCAATCGTTTCCGCCTTTGCCAGAGGAGAGAATGGCATTCCCTCAACCTGCTTCCAATATGCGATTTCCTGTTGAATCTCGCTTCCTTGCGCATATTTTTGCAATTCTTCTGACCATGTTTGATAGGAATCGGTTTTCATAGGCAAAGTAGGCTCTTCTTTCTGTAGCAAGGAGTCATACACCGTATGGAAATCTTCTAGAAGAATCCGCCATGAGACACCATCAACTACGAGATGATGAATCACGATTAACAGGTGATCTCCTGCATATGTTCGGAAAAGGCCAAGATTCACCAACGCAGTATCCGTCAAATCGATCCCTTCCTGTATGAGTTGCGCTGCTTGCTCCATTTCCACTACGCTTTGAGCCGGGAACTCTCTGATCATAATGGAGACTTGGCACTCGTCTAGTTCCCGATGTTCCTGTACAATGTCCGACTCTTTCATTTGGAATTTCATTCGCAAAGCATCATGATGCTCAATCAGCTTCATAAATGCTTGTTGAACCAGCTCTGGATCAAAGCCAGCTTCACTGAACAACATGACAGATTGATTGTAATGATGCGGGTTCTGATGGTTTTGTTCAAAGAAGTTCATCTGGATCGGTGTCAATGTTACTGCTCCCCTTACAGGCCCTTGCTCAATCTGTCTGGTCAGCGTCTGGAGATATCTTGCTGCACTGCGAATGCGCGGGTTTTGGAACAAGTCTTTCAAGCGAAGCTCATACCCATGACTCCTCAATCTCGCTATCATCTGAAGAGCTTTAATAGAGTCTCCCCCAAGCTCAAAGAAGTTGTGTGTCACACTTACTTGCGCAAGCCCCAGCACATCCTTCCAGATGGTGACCATGATTTGTTCCTGTTCATCGGACGGCTCGACGATGTGTTCCTCCACCAAGAGAGAGCGATCAGGAATGGGGAGTTTTTTCCGATCCACTTTTCCAACAGCGGTAATCGGCATCGCGTCTAGTCGAACGAAGAAAGAAGGAATCATGTAATCGGGCAAATCTTTCGCGAGCAGGTCTCTCCACTCGTCAGCGGCAAGCTCATGCTCTGTCACAATATACGCGCATAAGTACTTGCTTCCATTTTCTTCTTCTCTGGCGATCACGATTGCTTCTTTTACCTGTTCTAGCGAAAGCAACTTGCTTTCAATTTCCCCTGGCTCGATTCGATATCCCCTAATTTTGATCTGGAAATCCCTTCTGCCCAGGAAGTGAATGTTTCCATCCGGTAAGTAGACAGCCAAATCCCCTGTCTTATACATTTTTTCATAGCCCGGTTCCGCGTATGGATTATCGACAAAACTTTGCTTCGTTTGCTGCTCATTATGCAAATAACCTAGTCCAAGCGGCATGCCAGAGATGTAGATTTCGCCAGGGACACCTATCGGCACTCGCTTTCCGTACGCATCGAGAAGAAGGATTTTCGTGTTGAATATCGGTTTTCCAATCGGAATGCGATCTTCCTCTCCCGTAATTTGATAGGCAATGCATCCGATACTTGCTTCTGTCGGGCCATACAAGTTCGTAGGTGATACATACTGGAATATTTTCAGGAATTTGGAAACTGTGGACGGAACGATTTCCTCGCCGCCGATAATGATCTTTTTGAGCGATTGTAATTTGCCCTGCAGCTCGAGATTTTCAGCTAACTGATTGACGATCACATTAAAGACAGATGGGACGAAATCAGTTAAGGTAATTTGTTCGTCTTCAATGATTCCAGCCATGTAATCAGCCGAGACTGTCATCCCCGTAGTAGGCAAGACCGTTTTTCCGCCATTCGTCAGCGGCCAGAAGAATTGCCAAATGGCACTGTCGTATACATGGTTGGTGGTCTGAAGGACAGATTGCGCTGCGTCTTGTCCAAAGTAGTCATCCATCCAGAGAAAGCGGTTGACGATCCCTCTATGCGGTACGACGACTCCTTTTGGTTTGCCTGTTGAACCAGAAGTAAAAATGACATAGATGGGGTCTTCCGGCGATACGGACAAATTAGGATTTTCGGTTTCGGTTGTCAGGTGCCCCAGATCAATCGCAACCAAATTCGCTCCCAAATCCGTCTCCGTAAAGGAATGGTCAGATTCTACGAATACGAACTCGCTACCCAGCTCGGCAATAACAGACTGGAGTCGATCGACAGGCCACTGAATGTCCAATGGTGAAAACGCTGCTCCCGTCTTCATTACACCTACTAACGATACGACCAATTCCAGACTTCTTTCCATCAGCACAGATACATACTTGCCTTTTCCTATACCGCGGTTCAACAGATCCGAAGCGACTGCATTGGCTTTCTCGTTCAATTGTTGGTACGTGATTGTCGAGCCTTGATAGGAAACGGCAATGCGATTCGGATAAAGTCTGGCTGATTCCTCGATGGCAACATGGATCGGTTGTACCACAGGATAATCTCGCTTCGTATCATTACTGAGCTTCTCCATAAACTGCATTTCTTCTGGAGACATGAGGTCAATCTCGCCCACAAGAATATCCATGTTAGCAGCTACCTGCCGCAGTACGTTGGTAAAATGGCTGATAAAACGCTCCATCGTCTCAGGCTTAAATAAACTGGTGCTATATTCGCACTCCACAAAAAAGCTTTCATTTCTCGTCTCGACATTCATGACGATGTCTAGCTTGGATATTTTCGTTTGGAATGGATAAAGGCTGACCTCTACCCTGTTCCAGTCAAATGCCGTATCTGCCACATTGTCATAGGAGAACATGGTGTCAAACAACGGATTCCTGCTTGGGTCACGTCGAACTTGAAGCTTCTCTACTAGGTCTTCCAATGGATAATCCTGATGTTCAAACGCCAGAAGTGCCTTCTCACTTAGCTCTTGGACAAACTCGCGGAACGTTTTGCTGCCTGCTGGATGATTTCGCAGTGCAAGCGTATTTACAAACATCCCCACTACATTTTGAACATCGGTGTGGTTACGTCCTGCCACTGGAGTCCCTACGACAATGTCCTCTTGCCCGGTATATTTGGACAGCAAAACGTTGTACGCCGCCAATAGAATCGAAAAGACTGTGACATTCGCTTCCTTCGCCAAGTCATGCAAGCTACGAGATACATCTGCCTCTATCTCGCTTTCGACCGTACCCCCTTCAAAGCTTTGAAACTGCGGTCGCTGATAGTCCGTAGGTAGATTCATAACAGGTAGCTCCCCGCTGAATTCATCTACCCAGAACTTCTCCTGCTTATGGGACTGCCCCGTTGCCTTGAGCTGTTTCAACCAAGCCGAATAATCCTTGTACTGAACGGTGAATGGTTTTGGATTTTGTCCGTTATACAGTTGATTCAACTCATCAATCACAATGCTCACCGATGTTCCATCTGCTATGATGTGGTGCATGTCAATCAGGAGCAAATGCTTGTCCTCCACCAGTTTTACCAGCTTGACGCGCAATAATGGAGCCAAGCTCAGTTCGAATGGTTGAATGAACGTCCGAATGAGATTTTCTATACTCTCAGGACTGTCCTCTGCGCGAGCATGATCGATAGCAAAACGGACAGAGTCATGGACAAATTGTTTCGGCTCACCATTTACGTAGTCGAAGGACGTACGGAACGCCTCATGCCTTTGAATGAGGGACTGGAATGCGTTTTCCAATGCCGCAGAATCCAGCTGCCCGGAAAGAATCAGAGCGCCTGCCATGTTATAGGCAACACTCGTTTCATCGAGTGATTGAACCGTGAAAATCCTTTTTTGCGAAGGAGAGAGCTCATAATTCTCTTGTTTTCCAACCAACTGAATCAAAGGCTTTTCGGTCAGTGTCGATTCAGAAATGACGTGGGCAAAACTTCTGACAGTAGGATTTTGGAAAACGGCTCGCAGCGGAATTTCTACCTGCCACTCCTTGTTCACTTTGGCAACAAGAATGGCGGCATGCAGCGAATGTCCACCGATTTCAAAGAATCGATCCAAAGCGCCGACTCGTTCGATACCCAAGACCTCTTGCCATATTCCTGCAAGTTTTCTTTCATTTTCTGTCGCTGGCTCTACGTATTCCTCGGATATTAGCTTAGAAAGATCGGGTTCAGGCAAAGCATTACGATCGATTTTGCCGTTTGGCGTCACAGGCAACTCTTCCAATTGGATGATAAAGGTTGGCACCATGAACTCAGGCAGGGAATCGGCTAAAAAGCCCTTGATTTCGGACGCACTTACTCCCTCATCCGTCGTGTAATATGCGCACAATACAACGGATTCATCTCCCTTTGTCTTCGGGAGCACAATGGCATTACGAACCTTTTCGTGCCGTAGCAGCTGATTTTCGACTTCGCCCAGCTCCACACGATATCCACGAATCTTCAATTGGTAGTCCGAACGACCAACAAACTCCATATTTCCATCTGCCATCCAGCGCACAATATCGCCGGTTTTATACATGGTCTCACCAGGACGGAAAGGATTTTGGATGAAGCGCTCACGGGTTAATTCCTCTCGGTTCAGATACCCCCGCGCAACACCTGCTCCCCCGATATATAGTTCTCCGTACACGCCCACCGGCTGTGGCCGCCATTGGGAATCCAACACATAAAATTCTGTGTTTTGCAGCGGTTTTCCGATCGGAACATTTCCGGTTGTCATTTCGGTATCGCCAGCCATTTCGAAGTAGCTGGAATCAATAGCAGCCTCCGTGACTCCATAGCTATTGATGATTTTGATCTGCCCGAAACGCTCGACCAAGCGGACAAACGCTTCGCTTTGGCATGTATCCGAACCAAGAATCAGCAGTTTCAGATGAGTGAGCGGCAATCCATTTTGATAAATGTACTCCATAAAAGGAAGAACAAGAGCAGGTGTCGATTCAAACAAGGAAATTTCATACCGGGTCAACCACTGATAAAGAACCGGAAGATCAATCCTTACATCACTGGGACAAATCACCAAATGTCCACCATTCAGCAGGGCCCTGCACAAATCCCCCGCAAACACGTCAAAAGAGAAACTCGCCATCTGCAAGAGATTCACATTCATCTGTTCAAGTTCGTACTCATAGCGCCATGTATTCGCTACACTGACCAGATTGCGATGCTCGATCATAACCCCTTTGGGTTTGCCAGTCGTGCCGGATGTATAAATGATATAAGCGAGATCGCTCGGTCCGGAGATGGCGTCGAGATTGGACGAATCCTCTCTGTAACTGGCCTTTGCGTCCAGATCGATTATGGCGCCGCTGAAGTCTATTCCGCTCTGTCCATTTTGATTGACCAGCATGACCTTTGCCTGACTGTCTTCCAGCATGAATGAAATGCGGTCCTTCGGATATTGAGGATCAATCGGAACATAGGCACCACCCGCCTTCATGACTGCCAGAACAGCGACGACCATGTTAATCGAGCGTTCTGCCAAAATCGCAACGGAGCTGTTTGGCTTTACACCCTGATCACGCAGAGTCCGTGCCAAGCGGTTTGCTTCCGCATTGAGTTCCTGATAGCTGATCTGCTCTTCCCCGTAAGAAACAGCGACTTGCTCTGCATGGCGTATTGCTTCTGCCTCAAACCATTCATAGAACGTTGGATAGAGAGGAGCGGAAATTTGCGTTCTCGCTTGATTAAAGTCGGCAACAACCTGCTTGACGTCTTCGCTGGACAAGTATTCCAAATCAGCTAGACAACTCTCATTCGATTGCAGAATGGAATGAAGAATCTTGGCAAAGTGATTGGCCATTCGCTCAACCATATCGCGTTTAAACAGATGAGTGCTGTAATCAAATTGGCAAGTGAGCGTTGTCCCATCGTCATGGACATCAAGACTGAGATCAAAGAGGGACACACCTTTTGGATATTCATACGTCGTGACTTTGAAATCATCTGAGGCCACGTCGTCAAAGGATTCATAATGGTAATCAAACATGGTATCAAATAGCGGATTGCGGCTCAAATCTTTGTTTAGTTGCAGAGCATCAACCAGTTTTTCAAACGGGTACTCCTGGTTTTCAAAGGCACGTATGGCTTGATTTTTCACTTCTTTCAGGAAATCCGTAAAGGTCTTGCTTCCTGTTGGATAGTTTCGGATGGCCAACGTATTTACAAACATGCCCATCATTCGTTCCAAATCAGGGTGTTGTCTTCCCGCCACAGCAGAACCGACAATCAGCTCCTCCTGCCCCGTGTATCGATAAAGAAGTACATTGTAAGCAGCAAGCAGTACCATATACAAGGTCGTGTCCGTTTCCCTAGCCAATTGGAGCAACTGCTTCCTGACTTCCTCATCGATCTCCATTGTCAAGCGGTCACCTTCAAAGGATTGAACCGGCGGTCTTTGGTAATCAATGGGAAGCTTCAGTACGGGGAGCTCTCCTTGGCTAAATTGCGTAAGCCAGTACTCCTTTTGAGCCAAGAGCTGTTCTGAATGCTCCCTCTCTTGCTCCCATGCCACGAAATCTTTATACGTCACGCCGAGTTCAGGCAGTGATTCTCCTCTATACGTATGGAGCAGCTCACGGATAAACAGAGAGACCGAATAGCCGTCCGAAATAATGTGATGCATGTCCACAGCCACAATAAAGCGTTTGGCTGACACTTGGAAGATTTTCGCCCGAATAAGCGGTGCTTTGCTGAGATCAAATGGCTGGATAAAGGTGCGAATCGCCTCATTTACATCCACTTCGGACAATTGCTCGACCTCAATATCCAATGACAAATCGTCATGTAAAATTTGCACGACTTCATTATCTCTGATGACAAAGTTGGTTCGGAAAGACTCGTGCCTTTGTACAACCTGTTGCAAAGAGTGAATCAGACGATCAAGTTCCAGCTCCCCATCCAATTGTAAGTAACCGGATAGGTTATAGGCGGTTCCTCCATCCAGACCTTGGAGGATGTACATTCTTTTTTGTGCGGAAGAAGACTTATAGTATGGCTGCAACTCGCATGAGCGAATGGGAGTAAAAGCTTGATGCTTTGAAGAGTCTACATATTTGGCTAAATCACGTATCGTCTGCGATTGAAAAATTTGATGCAAAGGAATTTGCACATGGCATTCCTTGTAGATTCTGCTGAGCATGACAGTCGCTTGTAAGGAGTTCCCGCCTTGTTCAAAAAAATTATCATCCAGATACATCGGGGAGCTTCCCAAGATTTCTTGCCAAATGACCCTGATGGTCTCTTCGGTCGCCGTACCAGCCTGCTCTACTTCTCTGTCTCTCGTACTTCTTTGCCCTGCAAGACGATCGGATAAATGGATGATTTGGATTTCTCCATTTCCTAGGGGAACAGCCGTTTTCATTGTTCGCTGCCAATGAGACGGGTCAGCATGCTCGAATCCCCCATCAGCCAGATACACCTGTCCGACCGCACCCACAGGGGCCAATTGCTGATATTGATCCAGGACATAGAGGGAAGCTCGTCCTACTCGATCATCTGGCACATCCTGCAAAAGTTCTGTCCATTCCGCTGCATATTTGCCCAGGTTGCCACTGGATTCGCGTATCATTCTTTCCATCTCATTGGGCTGTAAAAGTGACAGTGCACGAATTTTTTCCTGATCGTCTTCTGCAATACGATGCAAAAGATTGGCAAAGTAGACGCCCCACTTGCGAAGAATCTCTGTGGTTACTACCCCGCTTCGTGCATCCACATCAACCACAAGCTCTCCGCCCACTTCTGTCACGTTGACAAAAAGATCGTACTTGCTGTAAATGATCCGATTGGGCAACAGCGTAGCCTTCATTTGAGCGAAAGTCAGGTTGTGAAGCGGTCGATCCATATTGAACAACACAGAAAGCTCTGGCAAGTTCTGATGCGGCAAATTCTCAGCTAATGCTGCAAAGGAGTAAGCTTGATGCTTTTCCATCTCCGCAACCGCTTGTTTCACCCGGGACAAATAATCCGCTGCCGTATCATTGCCGTCAATCTCCGTGCAAACCGGCAACAGATTGACGCAGTTTCCGATCAAGGACATTTTGCCGATATGGGATTGACCCGCAGTAGGAATCGCAACAACCATTTTTCTATTCCCAAGAATGCGATGTAGGAAGAGGTTAAAAGAAGCCAGTAAGGTAATAAACAGACTGTTCTTGTTTTGAATGCTTCTTTTTCTTGCCTTCCTTGTGATGTTACTGTCGATCTTGAAGGTAATTCGCTCGCCTGTAAAAGTTGGTTTTCCCACTTCTCGTTGCTCTAAAGGAAAAACGAGCTTGGGGATTGGCTCTGCAAATTTTTCGTTCCAGTACGTGAGCGCGTCCTGAAACGCTGGATTCTGCATCTGATCTTCTTGCCAATTTCGGTACGTAGAAAACGGTGTAGACGGCTCGAGCGATATTGGTCGTTTCTGTGTAAGGGCCGAGTAAATATCATCCAGCTCTTTTATAAAAACAGCCATGGACCACCCATCCGCAATCATGTGATGGAAGGTGTAGGAAGTCAGGAATTTGGCGGTAGCCAGCTTGATGACACTTACCCGATACAGGGGGTCCTCAGAAGACAGGTCAAATGGCGTGCCTGTTTGTTCATCCAATAGCTGATTCCTTTTTTCTTCCTGTTCCTCGGATGAAAGGTTGCTCAAATCCACGAATCGAACACGTATGTCCCTATTGGGCAGTACCACCTGGTACTCCCCGTTTGAATCAATGATGGTCCGCAATGCTTCGTGACGATCCACCATGGTTTGGACTGCCCGCTCAAACACAGGGATATCAAGCTCACCCTCCACCTGAAGGGAGATGGTCTCGTTAAAAGCGGCGGATGCTTCCACGCGATATTTGACTGCAAACCACATTTGTTTCTGTTCAGGGCTAAGAGGAAGCTTCAGTTGTTCCCCCACACTTTCCACAGGCGTTGCCTCTGGCATTTGTCCATCACGTCTCGTAACGTTTGTCATTTCGACGACTTGATTTTGTTTCCGTCCACCACTCGGAGAAGTTGGGGGTGGCTCCGGCAAAAAACCTCCTCGCCTTAGATCATCAATACTTTCCTTCACCGCATGGATCAGTCTTTCAATATCCTCATCGGAATGGGCTGTGGAAAGGAAGCAATTTCTGCCCTCCCATATATAAATGCCCTTGCTAATCAGATGATAGAAGAACAATTCTATATCGGTAAACGATACGAAGCGGAACAAGGAGCCGCAATTAATCATCTGGATTGGGATCTGTTCGTTCTTAAAATACGCGTTAAGTGTTTCTACCAAGTAGAGGGTCTTTTGAGTCAATTCTTCCTGAAGCTTCGGCCCCTGTTCCTTCAAATATTCCAGAGTAGCGATCGCAGCGTGCATCGTCAGTGGATGCGTGCAAAACGTTCCGCCCACAAACGTCTTTTTCTCGGCATTTACCGGGTAAGAATGATCCCCAAAATTCCAGATTCCTCCGTCTACTGCATCCATGAACGCAGCTTTACCGGCTACAACACCGATCGGCATGCCACCACCCGGAACTTTTCCATACGTAACGAGGTCTGCTTCTATTCCGTACCACGCCTGTGCTCCACCAAGATGTATGCGGAATCCTGTAATGATTTCGTCAAAAATAAGGGCAGTGCCTGATTGGCTTGTAATCTCTCTGACTTCCTTCAAGAATTCCACTGGCTGCAGATCTGGACGGCGGCTTTGAACAGGCTCGACTAATACTGCTGCCAGTTCATGTGCATGTTTTTTGATCAGCTCGATTGATTTTGGGTGGTTGTAGTTTAAGACTAGGACGTCATCCACCGTATGCTGGGTAATACCTGGTGCCATCGGTATGGCCTTCCCGTCCTGGGACTCAGGATCAGCAACAGTCAGAACGCCGTCAAATGTACCGTGATAGGAGCCGGAAAATAATGCGATTTTCGAACGGCCTGTAACAGCTCTAGCCAAGCGCAGTGCAACCATTACTGCCTCTGTTCCCGAATTGTAAAAAGCGACACGCTCTACTCCGGATAGCTCGCTAATTAATTCTGCTACCCTTCCAGCTACATCCGACATTGGACCCAGCGGAGGCAGATCAGATTGAATCTGTTCCTCCAGCTTTTTCATGATAAATGCGGGATTATGACCGAGCAGGTTTACACCGAAACCCATCGTCAGATCAACATATTCATTCCCATCCAGATCCCACATTTTTGAACCAGCTGATGCTTGTGTAATGATCGGATAGACCATTTCCTTCCAATACGAACGGAATCCAGACACATTGCGATTGTTGGCATGAACAAATCGGTGCTCTTGCGTATACTTCTTGGAGTGCTTTGTCTTTTCCGTATAGCTTTGAATGAATGCGTTCAAATACTCTCTTTGTGTCGGTGTAAAATTGCCTCGTTCACCGATCATCAGTGGCTGATACGGTATAAATGGCTTCTGGCGTTCCTCTTCATTCACCTTGACGGGTGGTTTACCTTCGGGTTTCTTACTCTCGGGAGCTACAGGCACAGATTCAACTTGTTGCTTTGGTACAAAGCTTTGTTCTTGATTCAACAGCTCCAATTGCTTTTGTAACAGCGTAGCCATTTGATTTTGGTGTTCAGACAAGAGCGAAATCTGCTTTTCGATAATGGTTTCAACCGCCCCTGTGCTTCTCGAGACTGGCATTTTCATGGTTTGTTCAATCGGCTCTGATTGTTGAATATGGTGAACGTCATTCTGTTCCACAACTACGTTTGCTTTCGGTTGCTCGATTGCCATCCATTCCATTTGTTTGGCAGAAGCCACAGCGGGGCTACTGGATAGCTCCAGAGCGATGTGGGCCGCTAGCTTGTCCACACTGGTAATGGTTTCAAACAACTCTTGGGCCGGAATGACCACTCCAAACTTTTCTTGAATTTCACGATTGATTTGTACGAGCATAATAGAATCCAAGCCTAGCTCCAGAAAATGAAGGGATGGATCAATTTCATCTACAGCAAAACCAGAAGCATGATGAACCAACTCTTTCAGAACTTTTGCGATTGGCGCAGTTCCTATCTCTGACACAGTAGCACCTCTATTTCCGCTAATAGTATTCGTCTGTTCTGGAATGATGCTGATTACATCATCTGTAATCCAAGAGCGATGCTGATCGAAAGGATAGACCGGCAGTGGCATTTTTCTTCTCTTTTTGCCATCTCTGTAGAACTCATCCCAGTCAACCGTAGCTCCCTGTACATACAAATCGCATAATGTCGTGGCATACGAATACTTCATCTCTGTACTCGCCTTGTGGTACTTTTCTTGCACATCCCGAGCGGATTGACTCAACAGATGAACGGTTTCTTCTGGAACGCGCTTTTTACCAGGTGAGTAGACGAAAACATCTCGATCATTTTCAAGCCGGACCGCCAATCGGTCGAGCTTTTGTTCGAAATCGCTGCGACTATGCAAAATGAGTGCAATCCGATAGGGAAGCGTTTCTCTCCCGGTATTTGCCGTATAGCACAAATCAGACAGCGAAAGCGGTCCGCTGGAAGAAAGAAACTCCCGGTACTTTTGAATCAGACGTTGAAGGGCTGACTCGGATTTGGTCGACAAGGTAAATACTTGCACCTCGTCTGAGACTGTCATCTCCGTTTCATTAACTGGCACATACTCTTCCAAAATAACGTGGCTATTGGTCCCGCTAAACCCAAACGAGCTAACCCCGCATCTCCTCGGATGTCCATCTGTTTCCCATTTTTCCAGTCTGTTTTGTACATAGACTGGCGACTTTTCAAATGCGAAATTCCGATTCGGCTTCTGGAAATGGACGAGGGCCGGCAGTTCTTTGTGCTTTAACTGCAAAGCAGCCTTAATCAATCCAGCGATTCCCGCTGCTTCATATAAATGTCCAATATTCGCTTTGACAGTGCCTATTCCACAAAACTGTTTTTTCTGTGTATATTGTCGGAATGCTCTCTGAATTCCATCCAGCTCAACGGGGTCCCCTAGTTTTGTACCCGTTCCATGCGCCTCTATATAGCTAATCGTTTCAGGGTCGACTTGCGCATCCTCCCAAGCGTCTACGATCAATTCTGCCTGGGCCTGTGAGTTCGGTGCGGTAATCCCGACTGTAACGCCGTCTTGATTCACAGCGCTTCCCTTAATCACTGCATAGATGTGATCCCCGTCCTCGATGGCTTTTTCCAAAGGTTTTAACAGAACAGTAGCTACGCCTTCTCCCCAACCCGTTCCATCAGATTGATCGTCAAACGCCCTTGAACGGTTGTCAGAGGATTCCATTCCGATTCCAGCCTTCAGCGCCAGCAGGATAGTTTTGACTCCACCTGCCAATGCCATCTCACAATCTCCGTTTTGGATAGCCTTGCACGCCATATGAACCGCAACCAAGGAAGAAGAGCAGGCTGTATCCACTGTGACAGCAGGGCCACGCAAATCAAGCAAGTGCGAGATGCGGCTTGCAATAATGGAAGGAAGGTTGCCTACTGCATAAGAGGGCAAATCCTTGGGACTTAACACTGACAAAAGGCGTTCGTAATCGTATCCCAACTTGGAGAATCCGACATACACCCCTACTTTTTCCCCTGAAAGCTTGTGTCCGCCATAGCCTGCATCCTCTAGCGTATTCCAAGCATTTTCAAGGAACAGCCTTTGGTTGGGGTCCATTAGCTTTGCTTCTTTTGGGGTGATCGAGAAGAATGAATAGTCAAACTTATCAATCTCCTCTAAATAACCACCCTCCACAAGGCTTGGATTGCCCTGCTCGCTTCTGACCAGCGATACATATTGTTCTGTGTCCTTTCGTCTCTGACCATGAAGCTCATGAATACAATCCTTTCCTCCCCGGATGTTTTGCCAAAATTGATCCACATCCTGAGCCTGCGGGAACTTACAAGAAATACCAATAATCGCGATATCCTTTTGTTTCTGTTGGCTCGTATCTGTCTCTTTTATGCGATCGGTCGCTTGATCGTCGTGGAAGAGACTGCGAGAAAGCTTGGAGATCGTCGGATAGGCAAACAAATCGGTAACCGCCAATGTGATCCCCATCTCTTCTTCTATCCGCCCTGCTAACTGGGTCAACTGCATAGAGGACACGCCTACGTCAAAATAACTGTCGTTTGGTCCCAATTTGTCTGATTGAAGCACCTCGCGGCAAATCGTAAGCAATTGTTTTTCTAATTCTTCACGTAACTGCGGTGATTGATCGGTTCTCTCCTCTTTTACCTCTTCGGTGATTCGGCGTTGCATCTCCTCGGTAACATCGCGGAATGCTCCAGACTGATACTCCCTGGCCACTCTATATCGTTCGACTTTTCCACTCGTGGTTTTGGGGATGCGCTGAATCGGCAAGACCTCGCTTATTCTCCACCCTGTTCGCTCGTTCAAATGCATTTTCACTTTCTTAGAAAGCGCAATGAAGTCTTCTACACTTTTCCGATGAAGGATAAACACGAGAATGTCTTCTTCTTTGCTCTCCTCGTTAAATACCCCGCAAGCAACGACCTTCCCAAGCTCGACTCCTTCAACTTCCTCAGCTATCCGCTCAATATCATGCGGATAAACGTTTTGACCATTCACGAAGATGATGTCTTTTTCACGCCCCGTAATGACAAGACGTTCGTTTCGCATAAAACCCAGATCCCCTGTTCTAAGCCATCCATCAGCCGTCATTACATTTGCGGTGGCAACAGGGTTGTTGTAGTATCCAGCGGTTACATTCTTCCCTCTAATATGGATATGGCCAACCGTATCGCTTGGCAGCTCCCGATCCTCGTCATCACATATTCTTACCTCGCAAAAATCAATGGGGTAACCGACTTCTACTAGGGTGAGCGCTTCAGGATTTGTTTGATCCGTCATCTTGATTGGCTTTCCCATCTGGATAAACCTACGATCCAGAGAAATCGTTGTAAAATGCAAGTTTTGATCAGGTATCGATACTCCCACAGAGGCTTCAGCCAATCCATAGCATGGGAGCATGCTTGTTTTCTTCAATCCATAAGGGCTCATCTGATCCAAAAAGTGATAAATTAATTCTGAAGCGATGGGTTCTGCACCATTTAGAATCGCGCGGAGGGTTGACAAATCCCACTCTTCTGCCACTTCTGGTTTAAACCTAGACAACACATATTTATACCCAAAGTTCGGAGAAGAAGTAATTGTCGCCTTGTGCTCGCTTGCTTTCTTCAACCATAGCGTAGGTCGCCTGATAAACAGTGAGGTATGAATAAAATAATGCTGAACTCCTGCGTACAACGGGGATAAATGGAACGCAATCATCCCCATGTCATGAGTTAAGGGCATCCAGCTTAGAAATGAGTCAGACTCAGTCGTTTCAAGTCTGTTATTAATCGCAAGCACATTATGGACAAGGTTTTCATGCGTCAGGGTAACCCCTTTTGGATCCCCTGTAGACCCCGATGAAAATTGAATAAAGGCCACATGATCAGCAGTAGGATAATAAATTGTGCCCTTCTCTTCTGTTTTCACGGTCTCATCAAGCAGGAAGGACTTTGACTTCAACGATTCCATTTCCGTCAGGTAGTTGTGTTTACTAAAGAAATCCTCCAGTCGTTTCCAGACACTGTCGGTTGTAATGAGATACGGATTGATTAATGTCCGCCAAACCTTCAACAGCTTAAGACGATGCTCTTCGTTATCCCCTACAGAGATAGGAACAGCAATCATTCCACCGAGTAAGCATCCCCAAAAAAGGCAGACAAACGTTCGGAGATTACTATCCTCAATTTGAAAAACGACCTCATCACCAGGCTTGATTCCATTTTTTTGGAGGACAAATAAATAACCGAGGGCTTCTTCATACAATTCTTTATAGGAAACAAACACCTCATTCTGGTCTCCCAAAATGAAGGTAACGCCTTTATGGTCCTCGTTCTTCCACAATTCCAGCGCTTCTACTAATGTCTGAACAATATGCAAAGCGTTGTTCCTCCCTTGTCCCGTGTTTGATAGTTTCTAACACTTGCCTGGTGAGCATAACCACTCCAAATGCTCCCTCTTGCTCCCCACGTGCATACAAGAGAAGTGAATTTCCCCAAGCTGTAACTCGTTGTACGAATCGCCTGTCTCCCGCTTTCTATTCCGGGCTGCACTTAGGCTCGAACCAGATATAAGAAAACAGCTATTCCATTCTGAATATTAGGAACCTTTACCCGGAACCATATCGCCACTTACCCGGAAAAAAGGGCAGCCCATTCTTTTTCTTTCAGTACTTTGGAATGCAACGAACGGATATACACACTTTACTTTTATCCCATTTATTGATTTTTATTGAAGAGTCAACCAGTAAGAAACCATCGTCATAGTGAGATGGGTGATTCTTACCTTTTTCTAGGAATGGATGTATCGATCAATCATTTTTTTAAATGGCTGGTTCTTTTGTCTTTTCTAGGAGTGGAATAAGGGCGATGATTAGAGTAACGGTCACATTGCAGCGAGTATAGCAGGGGAAATTGGTCATTGATTTGCAAATATTCACGTGGGCTAATATGATGGTGAACAATAAGAATATGAGTGATTTGGGAATATTTTACTATCCCATATATTGGAATACAAGACTTAAATTATTAATTTTTGCAATTTATTTAAATAAAAATTCATTACAATCTTACTCTGAACTTATCTTGACGCATATCAAAAAGGCTTTCACCCGCTCTTTGGAAAGAGAGGTGAAAGCCTTCGTTCTTGTTTTATTACTCTACTGAGTAAACCTTTCGGCTAGGCAGTTCCAAGCAATGGAGACGGCCGCCGTATACAGCCCCGCCGTCAATGCCGATGATTTTATTTTCTCCGTAAAACACATCATGTTTACCGTGCAAGTAACTGGTTGGCGTGTGACCAAAAATAACAGTCTTCTCACCCTGGTAACCTTTATGGAACTCATCACGTATCCACATCAGCAGGTACGGGTCAGTCTCTGCAACTGGAGTCTCGGGATGTACACCCCCGTGAACAAAAATATAATCATCGGTTTCATAATAGCAGTTCAAGCCAGCCAAAAATTCCAGATGTTCTTTGACTGAAGAGGTGATTTCCAAGGCCTCCGGTACACCAGACTCCGTATCTGCTGCGGCATGACCATAGCTCGCCAACGTCTTTTGTGCGCCGTTTCGGAACCATCGTTCGATAAAGACAGGGTCTTGCTCGAATGATTTAACCATCATATGATCATGGTTGCCCATCAACACGATTGCTCCTTCTGCATGGAGCTGTTTTACCTTGTCGACGACCCCCTTCGACGCTGGTCCACGGTCTACATAATCACCTAGCAGGATCAATTGATCGTCTTGTGGATCGTACTGAACTTGCTCCATCAACGATTCCAGTTTGTCCAATTCCCCATGAATATCGCTGATTGCCAACAATCTTTTCATCCTACACCCTTCTTTCGCTCGTATACGGCTTCTCTTTCGTTACTGTCATGTCACCTTATTGTACGCCCCATTTCACCTGATTGCCAGCATGTCTGTCCAGCAAAAGCTTTTAAACGTGAAAAAAGCCCAGGCCCAAAATCATATATCAGGCCAAGGCTATTCCAATTCTCCATGCTTATTTACTCGGCATCTCATTCCAGAACGTAATTTCTTCTACATCCAGGCGAGTAGTCGGATGACCAGGCTCAGCCGCTTTGCCGACTGCAATCAACATGACCGTTTCATATTGATCCGGGATTTGGAAAGCTTCTTTGAATTTCTCGCTGTTATAGCCTCCCATTGGCACCGTGTCATACCCTCTTGCCTTGGCAACGAGCATCAATTGCATCGAGACGAGACCTCCGTCTACCAAAGCAATTTCCTTGATGATGGCTCGATCCCGATTCTCATAACGCTTGTTGATGTTGTCGATGAGTGTAGCTTTTACTTCCTCTGTCATGTAGCCTGCTTCGACGGCTTTTTTGTAAATGCTCCCGGCTTGCTTGTAGCCCTCATAGTCTGCCAGGACTGCAATAATCGCCGCAGCCTCAACCACTTGCTTTTGGTTAAATGCGATGGGGAGCAGCTTCTCTTTCAATGGCTGTTCATCGATAATCAAAAACCGCCATGGCTGGAGGTTGGAGCTTGAAGGTGCCAAGGTCGCTTCCTTAAGCATTTCCTTTAGTTCATCCCGCGAGATTTTTGCTGTTGAATCGTAATGACGTACGGAACGACGCTCCCGAATGACGTCGATAAAAGCCTTTTGGTCGATGACTTTTCCCATGATTCCATCCTCCAGTGGTAAGTATAAAAATCAAGTAAGTTACTAACTTTATTACACAACAACTCGTGTTCAAACTGTATCACATACTCCAATTCGCTGGCAATCTTTTTGTATGCAAAAAAACGCTTTGGCAAAACGACTCACATCCTGTCATAAATGCAAGCGCGTCACCAAAGCGTTTATTTGTTAAACCGGAGAAAAAGCGGATAGAATGGCTGGCTGTCTCACGGTGTCTCCATTCGGGAGCTCGACAACGAGATAGCCACTCCCTTCGTCCTCAGCTGCTTCCCAACTCAATGAAAAAGCTTTCCGGCTAAATGCATCCTCTTCGTCCAGACAACCAAGCATCGTCTTCAATGTGTCAGACGTAATCGGCACAGGCACACTTGCTCCTTGGTCTTGTGGAAGAGAGAGCAGTTTCGGTGCGTCTTCGAAATATTGCACAGTATCGAGGAGCAGAGAAACCTGCTGCCAGCTTAGCGGTGAAACAAAGGCTTCAAACGCCATCTATTCATCATTCCTTTTATTCACGATGATTTCCATCGAACAGGCTAGCCTGGGCATTAGGCGTTTTCTGTTGTCCTGCTGTGCCAGCTCCGTCTCCGGAGCCTTTTGCAGTCGCTTCATCCTTCGGTTCATCTGACGGCAAAATGGTTTCAAAAGCTACTGCTTTTACCCCACCCTCCACCAGTTGTCGGCCGATGCCACCTTGCTCGTTGACGATCACTTGCTCTGTCTCGACAGGGGTCCATTCGTTCTGCGACGTCCAGGCATAAACCGTTTCCTCGATGAACATCGCAACAAGCTCATGCGGATTATTTTTTCGTTTACGAATCAACTGTACGCCTTTGCCTGCGCGAGCCTGGAGTGGGATTGCAGCAATGGCTGTGCGTTTTACAACCCCTTCAGCCGTCAACAAACTAAAGGCACGTGAATCGACTTCCTCAATCGGAAGCATCGTGATGACAACGTCGCCAGGAGCAAGTGCGATTGCTTTTACCCCGCTCGATGCTCTACCCGTTGCGCTGACTTCACTGCGCTGGAATCGAATGCCCATGCCATCTTTTGTCGCACCGAGAATCGCCCCAGCTTCGTCAGCCACAAATACATTCACAAACTCGTCATCGTCTGCTTTCAGCTTCGCAGCTACCAACGCACTCGAACGATTCGTTTCGTATTCGGACAACGCCGTCTTTTTCATCAAACCATTTTTGCTTACATGGTATACATATAGGGGTTGTTTGAAGTTTTCTACGATCGTAAAGCCAACGATCCGCTGATTCTTCTCCAACGGGATAATGTTGACGAGGGCGGAACCAATATCCTTCCACTTATCGTCTGGGAAGGCGTTGACCAATGTGGCGAAGTATTTACCGTCCTGGGTAAAGAAGAGAGCAGTGTGAGACGTATTCGCCTCCATGAAATAGCGGACACGGTCTCCTTCTTTTACCCCACATGTCTCCAACGTTCCCCCCACTGATTTGAAGGAGCGCGGGCTCGTCCGCTTGATATATCCTTCGTTTGTGAGAGTTACGATGCAATCCTCAGCATTGATTTGCATCGCGATATCGATTTTGATTTCCTCGATCTCGCCCTGGATTTCTGTCAGGCGCTCTTCTGCGTATTTTTTCTTGATCTCGTTCAGCTCGCCTGTAATGACTTGAATCAGCTTTTTCTCGCTTACCAAAATCGATTTCAATTCCTCGATTTCTTTTGCCAGTGTAGCCAATTCTTTTTCCAGCTTGACGATATCCAAGCGAGTTAAGGAAGCGAGCTGAATGTTCAAGATCGCATCTGCTTGGTTTTCGGTGAAGTCGTATTTCTCCATGATGTTTTTCTTGGCATCTGCACGGTCTTCCGAATCCATAATCGTATCGACAATCTGACGCAAAATGGACTTGGCACGAATCAAGCCTTCCACGATATGCTCGCGGCTTTGCTTACGATTCAGATCATATTGACAGCGATTCGTGACGACTTCTTTTTGGTGGTCGATGTACGCTCCCAACAGAGCCTTGAGTCCCATCTGGCGGATGGTCCCCTCATGAATCACGTTCATGTTGTAATTGTAATAGATTTGCAGATCCGTATTTTTGTACAGGTAGTTGAGAATCGCCTGCTCATCCGCTTCCTTGCGAATATCCACTACGATACGGACTTTTTTCTGCTCAGCCTCTTTGCGACCAGTTTCATCGCGAACCGCCAGCGCCCCCTCGATTTTGCGCTCCATCACAAGCTCATCGATTTGGCCGACGAGCTTCGACTTGACCACTTCGTAAGGGATTTCGGAAATGACGATTTTTTTGACTTTGCCGCCTTTTGGCTCCTCTACATGGGTCTTCCCGCGAATGATGAATTGACCACGGCCTGTCTCAAACGCCTTGCGAATTCCGGACAGCCCTTGAACAATGCCGCCTGTCGGAAAATCTGGACCTTTGACGTGCTGCATCAGCTCATCCAGCGAGATATTCGGGTTCTTCATTTGTGCAACAGCCGCATCGATGACCTCGCCCAAATTGTGAGTAGGGATGTCCGTTGCAAAACCAACCGCAATCCCGGCCGCACCATTCACGAGAAGATTAGGAAACCGCGAAGGCAATACTGCCGGTTGTTGAGCGGAGTTGTCGTAGTTCGGGATAAATGTAACCGTATCCTTTTCAATATCACGCAGAAGCTCATTGGCCAACGCCGACAGTCTGGATTCGGTATAACGCATAGCGGCTGGTGGGTCTGCGTCTAAGCTACCAAAGTTTCCGTGACCTTGAATAAGCACCTGCCGCATTTTCCACCATTGCGCCATCCGTACCATCGTTTCGTAAATCGCCGAGTCACCGTGCGGATGATAGGTACCCATCACGTACCCGACCGTTTTCGCTGATTTCCGGTATGGTTTATCGTTCGTGTTGCCTTCTTGGTACATGGCATACAAAATACGGCGCTGTACCGGTTTTAGTCCATCGCGAGCATCCGGGATCGCGCGTGAGAGAATAACCAGGTTGGCATAGTCCCCGAAGCGCTTTCCCATAATCTCCGCGAAGCTCTGATTAATAATTTGATTGGACAGCATGCTTATTCATCCTCCCCCACTTCAAAGGTGACGTGGTTCTCGATCCACTCACGCCGTGGTGGGACTTTGTCACCCATCAAAACGGTTACCAGCTTCTCACAGTGAGCGAGGTCTTCCAGTTCAACCTTGATAAGCTTGCGCGTCTCAGGGTCCATAGTTGTTTCCCAGAGCTGATCGGCGTTCATCTCACCCAAACCTTTGTAGCGCTGCACTTCAGCACCGCGTCCAGCCTTTTTCAATGCCTGTTCCAGCTCGTAATCGTTCCAACAGTAGATCCCCTCTGTCTGCTTACCCTTGCTCTGCTTTTTCACCTGATACAAAGGCGGTTGGGCAATATACAAGTGACCAGCTGCAATCATCGGGCGCATGTAGCGGAAGAAGAAGGTCAGCAGCAGCGTTTGAATGTGCGAGCCATCCACGTCCGCGTCAGACATGATAATGACTTTGTCAAATGCACAGTTTTCGATGGAAAACTCTTCGCCAATATCCGTTTCAAGCACCTCTAGAATCGTGCGGAACTCTTCATTCGCCAATACCTCGGAAAGCTTTGCTTTTTCCGTGTTCAACGGCTTCCCGCGCAGGCTGAACAAGGCTTGGAACTCTGAATTACGCGCCTGTTTTGCAGAGCCACCCGCAGAATCCCCCTCGACGAGGAAGAGCTCATTACGCTTGGAGTCTCTGTATTGTGGTGGAGTAAACTTTTCTGAAATCGATTTGCGCTTTTTCGCGGTTTTGCCTTTCTTGTCGCCGCGCAGTGCTTCACGTTGTTTGCGCAGCTCTTCGCGAATCTCAGCAGAACGCAATGCCTTGTCAATCAGCAGCTTGCCTATTTCCGGATTTTCCTCGAGGAAGAAGCCTAGCTTTTCGGAAACAATCTGTTCTACGATTGCCCGTGCTTCTTCGTTCCCCAGCTTGTCTTTTGTTTGGGACTCAAACTGGACGTCAGCCATTTGCAATGACAATACACCGAGGAAACCTTCCCGCAAATCGTTTCCAGTCAAGTTCGGGTCTTTATCTTTCAAGTACCCTTTTTTCCGGGCAAATTCGTTAAAGATCCGGGTCGTACCGTTGCGGAAGCCCGTGACATGAGTTCCGCCGTCCGTTGTTACAATCGAGTTGACATAGGACACCAGTGTCTCTGCATAGCCGTCATTGTACTGAAAAGCCAGCTCGACGTAGATATTGTCCTTTTCCCCTTCGAAGTAAACGATCGGATGGAGCGTATTTTTCCCCTCGTTCAAGTAAGAAACATATGATTTCAAGCCATCTTCGAAGTAAAACTCTTCCCGTTTCTTTTCAGGCCCACGCTCGTCAATCAAAACCATGCGCAGCTTTTTCAGAAGGAATGCTGTTTCACGAAAACGATCACGAATCGTCTCATAATCAAAGCGAGCATTCCCAAACACCGCGTCATCCGGCAGAAAACGTACGGTTGTTCCTGTACGTTTGGTGTTCCCTGTGATATCAAGACCGGTAACCGGTTTACCGACATGCTCAATTCCGTTTGCATCCAGCACATATTCAAAGCGTTGCTTATGAATTTTGCCTTCCCGGTGGATTTCGACCTCAAGCCATTTGGACAAGGCGACAACGACACTGGAGCCTACCCCGTGCAAGCCACCACTTTTTTTATATCCGCCGCCGCCGAATTTACCACCGGCGTGGAGCGTCGTAAAAATAACTTCTGGTACAGGTCGGCCAGTCTTGTGCATACCCGTTGGAATTCCGCGTCCATGGTCTTCCACACTGACACTGCCATCCTTGTACAAAGTGACGATGATGCTATCGTTAACGCCAGCAAGCGCCTCGTCTTTGGCGTTATCTACAATTTCCCACAGCAGATGATGCAGGCCACGTGAGCCCGTGGAGCCTATGTACATCCCAGGCCGCTTTCGAACGGCAATCAAGCCTTCTAAGACCTGAATATCTTCTTCCGTATACGTTAATGTTTGCTGTGTTTCTGTTTCCTTCAATCGCGCTCTCCCCTCTACTCTTCGGACACGTAGAAAAACGATCATGCCTTTTTTACTGATGGCTAGCGTCGTATTCACCTTTTTTGAAAAACGCCGAGATGATTCAATCCCCATGAGAGGAACGTTTTCCTAATAAAAGCGAACACTTAATCGCTATTGTACCGTATGGTTCCCATAGTATTCAACGCCAGTAGCAAAATGGGGCAAAAAAGCCACCTCGCCCCTAGCGAGATGGCCGATTCTTCTCAGTATTCCTCGTTTCTCATTTCGAACTGTACTTGATATGCATATTCCATTAATTAGTGTAGCACTAATGGTGAAGATTGGTCAAAACGAAAAACCAAAACATCTGTTTCCCTTTCTCTATTTCTTCCCACACAAGCGTAAATCCTGCTACTAACAAGGAAAATATGCCTCAGGTATTTCCATTCATCCGCGCTTTGGCTTTGGGCATCCTAGTAAGGCATCGATTCCTGAGGCCAAAAAGGGGGGAATACTTTTGATCAGTGCTACCAAGCCGTTTGTCAAATTCCATAAGTATGATGCTGAGCTAGCTTCTGACGTTCATGCGTTAAATTCTGCTGGATACAATAGTGATGACATCTGGGTTTTGAAATGGAATCCTGATAAAAATCACTCAAATCAACGAAACAATTTTTATAAATACAGTACCCACTTTGAAAGTGCCGTCGGTCACATTGACAGCATGGCGCATTTCTTTGACAATGGCGGTAAAGAACTCCGAACTCGTCTTGAAAAGCTAGGTCTTACCAAAGATGAGTGCTCGGCATTGGTTCGGGAACTGCAAGATACGGACTATACATGCCTTCTCGTTGTACGAGACCTTAAGGATAACATTATTAAAATGAATGACTGATCGACCGCAAGAAAAAGCCACTGCTTGGGTTCTAACGCCAGCAGTGGCTTGTTTCATTCATCCGGAGATTACTTGTCTTCTTTAATGAGTTCGATGCCTTCCAGCACTTCGTTCAGCTTCGCGTAAACAGTGCTCTCCTCGTCCTCTTCCAATGGTACCATTTCGCCGCCGTCTACTTGGAATACGAAGATATCCACTTCTTCATCTTCTTCGCTTTCTTCATCTTCCACAGCTTCAGCCAAGGCAATATATTCTTTACCGTTCAGGTCGAACATAGCCAATACTTCGAAATCCCCCAACGGTTCACCATTTTCATCGTCCAATGTAATGATATCGCCCAATTCTAGGTCTTTGTTCTCTTCTGTCAATGTGTTCACGTCCTTATGCTGATATTCGTACTCTGTTCCATCATACCGTTTTTTTCCGGGAGAAGCAAACAGGCGAATGACTTTATGCCTTCCCTGTCCATAAAAAACAACCTACCACTTTAGGCAGGTTGTTAGCTGATTACTCACTATACTCTTGAAGAACACCTTTTTCAAGCAAAAATGCTTCTTCTGCCTGAAGAATAGTCACGATCGCTTCGCGTTTGACATACATCCCCGCAGATGCCAGACGGCTCTCAATCGCACGAAGCAGTTCTTCAAAATCAATGATCTGTACATCTTGATCGCTCACAAAAAAACCTCCCTTTTCCCATGCACCTTTTTCATTGTACACGAACAGGTCGTTTCTTCCAACTCCACCATTTTCGGCGGATTGGTTTTAACAAATAAGCGCTCCAGATGACGAGCACAAAGGAAAGAACCACGTACACACATGAGAAAAACAACCACGGTGCAAAAGTGATGTCATCCGATTGATCGAATGACTCGCCTAAAATATCGGACAAAACGATAATAGGGTTCGTCCCTGCAAGCATCTGTAGCTCATACATGCTCCAAACATTTGAATTGACGTATTGCTCTGGATACGTCTGTTGTAAAGACTCACCGATGAAAAAGAACAGCAATCCAGTACCTACCACAAAAAAGAAGGCAATGCCGTATGTGGTGACCGTCGAGATCGACGTTCGTTTAATCCATGTGGAGCAAAACAACCCCAACGACCCAAGAAAAAACATATTCACCGCGAGAAAAAGGACGAGCTGGGCCATTTGTTCCGGGGAGACGCTTCCGTACAGCATTACGATACTGTACAAAGGCATCGAGGCCACCAAGAGCAGTGTGGAGAACGCCAAAGACGTAATGAGCTTGCTCAAAATAATCGTGCGCGTCGACAACTGGGTCGTCAACAAAATATGCAAGGTCTGGCGTTCTCTCTCTCCACTAATCGCTCCAGCAGTCAGAGCAGGTGCCACAAAACAAACCATCGCATAGTGTATCCCCGCGGATATCAGAAACAGATCCCGGTTATCCCCTAACGATTCGGCCTTTAAGGGGTCCATGAGCAAAAAGCCCATCGGTATTCCCCCCATGACAAACAAGTAAACCGCTAAAATGAGCATGGTCTTTCTCGAGCGGAATCTGTCCCGCATTTCTTTTACCAAAAGAGGATTGAACAGGAAGTCGCTCACTCCATACCGACTCCTTCCGTAATCGCTAAGAAGACGTCTTCTAAATCTTTCTTGGAATCGCCATAGTAGACGACTGCAACCTGCTCATCCAGCAGTTCTTGAAGCAATTCAGCTTTTTGTTGCTCCGTCCCTTGAAAGTAGAAGCGATAGCCTCCCATATACTCTGTCAATTGATGTACATACGGAGAGCTCGCTAACAGAAGTCCCGCTTTGTCCAAGTTCCGAAGGGCTCTTAGTTGCATCCGGCTCTGTCCTGTGTCCCGATTGCTGACCTCATGCACAGAACCATACGCAATTAATCTACCTTTTTCGATGACACCAATATCATCACACAGCTCGGCTAGCTCCGGCAAAACATGGGAGCTGATAATAATCGTCTTGCCCATTTCGCGTAGTTGCTTCATAATCTCGCGCAATTCGATACGGGCTCGCGGGTCCAGTCCTGACGCAGGTTCATCCAAAATCAGCACGGCCGGATCATGTACGAGACAACGTGCTAGCCCCAGGCGCTGTTGCATGCCTCGAGACAAAGAATCGACGAAAGCGTCTGCTTTGTGAGACAAATTCACCAGTTCTAAAAGATCACCGACGAGTGCCCGTCTTTTGGAGGCTGGAATTTTGTACGCTCCGGCATAAAACTCCAAATACTCCACGGCTGTCAAATTGTCATATACGCCAAAAAAATCGGGCATGTAGCCAACAGACTGGCGTACACTCGCAGGATCTTTTCGAACATTGTAGCCACATACAAATGCTTCCCCTTCACTCTGTTCCAGAAGGGTAGACAAGATAAGCATCGTGGTAGATTTTCCGGCACCATTTGGACCAATGAAACCGAACACCTTACCTGGCTCGATGGAAAGGTTCAAATCCGCCAAAGCTTGTAGATTGCCGTATCTTTTTCCTAAATGAACGGTTTCGATTACCATTTCTGCACCCCCTCTACCTGGAAAATTGGCTCTGGTAGAGCTAATCGCGACGTTCCATTGTGGGAAAAGCGAAGCAATAATGTTTGATTTGGCGTCAATATTTGCTGGAGTTCCTTATCGAGGACAAGTCTCGTCCCGCGCTCAACAGGTATCCACCTACCGCTCTTTTGGTGGAAGTATTCGATCCGGAAAGGTTTGAATGAGCTATGATTCAGCGGTACCGTTAATCGCTTCATATTGATCGCCGCTTTATCCGTGCGCAATTCAAACGTAATGCTGCCCTTTCCAAGCTGCCAAATGTACCCGGTACTGTCGAAGTCTCCTGTCATTTCATACATCTCGGCATCAAGCAGACCATACGGAAAAGTCACCAGCCCTTGTTCATTCGGCTGGAATTGAATAGGCTGCTGGATGACATTCCAGTACTGCGCTTGGTGAGGCACCTGCATCGTCATCAGAGGAAGAGGCTCTGTCGTTGTACCGATGATACTTACTTGATTCCCCTCTTCATATTTAACGACTCTTTCCTGCATTTCTTTGATTCGTTCTTCCACCGTTTGCAATTCGTTTGTTGTTTGTGGTTTTCTTGGCATAAACAAGGGCTCAAGCACACTGTCAATCTGCTTTTCTTCTCCCTTTTTCAATGGCCCAAGCGGAATTCGCTGAAAACCAATTTCAATATAGGTCTGATCGTAGGCAAACTCCGTATTGTTTTTCACGTGCCCTTGCAGACGATTCTCATTAATTCGTAAGGAAGCATCAAAAGCCCCCATGTCGTGTTTTACCCCGATACCGATTGCCTGTTTTGGTGTCAAATAAGGGAGATTACGGAAAGACAGAACCTCATCGCCCTCCATGAGTCCCTCTGGTCGATAATCATTTCGCCCGACTGTCAAAGGCAAAGCAACGATCGAAGGTTCAAGTTGAACATCGTATTCGCTTTGATCCACCCCCAAAAACGTTGCGGCTGAGCGAACATGAGCCAGAGACTCATCTAATATGTCGATCTTGGTTACGGAGTAGCTGGTACTCGTTTTCACAACAGCAGGCTTTCCAACCGCGAAAATAGCGACGGTCAAGAAAATCCCTCCAACTGGGATGACCCCCCACGCCCATTCAGGTTTTCTCAATCTTTTCAGAACGAAGTAAGTCAATGGTGCGAGTACAATTACATATCCGCCCCACAACGCCACCATCCAGATCGGTGGAGGAGTCTGTACTTCAGGAATCTTCTTGCTCAAGTCAAGAAAAGGCCGTGTCATTTGATCCATATAAAGCTTCTCTTCAAAAATCTTCTTGGCACCATGCTGGATCATTGCATTCTGCCACAGTTGTGCATTAAACTGCCACGATGCCAACGGCTCTGCTGTCACATCATAGTTGACAAATAGAAGTAGCCCTCTACCGTACGATTTTGACACAAACAAGGGCAAATCTCGGTTGTATACACCGATACTGCCATTCGGTGCGACTTTCGCAATGTCATACTCACTTAATGCTTGCTGTAGCTCTCTATTACCAGCTTTTCCTGCTTCTACAGGGAGTATATCAGCGAACCGCTGGATCATCCCATCTTGATTGGGACCTGCGGAAACAACCACGATCCCCCCTAGCTGGATCCACTCCTTGATCGCTGCCATCTGTTGATCATTAATCGTGGAACCACTATTGCCTGCCAGTGCTAACATGTCTATGTTTTCGTAAATCCACGATTGGTCAGGCAGCATTTGTTCCGTGAGATTTTGAACGGACAAGGGTCGATTCATTTTGGATTGTGATTGATTGATGGCAAGGAAATGAAACGCATTGCCCTCTTCGCTGATCACCCCAATGGTGCGCCCGTCTGTTGGATAAGGGATACGCAGCTTTTCGCTTTTGATAACTTGACCGTTTTGCGTCACCTGGACGTACCAATCATCGAGCAATATTTGGGAAGGCATATCAAAGTACACGGTTGTACTCTTTCCTTGCTCGAGCTTTATAGGACGCCGAAGCTTAAATTCATTATTTTTTTTGACTTGTCGCTGCGACAACTCTACAGCCCCTGTGAAATCCTGTTCTTGGCTGGTTACCTTTACGTTTAGTCTCATCCATGATTCATATTTGACGATACCACTTAAAGGTATCTCGAATTGTATGTCGACGTTGCTCTCTGCCATAGCTGGGCGTATCGAAAAGCTAAGCCATGTGATGACAAAGATTAACACCCATTTCCATCTCATGCTTGTTCCTCCGCTCATTTTCGTGACGCCAAAGAGATAACCAGTTGTTGCAACTGATCATGGCGGGAGATAAGCAGTAAGTGCTTACCTTTGTTTGCCCAGGTGCCTTTGATCAACTCTTCAGATGACTGGTTTCGCAATGGTAGCTCGCGTGTCACAAAAGGCTCTTCACTCACGTTTACTTCCATCAGCATTCCATTTGGGTGTGTATAGGTTAATCTCGTATCGGAGCTCCACGATGCCCACTGTCCCACTGCAAGCGAGGTGACTTTCCCCGTCCGCATTTCCATCAGCTGTACTTCACCGGCTTTATTGAAAGCAAGCAAGCTACCATCTGGTGACCATTCAGGCTGAGAGCCTTCTACAAGCTTCCATTCTTGAAACGATACTGTGCTGCTCACCCAAATTTCTTCGACGCCATTTTTAGAGCGGGTAAAGGCAAGCGAATCATCATGTTCAGACCAGCTCGGTGAAGAGTATAATACCCCTTCTTCTTCCTTCAGCAATCGGCTGCTTCCCATGCTGTAAGCCGTTGGCATCTCCACAATCCATATCCGTGATAATTTTTCACCTTGCTCGACGACTGCAATTTGCTTCCCAGAATTAGACCACGCTACCCCGGTGTATTTTCCTTCGGTTTGTGGCAGCTTGATCGTGACTGGCTTTAATTCCTCATCAATGGGAACGGTTTTCAGCTCTGCATTGTTATTGATGTATGCTAGCTGAGCGGCTTTCCGATCAATATCAACAAGCTCCACAGTTGCTTGTGCTGGCAACTTAAATATTTCATTCTCTCGAACGGCAAGAGAGGAATTGTTCCACCACACAAATCCGCCTATGGCAAGGGTGAGAGCAGCAGCAGCGATTCCACTCCAAACCAACCTCCCCCATTTTTTGGGTGCGGCACTTGGAACTTTTGCCTGTTTGGCTTCGTGTTCTCTCATTTTCTGGAGCAATTGTTTTTTGAGGTCTGTTTTTAACTGATAGTTGACAGGAACCGATCCGCGCATCTGCTTCAAATGGGCTAGGAGTTGGGTTACGGTCTGATCATCCGATTGATGATCCTGGGGGTGCTTCTCCTCTTCTCTCATTCGGAGTCCCCCCTCTCATACATCTTCTGAAGTTTTTGTAATCCGCGATAAGAAATCATTTTGATACTCGATTCTGTTTTGCCGAGCACCTCAGCTACTTGACTAATTTTGAGGTCAGCAAAGTACCGGAGCATCAACACGTCTCTTTGATCCTGCGACAACAAGTCCAGACGATCACGAAGCAGACGAACCTCTTCATTCGTCAGTGCCTGCCGTTCCGGCTGCCATGTGTCGTCCGGTTCTGCTCCTAAAAAATCTTCCTGGTCAACCGGTAACTCCCTGTTTTTCCGCATAAAATCCACATATGTATTGTGAGCAATACGAAAAATCCATGATGCGAAAGGACTTGTTCTGCTATATTGCTCGAATTTTTCTAGCGCTTTTAAAAAGACCACGGTGGTCAAATCATCGGCATCCCACGTACTTTGAACCCGGCATCGTAAATACCGGTTGACGCGATCAAAATATTCGTCATACAGTTCCGTAAATGGACGAGATTCATAATAATCTCCGGATGATGGCCCCGACGGTTGCTTCATAGCCATTCCCATTTGCGTTTTCCTCGGTTTCTTCCAGACTGAAGCATGCTCTCAGAATGGACTTTCTCCACTGCATCCTGAGACTACTCTAACTAAGTATTACGTATTTCTTAGGTAAAAAGTTTCATAATGTGGCAAAGTTTTTTGAATTATTTCCCTAATGCGGCATCTAATGCTGACTGAATGTCTTGAACAGCCTCGATTCCTACCGATAAACGTACCAATCCCATCGTGATTCCCGTTTCCTTGCGCTGCTCTTCAGAAAAAGCACGGTGAGACGTCGTAACAGGATGAGATACACTCGTCTCCACACCTGCAAGGGACGGAGCTAACTTGATCCAGTCAAGTGCCCGGTAAAAGTCGTAGATCTTCGTCTCGTCTGCCAGAACAAAGGATACCATTGCCCCCTGTTTTTGCCGTGAAAAAAAGAAGGTATCCGTAGGACTTGGGTAATACACTTGTCCAACTGCGGTATGCTCACGAAGAAACGCAGCGATCTGGCTGGCATTATCGCATTGACGCTCCATTCTCACTGCCAACGTTTTCAAACCACGTGATGTCAACCAGGCCTCAAAAGGACTGAGCGATGCACCATAGTTGGCTACGACCTCTGTGGCACGCTTGATTGTCGCCTGTGATCCAACCAGAACACCTGACGTCACATCACTATGTCCACCTATGTATTTGGTTCCACTATGTACCACGAGATCTGCTCCGAATGAAATGGGTTGTACCAAATACGGGGTCGCAAACGTATTATCCACCATGACGGTTAAGCCAAGACTTTTTGCTTCCTTGATCCAGTAAGGCAAATCCACAACTGTCAATAACGGATTTGTGATGGTCTCCAAGAAAAACAGCCGCGTAGTTGGGCGAACATGATCAGCAAGCTTTGTCATTTGACCAAGCTGGATGCACTCGAGCTCGATCCCAAATCGCGACAGCTCCTTGTGCAGTAGCGCGTACGTACCACCATAAATTTCATGGGAAGCCAGCACGTGATCCCCAGGAGAAAGAACGGCAAGTAAACCCGCCATGATCGCTCCCATACCGGAGGCAGCACTAACCCCTGCTTCTGCGCCTTCTAAAACAGCGATTGCACGA
The DNA here is from genome assembly GCF_013284285.1 of Brevibacillus sp. HB1.4B. Lineage (NCBI taxonomy): Bacteria > Bacillati > Bacillota > Bacilli > Caryophanales > Paenibacillaceae > Brevibacillus > Brevibacillus sp. HB1.4B. The sequence goes on from NZ_JABSUT010000009.1 coordinate 238,501, forward strand.
GCCAGCTCCGCTTGGTTGGGATTGCCATTTCGGGTGTACAAGTATTCTCCCTCGCCGACATAGTACTGTTCTACTTCTTCCAAACCATCGAAGGCAAAAACGGAGGTTTGATAAATCGGTGTAGATTTGCTCTTTACTCCCCGCAAAGGGTCATGTCCAATATGTACCGTTTTGGTCTCAAATCGCTCTGCCATATTGATCCACCCTTTTCTCCCAATCATACCACGCGAGATTGGAAAGGAAACTAGCGGATTGGCAAAAGCTCGACGATTTGTGTTATAATTCGAAACCGAACCACCCAACAGTATGAAACAAAGGAAGGTGCATAAGATGAGAAAGTTGATCACTACTCTGTTTACATGTCTGACGGCAATCGCCTTGGTTACGGGTTGTTCTACAGGAAGCAATGAAGCTGCTCCTAATCAGCCGACTACGCCAGCAGAGAAACCAGCATCCAAAGAGCCAGCTAACCCACCGGGTCCAACGGGAGAGAAGAAATACGAGAAGGCTCCGGCTATGCAGCTTGACAAAGCAAAGGATTATCAAGCAAAAATCTCTACTTCTATGGGAGACATTACGATCGATCTGTTTGAAAAAGATGCCCCAATTGCTGTCAATAACTTTGTTTTCCTCGCAAAGGACAAGTTCTATGACGGCATCACGTTCCACCGCATCATCAAAGACTTCATGATTCAAACAGGCGATCCATTGGGATCTGGCATGGGTGGCCCTGGTTACACGTTTGAAGACGAATTGAAAAATGGTCATAAATATGAAGCAGGTGTAGTTGCCATGGCGAATTCCGGTAAAAACACGAATGGTAGCCAATTCTTCATTGGTTCTGGCCCTGACGTGACAGGATTGGACAACTCTCCGAATTACACGATTTTCGGAAAAGTTACGGGTGGCATGGATGTCGTTCAAAAAATTGCAGGAACGAAAGTAAAGAAAAACCCACAAACGGGTGAACCAAGTGTTCCTGAGCAAACGATTACCATTAAATCCATTACGATTACGGAAAAATAAGAGCAGCCTCAAACTGCACACGAAAGCCACTTTCTCAACGGGAAAGTGGCTTTTTTTATTTAGAAATAACCGTTCATGAAAACACTTTCATAATTTGTGCGATATTGTAAATAGTTCTATGGAACCAATTACCTCTTGAACCATTCCGATAAGACCGATAGACTTGCAAAAGACCTGATTCGCTTCCGCAATCAAAACGCAAAAAGCGAAAAGGAGTGGTTCACACCATGTTGACACGAGAAGCGCCAACGCGCTTTTTCTTCTTTTTGAACAGTTTTGGCTTGATGTTGTTATGCTTATTTGTCACACCGACAAGTGCAATGGCGCCACAACCAGTACAAATCCTCCCTGTTCTCGGTAGTGCACAGGCGCCATCGGAACAAGTTTCAAAGAAGGAAAAGAAATCAACCCTATCTGCTACAGCAGTAAAACGCGAGTCTGTGCAGGTTAGTCGTGATAGTCGCCCAAAAGTGGTTCACAATGGAAAAGTGAAGGTTTCACAGAGGGATATGGAACTGCTCGCCCGGTTAGTGTATGCGGAAGGCCGGGGAGAACCGTATGAAGGACAGGTAGCGATTGCTGCCGTTGTATTGAATCGGGTTGCTTCAGATGAATTTCCAAATACGGTACGGGAGGTTATTTATGCTCCCAATGCGTTTTCGCCTGTCCATGACGGCAATTTGACACATAAATCAAATGAAAGTACGAGAAAAGCGGTCCAGGACGCGGTGAATGGAAAGGACCCGAGCAATGGTTCCCTGTACTTCTTCAATCCGGATACGGCTACATCCAAGTGGATTTGGTCACGTCCTGTAACGGTTGAGATCGGTAACCATCGTTTTGCTCGTTAACGCGATACTTACAGAAAAAGATTTAATAATACTTTATTTTTATTTTATTGATGTTTTACTTTTGCTTGCTATGTTGTAGGTGTAAGCACTTTTTCAACGCATTGAGAAAAAGTTCGATTATCTTCTTTGGATGACTTTTTAACGTAAGCATGTTTAGATCGATCATTCAATCTGAGTATGCCTACGCTAATAGCTTTGATTGATTGACTGTTTTGGGTGAGAGCAAACCAGTCATAGAACAATCAGTCGTTCTTTTTCTCAATCGCCCCCAATAATTAGGCATTCCCAACTGGGAATGCCCCTTTTTTATTAGAACCCGTATATAGACATACCGCCATCAACCGAAATCGTTTGCCCCGATATGTATGAAGCTGCATCAGAGGACAAGAAAATCGCTGGTCCTACCAAGTCCTCCACATCCCCGATTCGTCCACTCGGCGTTCGCTGCAAAACCTCTTGGACGAACGCTTCGTCGCTAAGCAAGCTCTCCGTTAGTGGTGTACGGAAATACCACGGCGCGATCGCATTTACGTTGACGCCAAACTTGCTCCATTCTAATGCCAGCACCCGCGTCATCTGGATGAGCCCTGCTTTGCTGGCACCATACGCGACACCCGTGCGAAGTGCTACTACACCTGCGACCGAAGCAATATTGACGATTCTGCCATAGCGCTGCTCGCACATGATTTTACCAGCAGCTTGACTCATGAAAAAGGCTGCTTTCAAATTCAAATCCACTACTCTGTCCCACTCTTCTTCCGTTATTTCATGTGCTTTTTTGCGGATATTCATTCCTGCATTGTTGATCAGGATATGAACACCCCCTAGCTCTTCGACTGCTTGCTTCACAACACGGTCCGCAGCATCAGACACAGTCAGGTCAGCCTCGACTGGAAAAGCCACTCCGCCTTTTGCTTCAATCTCCGATACCACTTCTTGCAAATCGGAAGCTGTTCGCGAAACTACCGCAACTTCCGCACCCGCTTCTGCGATTCCCAATGCTAGTGCCTTCCCAATTCCTCTTCCAGCACCTGTTATGATTGCTTTCTTTCCATGCAAATCAAAACGTGTCATTTTCGAACCGACTCCCCTTTCGTTTCTTTAGAGGATTCTGCATCCATCGCCTTTTCCCTTGTCTTTTGCTACAATATACCTGTATGGAAAGGGGGCAGTCCGTTGCGTTTGTACAGTCAAATGACACTCGCCGAGCTGCAGGAGGAAATGGAGCGCCTGCACGTCGAAGCGAAAGAGAAAAAGAAGCTTGGTGATCACTCACAGCTTGCGATCATTACACAAAAGTACTTTATGGCGAAATCGTACTATTTAGGAACGGATGAGTTCCGAATCGGCAGCAAATACAGCGTGCCTGATTACGATCAGCCGTTTACAATTGATTATTTCAACGGCGTATTTGCTTGGGGACGTTTCCCTGATTCGGACGAGCAGACAGGTTTTCCAGTCGGAATGCTGGAACTGTGGTTCGACTAGAAAAGAGAGATCGGCACTCGCACTCTTGTGCATGCCGATCTCTTTTTTCTTGCCCGTACACATGCCGCAGCAGCATGGATATACTAAGAAAAACGAAAGTGAGCCACCCCGCATATGGACTGGATTTCTATCATCCTTTTGGTACTATTGGCGCTCGGTGTCATTGGCAACAACGCCACCGTCTCCATTGCAGTTGCGATCCTTCTGTTAATGAGACTCCTGTCGTTGGACCGATATTTCCCGTTGCTCGAGCAGCATGGCCTACATCTTGGGATCATTATACTAACAATTGGAATCATGACTCCGCTTGCTAGCGGCAAAATCGAGCCGTCCTCTATCCTTGAAATTTTTACGAATTGGCGTTCGATACTCGCGGTTGCTGTCGGTATGTTTGTCGCTTATCTGGCTGGAAAAGGAACGGTTTTGATGTCGCAAAGCCCTTTGATCGTTACAGGCTTGCTGCTAGGTACGATCGCTGGTGTCACTTTTTTCCGCGGTGTTGCAGTCGGTCCATTAATTGCAGCAGGAATTCTCGCCTTTATTTTGCAATTTCTCCCGAAGTGATTAGCTCCAGCGCTCTTTCAACTGAAGGCCATAAGCCAAAATTTGCTGTGGCGTAACCATACGAAAGCCTTGCTGCGCACGATAATCAATCGTAAGCAGTTCAGACCCGATATAGGCAATGGTTTCGCGATCAATCACAAATGTCAAAGAATCGACCTGGTAGACTTCATCTTCTGGACCTTGGGTATCCCACCACAACGCATACTCTACATTCATCCCGCAGCCACCGACTAGCTCACCGTTGATCCGAATGGGCTTGTCTGTACTGGCCATGCGTTCTGCTGCCTCTTTTGTTACTTTCACGATCATGTTCTTGGTGCCACCTTTCTCATGATTTTCCAATATGCTGAATGCATCATCTCTTCCATGATAGCATACAATGCTTGAAAGGCAGCAGAAAGGACGATCTTCTATGAACATCTACGAACAAGATGGGATTTTTGTCGCTGAAACGGAGTTCCAATCGGAGCACGTTGTCATTTTTGCGAATACATGGGAGGAAGCCAAAGAAAAACTACTCGTTCGGCTTCTGGTACTAGAAATGATTGGTTGAATGAAAAGCGGGTCGCCAACTGGACCTGCTTTTTTCAATCCCGAAACCACAAGGAGCTATCCATGACATACAACACAGAAACGACAATCGACGAGCAGCACCTGGTTGCTCAAATCAGACAAGCAACAACCAAAGCCAATCGCAACAATGTCACCCGCACACAAGCATACCTCGCCTTTTATCGCGAACACCAAGAGGTTCACTGGGCGTTATTGGCCCATCTGGTCTCACGAAATGGCGGGTGGAACATGACGGATTTAAAAGGAGAGTGGCTACCGCTTATCATGGATGCACAAGCAATCGAGCCCTTTTTTTGGTTTTTGGAAAGATGTAACTGGCTGATTTTTCACGATGCCTATCCGCAATTACTACTGTATGCGGAGATGAAACGAACGGGGACAGATTTAACAAAGCTTTTGGCGCCACTTGGTGTTTCAGTCTTTATGCAAACGTATTGGCAAGAGTTCCTCGCATCTAAAGACAGTGCGCGCATTACACATGCACTCATCGTCAATGAACAGCAGTATATCGAACAACGCGTCGTACAGAAGCCATTTACACTGAATCGTATATTCGCTTCGTTTGCCTTCGTCGCCCAATCAGCTCTCTCGATGAATCAAGTGCTCATTCCTTATAAAGCGCATCTTACTGACCGTCGACTTAGCTTGATCGGATTGAATGTCCATCATTTTCCCGATGTCCTGTACCGCATTCAAGTCGGAAAGACGTTGTATCAGCTATTGTTTGGGGATCGCTTTCGTTTTGAGAAAATGCTCTCCTATTGTTCTCGTATCCCTCATACAGGTTCACGAGCGGATTATTGGCCGCATTTGTTCACACCTCATCATACTCCGCTCACCGCAGAAGTTGAGTATCAGCTGCGATTGAATGGACATGAGTTGCTAGAAGGAAGTCCGAAAATATATAGCCCACGTCTTCAAGATGCATGGGCTGATTATGGACACGATCCGGCAGATGGGGTAGATTGGTTTCGAGACGAAAAATGGCACAAGGTCGTGAAAGAACCAGCTTCACTGCCTTCCATCGATAGTGATTCTTATGTGCGTTCCTTGCAATGGATCGAATACGGTGTCAAACTCGTTTCAGCAATTACGTAGCTTGGAAGGAGGCAGCCTCATGGAAAAATGGATGCAAGAAATGGCGTTGAATCAAACAAGTTTTTTGCTTTCCTGCCAATTGCCGAGCGGTACCTTTCGCCTTAGTCCCAAACGTGATCAAATCAATCCGTACTTCACCAACCTCGGAATTATTTCCCTCATCCGCATGAAGGAGCTAGAGGCTGTTCGCGGTCATCTCGATTGGTATTTGCGGAACCTGAATGCGGACGGCTATATCAATGATTTTCGACTTGAACAAGGCAGAGAAATCGATACCGGCACAAATGATAGCGAAGATAGCTACCACACCACCTATTTCAGCCTGCTAGCGGAATGGATACGAGCAACGGGGTGTATGGACTGGTTACATGCCAACCACGCGAAGCTCTTATCCCTTCTCCAAGCAGTTGCCCGCCTTCAACAAAAGGACGGCCTGACCTGGGCGAAGCATTCGTATCGAGTCAAATATTTGATGGACAATTGCGAGGTGGCCAAGGGGCTGGCAGATGCTTCGTATTTATTTTCGTTGATCGGAAATGTGGAGGCTGCCGAGGAAGCAGCTGCACGCGCCAAATCCTGCGAGCTCGGCATCAATGGCATGTACAGTCGGATTCGCAAGTCGTATGCCATGTATGATCGTACGTACCCCGGCTGGCGAAAATGGTACCCGGACGTCACCTCGCAGGCTTTTCCCATTGTCTACAGCTTGACAGATGCCAACACCGCCTCACTGCTCTACCAAAGGATCACAGCCGCTTTCCCGCAATTTGATACGTTTCAGACTGGTGATTTATATCCATGGATGACGATGGGGGTATGCGCGCAGTTGATGGGTGATAAGACACGAGTGAAGACAATGCTCGTGACCGCAACAGACTTGTACATACACGGTCCCAGGTACCCGTACTGGCTGATTCAAGATGCCGGGCGCTATATTGAGTTATTATTGGAAAGGCAATCGTGAGGTTTTTCTAGGAGTTGCTTTACCCAACGATAGCAACTCTCCAGTTGTTCGTCCGTTACTTGTTCGGAGCGATGCTCGAACATGATCTTAACATGAGGGTTTTCCTGGCGGATAATCGTCAGGTAGTCCTCGATCGGAGCCCAGCCTTCATCCGGTTTGCATTCGGGAAGAACCGGATAGTGAACGAATTCGTAAAAATTCTGTCCCATACACATATCGGTTGAGTGCATCGGATTCAAGGACAGGTGTGAAACGCAACTCCTTGCCTTTCTCAGCCAACCACGCAAACAGCTGCTCACTACGATATTGAAACTCTGCTTCCGTGTAGGCATGCTCCCATACATAGTCTCGCGAATCATGAAAGCGCCATACACTCCAGTCGATGCGATCGTCCAAGATGACTGGCTTCGGATAATGGAATAAGACATAGGTTGGCTGTAATGACGCCATATACGCCAATTCCCTGTCAATCCATTCAAAAGCCTCTGCTCTCGTCTGATCATTCGCATCCATAAAAAGGGCATCCCGCAGTTCAGATTGACCTACACGTAGCGAAAAATGAACTCCAATCGCAAATCCTTTTGCTTGAGATTCACGCTGTAGGAATTGGATATCCTCCTCCGATTCAAACAAACATGCCTCTATGCCGTAAAAGCCCTCTTTAAAATCTCGTGCGTATTTTGCCTGATCAAAACCTCCATATTGACCAATCATGAAATTTTTCATTCGAGGGTTTCCTCCTCTTTTCCGGCGGTATAGAAAACGCGGGGAGACTATCCCCGCGCTTGCTCTACTTTCTTTCAATTTTCGTACCCGAGTCGTGCGTCACCACGAGAAATGGGGTCAATTCCCCTTCCTCCCAATAAAAAGGCAAGACAGAAATCGGCACTTGCCCTTTCGATGCAAAATCATAGGTGAGCCGCGCTAACAGGTGTGCCCCGGCTTCTCCTGTCATATCCGCCACGATCAGCACATCCTGATGCGGAATCGCGACACCGAGCGAGTCTCCTTGCTTCTTCTGATCCATCTCCGCCAGAAATGAATCAAGCAAAATTCGGCTGGCCGCGTATCCATCTGTCGGACTGATAAAATGGATGCGCTGACCCCCTACCTCTTGTGACTTCACTGAAAAGGGGAGCTTTCGCAAGTTTTCCATCGCGTATGAATGAAGCTGCTCGCTCGTCCAGCCTGCTTCCTGCAGCATCCGCTTCTCAATCAATGCGTAGCCTTCTCCTTGATCTAGGGCGTACAGTACGTACGTATCAGCTGTATGCTCCTTCACCACCCACCGCTCCGGGTACTTGTTGATCATAGAGGCATGACGCAAAACCGGATAGATGTTATGCTCTTGGCCGCTTACTCTTAGTTGTCGATCCAACTCCATCACTCCCTTCCCTTTGTTCATTACCAAGGTGGATTATCATCGTCCTCTGTAGGCGTGCGCACCGGGGTATAGGCAACGTTCTGGCGTCTCTCTTCAATTTCTTTCACGATGTCCGTCAATGCCTTTGGCTTTAAAAACTCAACAGGGGACATGCCACGCTCGAACTGTAGCTGCTCGCCTTCTAATAGCACCAAATAACGCCCATTCACTTTGGCAATATGCAGGCTGGTGCCGTAATCGGCCAATAACGTGCGGACCTGCATATGATCCAGCTTGAACTTCAGCTCGACCTCTGGTTGGCGATCTGTAATGATTTGCATCGCTTCCATCACGGTCTCATGCTCCCATTTTTCTGCGAGCTCCCGCTTCGGACTTGCGGCAATGAGTTCGATTGCTTCCTCTTCCCGTATACGCTCTTCGGACGCTTCGGGATACGTATATTCGATGTGCTGTCTCGCCAATGAAATGACTTCTTCAGAGACGATCTGTGTCATCGTCTGTGGATACTCGATAAAGCGCAGAAACTCCTCGAAATACCTCGCGTGGGAGAACTGATGAATTTTCACGTGATACGGGTCATTCATCCCAGATTCGATCATGTACGGATACATGAGCGATTTCATGTTTTTGGCATTAATCGCCATGCGTACATTCGATATGAGGCTCTTCTCATCTGTGATAACCGCTGTTTTTTGTTCGAAATCGCATTTTAAAATAAAGACGTAGCGCTCGTCAATCAGCTCTAACCTCGTCCGGACCACAATCATGACCCCGCCTCTCACCTGAGAGGTTCGCAAATACGACTGAATCAGCTCCTGACAGGGCTCTTTGCTCTCCCCTGACGTTTCCGCTGCCAACAATCGATTCAAGAGGGCATAGTTGGGGTTCGAGTCCAATGGATGTCCAGGCTCCAACACAAATTGACCCAGTTTTGTCGGTGTGCCTTCTGTCTTCGGATTCATCTCGACTTTTCTTTTCGCAATCCGGGCGAATTCCCCATCGAGAAAATCTTTCAGCTCGCTTCTCTGATATTCATCATGGCTCAAATAGCGCGTCATCCGCACTTGTTTAATGCCATCCTCTTCTTCAGGCTGTTCCATTAGATAAAAGGATAACCAGTCAATTGTAAAATTCATACCCTTCGCTCCTGTCTGCATGTAACGAACTGATTATAGCAAACCTATTGAAAAAAAGGTCAGCTTTTTCAAATCATGATAAGATGAAGGGAGGAGGGGAAAATCACACAATGTGGATTCGTATGAAGTCATGGTGGAACGAAACGATACGCGATAAACCGTATCAGCCCGGCCACCTAGCAGGTCAGTATGAAATAACAAAAGTGTTAGGGATGGGAAGCTACGGGATCGCTTATCTCGCCACGCACACCCCTACAGGTAATCAGGTTGTGCTGAAACAAGTGAAACCAAGCCTGCGGCACACTCCCAAAGGAGAAGCCTTGCAAGAATATGAAAAAAAGGTGCTGATGTCCCTCTCGCATCCGCAAATCCCTCGCTGTCTAGATTCCTTCACGTATCGGCAAGACTCGTTTATGGTTATGACTTATATTGCGGGCCCGACACTCGAAGACATGTTGTTTGATCAAAATATCGTGGCTGATGAGCAAAAATGCGCCGAATGGATCCGCCAAATCGGGGAACTCGTGGCTTACCTCCATGAGCAAAATGTGATTCACCGCGACGTACGCATCCCCAACGTCATCTGGAAAGAGGACAAGCCGTACCTGATTGATTTTGGCCTCGCACGGTTTGTTGGTGATCGCCCGACTTACACAGCTGATACCCTTTCCGCCTATCCGTCTGAAAAACAATTGAAGCGAGAAGTTGCTCCTTCCAGTGATTTGTATGCATTAGGGCATTTCTTTTTATTCTTGCTCTATTCCGGGTATGAATCGGAACCGGACGCACCTGAAAAAAGCTGGGAAGAGGAGCTCTCGCTATCCCCTTCCATTCGCATGATGATACGGCGTTTGTTACAAATGGACGCCCCTTATGAAAGCGTACATGATTGGCTAACAGACCTGGACCGCTATTTGATCCACTACCAAGAAAAAAGAGCAGGGCATCCGTAGACTTCACGGATTCTCCCTGCTCTTCTTCGTCATTCATTCTGCAATCGGCTCTTGTTTCGCCTGTTCCATCTTTTCTTTCAGTTCCCCTGCTTCCTGGCGCAGCACTTGTCTTTCGTGTTTCGTCAAAACTTCTCCACCAACCGTGCCATTTACCAGCAAATCCTCTTCATATAAGCGATCTTTGCGCATGGAAACCTCCTGCAGACAAGTTGTGTACTTCTTGTCCTACTTTGTTCCAAAGCTGCCCTTCTTATGTGCACGATTTTGATTCCGTTTTGCAGGGCTCGTATTTTTGGCTGGAGCTCCTGACTTTTGTGCTGGCGCGGGTTTTCGTACAGGACGCGGATCTTCCAGCGCTCCGTGCGTCATGAATTTTTCAGCAATAGGCAAGCCTGTTTGCTTGGAAAATTTTTCGATGATAAAACGTTCCTGTGTCGTAATGATCGAAAAGACCAGTCCGGCACGCCCCATTCGCCCAGTTCGGCCACTACGATGAATGTACGTGTCAGCGTCCGATGCAGGATCGTAATGAACAATACATTCCACACCTGGAATATCAATGCCACGTGCCGATACATCTGTCGTAATCAACACGGGGAATGCTCCATCCCGGAATTGTTGCAGGGTGCGGGCACGCTCTTCTTTTGAAGCATCACGATGCAGGAATCTGCATGGCAAATGGTGGTAGTTGAGCTTCGATACAATCTCGTCCACTTTTTCGATTTGATTGACAAAAACAATCGAAGAACGAACATTGACGAGGCGCAACAAACGACGGAGCGTGTCCACCTTTTTGCGTGGGTCGGTGACCAAATACATGTGTGCTACTCCTGCTGCGCCTTCTGGTGCTGCTGCGCGGATAACGGCAGCATCTTTTGTGAAAATTTCAGCCGTATGTACGACTTCCTCTGCAATTGTCGCTGAGAATAACAATCGTTGTGTATCACGCAGTGTTTTTTTCATGACCTCTTGAACTGGCTTGCCAAAGCCCGCATCCAGCATCCGGTCAGCCTCGTCGACCACAACTGTCTTCACTTCATGGACCTTTAGCTTACGCTGATCAATCAGCTCCAGCAGTCTACCTGGTGTTGCTACGATCAATACAGGCTTCTTTTTCAGTCTCTCGATTTGGCGTTTCACATCGACTCCGCCAATAATGGACATCACGGCCGTGTCCTTCCCTGGCAGAAGACTTTCTGCTTCCCGCGCAATCTGAACAACGAGCTCATGCGTCGGTGCAAGTACAATGGCTTGTACATCTTTTTGCTCCATATTGATTTTCGATAAAATCGGCAATAGATAAGCAAACGTCTTGCCTGTCCCAGTCGGTGATTCAATCAAAGCATCTCGACCAGCCATAATCAACGGGATGGCTTCACTCTGAACAGGTGTCGGTGTTTCCATTTTTCGCTCTCGCAATATAGTCAACAGCGGTGCGCTAATTTGTAAATCTGCAAACGTGGTGCTCACAAAAACCCTCCTGGCATAAATTCGTGCATTGGGTAAGCTTACCACACTTTGCAGGTAGAAAACAGAGGTAAGCCAGTCCTCGTGAGGTAAGGTCCGTCAGAGATAGAGAAAAACAGGCGAAATCCGAAATGGACTTCGCCTGACCTTCCATCTACCCGTTATTGGAATCGATACGGGTTTCCTGCTTCTCACCCTGGTCTTGACGGTCCCGGCTGGTGGTTTGGTTACGTGTCCCTTTTGGACTTTCCATGTACTCCTCTACTTCCTTTTGAAACGCCTCATCATAGTCACGCACACCTATCACCTCCTGTCCTTTATTTTGACCAGGGTGATCACATATTATTTTCCTGAAACCTTTTTCCCGGTCATTCGTCTCTTCATATAGGAATAATAACCCTCGTACAATTTGTCAAATGGATGTGAATATGGAATGGAGACGTTATCGCGCACTCGCACACACAAGCGAGCGAAGCGCAAGAGACCATGGCGTTGGGTTAAGAAATGGATGCTCGGCACGGCCTTAACCTGTACAACCTTAGCTCTACTAGGAATTATTTTTTTATTTGGAACGAAAAACGGAGAAGAATTACGTGAGTGGGCGGCAGGCACTTTGCTGACAACACAGCATGATTACTGGGCCCCCTATACGTTTTTACCTGATGAAAAACTAAAAGAACTAAAACAGCAAATTACACATCCGACTGTTATCAATTCTGAAGGCACAGGCACGGCAGGACCTCCTGTTCCGTCGAAATCGAATCTGGTAACTGTCACACTTCCGGAGAAACCAAAGGAACTAATCGAGATTGAGGAAATAGACGTCTCAAAAGGCAGTTATTACTTTAAAGGAAAAATCATGTACATTAGCGACCCAAGCAGAGTACGGCTTGTCGTCACGAATCGCAAGGACCGTGGAGATTTGCTCGATGAGTTTGTAAAGAAAACAGGCGCCATCGGGATCGTCAATGCGAGCGGATTCTCTGATCCAGACGGGTACGGCAAAGGAGCGCGTGCCTACGGCGTTGTCATCCACGACGGGAAGATTTTGCAGGGTTACAATCCAAAAAGCGGAGAAACCGCGTTAGGGCTTACCTATGACGGTAAACTCATTACAGGCAGCTACTCAGCTGAACAACTCGTAAAGATGGGCGTACGTGACGCTGTGAGCTTCCGTCCGCAGTTGATCGTAAACGGGAAAAATATGTTTGAAGGAAAGCCTGCCAAGAGCTGGGGCATTCAACCGCGTACCGCGATTGGACAAAAAGAAGACGGGACGATCGTATTTGCTGTCATTGACGGACGCCAGCCCGGCCATTCCATCGGCGCAAGCATGAACGACATGGCGGAAGTATTGGCAGAGCGTGGCGTAGTAACGGCAATGGCCATGGACGGCGGTTCCAGCTCCATGATGCTGCACAACGGTGAAGCCATCACGAAGACATCTTCTCCTTATCATCGAGGCCGCTATTTGCCAAATGCATGGGCTGTTTTTTAAGGAAGTGTTGAGGGGATAGAGGAGGTCACTGATTTATGCAAAGACTTTTTCATTATAGTGAAGATCCGACTATTACGATATTTCAGCCTCGCGCCCATCCCTCCCACCCCACACTTGCTCCCGCTGTATGGGCGATTGATGAAGCACGAGCGCCGATGTATTTTTTACCGCGAGATTGCCCGAGGATTTGCTTTTACAAAAAAGCAGATTCCGAGTCAGCAGACGTTGAGCGCTTTCTTGGCTTGACGAGCGCCAACATGGTTATGGCTATCGAAAGTAAATGGTACTCCGTGCTTACACAAACAAAGCTATATGAATATACCTTCTCACCAGAATCTTTTGATTGCTGGGACAAAGGCGCCGGCTACTATTTGTCAAAGGAAACCGTTACGCCACTAGACGTAAGACCATTAGGAGACCTCGTGCACTGCCTTAGCCAAGCGGATATTGAATTGAGAATCACTCCTTCGCTGTTGCCGCTTCGAGATTCATTGCTACAAAGCAGTCTGCACTTTTCCATGATCCGTATGCGAAATGCGTCGCTCACATAAAAAACAGGCAGTCTCACCCAATGGTGGCTGCCTGTTTTTGCGTTTACAATTTAATCGGTGTTTTTGCCTGCTCCAAGCTCCATTTCTCAACATCCCACGTCTGCGTAACCCAATCCTCATAAAATTCAGGTTCGTGACATACGAGAAGAACGGTCCCTTTGAACTCCTTCAAGGAGCGTTTGAGTTCTTCCTTGGCGACGACATCCAAGTGGTTCGTCGGCTCGTCAAATACCAGCCAGTTACTTTCGCGCTGCAGTAATTTACAGAGACGAACTTTTGCTTGCTCTCCCCCGGACAAAGCATTCATATTCCGGTTGATATGCTCGTTTTTCAAGCCACAACGTGCAAGCGCTCCGCGAACCTCATGGTTATTCATGGAAGGGAAATCATTCCATACATCATCGAGTGCGGTAATTGGCTTCGCCTTTACCTCTTGCTCGAAGTAAGCAGGATGGAGGAAATCGCCTTTCTCCAGCTTTCCATCCAACGGAGGAATCACACCCAGCAACGTTTTCAACAAGGTAGACTTACCGACACCGTTCATGCCGACAATTGCTACTTTTTCACCGCGCTCCAGCTTCACACTCAGCTTCGGCAGCAAAGGATGAGAATACCCGATTTCCAAGTTTTCAGCCTCGATGACAAAACGGCTACTTGCGCGGGATTCCTTAAAGATAAACGAAGGTTTGGCAGCTGTTTCCGGCTTGTCGATTCTGTCCATTTTATCAAGTTGCTTTTGACGGCTCTTCGCGCGACCGGTAGTAGAAGCACGAGCTTTATTGCGCGCAATAAAGTCTTCCATTTTCGCGATTTCTTCCTGCTGCTTCTCAAACGCATCAAAATGCTGGCTGCGTTTCGTCTCGGACTGAGCCAGGAAGGATTCGTAGTTCCCTGTGTAACGATTCAGCTTGGTAAATTCCAAGTGATAAATCACATTCACGACTTCGTTCATGAAGGTCGTGTCATGGGAAATCAGCATGAAGGCATAAGGATATTCCTTCAAGTAGTTTTTCAGCCACACGATATGCTCTTCATCCAAGTAGTTCGTCGGCTCATCCAGCAAAAGAACAGTTGGTTTTTCCAGCAACAATTTTGCCAAAAGAACCTTGGTACGCTGACCACCAGAGAGCGATGCTACATCGCGCTCCAAACCGATTGCACTCAAACCCAAAGCGTTGGCGATTTCATCTACTTTCGCATCGATCAAATAAAAGCCGCTTGTTTCCAGCTTGTCTTGAATTTCGCCCATGCGCTCCAGCAATTCTTCCAGTTCCTCAGGAGTTGCCTCGGCCATTTTTTCACCAATCGTCATCAGTTCAGCCTCTTGCTCTAACAGCGGCAGGAAGGCGTCCTTCAGTACGTCACGAATCGTTTTACCAGCTTGCAGCTTGGTATGCTGATCCAAATATCCGTATTCGATTTTGGGCATCCATTCAATACGACCATTATCAGGCAAGTTTTGGCCTGTCAAAATCCCCATCATCGTTGATTTTCCTGTACCATTTGCGCCTACGAGTCCGACACGGTCATTCGGTTGCAAACGGAAAGACACATCGCGAAACAACACTCGGTCTCCAAAACCATGGGACAAATTCTCTACAATCAAAACACTCATGCTCTATTCTTCCTCCTGATCTGTTTCCTCTATGAGGCTTACAACAAAATTCTTTCAAAAAATGCAGGAGCGTACCGTGCCACATAAGATTCGCCCGTAAATACCAATTCGTCCAGCCGGACACGCATATCCTGGAGGTTGACACGTTCCCCGGCGATGTTTAAAATCGCGGCTCGTGTCATCACCCTCAGAATATTGACTTCTGTAGCCAGCTTGTCACCGAACAACTTGCCACTATGCACAATCTCTGAGCGATGATTGTACGATTTTTTTACAAACTGTGCAATCCGTTCACGCTGTAAGGCGGTTTCTCCAAAATAGTACGCCATTCGGACACGCAATTTATAGGTAATCTCGCCTTTTTTGCCATCGGGAACAAACAATGATTCCAATGCAATCCACAGATCCAACAGCTGATCCTCATAGTTTTTCTTCTCCAGTGAAAGCGAATAGCGACGAAAAGCAAGGGATGGCAGCTTCTGTTCGACTAATGAATGAAAAATGCCCGCAGTTTCATCATCAAATGTGTACTTGTCACCATCAAGCGATCGCTTCAAATACGTAATGCCATACATATTGCCATTGACGGTGATGATGTACGGAATCGAACAAGTCCCCGTTGTAGACGCTAGATTCAGCTTACTTTCGATTTCTTCAATCCATACCCGATCATCCGTTATTTTCATCTCTTCGTGATCCCCAACTAAAAATAAACTGTTGGGATCTACACGCAAATCAAAGGTTCGCTTGTTCTCGTCCATTTCATTGCGCAAAAAACGAGACGCGATTTCATATGGCTTCTTTGCGCCTGATATGAGCGTGTACGAATTAGGTAAATCGATCCGAACGGGCTGTGCTGTTGTTGAATTGAATACGGGGGCGATTAAGACCGGCATAGTTCTCGCTCCTTCCAGACCAGCAGAGCTCGTTTATTGTTTACATAATAAATATTATGTTCTATAAACAGTATCGTGCCATTCTGTAGTTTTGACAACATATCAATTCCTTCTAAATGTGGACATGCTTCCTCACCATACGAGTTTGGAACAACCTCATTATAGAATACCAGCATTTCCTATGATTCGTCATCATGTGTTTACGCCAAACTAGGTAAAGAAGGAGTTGATTTTATGGAAAAGGACCATATTCTTGATGAAAATCCGCATCAAACTTACAATAATGTAGCTCGGCCGCTGGAACAGACTGGCGAACCCCAGCCCGGCTCTAAAAAAGTGAAGCAGCAAAATCATTCACGTTCCATTCAAACACGAGAAGGATAAAGAATGGCACCCGGCTCCATTGCAGTCGGGTGCTACTGCCCTTCCTTTTTTTTACATCGAAAAAGATTGAATTGTCCCACAAGGATGCACTATGATAAATTTAGTATCCTTGATGGAGGTTAAGTGAAGATGATCACCATTCCACTTCCGGGCAACCATAGCCCTCTTTCCAATTTGATCAGCTATAGTGTTTCCCCGCTATACGAGATGGCTGCTAGTTTGCATACACTCGCCCAAGAGACACCTCCCGAGCGATTTGCGTATTGGACCGAAGAAAAGGTAGAGCAGTTTGAGTCAGCCCGTCTTTTAAAAGAATGGGGTTATTTTGTCCCCCTCTTTCGATATGGGATCCCAGACTCATTTGACCCCCTACATACAAAAGGTGTGATGGCTGTCGATGATCAGTATGAGTACTTCGTAACACTTCCCACTGATCATTTTGTGCGTAGCATGAAACCGATCTTGGAGGAGTGGCTATCGTATCACGATACTCCAGTGGTTGCCTTCGATTTAGAAGAGGATGCCGACTATGTGAAAGGCCGTTTCAGCCTGTTCGTTTCATCTTATTGGCAGTTATTTTTTGAGGCAAATTGGGAGGCGATTGCTCCAAAATTTGTGCGTGAAGCAGAACGGATTTATTACTCTTTACAAGGAATCCAATCCCTTACCACCTATCTGCAATCCATTTCTCCCGCAATTACCTATGACACAGAAACTCATCAGCTTACCTGTCCGAGTAATGGTCCAAGCTACGATGCGCAGCATCTCATTCTTTATCCGAGCTATTATTATGCCCAAGAACCCACGCTTACGAAAAAAGGCTGGAATGCCCATTTGCTGTATTCCATCTCGGAAGTTCCCACTCAACCAAAAACGCCCTCATGAAGGGCGTTTTTCATGTTGCATATGAGCGACAATCAATTTATCTAATTGTTGGCTGATTCTCACGATTTCAGGGTCAAGAAAATTGTAACCTGCATCTTTTGCTGCGCGCTCTAGTTTTAGTCGCAAGTCATCAATCATCTGACTCGTAATTTCCATGCTGCAGACCCCCACCTAACGTTGTCTCCCACTATTTTACATTATATAAGAACAGGTGGAAAGGGTAAGATGTGGAAGAAAAAGCCTTGTACCCATTTCCGGCACAAGGCTTTTCCCACTTCCTATTTCATGACGTGGATCGGACGACCCAGAGCCAATTCAGCAGCTTCCATTGTTACTTCACCCAGTGTTGGATGTGCGTGGATGGTCAGCTCGATATCTTCGAGTGTTGCGCCCATTTCGATCGCCAATCCGATCTCTGCGATGATGTTGGATGCTTCTGGACCAACGATTTGCGCACCCAATACGAGATTCGTTTCTTTTTCTGCAATCAGCTTCACATAGCCTTCGCCTGCATTTACAGACAGAGCGCGACCGTTTGCTGCGAATGGGAAACGACCTACAACGTAATCGATGCCTTTTTCTTTTGCTTCTTTCTCATTGATTCCTACGCTTGCGATTTCTGGATCGCAGAATACAACCGCTGGAATCGCCTTGTAGTCTACTTCTGCTGGATGGCCAGCAATTGCCTCAGCAGCAACCTTACCTTCGTAGGAAGCTTTGTGAGCCAACGCAGGACCTGCTACGATATCCCCGATCGCGTAAACGTTAGGAATGCTCGTGCGACCTTGCTGGTCGACAACGATCAAACCACGGTCAGTCACGTTCATGCCGATATCACGAATACCGAGTTCATCTGTATTCGGACGACGTCCAACAGTAACGAGTACGTATTCCGCCTCGATTTTTTGTTGCTCACCTTTTACTTCTGCAGTCACGATCACGCCGTTTTCTGTCTCTTCCATTCCTTGTGCCAGTGCTTTTGTATGGATGGTAACGTCGAGCTTTTTCAGCTTGCGTTCCACCAAACGTGGCATGTCTGGCTCAAATCCTGGCAAGATTTGATCGGAACCTTCCAAAATCGTAACTTTTGTACCAAACTTCGCAAACACCGTACCAAGCTCGATACCGATGTATCCGCCACCGATTACCACGAGGCTCTTCGGCAGTTCAGTCAAGGACAGCGCTTCAGTAGAAGACATTACGCGTTTGCCAAACGGGAATGCAGGCAACTCGATTGGGCGCGAACCAGTTGCAATGATGCAATGCTGGAAGCGATAACGGTTGACATCATAACCGTGGAATACACGTACTTCATTTTCACTTACGAACAGTGCTTCACCAGGGATTACCTGGATTTTGTTGCCTTTGAAGAGGGAGCCTACGCCACCAGTCAGTTGCTTCACGATGCCGCTTTTCCACTCTTGTACTTTGGCAAAATCCACTTTTACATTTTCCATGGTGATACCCATGGATTCTGTATGTTGTGTGTGCTCATATGTGTGTGCAGCGTGGATCATCGCTTTGGAAGGAATGCAACCTACGTTCAGGCATACGCCACCCAGCTCACCTTTTTCCACGACAGCTACTGTTTTGCCCATTTGAGCAGCACGAATCGCCGCAACATATCCACCTGGACCCGCACCGATTACAAGCACGTCTACTTCTGTAGTAAATTCACCTACTACCATTGTCTCTTATCCCTCCATGACGAGCAGCGTTGGGTTTTCGAGGAGCTGCTTCACGTAGTTGACGAAACGCTGTGCAGGTTCGCCATCAACCAAGCGGTGGTCAAAGCTCAAGGACAGGTGCAACATTTGACCAACCACGATTTCTCCGTTTTTCACAACTGGTTTTTCGCTGATGCGGCCAACACCCAGAATAGCTACTTCTGGATGGTTAATGATAGGCGTGAAGAACATACCACCAGCAGAACCGATGTTTGTGATGCTGAAAGTGGAACCTTTCAACTCATCTGCAGTCGCTTTGCGGTCGCGTGCTTTCTTCGCCAGGTCGCCGATTTCACCTGCAATTTGGAAGATGGATTTGCTGTCAGCGGATTTCACAACTGGAACGAGCAAGCCGTCTTCTGTCGAGGTAGCGATACCGATGTTGTAGTACTTTTTAAAGATGATTTCTTGTTTTTCATCGTCGATAGAAGCGTTGAGTTCTGGGAATTTCTTCAGACCAGCTACAACTGCTTTCACGATCATAGGCAGGTAAGTCAGCTTCACACCACGCTCTTCAGCAAGTGGCTTCGCATCTTTACGCATAGCGACGAGCGCTGTAACATCCACTTCGTCAAAGATCGTTACGTGTGGTGCTGTGTAAGCAGATTTCACCATTGCTTTCGCGATTGCTTTACGCATACCTTTCAGTGGAACGCGCTCTTCCAGTTCGCCTGCTTGAGGTGTGTGGTGAACAGTTGGAGCCGCTGCTGCTTGTGCTACACCTGTAGCTGCTGCTGCAGGAGCCTCAGTTGCTACTGGAGCTGCCACTGCTTGTGCAGTTGGTGCTGCTACTCCGCCAGATACGAAGCGATCTACGTCATCGCGTGTGATGCGACCCAATTTGCCTGTACCAGGTACATTAGCCAATTGAACGCCTTTTTCCCGAGCGTATTTGCGAACGGAAGGTGTAGCCAACACATGCTTACGATCAATTGGTGCCGCTACTGCTGTTGCAGTTGCTTGTGCCATTGGCGTCTCCAGAGCTTGGTTCGCATTTGCACTCACTTGGGAACCGATGTCGCAACCTGGCTCCATTTTGTCTGCAGCTTGAGGCGCTGGTGCCGCTTCAGCAGCGTGGGAATCGCCATGACCATGGTCTGGCAGGTTCGGAATTTCGCCTTCTACGTCAAACTCGATCAGTGGATCGCCGACTACAGAAACCGTACCCTCAGTTACTTTCAGATCGATAACTTTCCCTTTAACAGGCGACGGTACTTCTACAACCGCCTTGTCATTTTGTACTTCCATGATGACTTGGTCTTCTTCTACGGAATCTCCGGGCTGTACGTGCCATTTGACGATTTCGCCTTCATGGATACCCTCGCCGAGCTCCGGGAGTCTGAATGTAAAACGACTCACAGTATCTCCTCCTTGTAAGCATTTATCATAAATTTTTACTTAATATCGCTAGAAAGAAGGCGGAAAGCTTTCAACTTTTCCGCCATTATGTCCGTTTCTCAATTAAAAATCGAGGACTTGAGTCAGACCATCTACTACGCGTTTTACGTCAGGCAGCCATACATCTTCTGCTTGTGCAAACGGGTAAACAGTATCTGGTGCTGTAATACGCAGTACTGGTGCTTCGAGGTGCAGGATTGCACGCTCGTTGATTTGCGTGATGATTTCTGCCGCAACACCAGACGTTTTTTGTGCTTCTTGAACAACGATCGCACGGTTTGTTTTCTTCACAGAAGCTACGATGGTATCGATATCGAGTGGGCTGATGGTGCGCAGGTCGATTACTTCCACTTTTGCTCCACGCGCTTTCTCGATTTCTTCTGCTGCTTTCAGGCTGGTATGCACCATCGCACCATAGGTGATGATGGTAACATCGCTACCTTCTTTTACTACGTTTGCTTTGCCAAGTGGAATCGTGTACTCGCCTTCTGGAACTTCTTGACGGAAGGAACGGTACAGCTTCATGTGCTCAAGGAATACAACTGGATCGTTGTCGCGAATCGCGGAGATCAACAGTCCTTTTGCATCATATGGGTTGGAAGGGATAACCACTTTCAGACCCGGAGTTTGCAGCATCAAACCTTCCAAAGAGTCTGCATGCAGCTCAGGCGTTTTTACACCACCACCAAATGGGGAGCGAAATGTAATTGGGCTCGTGAAGCGACCACCGGAACGGTAGCGCATACGGGAAGATTGGGATGCTACAGCATCAAACGTTTCAAATACGAAACCGAAGAACTGAATTTCTGCTACTGGACGGAAGCCGTTGATGGAAAGACCGACAGCCAAACCGCCGATTCCGGACTCAGCAAGTGGTGTATCGAATACGCGCTGCTCGCCGAACTCAGCTTGCAGACCTTCTGTTGCACGGAACACCCCGCCGTTGTTACCTACGTCTTCACCGAAGACAAGAACGGTTTCATCGCGCTTCAACTCTACGCGCATTGCATCCGTAATGGCTTGAACCATTGTCATTTGTGCCATGGCTTATTTCGACTCCTTCGCCAGGAATTCTGCCTTTTGCTCTTCGAGTGCAGGCGGCAGTGTCTCAAACATTACATCGATCAGTTCGCTAACTTTCATCTTAGGTGTTTCGTCCGCTTTTTTGATTGCGTCCGCAACAGCTGCTTTCGCTTCTTCGATGACAGCTTCTTCGTCTTTTTCGCTCCAGAGGCCTTTTGCTTCGAGGAACTTGCGGAAGCGGATCAGTGGATCGCGCAGTTCCCACTCGCTTTGCTCTTCACCTGTACGGTAACGAGTTGGGTCGTCACCAGCCATGGTATGAGGACCATAACGGTACGTCATTGCTTCGATCAGAGTCGCACCTTCGCCATTCACGCCGCGCTCTTTTGCTTGTTGAACCGCGTAGTAAACTGCGAGAATATCCATACCGTCAACGCGTTCGCTAGCAATACCAGCCGCAACTGCTTTGACTGCGATATTTTCAGAAGCCGTTTGTTTTTCGAACGGCAGAGAGATCGCATAACCGTTGTTTTGGGAGAAGAAGATAACAGGCAGCTTGTATACACCTGCAAAGTTCATACCTTCGTAGAAGTCACCTTGGGAGGTCGCACCGTCACCAAAGTAGTTGATCGCAACTTTCTTTTCACCGCGCAGCTTGTAACCCATTGCAACACCTGTTGCTTGTGTACATTGAGCCGCGATGATGATTTGTGGCATCAATACGTTTACACCTTCAGGAATTTTGCCGCCCTCGATGTGTCCGCGGGAGTACAGGAATGCCTTGTGCATAGGGTAACCATGCCATACCATTTGTGGAATATCACGGTAGCTAGGCAGGACAAAGTCTTCTTTGGAAAGAGCACCCTCGGAACCGATCATGCTTGCTTCTTGACCAGCTACTGGTGCATAGAAACCAAGACGGCCTTGGCGGTTCAAGCTAATTGCGCGTTGGTCCCATACACGGGTAAATACCATTTTACGCATCAGTTCACGTAATTCATCATCGGAGAGCTTAGGCATCAAGTCAGGACGAACAACCGTACCATCCGGGGCAAGAATTTGCAGCGGGGCGTTGTTCTCTGTTTGTTCAACAGCAGTGGATACGCTCATCACATTCACCTCGTCACTAGAATAAGGGACTTCCTTTTCCCGAGTTGCCCTTTGTCGCCTTAATCTGAGCATCTGCTCGATGAGCGACGAGTACAATTCGCGGCGGAAGTGACCCTGATAAAAACCAGAAGAAAGTTGCCTGGTGCAAGAAAGGGCTTACAGCCCGTTTGCAACACCCTGTTATATTGCAGTAAAAATACCTGTTTAACGTGTTATAGTATTGATATTACAGGGTTTATTTCCTCTCTGTTATCATTTACTATATAAGCTGTATCAGTTTTTTTCAAGGCTTAGTTTTTCAATTGAGCAAACAGGGAGTGTGAATCGATGTCTGACTATGTAAAGCGAACCATAATGAAAGAAGAAGTGCCCAGCATCCACGTGGACACTCCCCGCTCGGTCAAAGTATACCTACCGCCGGGGTACAATGAGCTTCTTTCTTACCCTGTTGTGTATTGCCAGGATGGGAACGACTTTTTTACGATGGGGCGAATCGCGACCATCTCCAATCAATTGATTCTGGAAGAAGGTATCGAACCCTACATCGTCGTCGGTGTCTCAGTCGATCGCAACAAGCGCACGAGCGAGTATTCTCCATCGGGGTCGAGAAACGCAGCTTATCAGCGTTTTTTCACTGAAGAGCTGATTCCTTACATAGAGGAGCATTATCCTGTACGCCGTGATCCTGCTTCACGTGTGCTGGCAGGAGACTCTTTAGGTGGAACCGTTTCTTTGCATCTCGCATTGGAAAACCCCGACCTCTTTCCACAGGTACTCGCGCTATCCGGGGCGTTTTTCCAAACGACACTCGACCCGCTTTTGAATCAGTCCAGCCTATCCTGGCTGCGAATCTGGATGGTCGTTGGCCTCGATGAGACAGCTGTGGAAACAAGTGCGGGTACCTTCGATTTTGTGCAATGGAATCGCGAGGCAAAACAGATTCTTGAGGACAAACAAGCTACCTTGTCCTACCGAGAAAAACCAGGGAATCACGTCTGGGGTTTGTGGCAAAAAGAGCTGCCTGACGCCTTGCGCTACTTCTTCCCCCCTCCCCGTCTGTAACCATCAGGAGCCATTGATTTCTTTAATATCCTCGTACCCGTAGTAGCGGCCATCCACCAGGAAAATGCCTTGGTGGTTGGCTTTTTCAATTTCGCCCGCAACCTGATTGGCGTCGTTTAGGACGATGTTGACAATCTTGCTCTCGTCCCGTTTCATTTGATTGAGAATGCGTTCTCGCTCTTTAGCCGAGATCATATCCATCCCTCTTTTCCCCTATGTTGGATAGCTATAGTATTTCATTGGCGGGTCTGAATTACACACAAGCGAGTCAACCGAATGGAACCAAAAAAAGCCTTGCCGCTCTCCCATTTTCCGGACACGGCAAGACTTTACTACGTCTTTATTTATTGTTCGATGGTTGTATATTTAAAATCTCTACCACCAAACGGGTTGATCAAAAATCCTTTGACCTTGTCATTTTTTATATAGGGTCTTGCGCCATAGTACACAGGGGCAATTGGCATTTCCTCCATTAAGATGGTCTCTGCCTCACGCATGATCGCATTACGCTTCGTCGGGTCTTTTTCCAAGTAACTCTGTACGATTAGCTCTCGGTATCTAGCATTTTCCCAAGCAGCATCGTTCGTCCCCACTGTTTTGTCCTTGAAAATTTCCAGGAAATTGATGGGGTCGTTAAAATCAGCACCCCAATTTCGGTAGGCAAACTGATAGTTTTTGGAGCGCTTGTTTTGTAAAAAAACTTTTTCCTCCAAGCCACTGATTTTCACATCAACACCTAGGCTTCTTTTCCATTGATCCTGAAGAGCTTCAGCCAGCTTTTTCTGACGATCGTCACCTGATCCATAAGTGTAAGTCACTTCTGGCATCGTCGAAAGCCCCAGCTCCTTTAACCCTTCCGCCAATAACTGTTTGGCTTTGTCTACATCCTCTTGAAAATAGTCATTTCCGCTGAGCTGCATAGAAGGCGGAACCCATGCAAAAGCGGCAGGCACCCCTGTCTGTACGATTCCGTCTACGAGAGGCTGCCGTTGGATGGAATACGAGAAGGCTTGTCGAATCTTTTTATTCGTAAAAGGGGGCATGGTTGTATTAAAGGTGACGGCAACTGTATTCGGATACGGCGCCATTACGATTTTTCCTTCATCCTGTAAAGCGGGGATCACATCGACGGGCAACACGTAGGTTGGATGCCCTCCCCAATCCAAATCACCAGAATCAAACAACGCTTGAGCGGTGTTGGTATCGGTAATCATGCTCCACACGATTTTGTCGAGCTTCACGGTATCTTTGTCATGATACTTCTCGTTTTTCACAAGAACCAATTTGTTTTTATGCTCCCACAGCTCCATTTTGAATGGGCCGTTGCCCACGTAGTTGTCTGGAGACGCTGCCCAATTCGGATGTGCCTCCAAGGTCTTTTTATGTAAAGGAAACAATGTCGGGAAAGCCGTCAGCTCGTAAAAAAACGGAGCTGGCGAATTGAGCTTAACCTCTAGTGTAAAATCGTCTAACGCTTTGACCCCTACGTCTTCATATGATCCTTTCCCTGTGTTGAATTCCTCTGCTCCTTTAACGAAATAAAGCATATAAGCATATTCGGATGCTGTCTTCGGATCGAGATTTCTTTTCCAGGCGAACTCAAAATCATGGGCGGTTACCGAATCTCCGTTGCTCCATAACGCATTCGACTTCAATTTGAACGTGTACGTCGTCAAATCCTCGGATACCGTATAACTGTCGGCAATTGCGTTGGCTATTTTCCCATCCGGTCCATAGCGAGTCAATCCTTCAAAACAGGCAGTAATGACATCAAAGGAAGTGCCATCGGAAGCAAGTCCGGGATCTGCTGTCGGAGGCTCTCCACCGTCTGCATTCCAATTCAATACCCTCTCTTTTCCTGTTGGCTGCGCTGGTTGAGATGCCTGATCATTCGGTTTGTTCGTTACCGCCGTTTCACTTGTACTACAGCCCGCTAAAACTTGAAGTAGCAAGAAGCAGCTCAAAACGAAGCTCATCCTCTTTCTCATTGAGACCATCCCCCTTGATTCCATTCGATTCCATACACCAGTAAACGCTATCGCTTTATCACACTACCATGATAACGCAAGTGTAGACGAAACAAATCAGACGGTATGGCGAAAAACAGAGCGCATAGAGACTCTTATTTTGTACAAATTGTCTAACTATTTGGAATTCGTTGTTGCGACAAAGAAAAAAGCCAGTCTTCCCTTCGACTGGCTACAAGTGGTTGAAACGATTACACCGTTTCCAATAATTGCTCGACTGCTTCCACAACGGTCTTGATATGTTGATCGCTAATGTGTCGATGCGTCGTAAAGCGAATGACGTACTCGTCAAAATCAACAGCGAGCACTCCTTTTTCCTCCAAACGCTCCAAGAAGGCGACAGCTGTTTGCCCAATCGAGTCTGTATTCACCAGCACGATATTCGTCTCGACTTGCTCGACCTGAAGCGATAGCTGGCGCAAGCCTTTTGCCAATTGCTGTGCCCGTTCATGGTCTTCTGCCAATCGTTCGGCCATCTGTGTCAGAGCGATAATGCCTGGTGCTGCCAAATACCCTGCCTGACGCAGCCCGCCTCCTACTTTTTTTCTCCACCATCTCGCCTCTTCGATAAACGCACGATCTCCAGCCAAAATGGAACCCACCGGAGCACTCAGCCCTTTGGACAAACAAATCTGGACGGTATCGGCAAAAGTGCTTAGCTCACTGACTGCAACACCTTGAGCCACAGCCGCATTGAAGAGACGAGCACCGTCCAAATGAACGGGAATACCGTGTTTTTGTGCTGTATCATAGACACTCTTCATTTGCGCAACAGAGATTACCGCCCCGCCAGCGCGATTATGCGTATTTTCGAGACAGATCAATTTTGTGCGCGGAAAATGGATATTGTTGCCCCGAATCGCCCTCTCTACATCTTCTGCACGTAGAGCACCACGTTCTCCAACTAGCGTCCTTGTTTGTACGCCAGCCAATGCCGACATAGCGCCGCCCTCATAGTAAAAAATGTGCGAATCCGCTTCCGCAATGACCTCGTCTCCGTTAACACAATGCGTCAAAACAGCGACCTGATTGCCTTGCGTGCCACTTGTTACGAACAGAGCAGCTTCCTTTCCGAGTATTTCAGCCGCAATCGCTTCCAAACGATTGACAGTTGGGTCCTCTCTATAAACATCATCACCAACCTCCGCTTCCACCATCGCTCGAAGCATCTCCTCGGTTGGTTTCGTAACGGTATCGCTGCGCAAATCGATTTTCATAGATGACTCTCCTTCCACCGTATTGTCATTCTCTAGACATATCGTAACACTTTCAACATTGCATCCTGTTTTCCCTCTTGCTAAGATGAAAGGGTAACTTACATACAGTTAGGGGATTTGACCTGTGAAACTAAAAATCACTCGTAACGCTGCCAAGCAATTGGCTCCAATCATCGAGGCAGAAGAAGACAAAGAATTGAAACTGCGCGTTTATATTACTCACTCTCACGGTGATCATGCACACTACGGACTCGCTCTGGACAAGCCAACAGAAGAAGATGTTGTGATCTCGACCGACAAAGAGATCGATGTGATCGTAAAAAAGGATGAGCCATTGCTGGATGGCATCATCATTGATTACCTTTTCTTGCCACAAGAAGGTTTTGTTATTACCAACCCTTCCAAAGGTAACACAGGCGACCACTAAGCATGATACAGATAAACCCTCTGCTTTTTTCAGGCAGAGGGTTTTCTTTGATGATGAGAATCTTATTCGTCAGTAGACATGCTATACAGCGCTGTCGGTAAATCTTTCAGCAACGGGGAAGAAACGTCATCAACCTGCGTCATAACAAGACGATGGACAGGACGTGTCATCGCGACATACAACAGTTTTGCGTCCCATTCATTATTTTGATAGGCGTCTACATCCAGTAGAATGACCACATCAAACTGCAAGCCTTTTGTTAAGAAAGCAGGCATGATGGTTACGCCACCCGGAAATTGGTTATCTTTCGTTCCTAACAGGGTTAGATCAGCTATTTTGTCTTGCAGGCCTTTATGTGCTTTTTTACTCGCTTGAATGGTTTTCGCTACGATCGCAATCGTTTTGAAGCCTTCCGACTGGTAGGCAACCACACGCGAAGAGATGTCCTCCCACAGTTGCGCTCGTGAGCGAGCCTTGACCATGATTGGTTTTTCACCATGTCGCAAAACCGGTTTTGCCAATACTGTCTCGGGCAATTCAATTTGCCGCAACACTTCATTGGCACAACGCATGATCTCAATAGTCGAACGATAGCTTTGTGACAACGTATAATAGGAAGGAAACAGCTGTGCAAAAATCCCCTTCGTCAACTCTTCCCAGGTATGAATCCCCCGGTAGCTATGAATACCTTGCGCAATATCTCCCACGATCGTTAACGAGTTTCGCTTAGTTGCCAATGCAATGACGGCTATTTCTAGCGCACTCAAGTCTTGTGCTTCATCCACGACCGTATGATCAAAATGCTCTGCCTTATTCATTCCTTCAACAATATGCTGCAAGTATAGCAATGCCGCGATATCTTCCGGCTCCAATCTCTCCTCTGCAAACAATGCAGCGCTAGACTGAGTCACATCACGTACAACTTCGTCTGAAATGTCAGCAGGTACGAGCTTGCGCAGCAATTCCTCGTCAGCAATCAACTCGCGATAAGCTGCGAAGATTTCCAGTCTCGGAAATGAAGTCAGGTACGTATCTAATATCTGCTCCAGCATTTTCTCGAATTTGTACAAGCCTTCTTTGTCCAAATCGACTTTTCGCTCTCGCAAATGGGCAAACAATTGCTTGTTCATTTCTTGTTTCAAATGCTTGCGAAGCGCTTCTACCCGTCTATGATACGGCATATTAGCGAACTGCTCCAAGAAGCATTGGCGAATAAAATCACCCGGAATCGAAAATACTTGCTTCGTTTTGTTGTATAAAAAGCTGAGCTTCTTGAAAGGAATTCTTGTTTCAACGATATACCGAATGTATTGCTCCAGCGCCTCCCGACAAGCGAGCGATCCTTTAAAGCGAAGCCTGTTTCGTGTCATTTCTTGCTGGCGCTCATCCTGCCCCTCTTCGAAGAACAATTGAAGAGGCTTATCAGGACTCACGATTCTCCATCCTTTTGGCAGCAGAGGCTTCACAAGACGCGCTGCCCAATCTACAAAAGTAGACTGTTGAACATCATCGACTCCCAGCTCAGGCAAAACCTCGGATATATAGGTAAGAAACATCCGGTTAGGTGCAAACACCATGAACTTTTTGGACATCATGGAATCCTGGTAGTTATAAATCAAATAGGAGAGTCGGTGCAGAGCAATGGTTGTTTTTCCGCTCCCCGCTACTCCTTGCACAACAATGGGCCGTTCTTTTTCCGCCCGGATAATATCATTCTGCTCGGATTGAATCGTAGCGACGATGTCTTTTAGCCTACTATCGTTCGCCTGATTCAGATTGGCTGCCAAAAATTCATCAATGAAGCCCTCTTGCAAAAATTCGTCGGGATGCCCCATCTCGCGGTTAATCGTTTCTTTTACCGCTCCATCATAGATGCCGACGATCTTTCCGTCTTCGATCGCAAAATTACGCTTTAGTCGAACTTCACCACGCACGATCTCGCGTCCCATCCGGTAAAACGCTTCTTTGCTCTCACCGGAATAATAAAGACTGGCGATAGGCGCGCGCCAATCCACGACGACAGAATCAAACGTATCGCTGCGTACAATTCCCCGTTTTCCTATGTAGACCTCATCCAGCTCGTAGATTTCATCTTTCAAGAAATCCACTCTGCCGAAATAAGGCTTCTCTCGACCCTGATCTTCCAGGTAGCTCAATTCCTTAGCCTTTTTATAGTTAACGACCTGTTTGACATAATCATCTGTTGCCTCGCGAATATCATTGCGAAGCTGCTCCATTTCTTCGTCGATCGCTGAAATTGTTTCATCCAGCTTTTTTTGTTCCCATTCATAATCACGATGCTGTGTACTCACATTCATTCCCCCTCACATGTATCGTGTCATTGAACGACTCAGGACCATTGCCTGGCCAACCATATTCCAACCGCACAAGAAAGTAGACCGACTCCCAAACTAAGCAGAGCGTACAAAGTGCCACGTAACAGGTGGCCTTCCCCCCAAAAAGAGACTACTTCCAAGGAGAAGCTTGAGAAAGTCGTAAATCCTCCCATGACCCCCGTTGCAAATAAGAGGTAGAGTGTCGGAGATAAAAAGCCACGTTCTTTCCCCAGCACGAACAAGATGCCGATGATCAAAGATCCACAAACATTGGCGATCCAGGTTCCCCACGGCCATCCCGGCTGATTCGCGAGCAAAGACAATAGGTAGCGCAAAAGAGAGCCAACTGCTCCTCCAACCGCCACAGCTATCCACGCCATCGCTTTCCCTCCCTGGCTATCACAGCTTATGTATGTCACAGAAAAAGACACCCTAGCGTCAAGCGAGGATGTCTGTCGTATCAGTAATTGTTATCTTACTGTTTTGGCTTATTTTCTTCAAGGTCTTCCACATAACGGATGGAATCCAAATTTGCTCTCAATGAAAGCTTAACGGCGTCAATGTACTTTTGGCGCAATGCTTTTTGTTCAAGCTTTTCCTCTTCGGTCAAACCTTCTTCGCGCGATTTTTTGACCAATTCGTTGATGCGTTTAATTTCTGCGTCAGATACCACTGCTGGTTCCTCCCACTCTGTAGTAGTGCCGCTTCATTATACCACATTCGAGTGATCCCGCAAGACAGCCGAACACTTACGGAGTATCAGGAAGGATGAGAGTCTGACCTGGGTAAATCCTGTTGCTCTCTAAACCGTTCGCATCCTTAATTTCTATTATATAGTCCCGAACATCCATCTGATCTGTATTGTATTGAACAGCTAACGACCATAGGCTATCTCCAGATTGTACGGTTACTTCTATGCCTTGTGGCTCCTCCATTGGCGAAGAAGCAAACACTAGTTCGGTTAACAGGTAAAAAAAGAGAGTAAATGTAATAAGAAACAAGAGAGCTTGTCCTCTCGTGATACCAAAACGAACACGACGTTCTTCTTTTTTCTCGAAACGATTACGTACTGTCAATGAATTCATAATAATGGCCTCCTCACAAACATACGTTCTGATCACTTGTAGCCTCATAATAAATGAGAACATATGTTCATGTCAACAAATAATCGAACTTATGTTTGTCGAACGCAAGCTCCCATGGTATAATATAGGAAAATATGTTCGAGAAATCAGGGGTGTCTTTCTATGTCAAAATTATCGAGTAGACAACAAGCCATCATCGAGTTCATACGAAAGGAAGTTCGTGATAAAGGATATCCGCCATCTGTACGTGAAATTGGGGAGGCTGTTGGACTAGCTTCCAGCTCAACAGTACATGGGCATTTGGCACGCTTAGAGAAAAAAGGCCTCATTCGTCGAGATCCTACCAAACCTCGTGCCATCGAATTGCTATCAGATGAAGATCGTTTTCAAGACAATTTCGAAGACTCTGTCGTCCGTGTGCCAGTAATCGGAAAAGTAACCGCTGGACAACCGATTACTGCCATTGAGGATGTAGAAGAGTACTTCCCGCTTCCAGACAATATCGTGACTTCTGACAAGGTCTATATGCTGCGCGTCTCCGGGAACAGTATGATTGATGCCGGAATTCTCGACGGAGACTACGTCATTGTTCGCCAACAGCACGTAGCCAACAATGGTGACATCGTCGTAGCCATGACAGAAGAAGACGAAGCGACCGTTAAAAGATTTTTCAAAGAAAAGAATCACTTCCGTCTCCAACCGGAAAATGCCACGATGGAACCGATCATCCTGGAGCATGTCACTATTCTCGGTAAAGTCATCGGTGTTTATCGACTCATTCACTAGTTCCCACGTAAAAAAGGACAGCCGAGGCTGTCCTTTTTGTTTTCTGTCTATTATCTGGCGATAAAAAACCAGATGATCATCGTAACTTGCAAGATGACTTTTACGACTGCACTACCCAAAAATCCGATCAGTGAGCCTACTCCCGCTTTCACTGCTCGCTCCATCGACTGCTTCTGCACCATCAACTCTACGAGAACGACGAATACGAACGGTAAGATCAGCATACCAAACGGTGGGAAAACGAAAATCCCGAGGATAATACCGACCGCAGCAGCAACGGACGACCATTTGGACCCTCCATACCTTTTCACGAAGTACATATTCGTCAGCAAGTCAGCACCGTAAAGCAGAATGCTTAGAACGACCATTCCCCACCAAAAGGATGCCGGCAATCCCGCTCCCGGATCTGCAATGAAAAAGTGATAGAGCAAAAAGCCCGCCCACAGTAATATCGTATCAGGTAAAACGGGTAAGAAAATTCCTGCGATGCTTAGCAAGAACAATAACACAACCACTACCCACAAAAATATTTCCATCTACTACACTCCCTTCATTTAGGTATACGAGTGATTATCGATTTCGTTGCGTACTTATTCACTTTTGTCTAAACTATTTTAAAAGAAAGCAGACATGGAGGTAGTCTCATGAGAAATTGGCATGATCTCTCCTACTTGGGCAGAGGGACGATTCGCCAAAAAGCAGCGTGGGAAGCGATTCAACAGACGCACATCATGGAAGTACTATCCGATTACCATCCAGTGCTTGCCGGAACCATCCCATTGGACATTGATGTTGTGCAAAGCGATCTGGATATTATTTGCGAGAGTCATGATCTGGAGCAGTTTGAGCAGGCTGTTCGTACAGCATTTGGCTGTTTGCCCGGATTTGAAGTGACACACTCAGATGTGAATAGTACGCCCACGTGCGTTATCTCGTTTTTCACAGCTGACTTTTGGTTTGAATTGTTTGCTCAACCGGTAGCTGTCGAAATGCAAAACGCCTATCGTCATATGGACATCGAAGCACGATTGTTAGACATAGGAGGCTTGGATGCGTATAAACAGATCAGGACTCTGAAGCAAAGCGGCATCAAGACAGAGCCTGCATTTGCTCGATACTTTCATATCCCAGGTGATGATCCATACGAGGCTTTGTTGCAATTGGAGCCGTTAACAGACCAGGAATTACGACAAAGAGTTCAGCTGCTGCGAAAGGATTAATCTTCGAGCAAAGAGCCAATCTCTGCTGCTTGAAAGCAGGAAGGATGCATCGCTTTCGGGCGAAAAGCTTTTTGAATGCGGGCTTTTTCGTTTCATGTCTCGCAACGCGCTTTTAACCTATATACTTAAAACCTTGTCAACGCTTTAATGGTCGTTCATATGTGGAAAATAAAATATGTAACTGAGGCATTGGAAGGCTACCTCTTTTCAAACCCCTTTAAACGGAGCAAATGAACTTACCATTAAATGCCGTGATGTGGGATATTACTATCAAAGGACAATAGATTAAAATCACTGTTCTAACAAGTCTCACATCAAGGTAATGAAAGATGAAATAAGCTTCTCTCCCATATGAGAGAAGCTTATTTCATTATTATTCTTGTTTTCAGATACAAGCCGAACATGATTGAGGGCTTAGCAGGTAAACTGGATGTAATAATGATACTGGTTATATGCACAAAAACCTAGACGGGTTTCCATCTCACGGTAGGCTTTTCGGTTATTTTTTATAGAAAAGACACCTTCCCCTTTTCGCATGGTTATTCACTCCCTGATCTACGATTGGGGAAATGTAATCGAAATGAGGTTCCCCGATTTGGGCTGCTTTGTACTTGAATTTTCCCGCCATGTAAATCCACTAAATGCTTAACAATTGACAAACCAAGGCCACTTCCTCCAGTATGACGTGATCTGGATTTCTCCACCCGATAGAACCGCTCCCATATTAGTTCTAATTCTTTCTCGGAGATTCCAATTCCCTCATCCTTTACTTCAATTACGGATTCTCTGAGCATTTTCGTTACACTGATCAAAACCGTTCCTTCACCCTGAGAATAACGAATCGCATTATCTATTAAGTTCATTAAAATTTGGTGAAACCGCTGCGGGTCCACCCAAAAGTACACAGGAGGACAAATTGTAAGAGATAACTTCACTCCCAATTCTTCAGCACGTGGTGTCATTTCCTCGATTATTCTTTCTAATAAACTTCGAATAGCGACCCGTTCTTTTCTTAATGTAATTTTACCTTCATCCAATCGACTCAGTGTCATCAAATCGTTGACTACTTGTTCGAGCCGATCAGATTGATCCCGGATGATCGAAATTAACTTACTTGCGCGATTTGGCGTCATTTCTGAATTCTGAAGGAGGGTTGCATATCCTTTCACATATGTAAGGGGAGTACGTAATTCATGAGCTACATGAGATAGGAATTCTCGACGGGACGACCGATAATAAGACAAGCTTTTGGCGAGCTGGTTTACTTGACGAGTGAGTAAAGAGAGTTCGTCTTTACCTTCTAAAACAACTCTTACATCATAATTACCCTCATCGAGATGCCTAATTGCATTGATAACGTTTACAATCGGTCTTACAATATATCTGGATAATAGTAAGCCAAACCCACTCGTGACTAGTAAAGAACCCAAGCCAGCAAGCAATAACATTGTCTGAAGAGACTGTAATGTATCTTTCAGCCAAGTTGGTTTCGTTATAACAACTACCGTTCCTAATAGATTTTGTCCTCGTTGAATGGGACTTTTTGCTAAAATGAGACGATCTGGTTCAAAAACCGTTTGAATCGCTTTTTGATTCGGACTTCCCTGAATCCAATTTTGAACAAAATTAAACAATGAATCAGGTAATCGTTTGGAATCAATAAGCAATTCTCCTTTGGGAGAAAAGACAAGAACAGTAGAAGAAGACTTTTCCTCCATTTCGCCGATATGCTGAAGAGTTTTTCTATTGAAGTCTACGCTTAACATTTGAGCAAAAGTCGATGCATGTTGAGCAAGTGCTAGCTCCGTATAGGATTGATAGTGAAGAGTTATAATTTGGTAGCTGATGGTTCCCAATAGCACAAGCCCTAGAATCATGATACCTAAAATGGTGATTAACAGCTTGGTCGCCACTCGATGCATCGTTATTGAACTCCCCATTTATATCCATAGCCCCACACTGTTTGAATGCCTTCTCCTTGAAAACCAGCTTCCCGCAGTTTTATACGTAAGTTTTTAATATGAGAGTCCACTGTCCTAAAATCTCCATTGAACGAGTAGTTCCATACCTTGGCTAACAGTTGTTCTCTGGGAAAGACTTGATTCGGATATTGAATGAGAGTGGTTAGCACTTCAAATTCAATCGGGGTAACCTTCATCTTCTTTCCATGAACCCATACTTCTCTTGCTAAGAGACGAATCTGAATTCCTGATTGCTTAATCTCCTGTATTTCTTGCCCCTTTCTTGTCCGGCGTAGTACCGTTTTCACACGCGCCGATACTTCTGCCGGTTCAAATGGCTTCGTTATATAATCATCCGCGCCTAGTTCCAATCCTACTACCCGATCCTCCAGTTCGCCTCGAGCACTGATCAAAATCACGGGAGTTTTATCGCCTGTACGTCTTAATTCTTTGAGTACATCAAAACCGTCTGTCCAAGGCATCATGATGTCCAACAAACAAAGATGAAATGCTTCATTGTGAAGTAACTGAAGCGCCATTGTTCCGTCGCTGGCTGTGGAGACAGAGAAATCCTCCTCTAATATCATACTTAGCAAATCGAGCATGGTCTCTTCATCATCGACGATTAATATCGAAGTGTCCATCATACAACCCTCTCTTTGATAGATATGAACCTTGGTGACTATCATAAATGGAAATTATGGATAAATTATGTAGTGGAACCTTTTTGTGGTGATAGTTAACCAATTCTCCAATAAAAATCCTAATTTTCTCCATATCTTTTAGCTAAGATACAGAAATCCCCGGTGCATTATAAAAAGTCAATCAACATGGTTATTATCTGTTGAATCATGAATCAAGGAGGAAAAAACGTGGAAATTCTCTCTCGGCTTCGATTAGTAGATGTAAACCAACTTGCCTTTCAAGAACGAGTAGAACCAGCGCGATTGAACCGAACATGCCAGTCTATTCTTGAAGAAGGAGTCTTGCGTCATCCGATCATAGTTACCCCTCTTATGGAAGGTCGATATTTGATTTTAGACGGAGCCCATCGGACGCAATCATTACGCCAACTAGGATACATGAAGATCCCTGTTCAGGTCGTGGAAGCATCGGAAATTTCTTTCAACGCATGGGAACATCTCTTGCCACTTGGCCTGTGGATGGATACTTTACAACAGTTGCCAACCCTCCAATGGGTGAGGAAGCTCCGGAAAGAACCCCCTATTGCGGAAGTAGTTTATCCGAATTACACCCAATTTTGGATTTATCCCCACGAAAATTATGTGAATCATTGGATTCGGTTACAAGCCTGGCACCAAATTGTAGAGATTTATACCCAGAATCAATCAGTCATTCGTTTACCGCACGGCAGATACGTTTTCCCAGAATCCAACCATGTTCTATTCCGATACCCCACTCTCACCTTGGACGAAGTGAAAGAAATTGTGTTAGCAGGTAAAGAAGTTCCTGCTGGAGTGACACGTTGTATTGTTCAAGAACGAGTGCTTAATTTGCAAATTCCACTCACGCTTCTAACCTCGCCAATAAGTAAGGATGAGTGGAACCGTTTTTCAGAAAAGAAAGCCAATAAACTACGTCTATATTCGGAAAGCATTTATCTTTGTGAAGCTTAAGTAAAAGAGGTAAATCCGATGTGGTATATGCTCGCATTATTCAGTTCGATTACCTTTGGGCTTGGAAGTTTTATGATGAAAGTTTGTTCAGCCAACCGAGGTTCTACCGTACATTTACTTTGGGGATTGTATTTGACGGGTACTCTCTGTTTTTTTGCTTGGGTTCAATATACAGACGGTTGGATGTTCACACTCCAGGTTCTCCTTGCCGGACTCATAATCGGTGTAGGTACATCCACGGGGAATCTCTTATTTATGCATGCTTTAAAAATTGGGCCAGCTAGTCTAACTTCTCCAGTGGTCAATAGCAATGTCATCTTCACGATTGGACTTTCACTGCTTTTTTATGGAGAGTCACTTTCTCTTCCTCAATGGATCGGCGTTACGCTACTCGTTCTTGCCGTCATGATCCTGCCTATTGATCCAGATGAAAACCTTCGTATCCGAAGCATGAAGTGGTATCTGCTTGTCGTTGGTGCGACGTTTCTTTTCTTTCTCCGTAATGGAGGTCTGAAAGTTACGGAAGAAATGCATTTACCCAATGCCATGATCTTGTTGATCGGATACTTCTTTGGATTTATCTTGTTTTCAATAGAAATTCTACGAAAGAAGCATGTAGAGATGCCCAGAACACACAAACAAATAGGAGTTCGTTGGGGACTTGGATCAGGCATCTTCTCCTTTGCTGGTATGCAAATCTATGCGGTCGCCGTAGCAAATGGGCCCGCTAGTATTGTCTCTCCTATCTTTTCTACCAATAGCTTAGTAGTTGCTCTTTTGTCTATTTGGATTTACAAAGAACGACTTTCTTTCCTGCAAACGATTTCGCTCATTCTGCTCTTTGTTGGTTTGATTTTTACGCGACTTTAATTCTTACAAAGAGGTGTTAAAGATGATAGCTACCAATATTGTAGATTGCATTGGGAATACCCCTATTGTCGCTTTAGAAGATGAACTGGTTCCGAATGGAAAGAAGCTGTATCTTAAACTTGAATATTTTAATCCGAACTTTAGTGTGAAAGACCGTACCGCCATAGGATTGATAAAAAAAGCGATGGATCAGGGAGAAATAAAGCCCGGAAGTATTTTAATCGAGTCTACATCGGGAAACCTAGGGAAATCTTTGGCGATGCTCGGAGCTGTGTATAAGTTCCGTGTCCTAATCGTTGTAGATCCCAAAATTAGCCCAAATCTTCTTAAATGGTATAAAGCATACGGAGCAGAAATTGATATGGTGTCCGAACTTGATGAGGATGGTGGGTATCAAAAAACACGATTCAGGCGTGTTCAGGAATTGCTTCGTCAATATCCTGAAGCGTTTTGGCCAAACCAATATGACAATCCCAATAATCCTTTATATCATTTTGAGACTACTGGAAAAGAAATTATCGATTTACCAATCGACGCAGTTGTAGGTGCTGTGAGTACAGGAGGACATCTTTGTGGCATTGGAAGGTTTGTCAAAGAGAACAAACCAGAGATGAAAGTAGTGGCTTGCGATGTAAAAGGATCAGCGATATTTGGCCATATGTTCAAGCCTTACCTGATTAACGGAGTTGGATTGAGTTGGAAGACTGAAAATACCGATTTATCTGTGATTGATCATATTTGTATGGCAAGTGATCAAGAGGCCATATCTGCTTGCCGTATATTGTCCAATGAACACGGAATGATGATTGGAGGTTCAGGGGGCTTATCTGTGGTAGCTGCCTTGACTTATCTGAAACATACCAGCGCAAATGCTGTATTAGCTATTATCCCTGATACTGGGATTAACTACTTAGATCAGATTTACGACGATGAATGGCTTTCCACCAAGGACATAAGACTTCTTAATAAATCGGAGTTGAAAAATGTAATTTCTCATAAGAAGCTTCTAAGTACCTATGAAATCAGTCAGAGATAGTCCCGCTTGTTCGTTAAGAAAAAGCTATCTCGTATACCACGCCTGTTGATTAACCATATAGTAGGTTTTTAATCCGTGCCAAGTAGATATGCCTCTCCAATCTTTTGGCGAATCGCGAAGATTATCAAGAACTAGACAAGTTACTCCCATGGTCAAAAATGTTGCCAGCTACGTGTCGAATTAATAATAAATAGCGTAAAGTAGTCCCTATCCGTTTCAAGGTGGGGACTATTTTACGCTTACGTAATAACAGTTTTTTTGTTTGAGCTCATGCGCGTCGGTATAGTCTTCTACTCCTACCCCTACTGCATCTTACTCGCTCCAGGCTGTTCTCTTGAATCTGAATATCGTACGTAGACCTTTTATGCGTGTGAAGTTAGCGGGAAACGAAAATGTTCTGTCTCCATTTTGAACGAGGGACGAACAAATAAGACATCGTCCGTCGTTGTCATCAAAGCTGATTGGATCTTCTCATTCTCACTATCCGGCATAAAGTGAAAATGAATGATCGTTGTCTCAGCCGACACCAAATGAGAAAGGACTGCTTCTATATCAACTGGTTTTTTACTTACCAAATCAAATACATGCAGTTGGTCATCTTCTCGTTCAAATAATACGATCACATCCTCCTCTTCGACATAATAGATCGCATCCCGAAAAACGAGAAGAAAGTAAAACATCAACAGATGCTCGCTTTCCTTGACGGCAAGTCTCGAAGAAACGGGAATTCGTTTGGCGGCAAATTCCTTCATGACGATAAAATCAGCCTCGCTATCAACATCTAGCTTGCGCAAGACCGATTTTTGTCCTACTTGCTTTTTCAAATCAGATATCAATAAGCAAAAACTACTTTCCTGTACTCTCTCAAATCCAAATTTCGGATAAAAATCGAGCACGGTATCATTGGCATACAAAAAAATAGAATCATATTCCTTCTCATATGTTTCAAGAATATGGTTCATTAATCTCGCTGCCAATCCTTGGTTGCGATAGGCAGGATGCGTCATGACTGTTCCAATCTGAAGTACCTTATAGTCTTTACCATTGGATGTCACGATCATCTTACTTACGGAAGCGTTGGCAATAACCTGATCCCCATCCAGATAGGAATAGCAGACATAGTTATCATTCCAAAAGCCCTTGTTATACCATTCTTTAAAATTGAGCTGAAAGACCTGCATAGCGAGGTCATTAAAGCTTTCCTTGTATGTTTCGATATGCTTGTAGTCACTAATCAATCGATATTCACCCATGTAAAAACCTCCCATTCTGTTGTTTGTGCTGTTTGTAATCATTCATTCCTTTTCAGCAATCCCTTCTTTCCAATAAAAAAGACCACAAGAAGAATTCTCTTCTCATGGTCAAATTTATCGTTGTGATAAACATACCTATCCCAAATAGAATAGATATCATGCACAAACGTGAAATTTGTTTGAATGAGATATAATGCCTTCTAATCGCTTTTAAAGAAAGGTACAAAAAATAAACCAAGGGCGCGCCCTTCATTTGACCTTTTCCCCTATAAAATTCGTTAGAATTTTACTTAGCGATTATCAGTTTCATCATATTCAATCAAAACCTCTTTTCACGTTAGGTACTTTTACTATATTTGACTTTCAATAAATTGTAAATGAGCGATCCTTTTCTTTCTCCTCGTTGCGAAGTATCATTATACAAAAAAGTCATTTTCTTATATAATTACAAATACTCCCTTTGCTTACACAAAGGGAAAACCGGACCTCGAGGGGGGTGTACCAATGGCGAATGCTCTCAATTTGCCACATACCGCAGCGGCTCATGCAAAGCCTAGAAATAGTGAGGCGATACTTTGCATGAGGTGGTCTCTCGTTTAATCGAATCATCGCCTTCATTTGCGTATCTCATTTCCTATTTCTTGGCTTTGCCCCTTATTTGCCTATCTATAAATAAGGAGCGAGCAGAAATGAAATGTGTGAAAGCAAATTTAATCCTTCCTGAATCGTTACTCGCAGAAATTCAAAAGTACGTGCAAGGAGAAACCATTTATATTCCGAAGACAAAAGTAACCCATCAAAAATGGGGGACGCGCACTGGCGGGAGAAAACTCCTGGATGAGCGGAATACGGCTATTAAAAGCAGCTTTCAGGCCGGGACGGCTATTTCGCAGTTAGCGGAAGAATACTTTTTGTCTACAGAGACGATTAAAAAAATCGTGTATACCAGATAGACGTTTATAAAGCACTGACGACCTTTCCATTCAGGTTGTCAGTGCTTTTTTATGGCGAGTTTTTTTACGAAATGTCTTCTCCCTTTCTCCTCTCTTGCAAACACACTAAAGTAAAGAAGAACCCACTTACAAGACAGAAACAGGAGGAACCTCAATATGGAACCTTTTATCCATACGCATCAATATCACTTCATTAAATCACGCGTTCAAGCAATCATGAACGCCTTTGCAACCAGTACAGATGTCAACGTGATTCGTGCTCGCAAAGAAATCGCCCATGAAGAAATCTTTCAGTTGTTCCCGAACATGACGGAAGAACAAAAAGAAGTTTTGCATCCGATTGACTCGATTAAAGAAAAGGCAGAAGGAAAGCAGTTTTTGCATCAGCTTTCACCGTATGTGATTCCATTCCCTGCTCCCACAGAGTCTTCCATTAAGAAGCTCTTTCCAAAAGTAAAGAAGCTTAAAGTCTCGAATTTAGCTGAGATCGATTTTTCAGAAATCTCTTATGTAAGCTGGCTAGACACTGCCACGGACAAGAAATATATTGTCGCTTACCACGAAGGAAAACTGATTGGCATTCACGGACAGTTCACAAACGTAAACAAAAAAGGCGTTTGTGCGCTCTGTAATCGCTTTGAGGAAATCGGTATGTTCGTCCTTGAAGCCAAAGGCTCTGGGGATGGAACGTATTTGAAAAAAGGAAACTATATTTGCCAAGACAGTGCAACGTGCAATCAAAATATTATTTCGCTGGATAAGTTAAACGATTTTATCTCGCTGATGGTGCAATAAATCTGCAACGAAAATGAAAAAGCCGCCGGGTCTCCATGCCAGGCGGCATTTCCTATATGTCCCTTACTTGATCTCGTTTAGACTCTCTTCCAAACGATCCCACGTTTGGGTGATGCCCTCTAGCATGCCCATGTCCATGACAGTTTTGAGGGCTTCCGCAGATACATATTCAGAACGACTAACCAGCTTCGTCTTTCCATCCATTTCGATGAATTCCATCATAACCTCTGTCGAAGGCATGGTATCATTTGTGTTGCCTTCTGCATCTGAAAAGTAATCGGTATAGATAATTTTCTCGGGTTCAACAATTTCCTTATAAACGCCTTTACCCCATGATTCCATGCCGTAAAAATCACCTTGATTCTTATCGGCGCATTTCATGCAGTAATGCCAAACACCGCCTGGGCGGAAATCGACATTACAAACCGGGAGTTCCCAGCCTTTTGGTCCCCACCAACGCTTGAGATGCTCAGGCTCCTTAAACATCTTGAACACGAGGTCTCTGGGCGCGTCGAATACACGCTCCAGTACCAGCACCCGCTCATTCTCTACCCGTGAAACCATTGCGTTTCTTGACATAGCAATTCCTCCTCATTCATTTGAATGGATCTCAAGTATTTTCCTTGTTTTGCAGTTCCCGCAAATAGTCTTCCAGATTATCGAATCTTTCTTCCATAACACGCTGGAATGACTTCACCCAAGAATCCAGCGCTTGGAAGGGCTCTGGCCTGAGTTTGTAAATGCGGCGGTTGGCTTCGGCCTTCATATCCACGATCCCGTTGTCACTAAGCACCTTCAAATGCTTCGAGGCTTGGGGCTGGCGAAGCCCCAGTTGTTCGGCGATTTCCCCTACAG
The DNA here is from genome assembly GCF_013284285.1 of Brevibacillus sp. HB1.4B. Classification (NCBI taxonomy): domain Bacteria; kingdom Bacillati; phylum Bacillota; class Bacilli; order Caryophanales; family Paenibacillaceae; genus Brevibacillus; species Brevibacillus sp. HB1.4B. Next base: position 280,612 of record NZ_JABSUT010000009.1, read on the forward strand.
TTAGAGGACCGTCGCGCAAAAGTTCGACGATTTTTATACGATTCGGTTCAGCTAAAGCACTTAGCGTCGCCATGTCCATGCCCGGATTCATCCCTGACATGTCACTCACCTCGTTACATGATGGATTCTACGTTCATCTCATCCCCTTCAGCGTTATTGTGATCATCTTGTTAGGTAAAATATACACCAAAGAGAATATTCCTGTAAAGGAATATTTAAAGAAATTGCGGTAGGTTATTTGTTAGTGATTAATCAATAACTAACAGCTATCATTTATTTCATGGAAGTACGATTCTGCAAATGCTGGATCGTTGCCGTTATACCCTCCTCGAACTTCGTAGCTGGGATTGGTCCAATAAGCCGTTTATATTTTTCTCCGCTAAGGATCAACGGTTTTTCTGTTAAGTACAACATCTCAACAACCTCCTTCATCACGGGGACGAACATACCCAACACAGACAACCCAATTTTCCCAAGAGGAATGACAGGTTTCACGGTGCCCCTTGCTTTTTGAGCGATTCGGACGATGTCTCGACCGGAAATGATACCTCCACCTGGAATGTGCCAGTTTTGCCCATAAGCAAACTCTCGGCTGGCCAACTCTACAATCATCTTTGCCGCATCCGGTAAATAAACAAACTCGCGCGGAACATGCATATTTCCAATGAAAAGTCCCGGTTTTCCAGCCGCAATTGCCTCAAGCGTGGAACCCAAATACGATGCTTGATTAGCAGTAGGTCCGTAATAATCCGGTAATCTGACAATCATCGTTCGCACATGATTCCAGCGGCTGCTAAACAGCATCTGTTCAAATGCCAACCTGATTTTCCCTTTCTTCGTATGCGGTTGCTTTGGATGCTCCTCCGTCACTGGTTCCATCTGCTTTTTCCCGTATGGATAAATACCATCTACCGCAACAACCTTCAAACCTCTCATGTTGGCGGCTTCCATGATCGCTTCGCCAAGTGGGATCAGCTTATTTACCATCTCGTGATAAGGAACGTTTGCACAATGGAATAGTACATCCGCTCCCTCCGATGCTGCTACGATGTCTTGGAACCGGAATGCATCCCCGACGGCCAGTGACAAATGTGCTGGATTACCCAACTCTGACGCCATTTGTGCTAGCTTTTGTCGAGAACGCCCAAAAGCAATCGTTTCAATCCCTCGCTCGATGAGCTCCGCCAAAATTGCTGCTCCCGTTCCGCCTGTTGCCCCGACTACAATTGCTTTTTTCATTCGGATCATCTCCACTCGCTTTATTTGTGATTGATCAATCACTAACTAATTTGAACTATAACGTTTTAGTTAGTGATTAGTCAATAACTAATTGTCGCAATTTTTTCCCCGCTACACCTCCATCAATTCTGGCATGTCTAAAGCTGCTGAAATATTACACAGCATTCCTCTTGCCAGGAAAATAAGCGTTCTCTCTTCCGGACTCGCGATGCCCGCTTCACGAAAAGCTGTTAGGACGATCTGTCGAACCTCCCGAAATCCTTCGCGCATTGCCTCTCGAATCGAAGGCTCTTGAATCGTCTGGGACTGCATTTGAAGAAGTATTTCATTTTGATGGGAAGCCAAGATCTTTTCATATGCCTTGATTAAATCTGTTTCCAATTGCTCTTTGGATGCGGACTCCACAACGAGACGAAAAGAGTTAATGATCCGCTCCCACGATGCCTCCAAGGCTGCTTGTAACAAAGCTTCCTTCGATGAAAAAAACTTGAAAATATACGGTTGAGAAATCTTTGCACGCTCTGCAACTTGCGCTGTCGTTGCCCGAAAATATCCGATTTCAGCAAAAACTTCAATGGCTGCAGAAATGATTTCCGTTTTACGATTGACTGACGTCATTGAAAGATCGCCTCCCTTTTAGTGATTCATCAATAATACCTGATTATACGTCAGTTTGTGTTGGGTTTCAAATGACGTGTAATACGGATTCTCGACAAAATCTCCTAAAGCAAGATTAACAAATACTAGTTAAAATAGTATATATTTGAATTTTTATCGATCACTCTCAAGAAAGGTTGTTGCAAATGTTTAAAAAAGCCTTGATCATGATGGCAGTAAGCTCTGTTGTCACGATACCAAGTTTAGCCACAACCGCCCAAGGAGCTACTCTCCCTTTACAGGAGAAGCCGATCACCTTCGCAGCAAACACTACCCAAAAAGACTGGAAAGGGAAAGAACCTTCTTCAAAATCAATAGGTGCTAAGCACGAAACCACTAAAATCAAAAATGCTGCATTTGGTGAACAAATTTGGGTGATGCTGGCCTCTCCTATTCCACCTGGCTGGATCATGGTTCAATCAACAGGGACAAGAAACCTGATCAGGTATATTGGCTAAACAAGAAGAATAAGTTGTCCATACAACAAGCTGACGTCGAAACTCCATCGACATCAGCTTGTTTCCTTTACTAACTTTCTTCCTTCAATTTCATTGCGATCTCTGGAAGGAATATTGTATTTGGTCGCAGACATGGGGACTATGTTATCAGTCAGCATTCAACAATTTCCGCTACCTGTTATCACAATTCGTAGTACAGATTTTTATTTTCTGAATTTTTTGCGTTTAATATGTTAACTAGAGTGCGAGTGCGTTATTATTAGATCGTAAGTTATATTTTTCCAATTCAGGAGGTGAATAACAATGTTGAAGAAATTCCTTCAAAAAATAGGTGCTAACTCAATCCGCCCATGCCCTCGTGAGTGCATACCAGCCGGAAAACATTGCATGTGTCCCGCGTAATGTTAGATAGTACTTAAAAAGGCCGTCCCTACAGCTATGTGCGTGGCATAGGGATGGTCTTTTTCCGTCTACCTATCATCCTAATTTCGTTCGTCTTTTATTGCGGAAGACTCTATATGAGGGGGAAGATTTATGAAAAAATTTGCTCTGTTTGGTATTGCTGCTGCTTTATTTCTATCGCTATCATTTCCTGGAGTAAGCAGCGCAAAAGAACAACGTGTACCATGTGAAGCTGACGGGTATTGCGGATGGCCGACCTATAACGTTTAACACCAAATGAATGAGTAAGGTAAAAGAAACCATGTAAATTCTACATCGTTTATTTTAATCAAACATCAATCACCGACTGTTTAACTATCGGTATGATGTTTTTCTTTTTTCATTCGTGTTAAAGAACTTGCTTCATTTGCATTTTCTATTGAATCGTTTTCTCTGTGATCCTCGTCTTTATAAACAAACGCATTTAGCAGGGAGAAGAAAGCATGAAAAGTCTTTTGAAAGTGATGATTGGTTTGGTCTTTTCTTTTTGGTTCTTTATTCTTTGGGCCTGTAAATCGCTTCTTTCAAGCGATACTCCAATTACCATCTCGACCTGGGACACGATCCTTTTCTCTTTCAGTTATCTCGTTTCTACGGTTGTAGCTCTTATCTATGTCAGGTTCACGCCTAACGGAAAAATACATATCTTCTTGTCTATTCCTACACTTTTGTGGGGTCTTTCTACTGCTCAAGTTTTTACCCTTCAGTATCACCCCTATGATACGCTGATGAGTGTTATTGGCTTACTAGGTTCTGGAGCGATCATGTTCTTTTCGATTTTGATGCAGCGTAAATCTCCGAATTTTACATAGAGCACATACTCCACTACTACATCCATGTTTAGCCGGGGTTGTGTGGAAATCAGATCAGATTATTTCCAAGTCCTTCGAACCTGCTTGAAACTCTGACACCGTACACAATTTATAAATAAAATTCATGTTCTTATAATCACTTACCCACGATAAGATGGTAATACATGGAAATCAGATCTACCAAGGAGGTGAATGATCATACTGAAGAAGCTCCTGAAAAAGTTAGGTTCAAAATCTTCAATCGAGTCTTGCGGAGACTCATGCATTATTTATCATGGCAGATGCTTATGCCCTTGGTAGTGTTAGCTAAGTTCAAAGAAGGCTGTCCCAAATGCCATGAATGTGGCTATGGGATAGCCTTTTTTCGTCGTATATCCCCCCTGCTGATTTAACATTTTTGAGCTGTTGGACATGACAGGTAACTGTTTGTTACATGCCCAAATTTTCCACTTACTGTGATATCGCCCTTACATAGCTCCTCAATTTGCATAGCTTGAGTTTGAGGTTCTTCCTCATACACTTGAAGGGGTGATATCGATGGGATTCTTTGACGACAATTTTGCTTTAGTTTTGGTTCTTTTCGTTTTATTAACAATTGTTGCTTGCAGCTGTGATGAGTGCTAATTTCTGTCCAATGTTTTGGGCGGCTAAGCTGCCCTCTTTCTCCCTCTTTGCCATCATTGAGCTTTGAGCCCATCTTTTGTCCACTCCTCTCACGTTACGCTTTAGTAGAAGGAGTGTAGTATGTGGAGAGGTTAGATTTGGACACTCTGTTCTATCACCTACGATTTCACCAAAAGAGCCGCCCGGTTCTTTCCCCGAGCGGCTTAACGCCTTTCACGTCCGTACCTTAAAACCGAAAATTCTACAGCCTCATCACAATTTCTCTTATGTTACATGGCATGCTCTGTACGCTGCTTATCCAGGATTCTCCACTTCCATCGTCATCACGATAAAAGGGGTCCCATTGTTAACGAATGAGGCCGTTTCTTTAAATCTCGTTCTTGTATAAACTTTGATTGCTCTACTATTAAAGCTAGCAACACTTAAACGCAGATTTTTTGGTTCAAATTGCTGTTTGGCAAATTCGATTCCAGCCTTTAAAAACGAAAAGCCTATCCCCTTCCCTGTCAAATCTGGTTTCATTCCCAGCCCAATATCTAACACGTTCTCGCCCTTGTAAAGATTTTGCTTTCGACCTTCTGGGACTTGAGCATTGTGCCCAAAACAGAAGAAGCCCGTAAGCTGACCATGATTATCTCGAACTGCATAATAGGTACCATCTAATAGCTCCTGAAATGTTTCTGGACTATCTTCAAAATCATAAAAAGAATATTCCTGCGGATATTTCCAAGTTGCGACTTGCTCTGCATCTGTAATTGTCATCAAATGAAAGTTCATTTATTACCCCTCCATAAAACCTTTACACTCAGTTCGTTTTTCATAAAACGATCCCCTGCTTCTCACAAGCAGTGTTACGTTACATCCACTTTAACCGCGCTAGGTCCCCCGATCTCACCATCCTTGACCAACCACTTGCCGCAGTTTGCGCATTGCAGTGTAATCCCTTTCATATACTCACCTTCTTTACAAATCGAATGGTTTGTTAACGAAATCCAAATGTTGTAAAATAATAAAAAACTACATGGTGGTAATCCAATGAACAAATTCGAAAAAGGGATTGTTTATTTTTTTAGCTTTGTTTTCTTTCCCATCGGTCTGATAATATGGGTTGTCTCCTTGTTTAATCAAAATCAGCAATTCAAAAGTGTCGGTCGAACAGCTTTATATATCGCTACTGTCTCATTTTGCATTCAGCTCCTAATCGGAGTATTAAATTTTGTGGCATATGCAAACATTACTTTCAAATAAGCGGGTGTTATCAAAAGATTCTTGCAAGTGACATATCTATCTAACTATTTCGATAAATCCGATCAGTTAATTGTTTATTTGGTTATCATTTGGTAAACCTTCCATGTGCTAGATACTCTTAATTCAATGAATATTGCTACTGAATTTTTCTTTCGTATTCGATCCTTCAACCGTGATTCGACATGAATCTGAGAACTATATTGAACAAGTAATTGTTTGGGAGTCTAAACAGATGGAGTTTGAAATTTTTAATATCCATACAACGGAAAGATTACTTTGGAACTACATAGAGAAGGTCCCCGACCAATCCAATTTCGACAACATACTAACCTTCCTCTTATTGTTTTCACTACATCTACGAAATGAAAAAAACTCGCACCAACTGGCACAAGAGAAACGCCGCGCCTTTCGAAATAGGAATTAGCTTCTTCAATGCCTTCGTGATAGATACCCCAGTTACAAGATAATCCGTGTCATTGTGGTCAAGAGATATGAATGGGCAGCGTTCTGTTTTTTATGTGTAAATATTTACCAATTCATTCCGTTTGAGTATAATTACCTTTAGTTCGTGTATTTAGAATTTGATCAGAATTGATATGAAGGAGTGTACATGGTATGAAAAAACAGCTTCTCTCTATTTCGATGCTCGCTTTACTCCTCTCTGGCGCACCTGTATATGCTTCCGCTTCTACCCATGCTCAAGTACAAGATGAAGCAGGCAGAGTCACCATGGAGCAACAAAAACAAGAACAACAATTCACCAAATATTACTACCTTACACCTGGGCAGTTAAGTCCAAAAGAAGCGATTTATCTAAAGAAAGGGCAGGAGCTCCGTATTAGTCCAAGAGGCAGCTTTGCGAATTACACAGTGTATAATGCTCAAAATAAACAGATTTGGAGCGGTACGACAGGAATCATCATTAAGGCTGATGCGGACGGGTATCGTTACGTACAATTTCAAGCTCCCTATTCCTATGAGGATCAAAATGTCATCGTAGCTACTTATACGATTCAGTAAAACATGTATAGATTTTAGCCCGTCTTGATTGTGAAGACGGGCTTTATTACAATTTGCATCGCTTTTTCTTCCCTACTCATTATGTCAATGTCAACCTACTACCGTGATGTTCCTGAATACTGATCTACATACATTTTCGATACATGGGGATATTTGGCCAATCAAAAGGATAATGGAGTTCGTACGCTATCTTAGATCGCCATCAGGAGGGGATACCACTTGAAAAAGAAAAAATCTAAGTCTAAGCGATTCAAGAAAGTGAATGGTCAATTGGTTGAATTTCTTCCAAGCTTTCAAGAATGTATGAACGAATGTAGACGTGTAAGTCCGCCTCATGAAGATTGTGAAACGTTATGTCTCCCGTATCTAGACTCAAGAAGAGTACGATTAGATGATGAGTGTTACGATCGTTGCCGTCGCTGGAGATCTCACGGGATTTGTGATCACATTTGTCAGGTGCCCTATTGAGTATTAAGTTAGGCTCAAATTTATCTCCACAAGGCTGTTCGGGGCAGTAGATGGAGCGATTTTTTAATCAATACCAATGGTCCGTGATAAAACTATTACCATTAGTAGCCTTTAGTGCCCCTTGTTAGGGGCCTTTTGCTTATTACATCCGATCTACCTAAAAACCGATCATTCTTCAATCTCTCTTCTGTTACATGCCAGAAAAAACATTTTATAGGATAGAAAAATGTAACTTTTCTGTAACGCTCTTCATATGTTGTTTGTTTATAATGACCTTGCAAACAACAATACACCTTGCACAAAGAGAGAGGAAATCAACATGAATTTCAAAAAAATCATCGTCGGCACCATACTGACATCCGTTGTAGCGATCGGCATCACATTCGCTGTTAACTATGGCAACGTAGGACACTCTGCACAGCCTGTTGCGCAGGAAAGCGGAAAAACTGACCTTTATACGAACCCTCAAGCAAATTTCAGCTTTAAGCCGCCAACTTCTTGGAACGGATATTACAAGGTGAACCAATATGAAGGTGTAGATGCAAACAAAATTCTGCCATCAGCCAAGCATGTAGTGCAATTCGATTATACGACGAAGGATGGAAAAGGTTCTGAAACGCTGCTGATGATCTCCGTTTTTACAAAAACGGATTGGGCTCGCCTCTCTAGCGAAGAAGGGCCACCTGTAGGGACATCCATTGCAGAATCAACTGACATGGTGTATGTCTATACAACTCCACAGTCCAATCCATTTGATTCCCAATCTGAAGACGGCAAGCTGTTTGACCAACTGTATGGTGATTTGAAAATAAATGAATCTTTTGCACTTCTAAAATAAGACTGTTCATATTTGTTGTACTCTGAAATGACATACACTTACTTTTGGGGTAGATACATAGATAATCGTTACAGATTGCACCCTTCGTGGTGCTTTTTCTTTTCCTGTCTTTTCATTTAGATGACGTGGCTGGAACTGTTCGAATGCTTCCACTATAGCCGTGAGATGTATGTCCATTGATTCCCCGCTGATGATTCCAGCTTTTTCATGTGTTCCGTGGTTCTAAAAGCAATGAAGCTGGGAAAAACATCTCGTTTCTCTCCAGCGTCGACTTCTTTATTGGTTTCGATTAGCTTTTAGGAAAGTGACTAGGAGAATGGGCAACCCCATCTTTTGTATCGATCGCATAATTATTGCTTTTTCAGCAACATGCTATCAATCTCGTCTAAGAGCATTTCCTTTCCAATTGGGCCAAAGGCTTTGATGTTGAACGTTTCATTGGTTACTTCATAAAGATGGCCTTGTTGAACTGCCTTGTTGCTTTTCCATACTGGGCTTTTTTTCAGTTCTGCGTAAACATCATCCGCTTTTCCGCCGAAATTGACGAGGAACATATGATCTGGCTGAAACTTCGTCAGTCCTTCCAGTTCGATCATTTCCATTGTTTTATCGGCAGGTGTTCCGGCTGCTGGCTTCAGTCCGAGATCAGTGAACAGGATATCTGCATAACCATAGTTTCCGTACACGCGGAACAATTTAGGCGTTACGGTCAGGAACATAAAGGTCTGGTCGCCATACGCTTGCTTGAGTTGCTCTCGCATCCCCTTCGTCTTCTCGTCGTAGCCAGCCAGCCATTTGTTCACGTCCTCTTCTTGTCCAAACAGGCGACCGATTTCTTTAAACTTATCACGCCATTTGTCCATGTCTGTCTCCAGAACAACAGTCGGCGCAATTTTGGCTAGTTGCTCGTACATCTTTTGCTGGCGATTATTCATAATAATCAGGTCTGGCTTTGTTTCTACCACAGCTTCCAGATTGATAGAGTCATCCCACATCCAGCCAACCGGTTTTACATCTGTCAGCTTATCAGCTACGTGGGACATGATTTTCGTCTTGTATGTATTGGCCGTAGCAATCGGCTTGTGTCCCAATATTAAAAGCTCCTCTGCTGCTCCCGATACGTCTGCAATCCGCTTTGGTTCCGCTGGGATCGTCACTTCCCCCATCAGATGCTTGACTACGCGTGTCTCAGACTTTTTGGGTGCTTCCGAAGCTGTTTGGCTGCTTCCGCACCCCGCCGACACGGCAGTGACTACTGCAACCAAGCAGGCCAGTACGATTCGTGTTCCTTTTTTCATACGCTCATTTCTCCTTGTCACGTGATGTTTGGTGTGAAGTTTACCTGATAATGATTATCATTATAAGTGACAGAGAAGATAATCACATATTTGAGCATGTATGTCAATGATTTTTATATTTTTTGTGTATATAAAAAAAGAGCATGTCCCATGTTGCAGATTGGGGAACTAGACGTTGTGCTTGATGTATCTTCCTGATTCAATGTTCTAGATCACCCAAGCTATTGATTACTCCCTCCCCTTCTTACAAGTAATAGTCTGTAAAGTTCTATCGAAATGAAACAGCAAAATAACGAAAAGAATCACGATTATAATTTGAGATAGGTCTCTTATTTGAGACGATGGAATCATAGTGGAGGGAACGCGACTATGCACAGGGTAATTGAACCAAAAATTCTTTACTTTGGGACGCCAGTTGTACTTATCAGCACATTAAATGAGGACAATTCTGTTAACCTTGCCCCAATGTCTTCTGCATGGTGGCTGAATCAATCATGCATGCTTGGCATGAGTAGCTCATCTCAGACCGTTACCAATTTGTTGCGCGAGCGCGAATGTGTTTTGAATCTTCCTTCGTCTGATCTTGCTCATGCGGTTGACCGTCTAGCTCTACTTACTGGGCGAAATCCTGTCCCGGAGCGCAAGGCTAATGTAGGATACCGATTTGAACCGGATAAATTCGGAATGGCTAAGTTCACCCCCCAAGTTTCGGACCTGATTCGGCCTCCACGCGTTGCGGAATGCCCGGTTCAATTAGAGGCAGTGGTAGAACAAGTCCATAATTTTGAACTGCCCAGCTCTTTAAAAGCTATTGAAGTAAAGATAATTCGTGTTCATGTTGATGAACAAATCCTAATGACTGGCGAGAAGAACTACATCGATCCCGAGAAATGGAGCCCGCTGATTATGAACTTCTGTGAATTTTTTGGCCTTAGCTCCAAGCTGCACCCGTCAAGATTAGCTCCCGTTTTTGGTCCCGCTCCAAGTTCCGTTAGCAAATCGAATTAACTATCATTGGGGTGCTATTGAGCACCCTACCTGTTCAAGCAGCATCGGAGAAATAAACATGTGGTTACCTCGATACAAAAAAATCCCCAATTGCTTTAAGCAAATTGGGGTACACAAGAAGTAATACGTGAATAAAAAAGTAGTCATCAATATAGTAGGTTATCAGCTCAGTATTTACTACCAGTATATATAGGTATGCATACCTTCTATTGCCACAAAAAAATAGCGCAGACTCATCTGCACAGATTAAGTCGTACGCCTTATCCCCAAGAGAATCTACACTAGATTTCATATTACATTACTTTTATCGGTTTGATTGGGTAGCTATTTCATGTATAAATATCGCTAAATCGTTCGTAATATTTCCTTACTCGTAGATAACCTTCATAATGTCCATCAATGATATTTTCCGTATTGTTCCGTTTTCATCTATACAACAAGAACGTTCGTTTGCATTTTATAGGAACATGTCATGATTTTAGGATGGAATCAGCTAATAAGCAATTGGACGGAAGTAATAACTACGATTTGAAGGAAGGCTTTTTATCAAGCGAGACTAATCCAAAATGTACTCGGCCAACACGCTCTGTATCTGGTAAATATTCAAGTTCTTGTTAAATTGTTTTTGGATCGGTACTGCACTTCCAGAAACCCAAATTTTTAATTCCGCATCCAAATCAAAATTTCCAGCTGTTTCAATGCTAAAATGACTAATACTTTTGTAAGGAATGGAATGGTACTCTATCTTTCTACCAGTAATGCCTTGCTTATCAACCAGTATTAACCGCTTGTTAGTGAAGATGAACATATCACGTATTAATTTATACGCCTTTTCTATGCTCTCATTGTTCGCTAAGATTTGAGCATACTCTTTTTGAACATCTGCAATGTTAACTTCCGAAGCGTTACCCATTAGACCGTCTAACAAGCCCACATTAATGTCCCCCAATTCGAATGTTTGATAGTTCATATTCTCCAAATCGTTCAAATCTCCTACTGAAGCGGTTACTATTACATCAAGGCGGCAGTGATTGCATTGAAATTCAGGATACAGAAACTAAGCCTAAAAAAATTTACACTTGCTGATGGAGTTTTTTGGGTAAATCACATCGCTTCCGCCCGCATTTCTTTTTCAAGATTTTGTGATTTGGAGATCGTGTTTCTGTTCAGTGCTAGAAACATTGCTTACATCACGAAAGACTGGTCAAAGTTGGACTGTACATGGTCCCTACTGCTTTGCGCAAGATATTTGGCATTTTGAAGGTCGAGAACCCGAGTATTTCGGTATGTATCTACGCTGAAGCATCCCTGGAAGTCCCTCCAAATTGACGAGAAGACCTTTCCAAGCAAGCTGCTGTTTTGATAGGCTTGTCCATACTTGCCGCCTAGCACCTCGACCATTTGCTGCCTTGCTGCATTTTGCAATACGAATTGCTACCCGTAGTCGATTGACTTGTTTTTTCCAATCTCTTGACCCTACACTCAATCTCTTGAGTCTTCTTGTCCAAAAAGAAATCCTTTTCTTCATATAGGGTAGCTGTCACAGCCCGCAAATAATTGTAATAAACTGTAAAACACAAAAGCTTCGTATCTTAATTTATTCAAGGAGTGATGAATATTTGAAAGTGTATAGTAGGCATCCCTTTGATACATCATCAAGTGTTTTGATCTCTAAAGACTGTGGATCTGATCATCCCGGTTCGAAAGACTTGGTATTTAATGGTATTGATTGGGGCACATACCTTCTTCGCCCCCGGTTTATTGGTGACCGCCCCCAGTATAGATACATCCCTGGCACTCCTGTTTATGCTATGGAGGAAGGAACAGTCGCAGATATTAGAAATAGTAGCCCCCATTGCACAGATCCAAACCACTGTCCCCTATATGCGAATATGGTCCTGGTCCAAGGGCGGGATGAGTTCTATACTGAGTACGCTCACGTTAGACCATCTACCACTTTACAAAGAGGGATGTTTATCCCAAGTGGACAATTCCTTGGCACTGTAGACTTTTCAGGCGTTTCGACAGGACCTAATCTTCATGTTGGACGCTATACTCGCGGTGATGCTGCCACTTGGTATAATAGGCCAACTTGTGATTGGTCTATAGAAGGGGTCCGTCCTATCCGTCGTTTGGGTCGTATTCGTCCTTAGCGTCCTGGACTTGACTTGTGTTTCGTACAACGCAACTCACATGAGGGGCGGAATACTGTTAGATAAGGATTGTCAAAGCATCATTCAAAATAGTAGTAGTTGTAGGCTTGAAAGGGAAAGTACCTTGCCTTCCGCCGCACTCCTTGCCTCGTTTGGCTTAGTCATGGAAGGACTGCGGAACGTCTTTTTTGTAAGGAAAACCGTGTGAACTGTCGGATTTGCTCCCCTGTTGGGGAGCTTTTTACTTGCTGAATTAGAAGCTATATACTTCATTGCTTGGATAATTGAACAGATCATTACTTACTTTGGCTAGTTTTTCACCATGGGCTGGGAGTCGATCTTGTTGTTTCCCAGCCTATTCAAACGTAAAGCTTCAACAACAATCTTTTGGACTTCTCTCAATCTGCGATTCCAGAAATGACAGTTTCGTTTGTGCGCTCATCTTCGCTTTCCCTTATAGGTGGGCACGCATGGTATAATTTATTCGGTGAAGTAATTACCCAGATCTTCCACAATAGGGTTATTTTAATAGAAAGCGGTTGATACGATGATTTATGACATCAATGACTGGGCCTTCTCAAAAGATACACAGTTTCCTCATCAAGATTGGGACCTTTTTATTACTGATATAAATACCGCTCCTTTACTATTATCACTATCAATTAATCCGAAAGTAGCAAAGGATAAACGAAAAGTCTTTCTAGCTTGTCTATACCTTTTAGTAGGTGATGCAGTCGGAATAGGAAAAGATAGAACCCACCTTGAGGAAGTCAGACTTTTTGTAGAGCAAGCATCATCCAATCGAAATTATTACATCCAACAATGGGTTTCTCGATCGTTTCAACTCATTCAAAACCCTGAGCTTTTCGATTACAAAAAATGGTGTGATGGGATTGATATCTTTTCTTTCTGGGAGGATTACGTTTTTCTTTATTCCCGAAATGTTGTGTTGAGTAGTCTGTATAAGACTGGACTATCGTGTAAAATTAACTCAATCGTTCTTAACATTTTGTAACTTTTTACTCCCCCCTCGTCTTACACCGGGGGTGTTTGTTGTGAAGAAGATAATGATTATCTTATCGCTGATTTCATTCGCTACACATCGTGTTAGGTACCGAACTCGAAAATGTTCATCTTGGCCGTTTCACGCTTGTTTCGTTCGTACACTATCAGAATGTAAGATGTTCCCATCTCGATCAAGACGTATTTTCGGCCTAACTTCTTGGATACAACCCCTGTCGTTCTTGAGCCCCTGAAAAAATCAAAATTGCCCACCAAATAAAAACCCACTCGCACATGCAGGCAAAGGGGTTTCGCCTATTAATAAGCAGTCATGTATTGCTCGCGCTCCCAATCTTGAACGCGTGTGCGGAACATGTCTTGGCTTTCAATCGGTTTTATACTCCCTAGAAATCGTATAAAATCAACAGTATTAACTACTGTCATTTCAAATGACTTCAAATCATTTTGTTTACTTTTTAAAAGCTGAAACGGCACATGATCGCACAAGGTAAACATTTCATTTACACCTCTGATTACTTGGACGGTTATTAATAGAACAACCCGTCTCCTCAAAACAGGAACGGGTCATCTATTACTTGAATTCTCTTCGACAATTCCTAATTACACCTTCAATTTGTAATTTATTCCTTTTAATGTTTTGCTCCATTTATGGATCTGTATTATATTTGAAGCATTCGATGGTCAAGAATGGATCGTATTAGATACATAAACGAATCAGACAGGCTGGGCAACAAATTTCAAAAGAGATTACACATTTAACAATGACAACTTCTATAAGCAATACCGTATTAATATAGCATCGAACAATGGATTTTCCTCATTTACAGTTATTGAAGAATTAGAAATGATGGAGAAAATAGGCACACCGCCGAATCCCGATCCTAATCCAGAACCTGAACCAGAGCCAACTGGAGATAACGCACTTCTTGTTATTAAAATGATCAGTGGTCTCGAGAAGGAATTTGAGCTAACCGCATCCGAAGTACAGGACTTCATCGACTGGTACAATGGCCGTGCAGATGGACGTGGCAAAGAAACATATATGTTCGATAAGGACTTTAACAAGGGGCCATTTACTTCTAGAAAAGATTATGTAGCATTCAGCAAGGTTCAATCGTTTGAAGTTATGGAATATACCAAATAACAGACGAGACGAGGTACCTCCTATAATTACAGGAAGGTGCCTCGTATTTTCATAGATTACGATTCTCTTCGATACGTTCTGGATCGTCATTCTTTGGACTTCCGACGCACTCCTCTTTCACTTTAGACCTACAAACATGGAACTTACTGATATCAATATACTTGTGGGGAAATATCGCGTTTCATATGAGGGGATCGGGTAACCATAACACTTCCCGCCCCTGATAAAGGCTGACAATAGGTTATAGGCAATCACACCCCTTCGCCATAATTCTCGGCGGTGTTATTATTTGAAAAAGAACTTATATTTGGAGGACAACAGCATGACACAGAGAAAAATACTGATGTTGATTGTGGTGCTACTGATCGGCGCCGCCTATCTCTTTGGACTTGTGCCAATAGAGAACAAAACAGTCAGCAATGGGAATGTAGACCATACGATAGTTTTTCCGTCTGATCGATACCCAGAGACAGCCAAGCATATCAAAGATGCGGTTGCTTCTGGGAAGTCAGCTGTATGCACAATTGACCGCGATGGAGCCAATAAAAATCGCGAAGAATCGCTCAAGGGTATTCCTACAAAAAAGGGGGTTGATCGGGATGAATGGCCGATGGCAATGTGTGCAGAGGGTGGCACAGGGGCAGATATCAAATACATAAAGCCATCAGATAATCGCGGCGCTGGATCTTGGATATCCAACCAATTAGAGGATTTTCCAGACGGGACAAAGGTTGAAATCGTGGTCAAATAAAGTCTCTGTTTCGTGTACCCGCAAAATCCGGATATGAATAAACATTTCGCTATACTGAACCCGTCTCCTTAACACAGGGACGGGTTCACTATTTCTTGAATACATTCTGGCAAATCGTTTTTCGGGCTACCAACCATTGTTGATACAGGGTATGCACGCATCATATCCGAGTCATATGGTACTAGCAATGATTGGAGCAAGTCAGAATCAAACTTCTCACGATCTAACCATATTCCCTCATCTTCCTGTCTCAGTATTACAGGCATCCGGTCATGAATATCAGCTACAACATCATTTGGTTTGGTCGTAACGATTGTGCAAGTGTGCAGTTTATCCCCTATCGGACTTGCCCATGTATCAAACAGACCAGCGAAAGCGAACGGTTCACCACTCTTCATCATAATCCTCATCGGCTGCTTGGCTTTTCCGAGTTTCATCCACTCGTAGAAGCTGTCTGCAGGGATGATGCACCGTTTTCGCTCGAAAAGTCGTCGGAATGCCGGCTTTTCGGTTAACGTTTCAGACCTTGCATTGATCATTTTATATCCGCTCTTCTCATCCTGCACCCACGACGGAACTAATCCCCATTTTAGCTGACCGATCCGCCGCTTACCTTGATCGGAAATAATTGCTGGGATTAATTGACCCGGTGCAATATTATATCGTGGCTGTATTTCAAAAGGGATAACCTCGATTTGGAACCTTGCATTCCACAACTCCAAGTTAGTCACCAGCGTAAATCGTCCGCACATAAGATCACCTCTTACCACCATAATTGCCTAATGCTTATATGGTTAACCAGGACTACGCGGGACAATATGAAATCAACAAAGACTGGTCAGCGAAGTATCCCCCGCTTTATCCAGCTCCTCTTTATTTCTAGCACGATATAACATTCTGTGAAATCTTTATTAGTTACTACCTGCGATCCCGACGCACAGAAGTGTTTCCTTGCGCCGACGACTTGCTAAATTGCATCAATCCCAACACAGGAATGCATTTGCCAAATGAAAAGCGCCTGCCATAACGACAATCGTCAAAGGCAGGTTAGATTGCTTTTTACCTGATCCAATCGATGATGCGCTGACTTCCACAATAAAGGGGAGCCGCATTATCAGCTCCCCTTGAAAAAAAAACGCCCTCTCCATTTTGGAAAAGGCGCTCTATGCGCTTTGCTGTAGTTGTGCTATCTCTTTTTTTCTCGTTCTGTAATGTACTTCTTAGCCACTGCTGTACGACTTTTTGTAGAGCAAGCATCATCCAATCGTAATTATTACATCTAACAATGGGTTCGTTACTTATTTTGTCTCAGTGATGGTTACTTCATGAGAATCAGCAAGTTCCATTATGGCCGCTTGATAATCCCGCATCAACTTTCTTCCTTCTGCTAATTTCTTATTAGCTGTAGCAATCTTAGCATAGTCTTGTTTCTCAAGAGCTGATACCGTCGTTATAAAACCACTATGTTGGGTTGTAGCTGCTAAAATAAATTGGTCGTGAATTTTTTGTACTTCTGGCGTAGCCGGTTTAATCTTTTCAAGCTCTTCTAGAAACTGTGAATAAGTAGGAATTATACTTTTTGTCATCGCTTCAAACATAACTAAGTCATTTGTATAGTTAGCGCCCGTTATAGAAGAATACTCTTCAGTAGCCTTCCTTTCGAGTGATGTAACTTTTGGCAACTCGGTGTTTAAATAGTTAATAAGATCTTCTTGTACTGGGTCTGTTCCACATCCCTGTACTACAAACATTGAAAATAATAAAAGAAACGCTATGACTAACTTATTCGATTTAAGCATTGGAACCACCTTTCAATAGGATTAATTACCTAATTATTATCCCATCATATAAGTTATCTTTCCTTCTATGTATTCCGACAGATTTCGACATTATTCTAATTGCCGCATTTTGAGTGGACCTCTATTGGATTCTCCTGAAGTTTGTTCAAATGATCAACTAAGGTAGGAATAAGTGAAGTTGCTTCCGAAGAAGGAGTAGTGGGACGGATCATTTCCTCAACCATTTGCTTTTTGTAGCTACTCTTTAGGAGGATTCATATTGCACCGTCCTTCTCACAAATAATGTTTTGTTTAAGAACCTCAGTGCTAACCATTTACACTTGTTCACGCACCCTTTTTTACGTTGGTGGGACAGGTATGTCAAATGATACTTGTTCTATCACGATTGAACGCAATCTCAATGCAACGATTGAGACGTGCTTTGAACGTATTGAAATAACCGATCCTAGTGGCGCTAAGCGTATTGCAGGCTTAGCGCCTCTTTCATTGCCCTCCACTTTCGTTTATCGCAACGATTGTTGTGTTGCCTCCTAAGATAGAGTAAAATGCGAATACCACACAATAAATTCCAACAATTCCGAAATGGGTGAATTCAATTTTTGAATGATTATGAGATTCATGGCGATAGAATTTTTACAATAATCGTCAATAAACTTCGAGCAGCTGGGTGTGTTTTCGTTGAAGATGAGGCCAGGTTACTAATCGCCTCAGCAGGGACAACGACTGAACTATCGGACATGGTAGAATTACGAACAACTGGCATGCCTCTCGAACATATTATCGGCTGGGCTGAGTTTTGTGGACTGCGGATTATTGTGGATAAGGGAGTTTTCGTTCCCAGACAACGTACAGCATTTCTCGTTAGACAGGCTGCCGACCTCATCCGTCAAAAGTCGGTAGTGCTTGACCTATGTTGCGGATCAGGGGCGGTTGGGGCGGTTCTTGCTTACTTGGAACAGATCGAATTGTATGCTACTGACATCGATCCAGCCTCGGTGCAATGCACCCGTCGCAATGTTACTACCGCAGGAGGTCGCGTTTACGAAGGAGACTTATTTGAGCCTCTTCCTATCATACTTAGGGGACACGTTAACGTCATCGTTGCCAATGCTCCCTACGTCCCCACCAAAGCCATTGAATTTCTTCCACCTGAAGCTCGCATACATGAGGCGAAAATAGCACTCGACGGGGGAACGGATGGGCTTGACGTTCAGAGACGAGTATTGGCTGCGGCTCCACTCTGGTTGGCTCCTGGTGGACACTTACTGGTTGAGACAAGCGAACGTCAGACACAGCTGACAGTCGATATCTTCACTTGTTGCGGGCTGATTACACGGGTGACAAGGTCTGACGAGTTGGATGCTACCGTCGTAATCGGAACCAAGCCGGTTCCCTAAAGCAGTTTAGGCGTCTGAACCTGTCCACATAGGCTAGAGTTCAAGAACTCGTCAATATTTCTTCCTAAGAAGGACCTAATCCCTATAGAGACTTCACTCATCTCTTTTTTCCACCATTACCCTTGCGTTAAGTTCAAATGGTTGTAAAATGATAGTTATCATTTATTGCTATAACGACTGATTAGCACTCGGTCATAATAAGATGTTGATTGAAGTGACAGGTCACTTTACTGATGAGATTATCCTTCATGGGAAGACACACAGAATGCATGAATTGAACAATATGTTCGCTTTTACGTTAGAGCAGAGTGAACAAATAAGTGATTTCCCTCATGTCTTTTGTAAGCTTTTTAACTTCGAACTCCCGTGGGCCGCTGGAAAAAAGGTAGAATCCCCACGCTTAGAAGCGAGCTTGATCAATTGCTCCCACTCGTCTACTCTCGCGATTTCGTCTGGGGAACCTCCCTTTCCCAAACAGACGAAGCCTCTTGTTTGGTCATTCCTTTCTGGAGGGGTTGCCATACCCAATCCCCACTTTTCAAAACCTTGATCGTTTTATCTTACGGCTCCTTTTCTGGCGCTGACAGTCGTTCTGTGCGGACTTAAATTACTTTTTCTCTGTCGTATAATAAATCAACGCAATGACCGGTAAAGCTATTCCAATCAACAAGGCTGCTTTCCAGCCACCCATAGCATATGCCCATCCACCTGTCGCAGAGCCTATAGCACCACCAGCAAAAAAGATTGCCATGTATAAACCATTAAGCCGGCTTCGAAATTGTGCTCCCAATGAGAAAATGGCACGCTGTCCAAGAACCAGATTTGCTGAAACTCCCATGTCCAATAGAATGGCCGAAATTACCAAGGTTACTAATGCGGAAGTTGAACTGCCGTGGATTACAAGAGGTAGAATTCCAGAAATAATAACGAAAGCTAACGCTAATCCTGTGGCTGATCGAGCCCAGCCTCTATCGGCAAGACGGCCTGCCACTGGTGCAGCTACCGCCCCAGATACTCCAAGCAATGCAAACAGGGAAACTTCCTTTTGTGAAAAATGGAAAATCGGACTGGTCAATAACAGCGGAACCGTAGTCCAGAACAAACTGAAAGTTGCGAACACACATGCGTGGTAGATGGCTCTACGTTGCAGGATTGGTGTCGTTTTGAGTAAATGCAACATAGAACCCAGAAGTGCCGGGTACCGTGTGGTGTTCAACGGCTGTCTTGCAGGAAGCACCCTCGCCAATAAAAGTGCCAACACAAGAATCGCTATGGCGGATAAATAGTAGACTGCTCGCCAGCCCAAAAACTCCGCCACCATACTTGAAATGGGACGAGCGAGCATGATTCCGAGTAACAAACCACTCATGACATTCCCCACATTGCGACCGCGTGTAGCATCTGGCGAAAGGTGAGCAGCGTACGGAACAAGTACCTGAGCCGCAACTGATCCCAACCCGATAAACAGTGAAACAGTGAGAAAAAGGCCAGCGCTTTTGACTACTGCTGCAAGCGCCAAAGCTATTGCAGTGAGGAACAATGACACTACAACAAGTTTTCGGTTTTCAAGTATATCTCCCAAGGGTACGATAAATAATAATCCAATTCCGTAACCAATTTGGGTAAGTGTGACGATTAAGCCAGCTGCCTCAGAAGATAACCCAATTGCCGAACTAATCGGACCCACTAAAGGCTGCGCATAATAGAGATTAGCAGCGATTAGTCCGCATGCGGCAGCCAGAATGAATATCATCCACGCCGAAAAAGGCTTTTCCATTTTTTCACCTTCGATTGAACTCATCGTTAACGCTCCTTTTTGTGGAAGTAGTCATCATTACTGGAACGATCGTTCCAGTAACATTAAAAAAATTTTGTTTATAGCATCTCAATAACAGTGTTCATCATGTCATAAATAATTTTTTTGTCAGTTTTCACCTTGGATACTACATTGATACTATGATTTAGGTTAAGTAATAGGTGTGATAGAGCCTTTATATCTTTATTGGAGTCAATTTCTTCCGTCTGCTGTCCTTTACTTAGAAGTTCATAAAAGGCATGTTCCAATTCCTCGAAACCGTCTCGTATCAATTTACGTAGTTGTTCATCTGGTGAATCCAAGCCAAGCGTTGCGTTAGTAATCATGCATCCTTTAGGCAAATCCTCATCAAATGCGGAAGTGATATGCTGATCAAAATACTGTCGGATTCCAGCTTTCGCAGACGACGCATATACCAACAGATCTCTTTTTTTCTGACTTATTTTTTTGTAATGTTGTATCGCTTCAACATAAAGCGTCTCTTTGTCTACAAAGGTTTCGTACAAACTTGATCTGCTTAATTCCATTGCTTTTAATAAATCCGGTATACTTGTGGCTTCGTAACCTTTT
This sequence comes from Brevibacillus sp. HB1.4B, assembly GCF_013284285.1. Lineage (NCBI taxonomy): Bacteria > Bacillati > Bacillota > Bacilli > Caryophanales > Paenibacillaceae > Brevibacillus > Brevibacillus sp. HB1.4B. Next base: position 301,376 of record NZ_JABSUT010000009.1, read on the forward strand.
TCCCAAAAAACTAACATTGCCTTATGAAGTACGTGTTCCTTGTCAAACTCTTTTGAACGTCCGATAATGATTCCTCCTTAACTGTAGAAGCAGTATAACATTTCGGGAACGATCAGTCCATTATTTTAATATGGTTCCAGGCGAGCTCCACGCGGTTACGGCGATTTTGATGGTGACCACGAAAAGGACGACGAGCCGGAGATATCCGACCACTTAATAAATGGCACGACCTGGACGATACTTGCCAAGCACGTTTTACAATCCGGCAAATAACATTTTGTCTTGTGTACAATCAATCAAACCATGGCGCCGATATACAAAGGTGAGTCCACGAATATGAACTCAAGCTGAACTTCACCGTACAACTTGCTGGCTCTCTTCCGCTTGATGTGAATTACTAATCTGAAACGCGGTAAATCAATAATAAAGACCATGAGATCGACTCAATTTGGATGTGTCAACCTCATGGTCCTTTTTGACGAGATACGGATTAGTCCCAGTTTCGAATATACCCTTTTGCCTTATTAGTGCTATAGTTTTTTACTTCGAGTTTGTACGTGCATCCGCCTTGCATGTATACGTTAGTGCTATCTTGTTTGTAGCTAGAGTCTGTACCAAGTTGAATCTGTGTATCCACATAGTCAATGTCTCCTGCACATTTCTTCCATACAAAAGCCCCAGCCAGTCCAGTACCTTCCGAAATCAATGTAACTCGGCCATATTGATGTTGCCCACTTACCGCGCTCGTCCACTTGGTATCATTACTGTATTCAACGACAACTTCTGCTTGCTGATTTGCAGCAAATACCGTATTAGATGTAAACGATGATACTAATAAGGTAGCAAGGCTAATAGACATGAACTTCTTTTTCATTGCAAGACCTCCTAATATTTGGATGTGAACAAAATGAATTATACCAAATTAAGGTAAATTATCAATTGTTTTAATTATAGTAGCAAATTCACAGTGCGCGAAGTTATATGGAGGTTGTGGACACTACAGATCGATTTCTTGCCCCATTGAGTAGCAGGTGTTTGTCTCTTTAGTCCAGATAAACCGTTTTGCCCGCTCCCGATTAGGTAATTAATCCGTTTTTCTCTTCAGCTTCGATTGCCATTTCATCCACTTGCTACACGCATAATTTTTCTTATGCCGATTTTTCTGGACTGCAAATGCGATTTATTTACTTATTACTATCCTGTTATTTCATTGGGATGCCAAACGAACTGCTAAGAAGAAGCAACAGACTAAAACAAAAGTTGCACGATAGACGCCCGTGTTTTTGGGCTTCTTTTCATTTTTACCGTTTTGTTAAGCAACTAATTCCACCGCTGCTGTGCATATCACTTCTTGTGGAGTATCTCCAGAAGCATCTCCACCACTTGCCACGCATCGGCTAGGTTTAGGAGTGGGTTCCAGTTCTAGATCCAGTCGTATTGGGTTGAACTTTTAACCCATACTTGCTTTTCAGACCAGTATGGCTTGTCCTTGTGCCACCCCATGACCTTTGTTGCAAGTGTTTCAATGATCTGCTGATCTGTCATCCAGATCCCTCCTCATCGCACAGGGTGTAGTGCTCGAAAAATCATCTGCGGACTCTCTATACTTCTGGTCAAAAAACCAAAAATCGAAAATTGTGGTGATGCCCTTGTCCACCACTGTACCTCCAACATAGTTTGGTACAAGGAGGTGATAAGAAAATGGCAATGAATCCGCCAATTTTTATTGGAGCAAATAGTATTGCAACTATCGGAAACCGTTTTTTCCTAATTGTTGAGGTTGAGGCAAAAGTACCTGGTGTGGAAATTGACCCAGTATTTGCGGTCCGCATAACCCGCGAACAAGCACGAAGGCTCCGAAATGCAGGTGTCATGAGAACGGTTATTCAGAATACACGTCCACGGCCTAGGCCTGGATTTGAAGTGGAGTTTAAAGGTGTACTGTTCGCTAATGGTCGGTTTTTCTCAGTTTTCGACGTTGAAAATTCAACCGATACTTCAGTACTTGTTAGAATCAGCCGTGAACGAGCACAAAGGCTTATTCGTAATGGAGCACGTAGAATCCCAGTGATTAGAAGAACTTTTTAAATGTCTCGGCTGGATTCTTTCAGCTACTGCGATGGAAACCCTGTGGAGAAACTGCTGCAGGGTTATTCCTTTTATACCGAATGTTAAAATGTGAAAGCGACTTTCAATCTATCCTCCTACAAACGCCTTTTTCCGGTTTCGTCGGATTTCGTCGCGGCCATCACCGCACTCCTGGTTGTCTGCCAGCTCCATCTGTTCCGGTCTACCTTCAAAGAAACGTATTTATCCAGCCAGTACCATCGATATCGGGTCGAGCTGCCATTGTTGTAGGTCAACGATTTCGACGAGACAAAGTGAGGAGAGTTTCAGACAAACATCCATTTCTCAGGATTTCCATATCTGTCATATTCACCTTAAGGAAGAAAATCATATCCTATCTGGAAAGTCGGACACTCTGGCCAACCTGTTCAGACACATATGCTTGAAACTGGTTAGCGAAAAGGAGTTGAGAAGTTGACACGTTCAGCGAAAAGTACCTTCAACAGCTCTATTAAAATCGATGTCCTGATCCCAGCAATTGAGAAAGACCTCGGTACTCTTCCCTATGTCATTGACAGTATTCGTAAGCAAGTGAAGCATCCGGTCGGTAAGATCATGGTTGTATCGCCACCAAGCAAACGAATCCAAGCCCTTTGCCGGCGTAAAAACTGCACCTTCATCAATGAAAGACGCGTCCTACCGATTACAAAAAAAGACATTCACTACCAAACCAAACGCACCAATCGCTCAGGCTGGCTGCTCCAACAATTGTTGAAGTTGGCAGGAGGAAACTTGACCAAGCAAAGGTATTATCTTGTGATTGACGCCGACACCATTCTCATCCGCCCTCATGTTTTTCTCGTCAACGGGAAAACCGTTTTTTACTGCCGGAACTGGAGTCGTCCCGAGTATTTTCGCACCTATAAGAAATTAATGGGAACCAAGCCAACCGCTTCGCGCTCTTTCGTTGCCCACTATATGCTGTTCGACAAATCGAAGCTCTCCCGGCTGAAGTCTAAAATTGAGGCTAGGCATAAGACTAGATGGTACTGGGCGATTATCAAGAAAACCAATAAGCAGAGTTATGCCGGCTTCTCTGAGTTCGAAACTTACGGTAACTTCGTGAAAGCTAACTACCCCGGTCATCTGGTTATAAGAAGTTCCCTTAACAAAAGCTTATCTTCAAACCCAGCATCACTTACTCGTAAACGAATCATCAGACTGGCCCAGAATTACAGGTCCATCTCCTTTCATAAACGCGGCTGGTATATCCGGAAGAAGAGCCTGAGAAAATAAAGAGATGCCGAGTCCAACTGTTTGTGATGTAAAATGGTCTCCAGAGCTTTGCTGAATGTGTCTGTGGGCAATCTTGGATTCGTTACAGGTGTATGCGAAGAGAGATGGGCGAAGTGCGAACGGGGTGAATCATTATACGATTCGCAAAGCTTCATAAGGCTTGTTCCAATATGGAGAGCCTCTAGTCCATTTCGAGTCAACCATATGGAGCCTTATCAAAATGAGCATTTTGTTCAATCGATAGCGCCAACTATCCAGCCGGCTGTTCTTTATATCTCTCGAATACCGCAGCGTTCCCAGCCCCGACACAATGTTCTAGTAGATTTGCGCGGACCAGAGCTTCCACAATAGAAAAACCCCTCGTACCTACAGGCACAAGGGGTTTCGCTTATTAATAAGCAGTCATGTATTGCTCGCGCTCCCAATCGTGACACGCGTGTACGGAACATGTTCTTGGCTTTCAATCCGTTTTAATACTCGCATTTATTCTCTGGCAAATTATGAAACGGTCAATACTTCTGATTAGGTCGACAGATTCTAATAGAATAACTCATCTCCTCAAAACAGGGGCGAGTTCTTAATTAACCAACTAGAATAAAGAGAAGCTTGGTGATTTTGCAGATACATAATTATATTATTGATTACTTACACTACTCTCTATATTCGGGCGTTTAACCTCCAGCGACTCCACCCACTGACACGAGCAGCCTGTCCCCACATTTATCAAAATGAGCAAGAGGTAATATTACTATCCTGATTCTTTCTTTTTCTTATGCATACTCATTGAAAATTCAGAAAAGACTGTATACAAATACTCCTCTCCATGTGTTACTATTTAATAGAAAGTTAAATCCATCCATAAATAGGAGGTGATTAGGAATGTTTAAAAAACTTCTTCAAAAGTTAGGTAGTAAACCCCAAGCTAGATGTACTCCTCCCTGCCTTTGGTTTCCACCCTACACTAAATGCATGTGTCCTGACTAAGTGAGATATTACAAAAGAGGCTATCCCAAAGACCATGAAAATGGTAGAGGGGTGGTCTTTTTTTCGTCTATTTCGTTCATGTCTTTTAATCTAATCGAGCTGATTGTTTATCATAATTGAGCTTGTGTTCCCTGCTTGTTTTGTCCTATCCTCCAGCGTTACGCTCCTAAAAAAAGGAGTGTATTGAAACTGGTATGCGTAAAGGAGAAGCAGGAGCTTTACAGTGGTCGGACATAGATTTTAAAAATCTGACGATACGTATTAATAAGACTTTAGACTTTCAAGCAAAAGACAAAAGTGAGCTATTTTGCGATACAAAAACATACAACTCAACTAGAATGATTCGGATGAGCAAAACGTTAGCTGATGATCTAAAGCAACACATGAAGTACCAGAACCCAAAAAAGCTGGCTTTAAACGAACTTTATCACCACGATTTGAATTTCGTTTTAACCAGAGATGATGGTACTATCGTCCCTAAATCGTCTCTCTTTAACGCGGTCAGACCATCCGCACAGAAATTGGTTGTACTATTTTCCCGCAACATCTGATTTGTAGTGCAAATATGAGATTGTCATAATAATCCTCCCTCATCACAATTGCTCTCCTAACTCTTCCTGTTTTCAGAAAAGTGCAATTTACATATATTATCTATAATGTTACAATATTTACATAATTCTCTTTCAAGGAGGTGGTAACCATGAAAAAGTTCGTTGTAGTTGCTCTGCTGACCGTATCTATTCTTTCAATTTCTACAGCTGCTTTTGCTGGTGGTGGCGGTGACCCTAAGGGTGGTGGCATTACGATCCCTGGCGGTGGCGGTGGTAGCGGCAGTTGCTGCAGTGCCACTCCCAATTAGCTTGAGTAAGCCTCCTCTTGGGGGCTTTCCATTTTTCGATAATCTTCTTGTCACATTTTTTCGCTCCTCATCACAATTTCTCTTATGTTAAACCGCAATACCGTGTGCATTCAGATAAGCCAAGCATCCAGCATGCGGAGCTTCTTTTTTTGTTGAACTGCCGATCGTTTTATTCAATATTTTTTTTGCCTCGGCAATGTAAACTTTTTCGTTTGGCAAAATGTCGAGATAAATTCCTTGCTTTCGAGCTTCCCCCACCAGCACGCCCATGCCTTCCCATGAGGTAGAGAACCGGGCAAACCTTTGATCGCACGCCTTGCAATCATCCGCATTGCACGGCATATATCCGGTTAAACCTAGTGCATCTGCCACTTTCCTATCCAACTCACGTCCTGCTCTCATCTTAGACCACCTCCAGCAACTCAGGATTTTCGTAGATGTTGCCGATGCTCAGATAGTCGGAATCCTTTACGATATGCCATGGAACTAGCCTTCCAGATGGCGTGTTGTTTTCGGCTTCCTCTACATTCCCTGGGATAGTCTTATCGAATACCTCGAACTTAATCTCACGTCCTGCTTGCGTTCTGCTCCTCCTCTGCTTCGCATTTCCACAAATCCGGTTTTAAGCTGCAATAGTAGTTTTCCGGGCAACTCTTACATACATCTGGCATTTTGTCTGATTCAGGCATCCCGTTCCCTCCTATTGCGTCAATTCACTAGACAATATATTCAACTTCGGTAACTCTTTTCGTTTCTCCATCGTTTTTAGCAACCTACCGTTAAACTCATGGGCAAGCAATAAAGCGGATAGTCAAGTCCAGTCCTCGGTTTCAGCTAGCTCTATACTGTCGCCATACTCTTTGAATTCAGCTATTTTATAACCACTCCAGACATCAGAGAGACTATGGATGAAGCTTTTTTGAGACTTGGAGTAGTAGCACCAGACAAACAACTCAGGGAGCGAAGAATCGTTCGGAAGCAGTCTCAATCCAAACAATTCAGGTTTTTTTCTGGACTAGCGATCTTGAATAATTCTGCATGTATCGGCATGGTGTACAGATCAAATTCAACTACTGGTGTTTGAACAGTCATCTTTTCCCCGCTTTTTCAAACGTAATGTTTTGTTAAAAACTCTCTTTATCCCCAATCCCCAGTAGTATTCCAACTACAGAAGCAACATTTTGACTTAACCCTTCTCTGACCTGGTCTTGAAACGATTTTCTGCATCCTTATTAAGTGAAAGATTCGTGATAATATGCTTATTAAATCTTTAACGATGACAACCAGGAGGTTTGATTTTCAAATGGCTGAAAAAAAGAACAAGAGTATCATGCTTGACATCGCTCCGCTAAGAGCAGAGGATCGCAAGCGTTGGGACGTATTGGCTCGAAGCTACAAAGCATTTTACGAGACAGAGCTCCCAGATTCCACATACGACGAGATCTGGAACCGACTGCTCATTGGCGATAGAATATTCGGTTTCGGTGCGCATCTTCATGGAAACTTGATCGGTATCACCCACTTCGTTTTTCAGCCTACGGTCTGGAAAGAAGATGTGTGCTACCTGCAAGACCTCTTCGTTGACGAAACTGCTCGCGGACATGGGGTGGCCCGCGCCCTTATAGAACGGGTCGCTCAAGCTGCTCGAGAACAAAAAGCTTCTGCACTGTACTGGCAAACCCGCCAGAACAATTTCACTGCTCGTGCTCTTTATGACAAAATTGCTCATCATAAAGGCTTCATTCGCTACGACTATACACTTGAATAGAAGTGGAGGCCGGTATCTATTGCTTACGGGATACCGGCATTTTTTCAAACTTGCCTACTGATCCCATTTAACAAATTGAGTGTTGAGTAACCAAAAATCCCCATTTTTCGTAATTCCCATCGAAAGGAGCACTCTCATATGACAATCATATTGATCCTTTTTATTGGATGGATTCTAATCCTGAATGCAGAGTCTCTCAAAGCTAGATGGATATACGTATTTTTATAACGTTCAATCAATTGCAAAGCTGGCTGTTGTTCTATTTGCACCCTTTTCAATCTATCCGTTACCGTCAATACCGATCAGTACTTTACTCCATTGATCAGGCATCCTGTTGTTGGGTGCTTTTGATATGTCGATGCTGTGCTTCCATCCGGTTCTGTCAGATGTTTTTCCACCCCTCGCCATCCAGCACCGAACCAAAAACATCCTTGCCCTTTCAAGCTCGTCCACCTCTTCCTCTACGTGGTAGGAGTTGTAGTATTCTTTACGACTATAGGGGGTCCATTTAGCCTTGTTTGCTAAATCATCGGGATGATCACGGATAATTGATCGTTTCAAGTGCGGATGATTCTTTGTTGAGTAATATTGCTCCGGATCCAAAGTATGGTTCCAAATATGTGGTATGTTCTGGCATATGCTCGATTATCCAGTCGGCCAAGCTCCATTTGCTGCCGGGGTAGTGCAAAATCCTTGGTACTTTCACCGCTCTCTCTCCCCTCATTTATCAATTCGTTTGTTGTGTTTACTAAGTTCAGAACATATTCCCAGAAGCATCGCGTATGGTAAAATATCTCAAATGGTAGACTGTCTGATTATGAGGGGGAATACTCTATTAAGCCGTTTACAAAGGAAGTAAAAAAGGTGGTAGTTGATGGTTCATTATTTCATTGTGTTATTGACCAAACATTTAACCGCGATAACATTAGATTTACTATCTATCCAGCAAGAACTAAAACATCATACGTCTTAATCTCATTTTCTTGGGCGATAAGTTGGTATGCCAATTTTTGTACGCCAGGTACATGCGCTAAAATAGTAAAGCATGCTCTACAAAATGGTTGGGATTACAAGAATGAAAAACGCGTACTGACAATAGAAAATGGAGACTTTCTCGTAGAAAAATTAGGCTTGGAAGTATAAGAAACTACCCTATACTTTCCCCGTCGATCAAGGACGGGTTTCTTTCCATTTTTACCGATGTGTTAAAGTCTGCCACTCTCGATGTACTCCACGAGTTTCTTTGACTCAGGATCATTTGACACTTTCAGTAACTCGAGCATTTCGGGTGCCTTTAGGATAGTTCGAAATGTTTGGTCCGGTGTATCCGTGTATACTGTTGCGATCCATCTGTCATCTTCGCCAAACACGTTTAGAGCTGTTCGTCCGCTTCTGCCGGCTGTCCATTTCATTCCGCTAACCTCCCTAACTAATTGTGATAAAACTATTCCCAGTCGTACGTTGTTTTTTCTTTGTCCTCTACATGAATGACTTGCCGTTATTACCAAAGCCTATCGGCTCTAATTACTGCTCACCAGTTTGAACACTTTTATTATCCAAATATTGTAAAAAGCAATGATTAATCTGTATAATGGTAATTGTATTTCAAATAAAGAATAGGGAGTGTTGTAAATTGGATTTTGGTAAAGTCAGGAAAATCATTACAGTTCCTCTGTTATCAATGGGACTAATCCTCTCTGGGGCTGCTTCCGCATCAGCAGAGAAAGCTCCAGCATTAAACCAACAGAATGTTCCAGCTACGAACCTTTCTAACTTTTCATACTCTATTCCAAATGCAAACTATGTTTATAGCCCAGTCTTTAATCTAAATGCAGGAAAAGCATATCTATTAGTTGATAACCAGGTTGCACATGATGACAATTATTCCTCAGATGTTAGATACCAACTTCGCAAATTAAACAACGATGGTACTATTACAATTGTAGGGAAAGTAAATGTGACACAATCTACTTTTTCCCCAAGACTTTACGAGATTGTAGATATTCCAAGCACCGGTTCGTATTACGTGTACGTTAAAAATGACACTAAAGACCCGAATCGTAATATAATTGGGGTATCTGGTCAAATCAGCGTTTACTCCCAATAATAGTAACTTTCGCTCTACGCTTTTTCATAAGTGTAGAGCTTTTTCTATTAAGAGATCTTACTTATTACACATCCTGTTAAATTGAACTACTTCCAAATCGCAACACGCATTCTTCCTAAAAATGCTTAACTCCTCTGATAAGTCCATAACTCTCTGCCAATTTTCGTTTGCTTCGTCTCTATAATGAGTGCGTCAACATCCATTAGACTTTTTATTCTGCATATAAAAAGCTCTTTATCTGAGTCATTCATCAAATTAAGCCCCTCCTTATCTCCCTGAGCATTGTGATAAAATTTGTAAAAATCCATCTTTCGGAGTTGAGTTTTTATGTTTGAAAACATTCACTGGAGTGTTTATTCAAAGGCTTCTTCTAAACAAAAAGCAATGAAGGTATTCTCAGAGCTTGAAATGTCTCTCGGAACCAAGGGGAGTACAAGTATTCACTCATTTTTACTTCACCCTTAAATCAGACAGACCTTGCTCACGTGGTCTTAGAAGCATTGCTTACAACATGTAAGCTTGGTCGAAATTGGTCCGTAACTGGTCCACGCCTCGGAGCACAGGATATTTGGCATTTTGACGGAATCTGCATAAAACCAACTTTTATTGGGGTGGATTGGGTTATTTTCACTGTACGAAACGATTGATGGCTCTTTAACATATTTGAGCTTGTGTACCCGTCTTTTTTGTCCCAACCTCTCGCGATACGCTCCTAGAAAAAGGAATGTTGTCGCCATATAGAGAGATCGTTTTATTACATCGTTTCTTGGAGTGAGGCAAACGCACTGGTTAGGGTCTTATCAGAACGCTTTATTCCGTTTGCACTTGTTCAGTCGAAGCAGATCCCGCACGCCAAGGCTACATTCCATGAGTCTCCAGTACCTCCTTAGCTTCGGAACACAATATGGTGTCCCTCCAATGTCCAGACCTGGAACGAATCTTTCCCACACACAATACATCGCCCATTTGTCCCGCTCCCATACTTCCGCTAGTACTTTTGAGTATGTATCCCTAGACGTGTTGGACAAGCTCTGTAATCACCTAGACTGCCGTATTGAAGACATCATCGAACATGTTCCTGACAACAAATAAAACACACCCAACCGGATGCGCTTTTTTTGAATTCGAATAAGGAAGTTGATTTTGTGGCGAATTTGAAAAAAGCTTATGGATAGAAAAACCCCTCGCACTTACAGGCACAAGGGGTTTCGCTTATTAGTAAGCAGTCATGTATTGCTCGCGCTCCCAATCGTGAACGCGTGTGCGGAACATATCCTTGGCTTTCAATCGGTTTTAATACCGTCTAGAAACCGCATAAAATCAACAATTTCACCTACTGTTGTTTCAAATGACATCAAAGCCTTTCAAATTTTCGTGGGCAAAAAGTGGGCAACTAAGTGGGCAAAATTCGAAAGAACTATTCTTTTAAAAAAAGCGCACCCGTGAGGCATCAAACTCCTGGGTGCGCTTTGCTATATGGAATAATTTCTTTCCTTCATGCTTGTTTGTAAACAGGACCGCGAACCCCTCCAGCTTCCATCCAATCATTTAATTTACTGAGTTGAAACCGAAGTGCTGATTTTCGTGAACTTATTGATCCGAGTCGAGATGCTGGTAATGAACCTTATCGTACCATTAGGTAGATCACGTCCGATGAAATGTTCAGGTATCTGGCTGCTTCATTAACAGATAACTACTTTTCAATCTTAGGCTCCCCTCTCGTCTCTATCCTTTCTAGTAATCTCGGTATCAACAATTCTAACCAGTCGATCATCCTCTATTATTTGCTGAATTAAAATTTCGAGAATATCTGCGGATTTATTCATTCAAATCACCTTGTAATTTCAATTAACTGACCTATCCGCAGTTTAGACAAGGGATCAAAAGATTATTCAAGCCCCCATTCGCGAAAAAATGGACAATTCCATTTTTAATGGTCGGGCCAAACGAAATCGGTCTCTGGGGAGTGCTCAGGCATTCGTTGTGGAACTGGCACTCGCTGCTGGAGTGTTTCGAGAGAAGCTGAAACGGTACATGATCGGGGGAAAGCATATTCGCTACCAAATATCCACCCTTCCGTTAAGAAATCTAAAAATAAATGACCATAAAAATATATTGAATTTTATATTATTAATGCTAGAATTAATTTGATAATATTTACATTTTTGCATAAAACAAGGAGGTTTCTGAATCAATGAAACGATTTACTTTGGGATTACTTACTACAGTAATTTCACTAAGTATTAGTAGTACTTCTTTAGCTCAAGCCACTGATGTAAAAACTATGTCCACTCCTGATGATCCATACTCTTCGCTGGGGTGGAGGTGGCCAACCACTAGTAAAGATATTACTGGAAATTATAAAGACAAAGATCCAGATGGTGGTAAGCACAAAGGAATTGATATCGGTGTAAAACTAGAGTCAGTTTATTCAGTTGCTGATGGTGAGGTTATTGCAGTTGGTATCTATACAAGCGCCCCAATTAAGTATGTGACAATTGAACATGACGATGAAGACCCTAATGGAAACAAATTGATCACTAGGTACCTGCATTTAGATAACTACTCTGTTAAAAAATATGAGGTTGTTAGCAGAGGAGATAGAATTGGTAAATCAGGGAATACAGGAGCTCCAGGCGAAAAAGCTGGAAGGGGTTACCATTTACACTTTGATGTAAATAATGAAGGGAAAAAGAACCCAAACTTCTCAGACACTATCAATCCAGAATATTTTTGGCCAAATGATTTCAAGCGTTTTGCCCTATTATCAGATGAAAGTGATCATAGCAACCATAACCATGAAAATTATGACAATCCTGAGTATTTCATTGACCAAGTACTGATAGATCATATCGGGGAAGATGCTTTCAATGAGTGGTTGAATGGTAATGAGCCTGAAGATAGAACTTTAACAAACCTAAAAAAACAGTTTCATCTAACTGACGAAGATGTGGAAGAAATAGATCGAGAAGCGAAAGCAGAAGCAAAAAAACAATAATTAGTTAGGGTATAACACTTCCCTTCATTCATATCCATTATGTTTTGGTAATTAATAAGACATTCATTGGATATTAAAGATAATAAACTGTATTCGAACTAAGCCTTTCTAGCCCGTGTTGTTGCCAAACAAGGCAATACCTCGGGCTATGAGTTTATAAACTTTGACTGACAATTTCCCTCATCTTGAACTTGTTATGAAAGAAAAAATAAGCCAGAATACCTGACTTATTTAATCCGGAGAGTAATATTTTTGACTGGACTATCTTTTGTATCAAACTTAAGAATTAGTAAATTTCCATTGTTTTCATATTCCAATATAAAAGCATCTCCGCCCGCATCATCCATAAACTCGCGAGAAGGTTCTCCCAAGATTTTTTTGATTTCCTCAGGTGTTCCAGTAAGCCCAACTGTCTTTGGCTCTGCATTCATCATGACGACTTTACTATTATCATTCACTTCATCAATTGAATTGGCATAGTCTTCAAATTGAAAATTAAAACCATCATAATATGCACTAAATCCATACTCCGAATTTCTACCTTCAATTGGCTTTCCCAGTTTATCTATCACCTCTTTTTTTGTTGCTCCGATGCCAATTGATACACCTTCTAATTGACCATTTTTTACTTTCTCCAAAGTGTTAGATTGAGCAGCTTTTATCGTTTTATCTTCAGATGTTTCAGAAATCTTAGAGCAACCAAATAACGCCATTGAACAAATAATTCCTACAAGAAAAACATTACGACATGTTTTAATCAAATCAACCACACTCCTTATAAAAGCATTTTACCATATAATGTAAATAGTTCAACATTATAACTCGATCAACCTGTATCCAAATACCATTTTCTCCTATAAAAAATCCCTCACTTTAGATGAGGGAAAGTTCTCGTCAAACCCGTCTCCTTAAAACAGGGACGGGTTTGCTATTTCTTGAATACATTCTGGCATGTCGTTTTTTGGACTTCCAACCATTGCTTGAACTGGGTAGCTTGTTGTAACTGTTCTAATTATCCAAAAGCTTTGCTGTTAGAGGATAGTAACTAGATTGTGTTGTATTTGGATCTGTTACTGTCCATGGTTCCCATACGAGTGTACCGTCTGAACGCTGTACACTATATTCTGAAACCAATACATATTTAGACCATGCGACAATATAGGGATTCGGGTTGTCAATTGACAATTCTTTTGTCTCTTCAGTCAATTTTGTGGTTGTGTGACTCTCATGTGTTGCTAGTTGCGTTGTATATTGATAAGACAGACTAGCAGAAGAATGCGACTTATCCTCCTTTCCAAATTGAAATCCTACGTCTGCCCCAATCGTATGACCAACGGTTGTTGACACCATATTTTGATCTTCCTGCGTCATACCTGTGGTTTGTGAATATTTGTGTACTTCATTTGGAGCAAGTGTATGTGAAGCTACTCGCCTCCAGTATTGTTTTCTTACGTATAAATAATAGGGATTGGTTTTTATTTGTTGTGGAGTATCCTTATAATGAGGATCGTCAACCGCAATAAATGGTGCTAGCGTATAATGAGTTGTAACCTTTTCGGTAAACTCTGGTAATGTATCATTTATATCCTCATATTGAGGAACAGCTGGTACTGGATACGTTGGAACAGAAGGTAATGTAAAACTTTCTACAGCTTCAGGAAGCCAGCGTTGAGTATCCCCCCATTCCACTGCGACATCAGCACATTAGGAAACGAAGTATCTATTACTAAGCCGGATAATTTGTTGCTAATTTTTTGGTAACCACCTTCCAAATCATGTAGGAACCATTGTTGAGTATCCCCCCCATTCCACTGCGGCGTCAGCACCCAATGTCCGGGTTTCGTATCTACAGAATCCGCTACATTGCCGCCGAATTTATCGACAATCGCATAATAATTATTATTAAGCGGGACGAACATAAATCGTTGAGTATCCCACTCAGCCCACGTTACCGAAAGCAGTGGAAATCCGACACCCTGAGCAGTCAATACAGCGACAGCGTCGAAAGATTTATTGGCAATCTTATAAAATTGGTTTTGATTAGGTTTCACAAAAAATCATCCTTTCTGAAAAGGTTCACTTCCTCAAAATATGTCATAATTACCAATAAACGTCAATGCGAACGTGTACGATTTTGCTTGTTTAAGCGTGTACAAATTTAATCATTTTATTTACTAAAATAATCTTGTACCTCGTGGTCAAATAAAGTATTTGTTTCGTATACCCGCAAAGTCCGCATACGAATAGACATTTCACAGCAAAAGCCCGTCCCCTTAAAATAGGGACGGGTTATTCTCTAGCCAACTAAAATAAAATCAAACGAATACTGGCGAGCGAAGCATACCTTAGAAAATAATCCTTCATAAATTTCGCGAAAGGTCAAACGAAGACGTTGCTTGTTACATTTTCACACGATATTGATCTCATCTGCACCTAATATTGACCTCGTCTGCACTCGATATTGATTTCTCTCTTCTATGATATGGGTATCTTGCAAGAAGGAGATATTGCGCATGAAAATGGTACAACGATGGGTAAGCATTTTACTGTTAGCGGCGATACTATCGACCCTCGGCGCCTGCGGCTCGGTCGACGACAAGCGGCAGACTCAGCTCGCTACGACACAGGCGCCTTCAGGCAGCGTCCAGGAATTGTTCGGCAGCAGCTTGTTCGTAGGCGACTCCATTATTGGAGGGCTGACGAACGATGACCTGCTGCCTGAAGCGAACGTTATGGGGGGGGTGGGTGCAACAGTTCAAACTACACTGGACAACGTCGAAGAGATCGCGGGCCGCAAGCCTTCGCATGTGTTCCTTTCAATGGGGCAGAACGATCTCAGGGAACCGTCAGAAGAAGCGAAGAAGACATTCGTACAGAAATACACTAGGCTGGTCGATCGTCTAAGGGAACTCCTGCCAGCGGCCCGCGTCTACGTGCTGTCGATTACGCCGGTAGATGCCGCATCACCGTTCGGTGCGTCCATGAACCCGCAGATTGAAGAATTCAACGCAGCCTTGCAGAAGATGGCGAAGGAGAAGGGAGTAGACTACATTGACCTTGCCCCCATTTTCCGGCAGCACAAGATTCAATACGATGAAGACGGCTCTCATTTAAAGAACGCATTCTATCCAATCCTGTTGGGCTATTTGAAGGAGCAAACGGATTTGGACAATCAGACGCGCGGTCCGGCGGTCGCCGATACGAACGAAGCCTACAAAGCAACGTTCAGGCACAGTGTTTTCCTGGGAGATTCCATCCTGGGGGCGTTGTCCTATCTGAACAAAGTGGATACGGCGAATGTCATTGCCCCGAGCGGCGCGACGCTCTCTCTCGCCCTCATGAATGTCGAGAAACTCGCTAGCCGGGTACCGGAGCATGTATTCATTCTGCTGGGCAGCAATGACATGCGGTTGTCGGACAAGCAGGAATTCGTCGAGCGCTTTCGCCAGCTGATCGGTAGCATCCGGAACAAGCTACCAAAGGCCAATATCCACATCCTGTCGATCCCGCCAGTCACCGAGGAAGCCCTGAAGCAAGAACCGCGGTATGCGAACATTCCGGACTTCAACCAAGCGCTTGAACAGTTGGCCGATGAAGTCAAAGTCGATTACGTGGACTTGTCACCCCTCTTTGGAGCCAACAACATCCGTTACGCGGACAACGGTGTTCACTTCAAGCCGGATTTCTATCCGATGCTCCTGGATTACTTGAAGGGACTTGTAAAGTAGGGAAATGGCCGGTTAGTTGGCAAGCGTCAAACAGCCCCCACCTTTTAACCAGGATAGGGGCTGTGTGTGCTTGTCAGTGTTTTTCGGATCTACAAACTGCAGTAGTCACTCGAATAAGTGCGGGATTTCATTATGACGAAAACAAATCTTGCTGAATCACCACTTTGCAGTCTTTAGCGTGTTGCTCGTTATGTACATCCAGCGTCAGCGTAAAAAAAAACAAAGGCGAGATGCGCTGGTAATTACTCGTAACTCACTTTCATAATGTCCAGGAATGGTATTTTCCGTATAGTTCCGTTTTCATCTACATAACTAGCCTTGTACGCGAATCAAGAACTGTGATCCGCCCGCGCACTTTCTCGGTCATCCCCCAAACAGTTAACGCTCTTTCGTCGCAATCATCTTTCACTTCAATGAGTTGACTCCCTAATTCCTCTAACTCAAATTCATCCCTAGTCGGCCTTTTAGGTGTTGTTGACTTTGCCATAGAGCCCTCCTTAATCCGCTTTTACAGCAGTTATGTGATCCATAGATATCCACTGGCTATATTCAACAGTCAAAAGCTTCATTCTCCTGCTGTTCTGATCGATCCACATAACAACACCCCACATCGTGCATATGGTTCCCAGGTTGCCTTTGTTTTGCTTCCAATTGTTTTGCTTCGCAAAAGGCACTTCCTCCTCAACCTATAGAGGGAGTGGAGGAAGTGCCTATGGTATATTGAAATGAAGGTCTCGCGATGAATTAAACACTGCAGTAGTAGTTTTTATATGTACCTGGATACTCAATCCTCACTCTCTTCTGAAGCCTCAATTTCATCTAGTCGAAGTCTTTTAGCAATTATTTCGTTCAATGAATCCTTACTGATAAAACGTACTGCCTCAGGTATAAGTTCTCTCGAAGGGAAATCAATTATTTCACTTCTCTCGATCAGTGCATACCATACCCTAGGAATTTTGTTCTCTATAGCAAAACGGTATATATCTTTAGCTTCTTCAAGTGGTACTTCTAAATTGATATAGATTTGTGCAATTATTTGATTTCTAATTTGACGATGTAACCAATTTGTATGTTGGTACCGATAATACATAGATTCGATAATTGAGGCAGCAGCATACACTTGTTGTTTATCCATAAATACCCCCTATAAGTAGACCATTTATAAAGTCTGGAAAAATTAGTCTACATGATTACAAATGCAGTGGTGGGTTAGGGTCTATCAAATGTTTTGTGTAAACCTAGTGAAGCCATCTTCATAGTGAACGAGGGCGATCATGCTCTCGTTTTCTTACTTTCTCTTATGTTAAACAGCTTCTAACAACTCCGGATTTTCGTAAAATTTCCTATGATTATGTCATATTCACAATCACTTTGATGCTTCCAGTAAGCTAAAGGGTCTGCACTCTCATGAACTCACTTCACTTCGCCAAGCACTCTCTCCGGAATTTGCAAAATATCATCCTCGTAAATCTATTGATTAGAGGATCATTTGCTTTTCTCACTTTTGCTAAAATGTCGTCCACTTGTCTACTATTCGACAATATCTCCTAAAGCAATGAGAATGGACATCATATATAGTGGAATATATTGGTATTATCATAGAAAGGTTGATGCTAATGTTTAAGTGTACGTTGTGTTAAATAAACCCTAAAAATTCCTGACCATACCTTCCTAAACGATCCAAACGCCAAACCACTAAGGTATCAGAAGGACGAACAAATCGAAAAACATCTTCCAATCCTTGCCTTTTATCTTTTGCACCACTAGTTTTATCGGTAAATATTTCCTCACAACCACTTTATAACAAGCTTTGCACCAGAATTAAAATACTATTAGAACAGAGGTTTTTATGAAAAAATTCTCATTAATTTTGTTTGCGGTATTCATTCTTCAGCTCTCCATTGTCTCAGCGGCGTCTGCAAAGAGTACGCTCAAAGTTGGTGAAACACTCGAAAAAGGTCAAGTGTTAACCTCGAATAATGGTATATATTCCCTCATCATGCAGAACGATGGAAATCTCGTACTTTATAAGAATTTCAATAATTCCACAACGTCTCTCTGGGCTTCAGGCACTGCTAAATTTCATGCTGATTATATTGATCCAGCTACTGGTTATTATAAATCATATTATCCCGAATATTTAGGATTCGCCAAAACTCTTAATTTCCCAGTAGCTCTTGGTTTACAAGAAAGGGGAAAAGGCTATACTATATGGAGATTTGCTCCCGAAGATTGGGCTCCACGCCATTACGGAAAAAGTAACGTGCCAGCTGACCTCACTGGCGACATTCTAGTTGTTCAAGATGACGGTAATGCAGTTGTTTATAACACAAAGCACGCTGATAAAGGCTGGTATCCTGTCTGGGCTACAAATACTTACGGGAAATAAGATTATAATGAGAGAGTCGCTTACTGTGGCTCTTTTTTTTGTCAAGCCAAGTGTCTCTCCCCGTCCGTCGCCGTATAGAAGAGGGAGACTTCTTTTGGGAGTAATTACATTCAAAGCGAACGCAAATATTGGTCCCGTTAATAAAATTGCTCCAAACATAATCTCCTCTTCCCAAGGGTTTATCTATTCAAGCAGACACATGTCGAAATTTCATTCCGTTAGGCAAAACAAGTGATGCATTACTTCGATAAAAACATACCTGGCGTGTTCTTGGTCGAATGCTACTTCGAGATATACGGCTCCATCGTCATGCCCTGCCTCATTAATGTCCCCTTCGTAAATCTCCATGCCGTTCTTGTCTTTCAAACCTGTGTATTGCATAAGTGGACTCGCATTGCTGAAAGTGATGCTGAAAACCGCACTCAAACCTTCGCATTCCTCTGCAAGCAATGTATCCCACCCAACCATCTGTCCTTTCAATTTGCTGCTGTCTTCCCAAACGTATTGCCGAAATTTAATCTCACGCATAACCCTTCCCCCTTCATTTATCAAATCGATTGAAATGTTAAGTCACTCTTGTGTGCAAATATAATTTCCGTCTTCATCCACTTCGATTGAATAGTCCTTACGCAAATCGATTCCAGCCCTTTCAAGAGCATCATCTAAAAGCATCACACTAGCAGTTAAACTCCAGTGAACTTTCACTCGTTTCATTGTGCATCCTCCTCATTTATCACATCGTGTGTTGTGATAACTTGTTCATATTCCCCTGAACTATCTCGTATTGTATAATTTTGTAAACACTTTGATTTTTAAGGGGTCTACTGCATGTTTCTACCGATTATTAGTATCTTGATGAGTATCTGGTTGTTTAGAGAAGCAAAACTACGTAATGAAAACAAGTTCTTATGGGCAATTCTCGGGATTTTATTCTCATTTTTAGCTATAGGATTTTTTCATTTAAAACATCGGAACCGAATTCAAGGAATTGTTGCCTTGATCTTTGGAGTGCTTATCTACTCGATTACCTTGAAAAATTACTTTTCTTAATTACCGTTGTGTTAAGCAGCCACTTTTATAGCAGCTTGGCAGATCGCTATTGGTAAAGACTTGCACTCCGAGTATTCGATGAAAATATAGTTTGAGACAGAAGACAAATTACC